>NVVB01000123.1 GCA_002402085.1 Gammaproteobacteria bacterium
TTCAGAGATTAAAAGGCCGGAAATTCGGGAAATAACGAAAGGAAATTACCGAATCATTTATAAAATAAAAGAAGACGAGATGCTAATCTTGGCTGTAAAGAATTGTCGCCAGTTACTAAGACCAGATGAACTCCAGCCGTAACAAATCCCTGCAAAAGACCTGCGGCTTATGAGCAAATAGTTAGTGCGACAAGCGAAGCTTAGAGCTTCTTGCTGGGTGGAAGACCCTGTCGGGAAAGGCCAAGCCAGTCTCCTGTATCGAGTCTAACAAAGTTAAGGACATCCATTTAAATGTTTCGCGTTGAGAGAATGTATCGACATACTAAGTGGCTGTCCCAAAATAGTGCTGAATCGCTGCTGTTGGAAGCGTTATGTGTTACACAGTCATCGGAAAATAAATAGAAGGATAAGATAATGACCAAACTAGATAGTTACTCTTATCATGAGGCTTTAGATAGGGCATTTATTCAATTGGAAAGTCTACAGAATGCTCTGGGTGAACACCCTGTAATCCTTGAAGAAAAAGAAGCGAAGGAATTATATGACAAAGCTGCAGATAATTTGGGAAGTCTCTATCAACTTCTTGGCGAATTGAGCGCTGACAATAGAAATACATAATACGCCCACTCTGCAAACTATCGGAAAGATCTTCTGTACTAAAAAACTTGTCGTGTTCCATAACCGCTTAAGGACAGCCTGTGCGCCGAGCTAAATCGGTAGAAGAGTGGAGGCGCAATTCCTCTATCTAGTAAGGGCTAGCGACCCGCTAGAGCCCCGAGTCATGGGCAGCTGCTCGCGAGGGTAGCGGTTAAGCGTTGACAGGGGAATATGCAGGCTCAGTATTGAGCTCCGAAATCAAACTTAAGAACGCTGACCTTGTTGGGTGAGGGGGAAAGCAATATGGTTTAGTCATGATAACGCGAGTGACTAAACTAGTTCTTCGGAGTCGTAGACCTGATGCATGTATAGATGTCTTTTATGCGGAACTCGGGAGGTCCTGAAAGTAATCGATATGGTTCATATCGATTAAAATAGAGAAAAGCGAATAGCATAAGCTCTATTAAGTTTCAGGAAGTCGGACCAGATAATAGTAGTGAAGAAGCAGGCGAACAAACCATGGTAAAAAATGCAGCGGAGCCTGTGGAGCGAAGTGTCTGGACAAAGAGAAATTCTGCAAAACCTCCTGTGACCATGACTCAGAGCATGGGGCAAACAGATAGAGGGTTGATCAGGATACGAAAAGCAGCGAAGCAGAATGCCCACCTACAATTTAATAACCTGTACAGTCATCTTACCCTAGACCTACTTCGGGCGGCTTATTTCAACCTGAAGAAAAAGGCCGCGAGTGGAGTGGATGATGTGACGTGGGAAGCCTATGGCGAAGGACTTGAGCGCAAGCTTAATGTCTTGCACAAAAAGCTTCACACGGAACAGTACAAACCCCAACCTTCAAAACGAATCTGGATTCCTAAGCCTGACGGTAAACAACGACCGGTAGGAATGGCGGCAGTGGAAGACAAAGTCGTTCAGCAAGCGCTGCTATGGATTATGGAAAACGTTTATGAAGAAGACTTTCTCGGCTTCAGTTACGGGTTTCGCCCAAAACGAAGCCAGCACAATGCGCTCGATGCAGTTTATGTAGCGCTTACGCAGAAGAAAGTCAGCTGGGTACTCGATGCGGATATAAAAGGATTCTTCGATGCCCTCTCGCATGAATGGCTATTAGAGTTTATACAGCATCGGATTAAAGATCGTAGGGTCTTACGGCTGACAGAGAGGTTCTTGAAAGCAGGCGTAAGTGAAGAGGGGCAATGGTCAAGAACCGTGGAAGGAACGCCACAAGGGTCGGTGATCTCACCGCTGTATGCGAACATATATTTGCATTACGTTCTTGATCTATGGGTTCACCAGTGGCGAAAGAAGTATGCACGAGGAGAGCTGTACGTAATTCGGTATGCGGATGACAGTGTGTACTGTTTCCAGTATCAATCGGATGCCAGAGCCTTCCGTGTATTGCTTCAAAGGCGGCTGGAGAAATTTGGATTATCTTTACACGAAAAGAAAACACGCCTGATCGAGTTTGGTCGATTTGCAGAAAGTAATCGCAGCGCACGAAATGAAGGAAAGCCGGAAACATTTAGTTTTCTTGGCTTTACCCATATCTGTGCAAAGAGAAGAATCGACAGTAAGTACACTGTCCTTCGGAAAACGATTAACAAGAAACAAATCGCTTCACTCAATAAACTGAAAATTGAAATCGCGAGGTGTCGAAGCCTTAACGTTCATATACAGGGGGCGTGGCTTAGATCGGTAGTATGGGGGTATTATAATTACTACGGAGTACCAGGAAATCGTCAATCGCTCGAATGCTTCCGGGCAGAGGTTTGCCGAACTTGGTTTAAATCTTTGCGAAGAAGAAGTCATAAAGCGAAGAAACTGAACTGGTACAAATTCCGATGGCTAGTTAAAAGGTACATCCCGAGTGTAAAGAATACTCACCCGTATCCAAACCAACGCTTTTACGTTTGACTCAATGTAGGAGCCGTATGCGTTAGTAGCGCACGTACGGATCTGTGCCGGAGGCCTAATAAATAAACGGATTAACTGTGCTTGAACTGGGATTGATTTCTCTCGAGTTATCGAAAATTACGTATGTTTATCAGGGCTTTACGGCGACCTTTAATTTGACATCATTTAGCCAAGCACCTAATCTAAGTTCAATATACAAGCAATAATTTGAACAAAAAGTAATCAAGATATAAAATTAAGGATGATTTTATAATGACCCGTGCCCGTAAAGAGCTGATCGCAGTGGAAGATACGCCTTTCTATCACTGTATTTCCCGTTGTGTTCGCCGTGCGTATCTCTGTGGTGACGATTTTCAAACCAATCAAAACTTTGATCACCGTAAAGCCTGGCTAGTCGATCGAAGTAAGTTTCTAGCGTCTGTGTTTTCTATCGATATATGCGCTTATGCAATTATGAGTAATCATTACCATTTAGTTCTTTTTATTAATCAGGACGAGGTTAATGCGTGGTCTGAGGACGAAGTTATAGCGCGTTGGGGAAGGTTATTTCCTGTAGCGGCTAAAAGCCAAAAAAACTTAATGAAGCTTTCTAAGAGTAAAGTTGATCTGGCTATTCACAGGGAGAAAATTGAAGATTGGCGCGCAAACTTAGCAAATATTTCCTGGTTCATGCGTTGTTTAAATGAATACATCGCCCGAATGGCGAACAAAGAAGAAGGCTGTACGGGACGGTTTTGGGAAGGGCGGTTTAAGAGCCAAGCCTTGCTGGATGAGAAGGCGGTTCTGTCTTGCATGGCGTACGTSKRTTTGAATYCAATACGGGCAACTATGGCTGCWAGCCCTGAGGAGTCGGATTTTACGTCGATTCAAGAGCGATTGTATGTGCATGCTAAGCGAGTCGCTAAGCCAAACAAAGTGCAAAAGAAGCTGATTAAAGCCTATAAGAATTGTGATGAAGGTAAGGGCATTGGTAAGGGTGGGAAGGCGAAGCTTAAGCCRTTAAATGGAAGCTGCCATGCGCCGCTAYCAAAAGGCTTGCCCTTTACTCAGCAGGACTATTTTAAGCTGGTAGATTGGACMGGTAGGGCGGTGCGTAAGGACAAGCGGGGYGCCATCGAAGGGGAGTTACCGTCGATTTTAAATCGGTTAGGAATTCAGGAGGTGAGTTGGATAGACTCGGTTTGTCACTTTCAGAAGTATTTCTTTGATGCTGCGGGTAGTGTTGCTTCTTTAGAGGTGTATCAGCTAAGGGTGAATGAGGATCGGTTAAAGCAGGATAAGCCGATATCTCCTTTGGGTTGGGTTAAGGGTAAGGGGGCGTCTTTGAGGTTGTATGGATAGGGTGTTGTCTTTTTTGAGTTGAGTCTGGTGTTTTTGGTAGGTGGAATATAAGGTGGATGTCCCTAACTGGTAGTGGAATATAAGGTGGATGCCCCTAACTGGTAGCATGTGTGTAGAGATGCATGCAAGAACTTGGGATCTGCCATGGCATTATCTTGATGGTTGACGACTTCATTTTTGTCATCTGTAATTAAGCGGTTATAGCTAGTCATAGACTATTTCCAAAAAACTTGGAGATAATACTGAGCCTAGAAAAATCAATTGGCGCTTAGTAATTGCCACCCAAAAAAGAAAGTCAAAACTACAATATAAGCGGTAATAATGTAATACCACTTGCCAAGAAGCTTAGGCGTGGAGATGGGAGATACATTTAGAATCGCTAATCCTACTAAGCTGATATAAAGCAATGTTGTGAAAACAGATGYATTCATAAAAGGYTCAATAACAAAAAGCATTGCAAGGATAAGGCCGTTATTATCCATAGCTAACCCCTGATAAGCAGAGCTTTCAGTCAAGCCAAACACATTGTAGTAACTTAATCGTAATGCGGCTGCCGCTAAGATACAAAAAGCACCCGGAACAAACCAAGGACTAAATTCACCATAGCTTAATAAAACAATCGCGGGTAATACCGCGTAAGTGACAATATCGATTAGTGAATCGAGCTGGCCACCAAATTCTCCCTGTGTTTTAGTTCGATTTTTCATGCGCCGGGCGATTAAGCCATCGCCCCAGTCAAAGAATGTCGCCCAGAGTAAACCGATCATAGCCGCAGGAAAGTTACCGATGATCGCGAAGTAAATAGCAAATACGGTACATAACAGCCCTGTTAATGAGCAGAGATTGGGTAAGTCCTTAGCGAAGGAAAGCACAGTTGAGGGTGGCGCCGTCGAGTCGCTTTTTGTTTCAATAATGCTGGCTTCAGTTGCAGGCATGCTTTTCTATGACTCTATTTATTGATGGAGATGGGGTTGCTGTCTAATTTCAATATGTTACTCAGGGCGTTGATGAAGTTAGTGTTTTCTGTTTGCGTACGACTAGCAATACGAAGATAGCGGTCAGATTCCGGCATGCTTTTACCTTCGCAGTGTTTGATATATATATTGTATTCAACAAAAAGTTCGCGAGCAACGTCTGGGCCAGAAGGCGCATCATCCGGTAATCGGCAGAAAATATAATTTGCATCGGGCTTGTAGACAGTAATACCTTTAATCGAACTAAGATGCTCATAAAAATGATCGCGGTCTTCCCGCACCTGATCGCAGCTTAATTTGAATTCTTCACGGTATTCAGGAGCCGTTTTTAAAAAGGTTTCAGCAAAGCCATTGAGGTTCCAAATATGCAGTCCAGAACGAACTTTATCTGCAAAAGCACCGTTGTCAGTAAGCATGTAACCGATACGCAATCCGCAGATTCCATAAGCTTTACTCATGCTCTTGAATATCGCCAAGTTTGGATACAATGCAATATCACGCTCAAGGGTTACTTGCTCACTATCGTTAGCAAAATCGATAAACGACTCATCAACTATTAGCATGCAGTCTTGCTTTGCTAGTTGGGTCGCTAAGCGAATAAGATCTTCCTTTGGCACCAATAGTGATGTTGGGTTGTTTGGTGATACTACCACCGCGACATCTGATCCGGAGCGGAGCGCTTCAGCGGCAAACTTATCGACATCTAGTTGAAACGACGGTGACTCAAGCGGAAATTCAACAACTGTTCCTGCTGGCGCCGCATTGGCATACTCGTTAAAGGAGGGCACAGGCACGATAAGTTTTTTCGCGACATGACCCGAGACGATTTTAATGAGCTCAGCCGCGCCATTTCCTACCACTATTCTTTCGGGTGGTTGATCGATTAAATCACCTACCCATCCTGCCAATGTTTTTTGTGCAACAGGATAGTTCAAAACCAATTCATGTATTTGGCTTTTTAGTAAATCAAAAAATCTTTCCGGCGGATAGTGAAGGTTAAAAAGGTAAGCATGATCAACAAAACCGTAGCGCCAATAGCCACCATGTGCGGTCGCTAGTTCTTCATATTGCTGTTCTCTAGATGTCGTATCTTCAGTATCCATTTCCTAAATTCCTACTTTATACTTGCTATATTTTTTCGGTTAGATCGCTATTGTTCAAAAGAGCCTGTAGCTTTTACCCGCATCATATTAATCGGAAAAAGGTCCGTTATAAGTTGACAGGTTTTCCGTTAGCCCTGATATTTTGAAGCTCTGCTGCCAATGGTTCAATCCAGCGTTCWGCAGTGGTGACCTGAGTAGCRGGTTGGAATARTTTTTCAGCCTGATGTAAATCTTGAATKGTATCTATTTCATACCATTTGTTTTTTTCAAAGAAAACTGCATCGAACTTAAGCGAGCCGTCAGCCACCATATCAGCGAATACAGCTTCATAATATTCACCGACACGTTCATCAGCAATATAGCGGTCTAGTCGCGCTATAACCTTCCGCCAACTTTGTAAAGATAAACTGTAGATGTTAACGGTTTTGTATCTGGGCTCGTTATGCATTTCTTTATTAACATGAAAAGCATTAACACCTGCTTGAGCGTTAATATCGACCGTTGTTCCGTTCATCCAGGGCAGGATCTCTGAAACAGCAATTTTGTTTGGCGTTAGCATCCCTTTAAGCATCGCTTTTTCAAAAATGAGATCACTTTCAATTAATACGAATGGCTCCTGTAGCACTTCTTTCGCCAGCCAAAGAGAGTAGATATTATTAGTTGTCTGATAGACGGGATTGAAAACATAATCAACCTCCATATCGGCCGCGTTTTTTCTAAGGTATTCATGGACACAATGATCTAAATATCCTGTTACTACCACCAAACGCTTGATACCCTGAGACCTCAGGTTTTCAACTAAGCGACCTAATATAGGTTTTCCGCCTACTTCAGTAAGGCATTTTGGCGCATCAAGGGTTAATGGGCGCAAGCGAGATCCAGTGCCGGCGGCCAAGAGTAGTGCGGTAGTCACGCAAATATCAATAGTCAATTCTCCTCAAGTTCTTGTTATCTAATGCAGAGCGCAGCCCACTTGAAAAACGCAATGTCAGCATTTGTTTTTGTATATTCCGCAAGGAATAAATCAATGTTCGCAGTAGTTACTCGGCATTGATATGACGGTTATCAGCGATAGGCTTTTGGCTCTTCATCCATGTATCAATCTCGTCACGATCAAATCGCCAACGATTCCCAATTTTTGAAGCGGGAATCTCGCCTTTTTGTGTCATTCGATAGAGGTTACTTGTGCTGAGTTTTAAATACTCAGCTAACTCATCAAGGGTGAGCCATTTACCGATTTCCATAGGTAACTCATTGAAAGTGATGCGGTTTTTAAAAGGCGCGCACATGAAAACGTGGCCGGGGAAAGCTAGGCTAAAGATAGCTTGATAGCAAAAGCTAAGGAAAGCTAAGGAAAGCTAAGGAAAGCTAAGGAAAGCTAAGGAAAGCGATTTCATCATACAGTAAGCAGTAGGTTCGTCAAGCGGGCTGAATTCCGGACAGGAATTAACGTTAGCAACGTTCACTAAAGTCGCTAACGTGTAGAAAAAATGTCAATKATGACACATTTAAGGGAAGCCACTTTAATTTGAGATCATTTAACTAAGGACCTAATCTAAGTTCAATATACAAACAAAAAGCGATCAAAAAGTGATCAAGAAATAAAATTAAGGCCGTTTTTATAATGACTCGTGCCCGTAAAGAGCTGTTTGAATTCAATACGGGCAACTATGGCTGCAAGCCCTGAGGAGTCGGATTTTACGTCGATTCAAGAGCGATTGTATTTGCATGCGAAGCGAGTCGCTAAACCATACAAAGTGCGAAAGAAGCTGCTTAAAGCCTATAAGATTTGTGATGAAGATAAGGGCAATGGTAAGGGTGGGAAGGTGAAGCTTAAGCCGTTAAATGGAAGCTGCCATGCGCCATTATCAAAAGGCTTGCCCTTTACTCAGCAGGACTATTTTAAGCGGGTAGATTGGACAGGAAAGGTGGTGCGGAAGGACAAGCGGGTGCCATCGAAGGGGAGTTACCGTCGATTTTAGAACGGTTAGGGGTTGAAGAGGAGAGTTGGATAGACTCGGTTTGTCACTTTCAGACGTATTTCTTTGATGCGGCGGGTCGTGTTGCTTCTTTAGAGGCGTATCAGCTAAGGGTGAATG
>NVVB01000124.1 GCA_002402085.1 Gammaproteobacteria bacterium
CACGGCTTTTACGAACAAACTTAAATACTGTTCAAACATCACATTGTTCCTCAGTGCGCTTCTTCAGCGGAATATTCAGCATTGTGAACGATTTTAAATTCGGGCTCTTCTATCTGATCTTTCTTCCAAGACCTAAGCGCCCATATAAACAAACCGATCAAGAAAAATGCTGAAGGAGGCAAAAGCATTAGACCATTAGGAAGATACCAACCACCGTCACTCACCAACGGTAAAATCTCGAAGCCCATCAACTTACCCGCCCCGAACAACTCACGTATAACGCCCAAGGCCAACAAGATAGCGCTATAGCCAAGGCCATTGCCTATCCCATCGATAAAGCTGTGTACCGGCGGGTTCTTCATTGCATACGCTTCAGCACGCCCCATAACGATACAGTTGGTAATGATCAAGCCAACAAAGACCGACAAATCCTTACTAATCGCATAGGCATAAGCCTTCAACACTTGATCAACCACAATTACCAAGGAAGCGATAATGGTCATCTGAACAATGATACGAATACTGCCAGGGATCTGATTACGAATAATACTAATGAAAAAACTCGACAGCCCAGTCACTAAGGTCAACGCAATACACATRGTAAGGGTGGTCTGTAGATTACTAGTGACCGCCAGTGCCGAACATATCCCCAGAATCTGAAGAATAACCGGGTTATTTTCAAATATGGGTGCAAGCAATACTGCTTTGGTATCTGTTGATTCAGACATTCGCTATACCCCTTCCTGTTTCAAATTTTTCAAAAATGGCTCGTAACCGTTTTCACCTAACCAAAAGCGAACTAAGTTAGTAACGCCCCTACTGGTTAAGCTGGCCCCAGCCAAACCATCGACCTCATGCATTGCGTTAGGTCCGTTGCGGTCCACGCTGGCTTTAACTAAACCCAAAGCAACCTGCCCTTGATCGTCRTACACTTTCTTGCCAGGCCAGATAGATTTCCATTTTGGATTATCAACCTCGCCACCCAAACCAGGTGTTTCAGCATGCTCATAAAACCCTAGGCCCACTACGGTATTCAAATCCGATTCCAAMGCAATAAAGCCATACAAAGTCGACCACAGGCCATAACCACTCACGGGCAGAATGATTTTATTCAACGCCCCATCAGTGTCTCGGACCAAATAGACCTTAACGAATTTTGCTCTTCTTTTTATGCTGGCAATATCGTGCGCCTTAGACAGCACGACATTTCTCGAAGAATCTTTCGCAGCTTTACGCTCATCATAGCGAGACACATCACTGATGGCGTGCTCGTCAAGCTCAGACTCAGTGGCAAATCGTGCCTCGGAAACATTCACTAAACGTGCTTCGATATTTTCAAATTGCTCATCGATGGATTTGCTCTCATCCCAAATATTCGCGGCAGCAAGAATGTTCTTTTTCAGATCCGCCGCTTTATTTTCAAGCTGAGCTGGCCTAAGTACCACAGCAGCTGTTGACACAACTACTGAACAAACCAGACAAAGAAAAAATGCAACAGTGACCGTTTTACTAGTCGAATCATTAGACATTGCGCAATCTCCTTCGCTTGATATTGGCTTGGACCACAAAGTAATCGATGACAGGGGCAAATAAATTGGCAAACAAAATCGCCAACATCATTCCTTCTGGATAAGCAGGGTTCACCACTCGTATCATCATCACCATGACACCGATCAATAAGCCAAATAGTATTTTACCGGTATTGGTCATTGACGCAGACACGGGGTCTGTCGCCATAAAGGTCATACCAAATGCGAATCCTCCCAAAACGAAATGCCAAGCAAACGGCATCTCGAACATCGGGTTAGTTTCACTACCCACCGCATTAAATAACACCGAGGTCAAAAACATCCCGGAAAACACCCCTAAGACAATACGCCAACTAGCAATCTTCGTGATCAATAACACCGCAAGACCAATAAGAATGGCTATGACCGAGGTTTCGCCTATAGATCCTGGGATATTCCCTATAAACGCATCCATCCAAGTAATGCCTGCCGCTTCAACCGCTTCAATACCGCCCGTAGCAGCAATTGCTAACGGCGTAGCACCAGAGAAGCCATCAACCGCAGTCCAAATAGCATCGCCTGACATTTGCGCAGGGTAAGCAAAAAACAAAAATGCACGCCCGGTTAATGCCGGATTAAGGAAGTTCTTGCCAGTCCCGCCAAACACTTCTTTACCTAACACAACGCCAAAGGAAATCCCTAAAGCCACTTGCCACAAGGGGATCGTAGGCGGACAGATCAGCGCAAACAACACGGAAGTAACAAAGAAACCTTCATTTACCTCATGACCACGTCGAACCGCAAACAAGGCTTCCCAAAATATTCCTACCGCGAAGGTCACTATATAGATAGGCAGAAAATGAGCCGCCCCAAATATGAAGCAATCCCAAATACTGTTCGCATCATTGCCAGCCACAAGACTGACTAGCCAGCCTCTCCAGCCTTCCAGTTGAGCCCCGCCACCCAGCGATGCTAATGCGCTATTGCCTTGCAAACCAACATTGTACATGCCATAAAACATGACAGGAAAAGTCGACAACCAAACAATGATCATAATTCGCTTAAGATCAATGCCGTCTCGAATATGTGAACCGCCCGATGTAACCGAGCTTGGTGTATAGAAGAAGGTGTCCAGCATTTCAAATACAGCGAAATACTTTTCGTATTTACCGCCTTTTTCAAAGTGCGGGGCTGCTTTATCCAGTACTTTTCTTAACATGAAACTACCCCTCTTTCTCGATACACGTTAGATTATCCCGCAATATCGGACCATATTCATATTTTCCGGGGCAGGCATAGGTGCAGAGAGCTAAATCTTCCTCTTCTAACTCCAGGCATCCCAACATTTGAGCTGTCTCAGTGTCTTTCACTAACAGCGCTCTCAATAGTTGCGTAGGCAAAATATCCAAAGGCATTACAGACTCATACGCCCCGACAGGAACCATAGCTCGCTCGCTACCGTTAGTCGTACTCGTAAATGGAAACTTTTTACTGCCTAGAAACTTCGAAAGAAACACGCTCATAACCGAATGCTTATCGGCCCCGGGTCGCAAATATCCGATTAATTGACGTTCACGCCCTTCCAAGATCACGCTCACTTGAGAATGATAACGGCCCAAATAAGAAACAACGCCCCCAGATGTTCGACCACTCAACACCGAACCAGAAATCACTCGATTCTCGCCGACTTTAAGCTGTCCTGCGACCATTTCTTTCAGGTTCGCACCCACTCGGGTTTTAAGCAGCCGCGGTTTCTCTACCTGAGGCCCGGCAATGGAGATAACTCGCTCTACCGATAACTTGCCAGTTGCGAACAAGTCACCGATAGCGATGACGTCCTGGTAATTCACACACCAAACCGTTTTTGACTCGCTGACAGGGTCTAGAAAATGTATATGTGTACCCGCCAATCCAGCAGGATGAGGTCCGGCAAAATCTTCAACCTGAACGTCCTTTCCACGCGAAATAGAAAGATCCGTCTCAGGAGACTTACATACATAAGTCTTGCCGTCGCTTAATGCGGACAAAACCTGCACTCCGTCTTGAAACGCTTCAAGACGTTGAGAAATTATTAATCCAGCATCCGCTGCCAATGGATTGGAATCCATGGCAGTAATAAACAATGCACTAGGCTTAGTAGACGGGTCAGGCACCTTACTGAAAGGTCGGGTACGAATTGACGTCCACAAACCAGAATCTATTAGATTTGCTTTGACTTCTTCAACGCTGAGGCTGGACAATTTGTCTCGTGGATAGGCATTAAATGTAACTTCTTCGCCTCCCTCAATCTCAATCACGATGGATTGAAACACTCTTTTATGCCCACGATTTATTTCAGTCACAGTGCCAGCAGCAGGAGCGGTAAACTTTACATCAGGGTTTTTCTTGTCCGTAAATAAAGTCTGTCCTAGCTTAACTTTATCCCCTTGAGATACAGCCATTGTAGGCTTCATCCCAAAGTAATCGTCGCCTAATATCGCAACACTGCGA
Organism: Gammaproteobacteria bacterium; assembly: GCA_002402085.1. Lineage (GTDB taxonomy): Bacteria > Pseudomonadota > Gammaproteobacteria > Pseudomonadales > UBA3067. The sequence goes on from NVVB01000124.1 coordinate 3,999, forward strand.
CACGTATTAGCCGACTCGATTCGCTGCTCAGGCTCGCCACTAATGGGCACATTGAGACCACGCTTCAGCTTGATCATTATCCTTTTTACCAATAGATTAAAAGATTTGCACTGTTTTATACGTTTAACAACAATTGTAGCCGCATATAAAACTCTGTGGGATTAAAACCCTGGAGGAGTAATTGAGAATTAAAAGATTTTAATGCGAGAAAATCATGCATTTAGCAACTTAACCAAAAGCCCAATAAGCTAACCGTAAAGAGCCAAGTGCCAAGGCAATTTTCTACAAGTTGGATAAGTCGGTTTTGTTATCTGTCGAAGTTAACGCCTAAATTTCTTGCAACTAAGGATCAATTTCTTATTACAACCCAGTAAAATTTCGGGGAGATTATATAGGCGGCCAACTCAAATAGCCACCTATATACATATGATATCTCGGGTTTTATACGGCGACCCTACCTGCAATCACGCAGACACAACCGCCGCCTTACGGGCCTAACTCGGTATAATAGGGTAAGTAATTCCCGCGAGCCGTTGCAGTATTCTCAACACCTGGCAACTGTAGCCAAACTCGTTGTCATACCAAACGTAAAGTACACATCGGTCACCATCAACAATAGTCGCAAGCGAGTCCACGATAGCCGCATGTCTAGAGCCCACAAAATCTGAAGATACCACCTCAGGAGAGTTCACGTAATCGACTTGCTTGTGCAGAGGAGAATAAAGCGCAACCCAACGTAGATACTCATTGAGACCATCTACTGTGGTTTCTTCGGAAAGATTCAGGTTCAAAATCACCAACGATACGTTCGGCGTAGGAACACGAATAGCATTGCCAGTTAACTTGCCCGCCAGCTCAGGCAACGCTTTGGCGACTGCTTTTGCAGCACCAGTTTCAGTGAGCACCATGTTTAATGGCGCACTTCGGCCACGACGATCGCCTTTATGGTAGTTATCAATCAGGTTTTGATCGTTTGTGTAGGAATGAACCGTTTCCATGTGTCCATTGATGATGCCGAACTTATCATTAAGCGCCTTAAGGACAGGAACAATCGCGTTGGTAGTACAAGACGCAGCCGATATAAGCTTATCTTCTGGACCCATAAGTTCGTGATTGACACCATAAACAATGTTTTTCACATCGCCTTTACCTGGCGCAGTTAAGATTACTCGCGAAACCCCTTTGCTCTTCAAGTGAAGCCCAAGGCCTTCTTCATCGCGCCAAATACCCGTGTTATCCACTACAACCGCATCACTAATGCCGTATTGCGTGTAATCCACTGAATCAGGAGAATTTGAGTAGATAATTTGAACGAAATTACCATTACAGATAAGCGCATTCTTTTCTTCATCAACAACGATGGTGCCCTGAAAAGAACCGTGAATAGAGTCCCTACGCAATAAGCTAGCACGCTTTACCAAATCTTTAGGGCTGCCTTTGCGAACCACAATAGCCTTTAAACGAAGACCGTTACCACTGCCGGCTTTTTCGATAAGCAACCGAGCCATCAATCGCCCGATTCGACCGAAACCGTATAGCACTACATCTTGAGGTTTTTCTCTAGGCTCTGCATTGTCGCCTGAAATATCGACTACCGCTTCTTTAACGTAGTCTTCCATAGAGATATCACGTTCACTAGCTCGGTACTTAAGTGCCAACTTGCCCACATCAATGCGAGAAGGCCCTAGCGTTAGCGTCGACAAGACTTCCAGTACAGAATAAGTGTCATGAATGGATAGCTCTTCTTTTTCAACCTGCCTTACAAACCGATGAGTTTTGATTAAGCTGATCACTGAACGATTGATAATTGGGCGACCAAATATCGACGTCACAATATTGTGATCTCTGTAAAGCTTACCAATTAGAGGGATCATCGCTTCCGCAACACTCTCTTTATCTTTCCAGTCTGTCAAATACTGTTCGTTTGTTTCACTCACGGGCTATACCACCTCAAATTTCTTATTACTGCAGCAGTTAAATAGGGCGACATTATCTTTGGCAATGGACCTGTAATCAACCTTCTCAATCAAAACAATCCTGTTCTGGTTAAAAAACTGGTCACTAAATTGGCTTCAACAATGAAAACCACCTCAAAACCCCTCCAGCCAACTACAAAACAGTTACCAAACCCCAACAAACCTGTTTCCGTCTGATTTGCCATCAATAGGCAAACTCCCTAGAATGGCCAGTCACTTTAGCTGAACAACGGGTATTAGAAGAATGATTGTAGTCCCTCAAGACATAGCACAAAAGGTTTTTGACAGTCTGATTGAACGACAGTTTCAAGATATAATCCCTCATTTCACCATGGAGCTGGTCCAAAAGTTAATGAGTATGATGCAAAGCCCCACCATGGACTTTGATGAGCTTGTTGAAGAGTTTCATTTGCGTGATACCAAAGTAGTCGTTAAAGGCGATACAGTAATTTACAAAACACCGCCCGCCAACTTAACCACCCGCTGGGTATTCGTTGACGACAACTACAAAATCAATGACTTTAGCCATAAAGTGAATTGGTTCTGGGTCATCCTCAACTTCTCGAAAGTTAGACAATTCCGCAACAAAATGAAACAAGCACAAATAGCAAAAGAAGCACAGGCTGTCGGTTAGGCAGCCCCTAGCCAGGCAAGTGGAGCGCACCATCATCCGCGCCTAAGCGCCTAGGATATGAGTTAAGTACCATGCGTAAGCTTTTGAATTCTTATACAATATAAAATCGAAAGCTTACCTCCTTGGCCCTCGACGTACGGACTTCCTATTATAATCCGCTCGAGAACTCACACGCTGCCTGATCTCTTTAACGCGACTTAGATTAACCCCCAAATCAGAATAGCCAATACGCGATGCTGAGCGTATATGGCACACCTCCTCGTCATTAACGCAGTAGATCTCCACATCATCGACAAAATGAAGCGCAGCAGTCTGCGCCTCTGCGTATATATAGTCAGTTTCATAGACTCGCACTACAATTCGGTCCATGTCCTTCTCTAGCACGTTTCGAATTCTATCCATGGTCTCCACGATATTGCCCACAAATGGAATCGGCTCCACATAATGCAGCACGCTGTCCTCTTGGCTCGACGCGCAATTAGGCGAGTTCGGGCACGGAGCAAACTTTCCTTCGCTACCGACCCCTAAATTTTTAGGCCTAAGCCCGTTAAATAACTGGTCTCTCCTACCGCCTTCAAACGCCACTTCCTTTCCTGCTAAAAACTGGCAGCGACGACTGCCCTGCGGGTCATAACAGAAACCCTGCCCATTGGGCTGATCATCCAACCACTGCCCAAGGTACTTTTGCCCATTATTCCATGTATAGCTTCCGAATCCGGTTCGCTTACCCTTAAGAAAGTCACCCTCGTACGCTTCCCCGCTGGACCACACGAGACGTCCCTTACCGTGTCTTTTTCCTGCGAGAAACTGGCCTTCATAGACATCGCCGTTATCCCAAGAAAGTGTTCCTTGCCCTTCTCGCACACCATTAATCAAATCACCGCTATACTCCGCACCAAAGCTTAGTAATGACGCACTCAAAAGTACGATTGAGAAAACTCCTCTCAATCCATAATTCGCCAATAATTTATACATATGTTAATCCAAATAGAAAACCTAAGCGCCCACCGTCGGCCTGTTAAATCAATCAAGCAGGTCGTTGAACGCCACTATATTTCAACTGCAGAAAAATTTCGACCCCAGAAGCCCCTCAGCCAGACAAGTAGCAAACATTATCACAACCTTATTTGCTCAACGAAGCGATGCCAAAACTGCAACCACGCAAAAAAAACAGTACACTAAGCGCCTTTTCTCTCACTGCCTAGACCCTCACTCGATGACCAAACCAGCACTCGTTAAACTCGACAAAGAACTCTCACTGCCCATCAAAAGCGGCGACTATAGAACGTGGGCCAATCTCAAAGGGAGTGCTCCGGCGCTCGCCATTGTCGAGGCCGCAGCCCAGCACAAAGGGCTAACCCTAGTGATCTGCGCAGATAATGAAACAGTCGATCGCACT
>NVVB01000125.1 GCA_002402085.1 Gammaproteobacteria bacterium
AAATCCACCGAACTTTTGCTGTATATAGAGTTGAGAAATTTTTTCTTCAAATTTTCGAATCAAAAGCATGTCCTTGTACCACTTTACATACGTCTCTTTTGAGAACTTTGTTGCTCCCGTTTTTCGAGTCGTTTTTGTCGCTTTCTTCGTTGTCGTGGATTTTGTTGCCATATTACCCGTTTTATCTTTATATGATGGACAAATATAAATGTTTATTTTTAAATAATTTGATCCAAAAGGATGTTTCATTCACCTTCAAAATTGAACGCTGCTTCCTCGGAATCCCAATACTCTGGGAACTCTGGAATAAATGCCTTCAATTTCTCTATGTATTCTACTACTTCGCTCATATCAATTTTACGCATAACGAGGCTGTAGAAAAACCCCTTTTTTTAAAATATTATACTGCTTTTAATTCTTATGGGACACCTACTCTATTTTTATTGCTTCGTTTTACAGCGTCGCATCGAAACTCTTCTGTCTAGGATTGGTTCCTTTTACGTGCCATTTTAAACACCACCATATAAGTAAATCTAACTTTACAGGGTGTCTACTGGTTGAGGGTAACACTAACACTTAACGCCTCAAACAAAACGCGCACTTTAGCGCGTCGATTTACTTTGACTGGTTCAAGGCTTACACTTGAATTTTGATTTTATAGTTCTCAATTCTTCATCCTTCATATTATTAAATTGATCCAAATTAATACTCCCAATATCTTCCCGAATAACTCTGAGCTCACCACCATCCAAATACCATACTAAATACCCACAATATACTGGTAACCTGGAATATTCTCTATCAAAATCTGTTGCAATATAGACACCTTTTCTTGGTGAAGATGGTGGGTCAACATAAGTTGTCACACCCCAAACTTCACTTCGCATAAGATCACCTGGGGGCTTAATTAAATGCCTCTTAGTCTCTAGCCATTCTTTGTAGGTTTTGCCTTCTTTTAATACGCTCGAAAGCAAAGAATATGCTTTTTCAAAATCAGACTGTGCCAAGTAATCAAGATATAAACTGGTGAACTTCTTAGCTAGGCTCTCAAGCTTACGTTTTTCTTGGTCATGTAAAGGCTTGGTTGCTTCTTGAGTTATTGTAGGGAGGTCACCACAAAGCAACTGTTGAATCATTCTGAACGATTTCACTCCTGAGTTACCATTGCTGCTTAGATTTTCTTGTCCTTGAAAGCGATACTTACCAAAGTGAGCGGACTTATCCCCACATTTTTTTGTCGCAGCATTTCCAATAATCTCCAACCCCTTTTTTTCACCTATATCCTCTGAGGAGATAAGCTCAACAACATAGGTATCATTACCTCCATCATGAAATTTAATCTCTTCTGATGCAGAGGAAATACCTGAAACACATAATGCCAGAAACGTTATCAAGAATTTCATATTTGCCCTTTAAATATTTCTTCTCAGCGGYGAGTTAAACTGGCGCTTTTTTGCCAGCTTTATGGAAAAAAGAATGGTAGCTTGACGAGTCCGCTGCAGCAACTTGCTAGGTCATATTCTCTTTAAATTGCCCAATAACTCAACAATTGGTTTATGTTCTTCGAAAAACTTAGCATTCTGCTCAGCAAGTGCGATTGACTCTCTAAGCTCAGCCCCTTTCTCGTACAAGAAATTGATAAATTCTGCATTAGCACTAATAGATGCTTCCTCAATTAGAGTACGCCCATACTCATTCTCTTGCTCAATATCATGTCCATTTTCCAAAAGTCTCTCGAGTACATCAAAGTCTCTTGTTCTTAGAATTCTATCGATTTCTGTTTCATTCAGATCAATATACTCATACAGACCATCAATAAACTCATTAAAGCTCTCTGCAACAAGGGAAACCCCTTTAAACTTAAAAATCAGATTATCTTCTTCGTGATCCCAGAAATAGACCTTACCTTTATATTTCCCCTTTAATCCTATACAGATTTGATTTCCACCAGGATCATCGCCAAATGGGAGTAATTGCTTTGGAATTCTTCCTTTGAAAGTTTCATAAGTCCAAGCATGGTCGTAATACTTACCATCGAAACTCAAACTATTCATTGTGTGAAGCGTAAGTCCTTCTTCATTCTCTAAATCGAAGTTTGAAGGAATAGGCTTACCTCCATTGTATTTTGCTAGATAGTTTCTGTATTCGATTGGTAGCTCACAGCCTATCATCGACTCAAATCTTTGAATCTTTTCCTCGGTCGCTTTTCCGTATTTATTTGGACTATCTATATTCATGGTTCTGATCTAACGCCGCAAACAAGCGCCGGAGTATGTGGCGAAGCTATTGCGTTTTTCGCAAAAGGTGTGCCGCTTACGGAGGTCGCCTTACTTTGCCTTGTTAACTCCTAAATTCCAAACCTTCTTTGATAACTTCAGGATGCCTAAAAGCAATTTGTATTAGMGCTTTCGCAGCACCWGATGGTTTTCTGCGACCCTGCTCCCACTCTTGCAAGGTGCGAGCTGAAATTTGCAAAGCCTCTGCAAACTGAGCTTGAGTTAGGCCTGTTTTCAACCGTGCGGACGCCACCTCATTAGGAGCAATTTTCGTTGCCCTTGCCGCATTACCCGCTTTCATTTCTTTTACTGATTTTAGCAGCTTGTTGCCAAGCTCCTCACCACTCATTTCTTCTGTGGATTTACTCATTTCCTAGTACCTCACGGATGGCTTTGAGAATATGGGCTGGGATATTTTCTTTCACTGCCTTGCTATAAATGACCAATAGCCAAATTTCACCATTAGCTAGTCGAGTAAAGTAGATAACTCGTACGCCGCCTCTCTTCCCTGAGCCAGCTCTTGCCCAACGTATTTTCCTGCACCCACCACTGCCTGGAATAACATCACCAACCTCTGGATTTGCAGCGAGCCAAGCACAAAACGCACCACGCTCCTCCTCTGACCAGAGCTTACGGGCATCTTCTTGGAATGTGGGAGTTTCAATGATTGTATACACTACCGAAGAGTACGTCATTGACGGAGTATTGGCAAGAGTATCGAAGGGTTAACATTTTATACTAATGCCCGCGCTTCTTTTGCCCGGAGCGCGCTGTTTCACTGTTGTCATTTTAAACATATTTTTTAAAGCTTCATACTATCAGTCGCTTATATTGTACTTCTAAACCACACCGTACCCAGAAAGAGCACAACTGCGCTCTTTCTGGATTAGAACAAGATGCAATTTTAAAACCACCTATATTCTGGGCACAGAAACTCCAGCTAGTCCTGATTAAAAGGAATTAGGCGCCTACCGTCGAGCAATACTTAGGGGACACAATACCTATGGGGCACCCACTTCATTTTACAGTTTAGAGTCGAAGCTTTTCTGTACAGGGTGTCTTCTGATTGTGGGTAACACGAACCTTTTGAGCTTTCCATCTTAAGCGCATGAAGCGTACCTCTAAAATGGCATTGTTCTGCGTTTACCCGCAAACTTGTACAAACACATTGTACAACCCTATTTGGTGCTCATCATGCAAACTATCAATATCAACGAATTCAGAGCTAACCTACTGAGCTATTTAGAAAAAGCCAATGCTGGAGAGCCAATATCTGTTACGTCTAACGGTAAATTACTCGCAACTATCGCTCCTCCTGTAAATCAAAGAGCAGCCGCCAAGCAGCAATTACTCTCCCTCGCATCAACTGCCAAAATTCATGATGTAACCACCCCGACAGATTCTGACTGGGATGCTTTATCATGATTTTATGGATACTTGCGCAATCATTTGGGACGCTCTTGAACCTTCTAAGTTTACTCAAAAAGCCACCAAGGCACTTGAAAACGCTGACAAGCATAACGCATTAATAATCTCAGATATTTCACTTTGGGAAATATCAATGCTAATCAAAAGGCATCGTTTAGCAATCGATACAACCGCCGCCAACTTTTTAAATCTATTTCTTCAATCTAGAAATATCTCCGTTCAGTCTATCTCCCCCGAAATCGCCGAGCTATCCGTAAACTTTGGCGATGAGATTAACAAAGCCCCKGCAGATCGAATCATTGCCGCCACATCSGTCATACTAAATGCTCAGCTTGTTACAGCGGATGAAAACCTTCGTAAAAGCGATCTACTCGAAACTATTTGGTAGCTGAACGCTGCGGTATTTTGCTTCGCTGCTTTTCGTATCCTACTCAATCCTCTATCTGTTTGCCCCATGTTCTGAGTCATGGTCACAGGAGGTTTTAGAGAATTTCTCTTTGTCCAGGCACTTCGCTCCACAGGCTCCGCTGCATTTTTTACCATGGTTTGTTCGCCTGCTTCGTCACTACTATTATCTGCTCCGACTTCCAAAAACTTAATAGGGCTTACAATACTTAGGGGACACCCACTTCATTTTGCAGCTTGGCGTCGAAACTTCTCTATGAAGCATACATATTTTCTCGCACAACCTTAAGCACTTCCATATAAGTAGATCTAACAATACAGAGTATCTTCTGATTGTGGGTAACACGAACCTTTCCATCTTAAGCGCATGAAGCGTACCTCTAAAATGGCATTGTTCTGCGTTTACCCGCACACTTGTACAAACGTATTGTACAACCCTATTTGGTGCTCATCATGCAAACTATCAATACCAGCGAATTCAGAGCTAACCTACTGATCTATTTAGAAAAAGCCAATTCTGGAGAGCCAATATCTGTTACGTCTAACGGTAAATTACTCGCAACTATCGCTCCTCCTGTAAATCAAAGAGCAGCCGCCAAGCAGCAATTACTCTCCCTCGCATCAACTGCCAAAATTCATGATGTAACCACCCCGACAGATTCTGACTGAGATGCTGTATCATGAATTTATGGATACTTGCGCAATCATTTGGGACGCTCTTGAACCTTCTAAGTTTACTCAAAAAGCCACCAAGGCACTTGAAAACGCTGACAAGCATAACGCATTAATAATCTCAGATATTTCACTTTGGGAAATATCAATGCTAATCAAAAGGCATCGTTTAGAAATCGATACAACCGCCGCCAACTTTTTAAATCTATTTCTTCAATCTAGAAATATCTCCGTTCAGTCTACCTCCCCCGAAATCTCGGAGCTATCCGTAAACTTTGGCGATGAGATTAACAAAGCCCCKGCAGATCGAATCATTGCCGCCACATCSGTCRTACTAAATGCTCAGCTTGTTACAGCGGATGAAAACCTTCGTAAAAGCGATCTACTCGAAACTATTTGGTAGCTGAACACCTCAAGTTGTCGCGAACGTAGCGAGTCCAGCCCGCACAATACTTAGGGGATCACTTCATTTTACAGCTTGGCGTCGAAGCTTTTCTGCGCAAACATGCATATTTTCTCGCACAATCTTAAGCACTTCCATATAAGTAGTCCTAACAATACAGGGTGTCTTCTGATTGTGGGTAACACGAACATTTAACGCCAAGGTATGCTGCTGACAAAAGTGGAGACCGATTTTTTGGCCGGAGCTTTTGGCAGTCCGCATGACCGCATGGTTAAATGGCCTTTTGGTTTCGCTCAGGACAATGCCAAATAACGCTATGCCACAGGCCTTCCGATACCGTGAACAAGATCATTAGCATACCCGATGCCTTGTAGTCCGGCGCAGGCATATAGGAAAACACAAGCTTACTATATACCTGTTCACCAAACCCCTTAATTTCGTCTAGTGGTGCCAATGCTCTATGAAGGCTCGCTATCAACGAATGTCACTTATGCCCAGCCTCTGACTTTAAATCTGAGCGCCAATCTAAATACTCCGACTTAAGGAAAAGGTCATGGATAAAATTATTTAGTTCTTCATTCATTTATTAAATTACTACTCTAATTCCTAGAACGCTATTTAACGCCGTTAGCATGGGCCGTAGCAAATTGGCGGCCTTTTTTGGAACAAAAAAGATGCCAGTTTGCGGAGGTCCGGCCGAAGGCGAACATGCCTAAGCTTGTTATACGTAAACATTAATGAGGCGCCCACTGAAGAACGGCCACAACAATTAATGCTAACACTAAAGTTGATATTGGTGGGGCTAGAATGACTATAGCTCTACGTTTAGGTGACTCACGCACTGATAGAAAGGTAAATGACGAAATTACACCAATTAGGAAGGCAATGACCAATGGAGCAACAAATATAGAGATGAAGTAATTACTATAGCCGGCAGCTATATCTCCCCAAAAAATAAAGTGATAATAAGTAAGACTTAAAGATATTAAGCAACTTATTATTACAAGGCCTGTAATTTCCATTCTATGACGATTCAAAATATATCCATTTACGTATAACGCCTTCAGTTGGCGCGTATTTAATTTGTGACGAAGGAGCAACTTAAAATAGGTCGCTCAATCTGTCCTGGTTATGTGAGGCAGACTCAAGCCTCCAGATCTTTAGCATAAGACTCAAAGTTAGCCTTAAGCGATGATATTCCTGCATTACTTATATTACCACCCATCCGACTAACGGGAAGCCAGCCCCACAAGTAGCGCGTTACGTAAACTTTAGATTTGTTGTTTTTAATCGTCACGATAATTTTAAAGGTACTAACTCCCACCAAAATTTGAAAACCATTTAGCCCAGCAGATGCAATTCGCGAGTTTTCCAGTTCAACTAGCACTGCGCTGGAGCCATCAGACTGAAACCTATAAATGGCAAAATATTGCCGATCATCTAACCCAAAGAATTCGATCTGATAAGAGCCCGCCGCAACAAAGCGAATGTTCTTTTTGTCCTTGGAGTTAATTATTCTATAGGCTCTGAGCATATACTCTATTTACACATAACGCCGGCAGCGTGTGGAGCGAAACCGCGTAGCGGTGAAGCGATCACAGTCGCTTGTTAGGCGCAGTACACTGAAGCTTCAAGCTTATAATAAAGTTGCACATATGGCCTACCATCTAATTCTCTCTCTTCTTTTCGGGACAAAGTAGCACCGAGTTTTTCGACAGCTTTACGCGAACGAAGATTGATTTCACCCACTCCAAACCAAACTATATTGACCGTATTGAATATATGCTTCAGCATAAGTTCTTTCACCTCGTCATTAATACCACTTCCCCACACCGCTTTCTCCAAAAAGGTGTAACCGATAGATATTTCTTGTTCCTCAGGATGCCACTTGTAGTAACGTGAGGAGCCTATGACGCGACCAGATTCATGGTCGATAATAGCAAGTGCTCCACCACTAATAATGGCACCTTCGAAGAACCGCTCTTGAAAAACATCCTTTTTGTAACGAGATGAATCAGGGTGTATTTCCCAAATGATAGGATCGGATGCCACCAGATAGAGAGAAGAAAAGTCTTCTCTCAGCAAGGGGCGAAGTGTTACTTTTTTCCCAACTAAAGTTGGTTGAAGATTGATTTCCATCAGAGTGATGAGTTCTCCATGTCGCCTAACGCGGTTGCTGCCTTTGTTAACTGTGAATCTCGTTGTAGAGCTCAATGGCAACCACCTTTTTGCTCCATGGTTTTTCTATTGTATGTTGCGGTGGCCTGAACCCCAATTTCTCTTGAACTTGAAACTCTGATAGTTCAGTACATTTGTAGTCAATGTCATAGGAGCAGAGATCACCATTTTGATCGATAAGCGAACCAATTAATGTGCTGCCACTATGGGGAAGAACACTAACCAATACCGATCCATTTATTACCACGCCAAACCTTTCGAGCTCGCTATAAAATCCAACCGGAGCTACTGTACGACGCTGATACTTATCGTTCAGTTCTCGAATGCTTTTTCTGGCTCGATCTAGCTGAATGCTCATATACAGTTAACGCCGCGCACAGCCACCGGAGGCTATTGGCGCGCTTTTTGTGGAAAACAAAAAACGTGACAATGGCCGGAGGTCAGTTGCTGCCCTTTGTTAAATTTATACTTCAACTTTGTAACCTAAAGCTAATTCATCTCCAGGAATACCACGAATACCCCAGTTTTCTTTTGGTGTTTCATAGATGGTAAT
>NVVB01000126.1 GCA_002402085.1 Gammaproteobacteria bacterium
CCGCTCGCCGCATCGAGACCATACGCCTCGCAGGACAAGCTGCAATTCCGTTCACTTCGGGAATATTAATCGGCCTGGGTGAAACCCGATTAGAAAGAATTGAGTCGCTGTTAGTGCTTCGGGATCTACATCAGCAATACGGTCACCTGCAAGAAATAATTATTCAAAACTTTCGCGCCAAACCCAACACACTCATGGTCAATGCGCCCGAGCCCGATCTAAATGAACTAATTTGGACGATCGCTGTGGCGCGCATTATCTTTGGCCCCACGATGAACCTACAAGCGCCCCCTAACCTGAGTCCGGGCGTACTCCCTCAACTAGTCAATGCCGGCATCAACGATTGGGGCGGCGTCTCCCCCGTCACCCCAGATTATGTTAATCCAGAAGCGCCTTGGCCACACTTAGACAAGTTAACCCAGGAAACTCAAAAAGCCGGTAAACAACTGATTGAACGCCTGGCAATTTATCCCGACTTTGCGCTAAATGCAGCGCAGTGGACTCACGTCAATTTCACTCCCGCCACATTACAAGCCATTGACGGCCAAGGCTATGCGCGCGTTGATGACTGGTGCGCGGGCGTTACAAAAACACCACCGCGCGCAGATTTAGATTTAATCCAAACCAGCCCAGGCCCCGTTAGCCAATCCATAAAACAACTCCTCGAACCGTTTATTCAGGATACAGATCAACCTTTAGCAAACGGCCAATCGGAAGAAAATAATAAAACGCGAAAGAAAGAACCACAGCCCCTGAGCGAGCAAGCCATTGTTACCTTAATGCAAGCCCGGGGCGCAGATTTTACCTACCTATGCCAGGTAGCGAATAAAGTCCGCCAACAGGTCAATCAAGACACCGTCACCTACGTCGTAAATCGCAATATTAATTACACCAACATTTGTTATTTTAAATGTCAGTTCTGTGCATTTTCAAAAGGTAAAACCAGCGAGAATTTACGCGGTAAACCTTACGACCTAAGTCTCGAAGAAATCCAACGTCGTTGCTTGGAAGCGTGGCAACGCGGAGCCACGGAAGTCTGCTTACAAGGCGGCATCCACCCCTCTTATACCGGCCAAACTTACCTGGATATATGTCGGGCGATTAAGCAAGTCTGCCCAGATTTACACATCCATGCATTTTCACCGCTGGAAGTTTGGCAAGGCGCAAAAACCTTAGGCATTAGCCTAGAGCAGTTTTTGATACAACTGAAACAAGCCGGTTTGGATACCCTGCCTGGCACTGCCGCTGAAATACTTGACGACGAAGTCCGCAAGGATTTATGCCCCGATAAAATCAACACCCAGCAATGGCAAGAAGTCATGGTCACCGCCCACCGAGTTGGCTTTAAAACCACGGCGACGATTATGTTTGGGCACATTGAACGATACGCGCACATTGCCCGTCACCTATTGCTCATTCGTAGTATTCAACAATCTCACATCGAAAACACCCAAGCCAATGAGCACTCGGCCGCTGACTATCTAGGCTTTACCGAATTTGTACTACTGCCCTACGTGCACATGGAAGCGCCCATGCACCGAAAAGGCAAATCGAGGCCAGGCCCCAGCTTTCGTGAGGCAGTCGCCTTGCACGCGATTTCTAGGCTTGTGCTAAGCCCCTACATTACCAACATCCAAGCCTCCTGGACTAAAATGGGCCACGAAGGCGCTGCCGCCTGTTTGAATGCTGGCGTTAATGACTTAGGCGGCACGCTTATGAACGAAACCATTACCCGTTCCGCAGGCGCCAGCCATGGCCAAGAAACCAGCCCAGCCGACATGGAAAAAATCATTCGGCAGGCCAACCGAAACCCTCAGCAAAGAGGCACCTATTACCAACACGCCTTCAATTCGCAAGTCAGTCAGTCGTTTCACGCACAACCCTTACTAGAGCCTCGCTTACAAACGCCGGTTAAAACGCCCAGCCCGTCGATTCACCTGAAACCACGCGCGCAACACATCCATTGTGTCAATGAAACCGACAATAAAACCGACAATGAAATCAATACTGAAATGAACGCCCTAAAAGGCGATACAGCAATTAACAGCGCCGTATAAGCATGAAAAACTTAACCCTAACGATTAGCCCTAAAATAAAATAAGGAGAACGCAATATGAAATTAGGCATGGTGGCCGGTTACTCCGGCAAACACATAGACCTCCAGTTAGACAAAATAAAATTCGCTGAAACCCTCGGCTATGAGACTACCTGGACAGCAGAAGCCTATGGCTCCGATGCAGTATCGCCAGCCGCTTGGATACTCGCCAGCACAGAAAAAATGAAAGTCGGCACTGCCATCATGCAAATGCCTGGACGGACTCCAGCACTCGCCGCCATGACTGCCATGACCTTGAATCAACTCTCCAAAGGCCGCTTTATCGCAGGCCTCGGTGCATCTGGCCCGCAAGTAGTCGAAGGTTGGCACGGCATCCCTTACGGACGCCCCATCACGCGAACCCGTGAATACATTGCAGTCATGCGTAAAATCATGGCCCGCGAAGGCCCTGCGACATTCGAAGGTCATCATTACAACCTACCTTATAAAGGGGATGATTCCACGGGACTAGGTAAGCCGTTAAAAAGTATTTTAGCCGCCGATACCAACATCCCAATTTACACCGCCTCCATTACTCCCAATGGCGTAGCGTGCGCAGCGGAAATAGCAGATGGCTTTTTCCCCGTGTGGATGAACCCCGAACGTTACGATATTTTTGCAGACGACGTTCAAAAAGGCTTGGATAAATCAGGCCGTACATTAGAACAATTCGACATAGCCCCGTTTGTAACCTGCATCATGGGCGATAACCTCGATGCCTGCCGTATGCCAGTCAAAGGCATGATGGCGCTCTACATTGGCGGCATGGGTGCACGTTCGAAGAACTTCTACAATGACTACGCGGTTAAATTGGGGTATGCCGACGAAGCCAAGAAAATTCAAGACCTTTACCTCGACGGTAAAAAAGCCGAAGCCATGGCCGCCGTACCTGACGCATTAGTCGATGACATTGCCTTGATCGGCCCGAAAGAGCGCATTAAAGAACGACTACAAGTATGGAAAGAAGCCGGTAAAAAAGGCCACGTCGGCAGCATGTTAATTGGCGCGGCTCAAAATGAAGTGCTCGAACTAATCGCCGAAGAAATGCTTTAGCGTAATCATTACTAAGGCAATATAGGTAGAAAAATAAGTAGGAATATAAGTAGGAATATAAGTAGAAATATAAAACGGGGCCAGATTAATACCTGGCCCCGTTTTTTATTGCGTGAACCAATCAATTCTTTAAACAACAACGACACCAATGTGTTTTAAAAAAAAGATCCACGCCAATACAAAATGATCTCGATCCACTAATCCATTTCCAGCAGCGCTGCAAGACGCTCTGTGGTATCTAAATACCCCGTGACCATATCCATAACTTGATCTTTGGCGTTAATAGTGGCGTTCATTTTACCAACGATTTGACCCACCGGCGCAAAAGCGACTTCCTTGGCTTGCTCAGGGTAACGTTGCATTCGTTTTAACGCCTCCCCAGCCACCATCATCTGCATGGGCGCGCCTAGGGACTCGGGATTACCTTCGCCGTCCCAGCCTTCGGTCCAGGCATTACGCAACATACGAACTGGCTTACCCGTGAAAGAGCGAGAACGCACCGTGTCACTGCTACTGGCATCAAACATTAATTCTTTAATCACTTCTGGAGTTGCCGCCTCGCTCACGGTTAACCAAATCGATCCACTCCAAACGCCTTGCGCGCCCAATGCCAATGCAGCAGCCATTTGCTCTCCAGAGCCAACACCRCCGGCCGCAAGCACAGGGATATCACCGGCAATCTTAACCACTTCAGGCCAAAGCACCACACTGCCAATCTCACCCGTGTGACCACCGCCCTCGCCGCCTTGCGCAATAATAAAATCCAACCCCGCATCCACATGGTACTGGGCATGTTTTGGCTTGCCACATAACGCACCCACCATGCAGCCAGCATCTTGAATCTGTTTAATAATTTCAGGCGGAGGCGTGCCCAGCGCATTGGCAATGAGTTTAACGTTCTTATGGGCCAAGGCAACGTCCACCAAAGGCGCCGACGTAAGCTCAGTCATCGCCATACGGTCTTTGACGTTGAGGTTTTCGGGTAATGAAGGCACTTGATTATCGTCTAACAATTGACGTGCAAAATCCCTGTGTCGTTGAGGAATGGCAGCCTTAACAATGGCCATCATTTTTTCAGGGTCACGAATATCTTGGCCTTCGTATTTATTGGGAATGATTACATCCACGCCATACGGCTTATCGCCTACCTTTGAATCAATCCAGTCAAGCTCTATCGCCAACTGTTCAGGACTAAAGCCCGTCGCACCCAACACACCAATTCCGCCGGCATTAGTCACGGCAACGACTACGTCTCGACAATGGGTAAAAGCAAATATAGGGAATTCTATTCCTAACTTCTTACATATTTCAGTACGCATAAGGAGACTCCTTTCCTAATTATTATTATTATCAATAGCGTCAGACTGTAACCGGCTAGATCTAGCGAAGATATCAAACCAGCAGACACGGTCACCTGTCAATCAAAAGTTGTCAAATGGCCTCTTTTGTTAGCTAAGGTCCGTGTATAAATTAATTAACGCTTCTGCCCGATATGAATGCAAATAAATCAACAAGCCAATCAAACATAATGATACAACAAACGTTCAGCAACAAACGCCCTACACAATTGTCCTGCAACAATGGTCCTACAACAATTGTCCTGCAACAAAGGCCTAGAACAATGGTCCTGCAACAAAGACCGCTAAAAAAATGGCCCAACAAGAAGTAACGCCAAATATTAGACCTTAAAGAAGTAATTAAAAAACAAAGAAAGATAAAAAAACGTACACGCGACGTTTATAAATTACGTCGCGAATAGTGAGGCATAATAGCTAGGCATAAGAATTAAATTTAAGAATCATCCGCCTTCAAAAATTGAGTCAGTAATCGATCCAATTGATTTGCGAACTCCTGCCGATCTTTTGGACCTAGCGCTTCCGGGCCACCCGTATGCACACCACTGGAACGCAAAGTTTCCATAAAGTCACGCATACTTAATCGCGCACGGACATTTTCTTCGCTGTACAACTCCCCCCTGGGGTTTAAGGCCAACCCGCCTTTCTCAATGACCTCTGCGGCCAGCGGGATATCCGCAGTGATCACCAAATCCCCCGCAACCATACGACGGACGATTTCATTATCCGCCTCATCAAAACCAGCACGCACCAACAGAAAACTGATATTCTTGCGTTTCGGCACGCGCACCGTTTGATTAGCCACAAGGGTCATCTCCACCCCAGTACGCTCTGCCGAACGAAATAAAATATCCTTAATCACACCCGGACATGCGTCCGCATCCACCCAAATCTTCAACCAACCCCTCCTTTTCGTTCAACTGCCCAAACAGCAAACGCTACTAAAAAAACCAAAACTAACAATCTCAACCAGCAATCCAAAACAACCGCCCTGAATAACAATCATAGGCAACAATCGCAGATAACAACCATAGACAACGGCCATAGACAACGGCCTCAAACACCCGCCTTGGCCATCAGCCATAGCCATAAACATGGCCATCCGCTGCGAAATCACGGCTATACCGTCATTATCCCACACTTTAAAACAGTGCTTCAATCTACGGCCCGCCGCCCAGACACTCCCAGCCCCCTTATGCTTCAGCGCCGCACTCACGGCAATGAACGCCATAAATATAGGTGGTCTGCTGGCAACTGCCACACTCACGAAACTGTTGAAAACCACAACGGGTACAAGCACGTGCTCCATGAGGTAAGCCCACCCCACAATCTTGACACTGGCCTTTCGAAATCCGCTTTTGAATGATTTTCTGCTGAGAAAATACCTTTTGCTGCATGACATAGATAAGCACCAGCGCAGCAACAATGCCCCCGCCCATCATGAGGTAATGCCATACCGCCACCAGATTGAAGGATTCCAATAGCTCAATGACTTGCGTCAATATCTTCTTCGGTAAAATATCGTACACCAGCTCTACGAGTTTAATGACAACAGGAATAAACACCACCACCAAAAGATGCGAAGACACAAGACTCTGATACGGCCGACTGGCTGCGATACTTTTCGAACTCCAGAAAAAGAAAACAACAATCAGCGGCAATAAAAACGCCATCTCCATGCCAAGGCGTTTAACGGGATGCCAAAAGTTTAAATGCCGCAGGTCCTCTAACAAAGCATCCCTATATTGCTCAGGAGCACTGCCAACCAATACAAACAACTCCTTAACCAACGGCTGACTGTTGAGCGCCGCCTCAGACGCYATCTCGTGCGCCGTTAAAGTATTTAGCCTGCYRGYRAGYTCTGACACGCGTTGCTTAATGGCTTCACTATCCCTTCCWGACGAATCCCTTTCAGCCATCACCTCCAACAACGAGGTATTGTACGCACCACGAGTAATTTCAAGTTCTGCYTTWGCTTGCACCAATGCCTCKCGCTGCATTCGGTAGCGTGCTAACTGCTTGGACACGTTATTATCTTTCTTAATCGCCTGTACTAACGTCTCAATGGGCGCACAGGCTGGGTGGTATTGTGCAAGCCGATCTTTATCATCGATGTATCGATAACTGCCCCGATAACGTGATGAGTTATCTGCCAAAAGGATTAACCGATTGCCCTCATGCCATTTCTCATCAATGACAATGTCTCGGCATTGCTGGGGAATGACTTCATACGGAGTGCTTAACTGTCTCGTGTGATCAGACAGCCCTTGGAAGATTGAAACCAATATAAATAAATCAAGGAACAACACGATAACCAACACCGCTTTACCAATGGGCTGCGTGTCTAAGTGAGTCAAGCCGACTCGAAGCTGTTGGAATCTATTTTGTATTACTTGCAACATCGTTCATATCCGTTTTGAATTGCTTTAGTGCGCTTTAATTCAGGGGGTGTTTATAGGGCCCCCGTATTTGCAAAAACCACCCCAGCCGGCTCCGCCTACTTCTGGGGTGACTGACTTGAAGCCTCTGGCTTGTTCTTGTTACTTGTCTTGACTGGTCTGTATTGGACCCCATGCAAGCCGCAAGCCCACGCCGTTGCCACGGACAGCAGGCTCGAAGTCGCTACGGTAAGCGGATCGGCAGCGCCTGCCGCTGTAGATCCAGGTACCACCACGWAGCACGCGGTGGTTGCCTTTTGCCGGTCCCAACGGGTTTAGTATTTCAGACTTCGGGTATTCACCGTAATAATCCTGACACCATTCCAAAACATTGCCGTGCATCTCATACAAGCCCCAGGAATTAGGGGAAAAGCTTTTAACCGGCACAGTCTCTTTTCTGTAAAGTCCCTTTGCACCATTGTCATAGGGAAACTTACCGTCGTAATTAAGCTGGTCTGGCGTAATCGTATTGCCTACATTAAATGGCGTTTGGGTTTCTGCTCGGCAGCTGAATTCCCACTCCGCCTCACTGGGCAATCTGAACTGGCCGCCGCCACTCTGAGCGCCCCGCGAATTGACGTGACGATTTAACTGCTCAATCCATTGCTGTGCATCATCCCAGCTCACGCTGTCAACTGGCCGCTGCGCGCCTTTAAAGTGCGCGGGGTTTTCAGCACGCTCTTTAGCTTCACTCCACAATTCCTGGGTACAGCTAGTCTCCGCCAACCAAAAACCGTGGCTTAATAAAACTTGGTGAGGTATTTCGTCGTCATCCCTCTTAGGCTCTGAGAGTGGTGATCCCATACTGAAGCGTCCCGGGTGAATCCAACGAAACAATTGCTCGACCGAACCAAGGCTTAACGTCGCCCAATAGCCGTATTGATCCTCGCCGTAAGCACTGGCCCAGGGGACTGGGAATGGGTCGGGCACTGCGGAATAGTTCGTCCGCCAATCGGGGTTCATTAGTTG
>NVVB01000020.1 GCA_002402085.1 Gammaproteobacteria bacterium
GTAAAAATCATTAAAAAGAAAATAAAGAAACTGAATAAAAAGAAAGTGGATGCCTTTTGGATTTTAAATGACAACCCATTATTGAATGCAGACGTCATCGTTAACGCGTGGATACCGGGACTAAGAACGAGCAAAAAACCGGTTATCGTCGGTGTTGAAAACCTAGCCGAGACAAGGTTCCAGTTTGGAACATTTGCCATCATGCCTGATAGTTATGCCTTAGGCGTTCAAGGAGCAGGCGTACTTGCAGACATCATGGATGAGGACTGGGCATTAACCCCTTCCTCCGCAGAACAACCGGTGTCAGTGAAAAAAGTACTGAATTACGTGTTGAGCAAGAAAAAGAAAATCCCGATTAAAGAAAAATCTTTAAATGAAATGAACCGGGTGATTCATCAGTAAGGAAGGCATTTAGTAAAAGGATGGGGCTTTTATCTCCCCCCTACCAACCAGCCCTGAGTCAACGCAAGATCCTAAAACATCAGCTTTCGTTTAAAGACCCCTACAGTTCTAACTTGGTCAATTGCCGCCAGATAATCGCTTGACTCAACCGTTAAATACACTCTGCAGAGAATATTAGGAAGAAGCTTACGTTTACTCTCCCGGTTTTAATATTATCGTTATGTAGTGGTCAACTTTTTTTGGCCACCCCTTTAGAGGTTTTCCAAAAGTATGCCTCTTTTTCATTCGGAGACAAGCCTAAATTGTGGCTGTGAGGCCTAAGCGAATTATAATATTTATGAATATAATCGCGAACATGCTCTGCAGCCTCTTGGGTATTTCGGTAGCCTTTCTTCGGCATGTTTTCTGTCTATAAGCTACGAAAAAAACGTTCCATAGGTGCATTGTCCCAGCAGTTTCCCCTAAGACTCATGCTTTGTTTAATCTGATATTTCCAGATTAATTGCCTGAACGCTAAGCTGGTGTAGTGACAACCTTGATCGGAATGGAACATCACGCCTGTCGGCCTGCCTCGCATCTCAAAGGCATTCGTAAGCGCCTTTTTGGTTAGCGCGCTATCCGGTGACCCCGACATTGCAAAGCCGATAATTTTACGCCCATACAAATCTATAACCGTTGCCAAATATGTCCACCTATCACCCACCCATAAATATGTAACATCCCCACACCAAACCTGATTGGGGCGAACTGGACTGAACTCACGATTCAGGTGGTTTTCAATCTCAACATGTTCTTTCGGCGCAGGCTTATAATTATGCTTTGGTGGCTGACAGCTTACTAAGCCCGCCAATTTCATCGCTTTACTAGCACGATAACGACTTAATAATTCTCCATCGCGTGATACCATCGTGGCGATTGTTCTTGCGCCCGCAGAGCCTTTGCTAAGCGTGTATGCCTCCTTAACTTTAGCCTGAAGCTCTACTTGTTCAGGCTTCAAACCTTTGGGGCGATTCAGCCAATAACGATAACTGCTGCGATGAACATTGAAGACCGAACACAATCGCCTAATTGCATGGCTCTCTTGTAGCTTTTCAATTAACGCAAACCGTTCATTGAGTCTGACATCAAGAGAGCCGTAGCCTTTTTTAAAATCTCCTTCTCTTCTTTTAAACGGTGGTTTTCGCGCTCCAGCTCTTTAATTCTACGCTGCTCGGAAGAAATAGGGCCGGCTTTAACCTCGCTGCCATCACGTTCCTTACGCAGCTGCCGAACCCATTTATCGACGGTGGATTTGCCCACGCTCATGGCTTGTGCTGCCTCTTTTATGGTGTAATCTTTGTCGAGTACTAGTTCGGCTACTTCTTGCCTGAACGCGGGTTTAAAATGTGGCTTTGTCATATTGCTACCTAGTTGTGAGTGATTATGATATCACCTCTAACTCGGTGGCCAAATTTAGTATGCCACTACATTATCTAAAAAATAATTAAATAAAGAGAAATTCGATGGCGGTAAGTAAGTCCTATTTAAAAGACACAGCCTCTTCCCAAACATCCCGATTGTAGTTCGCTTATCTATCGAAGAGAGTTGTTTGTTTTATCTTCAGGGATTGGAGTCGAGCAATAGAAAACAAATATCTTTCGATATCCACATTGATCTAGCACTATAGAACATAACGTAACTCCGACCTAATATGATTAATGGACTTTCATTCGTTTGTGTTAAGGTACACTTAGCTCGACCACAAAACCACCTACTAATGTATTTTCTCAATTTATACAACAGCATGCGCCTTAAAATATAATTGCTCACAAGGTTTATCCTATTGATAACCCATTACAATAATAAAACATCAGGCTATTGAATTGGAATAAGTCCTGTATAAGCATTTGGGAAATTTAAACAAACAATATAATACAGACTTCAAAGAAAGCGTTCCACATATCAAAAGCCCCTAAAAACAGAGGATCATATGTACAGCCCACTAAAACTTACAGCTGTTTTTTTATGCTTGTTTACCTTCAACGCTACAGCGGAAAACTCACCCATACTAGACCATCCAGCGACCTCTTCAGAAATAGCAGGCGAGGACATAATAGACCTTCGACCTAACATCAAACGAGATCACGGATCTACTCCATCCTCAAGACAATGTTTAGCAACGGACGTTAGAGTTTTTCATAACTGCTTCGAGGCGCGTTTTTTAAAACCAGGCGCGAGGGTTTATTTTGACACTGGAGCTGATTCCAAAGATGAAATTGACATATTCGAGAATGGCGAATTTAACCCGACAGTTGACGTTGCATCAATTTATCTTCCATGGCGATTTGGAACTTCTTCGTATTTTGACCCTTGGTCTTGGGGCCCCTTGCTTGGGGTCGGCATCAGCACTCAAACTAAAGAGTCTTTAGCTCCCGTGGTATTGGCTTCTTATGGTCTTTTGGTCGAGTATACAATAGGCGTGAAGGGCGCATCATTTGGCCTTGAATTAGGAAGGGCAATTGGCTTTTCGTCAGACGAATCTTTTGAAGATAATACTGACTCAGCAACTTACGTAGGCTTAAAAATAACCATCCCAACGTTAGGAAAATAATCGTTGCTTGTACTGGCAGGGCGAATTCTACCGCCTTGCCAGAAACCGCAAGTTCACATCAAAACCATTTAAACTCATTTAAATTGTGGGTAAGCCAGGGCCAACGAATCACCAGCCCGAGAATATTCATAACCAAGTCCAAAAAACGGATTACGCAGGAAAGCCCAAAAGAAAAGTGTTTCCATAGACAAAAATCAAGCCATCTTCATCATTTAGAGAGTTTTTAGGACTATCGACATTTACCCAATATAATTTTCTTTCATTACTCAGGCCTGAAGAAAGATCCACCAAGAGAGATGCAACGACTGGCTCACTTTTTAGACATTGATGTCCACACAGATCTAATGCCTACACTGGTTGCCGCCGCGTCATTCAAACAAATGAAAAAGAATGCCGACCGATTAGCGCCCAATGCCCATAAGGGAATCTGGCTAGAGAATTCACAGCTCCTTAATAAAGGATAAGTTCGACCCAGAGTTCGCACCATGGGTCGAAAATGGCGGAGTTATTCCTCAAGCATCGATAGATACCCCCTCWCTATAATTCAAGAAAGGATYCCCCCGCTCACTTCACCGTCGAGTATTGATAATCACAACGCTAAGCCGACGCTAAMAATTGCTGCTGTTTAATTAAGTCCGCRAGGTAMGACTYCCGCTTWGCAATAAACGCCAAYAGTTGCTCCGGGTAATCTTGCTTAACCACATTAACAACCGTAGACCGTTGCAATAATCGATGTTGCCATTGCGGTACGCGGTTCAGGCCGCGATGAAAAGGAAGCCCGATGACTTCTTCCAACACAGCGAAATAGCGTAGGGCCGGCGCAAAGGATACATCCACTAAAGAGAAGTCTTTTCCACCGAAAAACCCGTCATCGGATAAGGTGTCATCCACTATCCGCAGTTTATCACTAATCCCCCCAATAGCCTGYTCAAAAGCCGCCTTGTCTTCAGCGCTATAAAGGGCCGCAATATTAAACATTAAGCTCGAAGAAAACTCGATCCACGAACGCTGYCTAGCCCGCTCAAGCGGAGTTGACGATAATAGTTCGCCGTCCACCACTTCATTAATGTATTCAGCAATAACCGCCGATTCAAAAATCACCGTGTCATCATCCACCACCAATACCGGCACTTTGCCCAAGGGGGATAACGCTAAAAACCAGTCGGGCTTATTATTCAGATCAATGTCGACCCGCTTAAATTCAATGTGGCTTTCTGCAAGTACAATCGCAGCCCGTTGGACGAAAGGGCAAAGCGTATGGCTGATTAAGGTAAAACGCGGTTTCTGGGTGAATTGGRTAGTCATAAGTAAGCTCTTTCTCTTAGTGAAGTTTGATTTCTAAGGCATCCCTGCAAACAAGTGAATCAATGATACGAGGTGCATACCAAGATGAAAATAATCACTTTTTAACAATAGCTGTGCAATTACGCACATCACAGGTTAAGCTTAAGGGCGTATTCACTCATGACTTAAAGGCTAAGCCATTGAACTGGGATGACTTTCGATTTTTCCTCGCCCTCGCGAGACACCACACGGTCAGCGCCGCTGGGCGAGAGCTGAAAGTGAAGCACACGACGGTGGCTAGGCGCATCAGCGCATTTGAAGCGCGTATCGGCAGCCGTTTATTTGATCACCTCAAAGCCGGCTATGTACTCACCCAAGCAGGTGAGAATCTCTACGCCCACGCATTAGTGATGGAAGAACAAGCCCAAAGCGTGGATCGTCAGATGTTTGGAATGGACGCACAACTTAAAGGCATCATTAAGCTCACAAGCTCCTACGATGTATTAAGCCACTTGGTCATTCCTCAGCTGGCGAACTTCAAGCACGCCTACCCAGAGATTGACTTGCAGCTGCATGCCTCGTCACTTTTGGCGGACTTGTCCCTACGCGAAGCTGACATAGCCCTGCGACTGACGCCCAAACCGCCAGAACATTTAATCGGCAAAGAAATATTACCGCTTAGACACGGCGTCTATGCCACTCGGCATTATTTCGAACAGGTGAAAAAATCTTCCGGTATTGACCATACTATTGACCACACCACAATCGTATGGCGTAGTGAGCCGAAGCCAGAGTGGATCTCACAACACTTCCCGAAATCCACGATCGCCCTCGCCGTTGACGACATTACCGTAATGGTCGCTGCCGTGGAAAATCACCTCGGCATGGCTCGATTGCCGTGCTTTATCGCCGACCGCTTACCTAACCTATTACGCTTGGATTTAGCGCTTACGCCGTCGACCTGGGGGATATGGGTATTGAGTCATGCAGATTTACGATCCACCGCAAGGGTGAGGATCACTAAAGAGTTTCTATACGAAATTATTGAACAGCAACGTACTTTGGTGGAGGGTTTGGAGTCAGTCTATTTTGAGGGGTCACAACCTAAATTGGCTTGACAAGCTGTAATATTCGCTCACTATTCGAACTGAGTTGGGCCGTGACGATGTTTCCACTGTGACTCATGAGGGTCTATGCAACGTTACCCAGACACACTTATTCAGATTTATCACTAAGGTTTTTTATCATGATTAAAAAGACAGCCGTATTTATACTTTTAGTAGTTACTTTATATGGGTGCGCTGCACCCGTAATAAGACCTGTTGACCCAACTCTTAATAACACCAACTCCTCGGTCATTCATTTCATTAGGCCCTCTAAATTTATAAACGCTGCGGTCAATTACAGAGTATATATTGGTGAAACTTATATTGGGGCGCTGCCAAACGGGAGTAATTTTACCCGTAGAATAGCACCAGGCAATAAACACATAGAATTTAGGCCCTATGATCTTGGCTTACCAAGCATCGGTAAGATCAAACTAGATCAAGTCATTGAATCGGGCTATAAGTACTCCGTTGAGATGACTCATAGCCTCGCTGGAGCCACTGTCATTGGAAATACCACAACGCTTAATAAGTCATCTAAGCTGAACGTCACTAGAACACCTCTAAACATTAGTAGTGTAAATTAAAGTCGACTCAAAATAGAAAGCCTCCTATTATTCTATAAAAAATAGGAGGCTAAAGTTTTATTATCCGCTATAACTACGCGGCGTTAACGCCTTTATCCTACTCTCAAATACTCTCCCCGTTGGCTCGAAACTTAAGCCCTTCAAACTCACCGGTACTACACCACTTTCTTAGGTGCTTAAAATACGCAACCGGTCCTTGCGGATACCCGCTGGCATTGAGACGATCTTTACGATCCGCGGGTTTGCCCTCGTTATTGTAATACCCCGGCGTACATTCGGGGTTACTCAATAGCTTGGCCATTGGATTCTCATCAAATAAGCCCACCCACTTTTGTTCTGCCTCCTGGGTCACTTCGGTTTCTTGCGCACCGATTTCTTCACTGTACGATAGTATGGTGGCAATGGATGTCCCTGACTCAGAAAGGTTATGGGTGATATTTGAAATCAGGTTCGCGGCCTGACTAATCGCAATGATAAACAAGTTGGGGAAACCATGGACATGTGTACCATGCAAACTTTGCATTCCCTCGCCCCAATAGTCAGACAGTTTTAAKCCATTGCAACCGGTAGTTTCATAACTCGCAGAATGCGAAAGATTGACTTCAAACCCTGATGCAAAAACAATCAGGTCCACTTCGTAATGTGTGCCATTGGCCCAGACACCGGTTTCATCAATGCGCTCGACGCCTTGACCATTGGTGTCCACCAGGTGGGTATTGGGTCGRTTGTATGATTGAAGGTATTCGTCATGGAAACAAGGGCGTTTACAAAGTTGGCGATACCAGGGCTTTAATCCTTGGGCCGTTTCATAATCGTCAACAAGGGTATCGACCCGCGCGCGTATTTCATTCATCTTCTCATCATCGCTTTCAGCGTAAGCCTGCTGAAATATATCCGCGTTCATGGCTTTTTCTCGCGCAGCGATGACCATTACTTTTTCACGAATTCGTCGTGTTATATCCGTCCACCCATCTTGTACAAGATCCTTCTCCGCCATACCGCCACTTTGTAAAGTRGCGAAGTTCTCTAACCATTCAGTCTGCCAACCGGGTTTGAGGTCCGCTAACTCATCCGCCGTGAACTCTCGATTGTTGCGTACATCRATTGATGACGGAGTACGTTGAATGACGTGCAGCTCTTTGGCGTCTCTGRATAAAAACGGAACGATTTGTATTCCGGTCGCTCCCGTTCCAATCATTGCCACCCGTTTATCAGCGAGGTTAGTCATTGGTGTATTGGTGAAATCGCCGCCGGTGTATTGATAATCCCAACGACTGGTATGAAAAGCATGGCCTTTGAATTTCTCGATGCCTTCGACGCCCGGCAACTTCGGTTCATTAATCGGGCCGGTGCCCATTGCTACATACTTGGCTGTAATTGTGTCGCCACGGTCTGTACGAATCACCCAGTTAAGCGTTTTTTCATCCCAGTTGAGGCTGCTTACTGCCGTTGATAACATGGCATTGTCATAGAGCTTATAGTGGTTCGCAATACGCTGTGCATGAGCAAATATCTCCGCAGCGTAAACGTATTTCTTGGTCGGCACATAGCCGGTTTCTTCGAGTAACGGCAAGTAAATCATTGCCGCCGTATCGCACATGGCACCGGGGTATCGATTCCAATACCAAACACCGCCTACATCTCCCGCACTATCAATTAAGCACACATCATCGATGCCTGCTTCTTTTATACGGGCGCCGGTGCATAAGCCAGAGAAGCCAGCACCAATGATGGCGACCTTGACCGTTTTGTTAACCGGGGCGCGTTCAACCGATTTGATATAAGAGTCAGAAATAATACTGGCTAAATTCCCTGTGGGCTTTATGTATTGATCTGTGCCCTCTTTACGTAAGCGCTTRTCRCGTTCYTCRCGATACTTTATTCGTAATGCATCGCTATCCGTAGGGCCTGTTGCACCGCTTGATTCCTTACTCATAGATTGCTCTCCTTGTTTAACAGCCTTTAAATCCTAGTATCGATTACAATGAAAAAACCGTCGCAACAAATCGCTGCAAATGGCCTGCATTCACTAACATTGAGTCAATAGGCAAGGTATTTTTTATTGATAGGTATACACGCTTCGCACGCGTTATAGAAAACAGTAATTTAACAACTACTCCGCCTGGAATTTAATGTCAATACAGGCGCGGATCAAAGAAGCATTAGATTAACTTATGTAAAACCGTCTTGACCCAGCAATTAAGGTCACATTGAGTTAAACCCAGCGTAAACTTAAAAAAACAAACGCACGCCGGGGGCATTATYATAATTTCTTGTTCGTTTTCGATCATTGCTACGCTTAAGAGGCCAACCGTCTCAAACATACATAGCGGTAAATCCCTGCACTAAGTCAATGAAGGGCCACTGTGAAAGAAAACCTCTAGTGTTTGTTATAGCAGTTATTGACGGCGTATTTTTTCAACACATCCCTGAGGTTTCTGTTTTCTAACGAATTCGTTTTCCCCAATAAATAAGGCCCCCTTTAAATACGATTTAAAGGGGGCCTTGTCTTAGACAGCTAAACAATTAAACATCTACACGGTGCTTAAAATCATTGCTTTGGCAGAGGTCCTGAACAGATGTCAGTGCCTACTAAGCACAGCTCATGGATCGCCGACGAGTGTCCTGCATAAACAAATACGCCACTTACATTCTGCGTGGTAAGTACAGTACCCCCTCG
Organism: Gammaproteobacteria bacterium; assembly: GCA_002402085.1. Taxonomy (GTDB): domain Bacteria; phylum Pseudomonadota; class Gammaproteobacteria; order Pseudomonadales; family UBA3067. The sequence goes on from NVVB01000020.1 coordinate 8,650, forward strand.
CATCAAGGTCACCCAGCCGCCAGTTCTAGCCACACCGTCTGACCACGATAAATCAATCATACCCCAGATTAGAACGCAGCAATCGCGACACAATTTATCTCACATTGACGAGACAACCACTCCCCATAGGCATTGCTCTACACCTACATCCTTTCAATGTGTCGATATTGGGTGTCATTGGTGTAATAGCTCACTACAACCTTGGGCAATGAGTTATTATATTTCGCATAATTTTTTGCTTCATGAAATTTACAAGAGTAATCAATATGGTCGCGGGTCAATACAACGTTTCGTCAGACGTCAATGGAATTCCAGGCTTTAAGCGCAAAGCATTAGTGGTCGCTATTGCCGCCGCAACTACAGGGTTATCCGTCGTAGCTTTCGCCGGGGATATCGCCACCACTTCCCTGCCTCACAAAGAATGGGTTCGTAATACAGAGTTATTCTATAACTACCGTGAAGGGGGCAATAGCCGCGCGGGAATTCGAGTGTTGGCACCTATTCGTCAGGGTAAAGACACACTGACTTATTTTGACGGCCGTTTTATTAATAGTGAAGGACCAGTACTCGAAGGTAATCTAAGTCTTGGACAACGCTGGTTGTTGGGAAATAATCAATGGATACTGGGTGCACAAGGCGGCTACGACTACCGGAAGTCTGCGTCCGATCGAGGCTATGACCAGCTCAATGTAGGCATTGAAGCGCTCAGTGAAAATTTCGATTTCATCGCCAACTATTACCTTCCGCTCACTGACGAAGAACTCATCGGCACAGATAACACCAGCGGTCAATTCGACGGCCGCCGCCTTGTACTGAATGGCATCTATGAAGAAGCCTTAGAAGGCTTTGATATTGAAGCCGGTGCGCGCTTGCCTTTAGGCGCTAAGCTGCATCGCTTTGAGACTCGCTTCTACGTTAAGTACTTTTCTTTTAGCGGTGAAATATTAGCCGAGAAAGATGACGGCGTCGGCGCTCGCCTCAGCATGCGACCGCGCCAAAACCTCAATTTAGAACTCGCATGGCAAGAAGACCAGCTCACCGGTAACCAAACCGAAGTATCCCTAACCTACTCGTACGGCTACAGTACAAAATCCAAATCTCGCACCCTGCGCCAGCGAATGACTGAGCTGCATCAGCGTGATATCGATATCCGAGAAACCTCTCGATTCCCCGACAATCTACGTACCTCAAATGATTTGGACGATGCAGTAGTCTTATCTTCCAGTGTCGTCCATATCGATAACGCCAACACCGATACAGAAGGCGGCGACGGCAGTTTTGAAAACCCCTATACCAGCTTTGACGAATGTAACGCCGGCGACTGCGCCGACAGTGAAATAATCTACGTGCACGCAGGTAGCAGCACCTATGACACAACGGTTAACTTAGCGAATGGGCAAGACTTGATTGGCTCAGGAATAGACTACTTCGGCATCAGTGCTGGAGAGGCGCCGTTACTAGAATCAAGCGATATTGATGGCGTTGTAATTCTAAGCGGCAACAATGAGGTCGCTGGACTCAATATCAATAGCCTAATGGGAGACATCGCCCTCCGCGCTCGTAACCCCGTGGGCGACATCAGTATTCACGACAACCAAATTTCCTCAGTCGACACCGGCATTTTGGTAGAAAGCGGCTCCGAAGACAATTTAACAGTAAGCATCGCACGTAACACCATAATAGGCGACGTGATTCTATCTTCACAGACGCTCGCAGATGAAGTCAGCGCTCAGACTAGCCAGATTACGGATAACACCATAATAGGCGACGTGATTCTATCTTCACAGACGCTCGCAGGTGAAGTCAGCGCTCAGACAAGTCAGATTACGGATAACACCATAGACGGAGAGCTTTTCTTTTCGACTAGCGCCAACGGCACTGGAGAGGTCACTCAAAATATTGAAATCTCTGGCAATACCCTAACCAGCGGCATTGGCTTAATCACCGGCGACTATCCTAACGACGGAGGAGCCATCAGCCAAACCGTAGAAATCTCTGGCAATACCCTAAACGGAGGCGTTTACTTAGAAACTGTAAGCGCTGATGCGTCAGAACTCACTCAAATAATTGAGATCTCTGGCAATACCTTAAACAGCCGCGTTGCCTTATCTACTTTTAGCGTTGGCGAGTCAACGCTCACTCAAACACATGAAATTTCTGGGAATACCATAGGAAGTGGTTTTAGCTTAAGCGCCGAAGCCCATGACAGCTCTACTAGCACGCAAACCATTGAGATCGCTGAAAATACCATAGAGGCAGATTTTGACTTATTTATCTTAGGCAATGACGAGGCTACTGCCACACAATCAATTGCAATCTCTGAAAATACCGTAGGAAGTGATTTTCGCTTACGCGCCAATGCCAATGGCGGTTCTACTAGCACGCAAACCATTGAGATCTCTGAAAATACCGTAGAGGAAAACTTTGCCTTATTCGTCGATGGCGATGCCGGGGCTACGGTCACCCAAACCATTGAGATCTCTGGCAATACCGCAGAAGAAAGCTTTGCCTTATTCGTCAATGGCGATGCCGGGGCTACGGTCACTCAAACAGTTGGCATCTCAGGAAATACCCTGCAGGGCCTTGCGTTATTCACCGCAGCCGAGGATGAAGCTGACCTCTCTCAGACAATAGACATCGTAGGCAATACCCTACAATCCGACAATGAAGAAAGCGGCGTGGTTATTCGTGCTCAGATAGGCAGCTTCGACGGCGCATCAGCCACTCAAACCTTCAACATCATTGATAACACCATCACTTCCACGGGCTTTACGGATGGTATATTTCTGGGCAATCAGGGCGTCTCTGAAGACAGTCAACTATCTCGCCAAGTCACCCTAGAAGGCAACAACATCAGTACTGAGCAAGGTGTTGGCGTTTATTTATCGGGTGACTTTGTCGTAGAGGACGGCGCCGTTGCTTCTGACACTATCCTGATCTCCAACAACACCATTAGTTCAAGCGATAATACTGCCATTAATGTCTCAGGCTCTAACATCGAAGTGTATGGTGATAACACAGCATTGAATCGGGATATCGAAATTACAGGCAATACCATCAGTGGCACGCAGGGCATTTCCAGCCAACCATTCGATAACGGCGAATTTCCTACTAACACAATAAGCAGAGAGGTCGACAATAATAGGCCTCAGTTTAACGATACATTGTTGATTACCGATAATAATATAACGGCTAACGGCGATGAAGCGGCTTTCGCGATCGATATTGTCAACACTTACGTAGTCGACGTCGAAAACGAAGACCCCATCACCGCGATTAATCGTATCACTACGATCACCGGCAACACCCTTACCAGCTCGGACTCGGGCATACGGGTTGGAACGGCTTTCAGTAATGACGACAACGTAGTAGAGACCGTAGTCATCGAGGAGAACAACATCAACCTCGAGGAAAACAATGGCGTCGGCATCGTATTATCAACGGAAGCGTCCAACATTATCCGAAACGCATCAGTGCGTGACAACACGATTAATGGCGCGATCGTGGGTGTTATCGTTAGCTCTGATTCGATGGATCAAAGCGTACAAACCATCACTCTCGAAAACAATACAATCGAGCTAATGGTTCCTACGGCTATCTTCAATTCGTCCGACGGCGGCATAATAGACTGTAACGGCAATGATTGTCCTTCCGAAACCCCAGCCCTTCCAAGATAATCTACCAAGCGAGACACAATGAATCACCCTCTGACTTTATCACAACGCCAACACTTGCAAGCCGCTACAAAGCAACGGCAAGACGGTAATCCTCAGAGGGCCATTGCCCTGTGCCAGCCGTTGCTCGCACAGGCGCAAACAACATTGCCTGCACTCAAAATAATAGCGGACAGCTATAAGGATCAAAACCAACCCGAACAAGCCCTACTAGCCCTAAAGCAAAGACTAGAGCACGCACCGAATCACCATGAAGTGCACAGCGATATCGCCAGCCAGTTCTTTGCTATGCGGCAAGTAAAAAATGCTGAGCGCCATATTCGGCAAGCCTTGGCACTCAATCCACTCAATCCTCAAGCACACAATTTATTGGGCCAAATCATGGCCGATAATCATTATTACGAGGAAGCCGTATTTCATTGGCGACAAGTGTTTTTATTGCACGAGCCGGTATCGACGATTTGCTCCAACATGGGCAACGCACTGGTGCGACTCGGCGAACTAGATGAGGCCTGCGATGTATTTACCATGGGCCGCCAACTCGACCCCAATGATATAGAACTGCTACTCAACTGGGTAAAAATGGAGGAGGCACGTAAGAACCTCCCAATCGCTTGGGAATTGCTAGCGGAAGCCGAACGTATTAATCCAAATCACCCTCGGGTATTAGTGATACGTGCACGCTTACACTTTCGCAATAGAGAATATGATTTAGCACTACCACTCTTGGACAGCGCCGAGAAACTGCCACGTAATCGAGACAAATCCTACGATTTTCATTTCACCAAAGGCGATGTCTTGGACGCCATGGGGCAATATGATGCCGCCATGCAATGTTATGCCCGTGGCAATCAATTAGCCAAGGAGCTCGACAATTTTCATTATCAAAAAGACAGTCAGCAACGCTTAGTTAAAAATTTACACGACACGTTTAAAGCAAAGACGGTCACAATGCCTTCCTCGAACACAGATAAATCGTGGCGAGATAAATTTCCTTCGCCAATATTTATTATTGGCTTTCCCCGCTCAGGCACGACATTAGTTGAACAAATATTAGCATGCCACCCAGAAGTATCAGCCGGTGACGAACTAAGCTATATCAGTCGCGCCACTGCACTAGCAGGTCACATGATCGGCAATGGCAAGCCCTACCCAGAGTGCTTTTCGGATTTTGATGCCAATGCTAATCAACCGGTGATGGATAAGTTTCGTTCTTTTTACCTTCAAAATGTGCAATCAAGAGGCATTGTCGAATCCAACAGCAGCCTGTTTACGGATAAAATGCCTCTCAATGAAGTTAACTTAGCGTTGATCGCCATGATGTTTCCATCAGCAAGCATTGTCCATGTAATACGCCATCCGCTCGATGTAATTTTATCCTGTTTTTTTAATCCGCTTACTCACGGCGGAAATTGTTCTTTTGACCTAGTGACAGCAGCACAGCACTACGCACTTATTTATAGCTTGATCAAACATTATCAATCAGAATTCAACATTAATATTCACCGGTTACGCTACGAAGAATTAGTAGCCAACCCACGCCCTATCACCGAAGACCTGCTCAAAGCAATCGACCTAGAGTGGGACGATCAATGCTTAGAATTCCATAATAACCGCCGCTATGCCCGCACAGCCAGTTATGCGCAGGTCACCGAAAAGCTCTACAGCCGATCAAAATACCGCTATAAAAATTATCTACCCCATCTACAACCCGCCGCTGACATTTTAAAAGATATTATCAAAGAATTAGGTTACGAGATTTAACGGTTAAGGCACACTTGTATCGCTGTCCATTGGCCTCAAGATAGGGCCGAGGCATCGTTTATTTTTATACTGATTGCTACGTGTCATTTCACAACCTTCCGCTAACCGCGTTGCACGGTAATTTAACAACTAGTCCGCCTGGAATTTAAAGTCAATGCAGGCGCGGATCAAAGAAGCATTAGATTAACTTATGTAAAACCGTCTTGACCCAATAAATAAGGCCCCCTTTAAATACAATTTAAAGGGGGCCTTATCTTAGACAGTTAAACAATTAAACATCTACACGGCGCTTAAAATTATTGCTTTGGCAAAGGCCCTGAACAGATGTCTGTGCCTACTAAGCACAGCTCATGAATCGCCGACGAGTGTCCTGCATAAACAAATACGCCACTGACATTCTGCGTGGTAAGCACAGTGCCTCCTCGCTTCAAGGTCACCCAGCCGCCAGTTCTAGCCACACCGTCTGACCACGATAAATCATTCCAATGCACTTCAGTCCATCGAACAAACCAAGCCTTACGTTGTCGAACGTAGCCACCGAAACCACCGTCTTTCTCGTTATTCGCTTGCATAGGGTGAGTTTCAATTACGATTGAGGCCTGTAGTGTATCCACACTTTGATCATCTAACGYCACTTTTAAGTCATACGTTCCCGACACCAAATTAGCCGTAGCCAGATCCAACTCGAGTGACCTTCCCTCTCGACACAGGTCTGCATCACAATCAGCATCAGGTACATTACTGGCACCACTTTGGTCCGGTGTATTCAGGGTTAAGGTCCATTTTAGTTGCTCACTTTTATCCGAAGAGTTTTCCGTAAACGCGAGGCCATCCAGTTGATAGCTTAGGCCTTGGTATAAAGCATAGTTCGACTGGCAAAGGTCATTAAACTCACCGCAATGATTGTCGAACGGGTTGCCAGGAATCTCAGTCCCCTCTGGGCTATTCGTAGTGTCCTGACTAAGATAGGGATTGGCCGATTTCTGCCAACTGAACGGTGAACTCATGTGAGCTTCAGTACGAGGCATGCCAATGACTATTTGGCCATTGGTAGTAATGTCCTTTAAGCAAGGGTATTCCTGCACGCCATTGACTGAAGGCGTACACAAAGATAATCCAAACCCATCCGTCGAGTGAATCGATTCGTCATCTAAATTAAAGAACTCGTTGCTTACGTCCGCCAAAATTTGATGCTGAGCGTTGGTATACCCGTGCGCAAAGCCTGGGAATAAAACCATTTCCACTGGATAACCCGCACTTTTAAAGTCACTCCCTAACTGGGCTGCTTCAAACCATTGGGTTAATTCGTCTTTGTCTCCATTTAAAATTAACATGGGCACCTTAGGGCCCGCTAAGTCAAGAAAACCGATGAGGTCCCAAGCTTCAATCGATGCACGAGTTTCCTGTGAAAGATGAAAATGACGCGGCGTAATCATTTGCGAACCCGCAGGGATTTCATCAAAAAGCTCACTCAGRAAAACRCTGTCGCCACTGATCCCRCTAATATCAGATAATATTTGGTTCATCGCAATTCGATGCCCTGACACCACGTGCTGAAGGTACATATCCCTCTGAACATGCGTTGTTTCAGCATAGGGGCCGCAACGAAGTGCACCGTTAAGCGTCGGGACAGGCACGGTTACGAAGGTGTTATCAATCATTGAAGCGGAATTTAACACGGCACAATTAGTGGCAACACTTAAAGTGGTTCCAGTACTATACAAAATCCCTGATTTAATTTTGCTGTCGTAGTAAAAAGCTTGGTCGGACTTGGCTCGCCATTTTTGCTCCCATTGCCCATGACGAAATGCGGTAAACCCAGACGGATCATTAATGTCCGCGATTTCTTCTGCKGTCATCACTGMGTTGTAATCGGACAACTGAACATTGCGYACACCGTTGCTATCTATCGCCCCAAAAACTCGACGCCCATCGATTGTAGAAATTATTCCAAGCGATTCATGCAAACCAAATGCTTCCATACTGCCCATTAGCGCGTAAAAGAATTTTGAGCGCAGCAAAGGGTCTGAGTCTGTGGTGCGTAGAATTTCAGTCTCACCATCAAACACTCGTACTAAATCAATTAAAACACCATCCACTTCTTTCTGCGCAAGATCATCACTAATCACCGCTAAGCTTTGAACCAACGAGGTGCCCCAGGAATGCGCACCGGCGCTGATTTTATTACTATCGATCGGATAAAACGCAGACCCCAAATCAGCCAGTTGTTTCACCCACCGTACCGCACACCGCCCTTCCATTGAGTTACGATTAATGTCATACGCAGGCCTACTCGAAAGCTGTGGAATTGCCACGTCGAGTAATTCTATGGCCGACGGCGCTTCTGAATAATCAACATACACAACCACTGCACCACCCGCTGCGGTTCTCGACATCCAGTCAAAAGACGGTCCGCTAGAGGTGGCAGCATTATGAGGATAGCCAGGAAAGAACACCATGGTGGGGTACGTCTTGAGCCATCCATCCGACGCTTGCTCAGAGTCGTCTTCATGATTGTCATACGGGGGAACAAAGATGTTCAATGTCGGAGAATGCGCAGCACTGTCACAAAACCGATAAAGCGCTGACGGATCACCCGGTGTAGGCGGATCAATAATTAACTGGCCAGTATCCTCATCAACGAGAACCACATTTTGGGGGCTAATTTCGTCCGATAACAAGGATTCAGCCGTTACAGCGAATGCAACGGGGGCTAACACAGCAACACTTAACCCCAGTAGTTTTGTACAGCAACTCCTGATGATACTTTTTTGATGCGCTCGTCTAAATACGGGCATGAAGTACTCCTTTGTATAGTTAACTTAAGCGTTCAAAATTAGAGCGCTTGCGTTTTACAACGTATTTTTTATTACCCAGTAACGCATTGCTAGCGCCCACATTGCTTAGCGATTTCACGACGCCTTTTCACGGGAACTATTCACTGAATCTAATCACCGAATCTAATCACAAGAACTATTCACTGAAACCATTCAAGTAAATCTTTCACGTAAAGCGTTCGCACGGTTATTAATGAATCGCCTGCTTCTCTTGATTGAAGGGGTTCGCGTCGGTATTGGATAAAGGGCTAGTAGTTGCATTCGAATCTGTGGTTGGAATTGTTTTCGGTATCACTGAAGCACTATCAATCACAGCGTCATTCATCACAGCGGCCCTATACACCAACGCCGCTTCGGTGCGATTTCTAACTTCTAGCTTTTTTAGAATACTTTTTACAAATTGCTTAGCGGTATCCGGGGCGATATTGAGCGTTTGCGCGATTTCTTTATTGGACGCTCCATCGGACAAAAGAACAATAACTGAAGACTCTCGTCGAGTAAGCAGACTAAGCTGTGTTTGTTCCTTAGAAGGCTTAGGCTCTTGACTCTCAATTAACTTCGACGACCAAAGCTTTTCTACATAAATGCGCGTCTCAGGATTATTTTGAGCATCCTCGATGAGTGGGTTGAGTATCAACTCAGCTTCCAAAAATACACGCCGAAAACCACAGCCTATGCCCATCACAAGCGCTTCTTTGAACAGTTCTTTCGCCAAATCCATATTGGCTCCAGAAAACGCGATCACTGACTCGAGCAATAAGCATTGCACTACATGCAAAAGACGGTCATTTTTGATGGCTTCAGTCTTAATGGACCGGCACACTTCAAGTGCATCATCTCTATGCCCACATACGAGCAGTACCTTAACGAAGACCAAGCGCTCTTTTTCGAAAACATAGTCCGTATTAAACATCAATTTATTCTTAACACTGTCTAGCCAAATCTGAGCTTGAGCAATTCGCCCCGTCGAGACGTCAATGAGCGCGCTCAAGCCGCCGATCGAGGGCGTACCAAAGGTCCAGGTTGGACTCGAGTTCTCTACATCGACCCGAGGCATCTGCATCTCGATACGTTCGATCACGACTCTCGCTTGGTCATACTCTTTAATAGAGATTAGATGCCGATACTGAGCAATATAAACGAACACAACTTGCAAGGCAGGCACACCCAGCGCGCAATATTCTAGGCCGAGCTTAAGCATTCGTTCACTGCGTGCTAATTCATTTTTTTCTAAATAGACATCCGTTAATATCGATCGAGGCACATTAGTCATGGGCAAGTTCGAAAAGCCATTACCTTCCAGCCACGCGGTTATTTCCTCTGCGGCACTGATGGCAGCGTTTAACTTCCCCGCGGTTTGATAAATCAACATCAAAAACCCTAAAGAAATAATCATCACATAGGGGTGATTCTCATACTTCGAGTACTGAATCGCACTTTCTAAATGCACGATCGCACGTTGATGATCACCGGCTTGGTAATAGTATTCCCCCAGCGTTAAATTACAACGGGAGAACCCTTCGAGTGAGTTTTCTTCTATTTCCTTGAGCGCCAATAATCCGAACTTTAAGGTTTGAGGCGCGTCTACACGAACCGGCGAAACATAGGCTCTCACTAACAGGTAGTCTACAAAAAGCTGTTGATAATCTTTGGGCCGGTCTTTGTTGTCTACTTTAGGGTCGAGATTTATTTTTTCTCGATCTAGAAATAGAAGCTTTGCAATCTGATCCAAAATTAGCGGGCAAATCAGCGGCTTTTCGACATCCGGGATACACCAGCACTCCAACACTAATATTTTAGGGCGCTTATTCTTAATGTTACTCGGCAACGCCTTAATCCAATTGGCAAGCGTTTGAATCTCTCCTCTGCGAAACACTGCGTCGCCAGCCGCCTCAATCCAATCAGCGGCCTCTTGAAACAAATTGCCTTTCAGGAGGTAATTCACAGCAGTATAAAAATCACCCCGCCCGTAATACCAGCGCGCGGCCTTTTTAAGCACATCTGARTCAATTGCAGTCGTTTGCTCTTGCAAAAACTCCTGAAACAAGTCATGAAACCGATACCACTCGTGCCCTTCACCGCTATTGAACAGAAATAAATTATTATCTTCCAAGGTAGCAATGAGCGCTGTGCCAGAGTCATCTTCAAAAATATAATCCAACAGCTCAGCCGAAAACTCCGACAACCCGCCTATCGACGCGATTAAGCGCTTCGTCTCGGGTGCCAATATCTCGTAGACATTGGCTCGAAAATATTCTGAGGTAATATCCGATATGTCTTTAAGGTCCACCAACGGCATAGCGCTATTTTTTGATAGCCGCAGCTTAATGGCGATTAATTGAATCCCTAACGGCCAGCCTTGAGAGTGCGCATAAATTTGTTTTAAATAATCCGGCTCGAGCTGTAATTGCATGGATTCTGAAAAAAACTGATCCGTTTCTTCAAGGTCAAACTTGCAATACTCCTGATCCAAATAAGTACAAACTCCCGAAAGATCCTTGTATTTTTTGTACAAAAACGGTCGCGTCCGACTCAACAGAACAGTACGGATATTGATAGGGGATTCATCGATCCAATAGGAAAGAATGCGATGAACATCTTCATTATCAATCTTATGGTAATCATCCAGCACAATCACAAAAGGCGATGTACTGTCTAATAACGCGGCGGCCAAGGAGTCAAGTAACGTTTCAAGTCGCTGAAACGCATTATTCGCTTCACTCGCAGCAAGATTGGTAGCGCCAAGGTCCAGCTCTAGACTGGTATTATTATTCAATGCATGCAACAAACAATTAACAAAATGGTGCCCATCATTCTGCCGATCGGTGAGCGTGACCCATGAATAATTTAAACTACCGATATTCGATAGCGCTGAGATACACGCAGTAGTTTTACCATACCCCCCGGGCGCAGTGACTATAGTGAGCGGCTTTGATATCGCAGATTTAAAAACTTCAGTAAATTTACGCCTATGAAAAATGGCGTGTTTCACGGAAGGTGCAGAGAATTCTGTATCGTTTGCCAACCTGGGGGGTTCCTTAAGTAATGTATAGAGCCAAGTAATATTTTAATTTTTAAATTACATAATTATTAAACTGAATCAATGGAACTTAATCAGGAAACGTCACTCTATATACTACAGCGCATAAGATATAAAAATAATTTCGATCGAGTTTAATTAGTCCAGTTTATTTTTAGCCATTAGCATTRTTTATTATTATTGCTGTCAGGGCTAAATTGGAAATTCACTATACAGACTTAATGGGTAATTTTTGTGATCACTCTCACGTTATGCCAAGGGTAATTGCACCGTATTGATGCAGAGATCAACGCCAGCGTACAAAAAAGCAGTCTCGTTTATGGCAAGGCATTAATCATCATTATACGAGGAATTAATTACTTTTATAAAAGGCCTTGAACGGTTATTTCGAATACGGCATTAAAGGAGGATAAATCCCGATTCATTCCTTTAATGAGAGATAAAAGCTCAACCTAAAAACCGTTCGAGCACCTTAACAACAGGGATGAATGAGCGCTTTACATTGAACCATCGTGATTCATAATCTCGTTTAAATTTTATACATCCGAATTCATGATAGCGGCATTCTCCATGGACAATAGTCCTGACCACCCACCTAAAAAACCAACCAACTTCAAAATTCCTACTAACTTTACGACACCTATTTACTTTACAACACCTATTCCCTTTACAACAGCTGTTCTCTTTACAGCACCTACTTCCTTTACGACAAGGAAGTAGGCACAAAGGTCTCAAAAACCCTATATTACAAGCATTTCGAATCATATTTCCTAGCGAAATCTATTCGCTTTGAAACATATTCACTTCATAAGAAACCACTGGCTCTACACTAGCGATCAAAGAGAATAATCGATCATCGTCACCTAACTTAAAGGTTATATTACAAGCAAAGTCTCTGACTTCTGTTTGCGCCAACACCAATGCACCAGGCTCGCTGTAGTCATTCCTTGACTTCGACGTCGAAGCAACCCCGCAGGCCACTACGCTTTGTAAAATAATCTCACCTTCAGAATTCTTTAAAGAAACCGGAAATCCTAACAGCCCTTCAAGCACTGTTTTTGAACCCAAACTAGTCACACCCTCATTTTTAATGTACATCCGGTTGCTGTTAAACGTTGATCCGTTGAGCTTTTCTTCACTGTAATTCATACGGTAGTCATACCCTAAGGCATCTCTCCAATAGACCCGTTCTAGATTGAACCACGCACCACTAAAACGATACACGTCCAGCTCATGAGAAACGGGAACGCTTTGCTCAAATAGATTGTCAACCCAGAAATCAAGAGACTTAGTAAGCACCGTTTGCAATATGGAGACACAAACCACGTCGTAAAGCGATATATCGATGTCTTCATCCGCAAAGAACGTTTCACACTTTGCTAGGAATGGTTCTACGTCCACCGCGCCTACATCCAACTGACCTTCTGCATCGCACTCTAAATCAAAGGGAGCCACAAAACCCTCAACGTGAGAATCCAGTATCACCGAACTACTCGACGTAGTGATTGATGACGCACTTAGATTCACATTCACATGGCCTTGAGCGTTGCCGCAACTTGCAAACTCATAAGCGCCTTCATACTCATAAGCATTCGCAGACAATGCCGCCTCACTCATCGCCAGGGAGCTTGCGATAACCACCCCAAGCGCTAGCTTCTGTTTAACACCTTCAAGTTTTAATATCATGGACCACTCCTTTTTCTTATTTAATTAGCAATAGCTTATTATCTAATAATTTGATGACTAGTGTTTAGCGAGAATTAAATCCAACGACTTAAAAGCGCTAAGCGGGCTAAACTATACATTGCGCGATTATTCATACACCACCCCCCTTTGGGGGGGTGTTTCTCCAACGGTAGCCTGGCAGTAATACCAAAATGACTCGAGCAAAGGACGAGACAAGTCACTCTACGCACCGCTCCCAAAGCAGCACAAACCACGAAACTAACGTTAGGTACACTCAAATCCGCTCAAATATTAATCAACCCGCCTTTCCTTCAAATCTCAAGTATAAGTTTGCACTATTTTTGTCACCTCTAAATTCTGGCTAGATACTATTAAACCAAGAAGGACTCAGGTCTTATTCAGAGATACAAAAGGAAAACGCGTAACGGATACCASCCCATCAAAAAGAAAAGACCATTAACGAAGACYAAGCACTCGAAAACCAACACCTACTGACTATAAAAACAGTGCATGATGGTATTGAGTCCGCTTTGATAATGCCGTACTGAGGGGCCCACCTTGGTGTAGATAACACATCACCGACAGATAGATAGACTCTCGCGCCCTCTTATTCGAAACAAGCGTCAGCTGCTTCTATTCAAATAAAGACATATTTACGGCGATTCCTATGAATTCGCCTATTATGTGCTATAACACCAAAAGCAGGTTTATTACGTATTTCTTATACCTAGCCAACCGTCTTAAGTAGCGCTCAAAATTCTATTTATTAAAAACAATAATCATTTAATAAAAAATGGAATTCATATGAATAGTGTCATTCGAAACATTCAACGCCTTAACCACGTCTTAATTATGGCCACCTTAGTGATCGGGTCATTCAATGCAAACGCGGCAAGCCAACATCAAACCGTCAATTGGCAACTTCCTTCCACTCGATTCGCTGAGTTGAATCTAGACCCTCACAAAATTGCCAAGATCGCCCAAGGCGGCCAACTTATAATCGTTTCCAAACCGCAAGACTTTACGTTTTGGAACGCAAGAAAAAAGGCGTTACAAGAATATAAAAGCAAACGGGTCACTTATGTCGCTACAGTAATCGACGCGCCCATCGACGAAATAAAAGCCATGGCATGGGACCTAGAAAGCCAAGCTGCGTATTCGCCGTTACTTAAAAAAACAAAAAACCTTAGCACTAACGGCAATATCCGTATTGGTTCGTATCGACAATCAATTCAAATACCGGTTATTAAATTGGTCAGCGATTTCATTGTTCAGTTTAACAAGTACGACAATGGCAATATTGGTATGGTGTTAATCGATGAAGGCGATGTCGAAGCCCTGTATCAATACTGGGAGTTCTTTCCTTTAGACGAACGTCGCACACTCACCGTTTTAAGTGGCTGGCAGGATATTGAGACTGCTTCATTTACCTATAAGCTCATACTTGAAGCAGAACCCTCATTGAAGAAGGTATTTCCAGTCCTCTCTCTCTACGAACGTCTAACCCAATTCAGAGACGAAGCCGCCCGACGTAATCACGACTACGCCGAAAAACCTGACCCTACAATTTACGATATTCGCTCGGTTAATAGTTTCATTAGTGACAATAAAGCACTAGACGTACACACCTTGAAAGAGTTGACTAAATTAGGCAGCGTTCAGTTTTATCATAAATTACGCAAACTCTCGCACGACGATGAAATTCACGACATCATCCAGGTCAGCGCCGTGTCGTACATACCCTTGCCTCAAAAAACTATCCAACCTTTACTGAACAACTTCAGCAGTCTGGTCGAATACAACGACCTCACCTACGGATGGCTTAACAACCAGGAAACTCAAAAAGATTGGGGACACCTTCATCTGGCCGCGCGCATAGGCCCCATTCACCTTCCCGTAGAAATATACGTCTCACAGGAACACGTGAATGAAAATAAAATGCTATTTGAAGCAGTCGATCATGCTTATATGTACCCACTCATGGGGCATGTAGAATACTTGGCTGTTCCGGCGAAAGACAATGAACAAGGCACACTGGTGTCTCTGACCATTGGCGGCGTCATTGGGCCCGAGGCGTCGTTTATTTTTAAAATGATACGCTACGTGCCATTTCACAACGTATTACTCGCCGCGCTGTATGGCATGCTGACTGCGGACAATATGGAAAACTGGGTGGTTGAACGCGTTGCCAACGACATTATTTCAAAAGAAAGTGTCGCACCGTCTCCAGATAAAGTGGTGGATACGTTCTAGGGATCACTATTATCTAAGATCAACAAGTGCCTAAGATCAACAGCCATCTAAGATTAACAAGTGTCTAAGATCAACAGGAGACTAAGATCAACAAGCGCCGAGGTAAAAGGTTTTACAGCGAACGTTGATCTTAGCGACCTTCAATGTGTGCTTATAACGCGTCCTAGAACTTCACCCAAAGGCTGACCGTACCAAAACCAATCAACTTTTTACTTTTTTCAGCGACCAGTGAAACCCTGCTGCTTAATTGCGATCCACGGCAACTCATGGCTTCGGCTACGCCAATCACGCCTTCGTTTTTAGCGGTATCACACATGGTTAACTTCAAATCAACCGTTGACCCCATACCAAAAGCACTGATCGCCGCTAAGGATGCAAAAGCACCGACATTATCAACCAAGGTAAGCAGCGCGCCAGGAGCGATATCGCCGTGTTGATTCTGGTAGTGCTCAATATTCTCCAGGCTCATTTTACAAAACCCTTCGCCCATCTCTTCCAACGCCATGCCAGGGATTTTCGAATCGATCATCGTACACATCATTTGTTTCAATGGATGATCAGACACGGACCGTGTTAACAACGGCCGGATAATCTCTTGTGAGACTTGACTCGTAGACTCGTCCTCCCAAGTACCAAAACAACCATTGACGCTCGCCACAATCTGGCCGTTTCTATCGGTCGCCACTACATTAATAAAAGCAATTCGTTTGGAGCTTCTAGATAACTTCGCTTCAATAAATAAATCAGTTCGTTTCGCAGCCCGCAAAAAGGAAATTTGGAAATCAATTGCGCGTACAACAAGCTCTGCCTGATCTCGAAATACATGCGTGGCTAGCATTAAAGCCGCATCATGCATGGACGAGGCAATGATGCCCCCGTGTATCGAGTTAGTGCCATTATTGATGTCATCACTGTAAGGCAATCGTAAGCGACAACTTAAGCCCGTAATTACTTCAATATCTAAATTAAGGTTCTGAGGCCAGCCACTCTCAAGGTACGCATCCGCGAAAAGTGATTTATCAAACGTATTAAGCTGTTGAGCGGTAGCGCTGCTCATAATCAAATATCCTTGGGGTGAATTAGGGAAGGCAATGTGCGGGGCAATCCTATAAACAACAGGACCAAACAAACAGCACTAATGACTACAACCGAAATAGATCGGTTTTACGCGAGCTTAGAAACATAAGCTTAGAATCATAGGCTTAGCCCGAGCCGTCAAATGCATAATTGTCATATACGGCCAATCGCAGGAGCGTTTTTACAGCAAAAATGCAGGAATTACTAGGGGAGAAATGTTCAATTCCGATGGTTCGCGACGATGATTCACAGCATCTAAAGAGGCTTCTTTAGCGCTTAGGTGTAGGTATAGGTGTAGGTATAGATATACAAGTCTCTAACGCCGAAAGCATTAAGACTAAACTTATCGTGCAAAATAACCAATAAGTAACTGATAAAAAAGAACTTTTATCGATAGCCCACACCTTTAACGATGACAGACGCGCCAACGAGAACCTACCAAAGCATTGCCGATACCCAAGATCAATCACTTAGGCATCCGCTCAAAGGCACCAACAACCAACAAACCAGCGATCTAAGGAGTGAACTCTTTCAGCTCAAGCGGCACGATTGCATAGCCCACTCGCGGCGCATATTTCCGCATCTCGGCATAAGGGTACCCAGTAGCAGCGTACACACAGACACTATGTGCTGACGGGGACAAACTCAACCCTCCCGGATTTAAATCTGCATTAACTCCCGGGTACTCATCCAACAACGCTCCGCCATCAACACAATCTTCATTTACATAATCAAACGTCGCAATCACGGCCCCTCGGCCAGGGTGCGCAAGCGGCGACAACACGCCGGTTTTAGTCACCACGATGTCCCGAGTATTGGTGTAATGAACATAGCGCGGTCCATTCGGGAAATACAAACCCGCCGTGCCCCCGGTTTCAACATGGATCAAACTGAGTAAATTTTTTCGAAACGAGCGCCTAAAAAGAAAACGAACGCCAAGCTCAGAAACTAACTGCCTTAAGCCTCTCGCTAATATAATACCGCCACCACTGAGCGCCTGAATCTCTATCACTTCCTTATTTAGGATTCGCTCCATCGCCTCACGCTGTATAGATTGAGAGGCCTTATTATTGACATCAACCAACTTGCGGAGCTCATTATCGATGCCGCCCGCAGCATTATAAATACCAATCACCGAACGCTGCTTAACCGTCGAAATAGAACGTAAACGCAGGAAGGCAGCATCAACCGGCGACAATGCGCCATTGACAATAATAACCGGCCGAACCCCTTCAACGTCATACTCGACGCCTATCACAGGAATATCCGACGAAGAAAATAACTCCGGGTCATAAATGCAGCCATTTGCTCCCAGAAAGTACCCATCCAACGATGAATCAGGCACACCCACAGCCTCAGCAAAAGGGTCCTCACACGTTGGTGCACTCGCATTGGAAATAGAACTAATTGTACTTAAAACAAAAGAAACAAATAGAACGGCAGAAATCGTTACAACATCGTAACGCTTAACATTGCTAAAAAGCATCGGTGACTCCAGTTATCATTGGCGGACGAACGGCTAACGAACATCAACTTTAAACGTACCCTCAATCGSCCGAATATTACCCTTTAGMCTATSGCCMGTCAAAATRCAGCCGAAGAACCACTAAMCCCCCTGTAGCACCTAGACATAACGCCATTATTTCATCGTGTAAAATCACCAATGAATATCTGTAACGCCATCACTGTCATCTACCACCCGCAATAACCAGCCGATTAGAGTCAACCAATCTTCATCATCACTATTTCACCCAGCTCTACACAGAAGTAAAGCTTGTATAAACTTAGCCAAAATAGACAACGACAATGAAAGCAGTAACGATCATTCCACTCTCTTCCTGGACAGCAGATAAAATACAGCAACACCACTAAACCCCGTAATAAGCAGGATAAACTTAACCCAGACCTCGACTAACCAGTTCTACCCATCAAAAATAACATTAAAATATACGCACTCAATAACAGCGTCCGAACACTATTTAACTTCGGACTTAAAGGGCTCCTTAGCAAACCATGCAAATAGTATAAAAACAGCAATTTCAGGCAAATATTTGTGACACAAAAGGCGGCCCACCGCCCACCCGGAATCCAAGCATATACGCCTCACTGAAAGACGACATTAGAAGCACGGAATTTCAAGAGGGAAAACTCATAGAGAGAGAACAAAGGACAGGAAAAACAAAAGGRATTTATTTACCGGCACAGAATCACCAACAAANTTAAAGCACTGAAAATWAAAGCACTSAAAATAAAAGCACTCAAAACTAAAACGCTAAAAACAAAACCGCAGAAAATATAAACAGGAGCCGCCACCGATACAAAACAACTCACGCAAACAAATCACCCCCACATAAAAACCACCAACACCGAAAAAAATTATTTTATATCGAAATAAAAACAAACATGACACGAACCCACACAAAAAACGAGACACGAGGTAATGACAAAGAGGCATTCACATCCGATCCTGTATCAACATTCTCTTCCGACGGTCTAACTTTACAAACAACAAACCGAAAAAACAGAAGCCAAGAAACAAGCATTAAGAATCAGAGCGTTCGATGATGTTTTATTTTCTAGATAGAAATTAATTCAAAACAAAGCAGACATTGGAATTCACGCCTTCAGGAAGAGGCAGCTTAAGAAGGGGATAATTTGAGAAGGAGGCCAGTTTGAAAAGGGATAGTTTGAAAAGGGATAGCGTTTATACTCACAAAAATAACGCCAACATAAAACAATATAAGCAACAACGCCTAAGGGCCGGCTTGTATATCAGCACTAATCCGTCATTCCCTAACGGATACTTATTCGATTTACAATCGCATAAGTCTATAGAACGATAAATCAAAGCAGAAGATAAAGCATCCTATACAGAGAACCATCGGAGGCACGAATGCCGACGCTGAGCGTACAGGGATGTATTACCAGTGGGCCCCAAGTACAGGACACTTTATCTTCAACTCTAATCTTTCAACTCTAATTCTTCAACTCAAAACTTTTAAATCAAAACTTTTAAATTCAAGTTTACGGCTCTGAAAAACAAGCCTTTAACATTCAGTTCATTTAAAGCTTAATTTTAAACATTAAACATTATAAACCTAGTGTTATACGAAATATTAATCTTTCTTGATAACCTCGAATAAAACTGATTATTAGCTGTATCCATTTGCTTGTCAATCGATATAGCCAATGAGCGTAAAAATAAAATAAAAATAATTTTGAACTTTTTTAGGAACCTTAAAACAGACCATCATCCATAACAAACAAATAACCTCGACGCCGAACGAGCGGGCTTTTAGACGCCAAATCGCCTCGCACCCAGGGGAAAACAAGTCTATTTAGCGCATAAAACAACGCTTCGGCACATCAACACAGTCATACAAATTTAAAAACCTCATAATCTCCGTATGCACAACCACAACAAATAAAACCCAGCACTAACGCTACACTATCGCTCTAAGTATGGTTAAAGCACCCAACAATGGTAATCGACACACAACCACATATTGGACCTGACAACGATGTCCAACCAACCAATATCTGTCGCCTTGAGCAGCACTTTACTCTGAAAGTTTTACCCGCGTTATTTTGAAACGGGTCGGTAAGTAGTCGAGGAGCACAATCGCGATCACAACGCCATACTCCAAAACCAGCACCCACCGAGGCAGTTCATACGCAGCAACCCCCGGCTCGTTGGTATTAATCCCGGACAGGTACGCCAACAGCAATGCAAACGATGTCACCCACACCCACCGGCTGGGGTACATCACCGCCAACGGCAACACCCATAACCAATACCAAGGGTTAAACACAGGCGAGCAAAACAACAGCATCGCTAAGATCCAGTCATACCGAATAGGCATCGTAGGATTACGCATAAAATAGATCAGGTAAGCCACATACCCGAGCAAAAAAGCCCCTACACTGAAGGCCTTAGCAAGCAAAGGCGGAAATACCAGACTCAAGCCACCGTATATAAAGGAGTTAAACTGCCAATCCTTCCCAAAGGCAAACAACCCTTCCAATACACTGCTCGACTGCAAGACAAAGGGTAAATAGAGCGCTACAACCCCCACCACTAAGCCCACCCAGTAGCGTCGTGGCATATTCCAAAGCAGAAAAGGCGCAATAAACCAAGCGAAGGGCTTGGCACACACACTGATCGCCAGAGCCCCCACGGCCACTGCGTAGCGTCGATTACCTGCACACAGGCACGCCAATAACAAAAAGAATGCGCCAAAACCATCGGGGTGTGCAGTAAACGCAATTTCCTTGATTACCAGTGGGTTCCACGCGTACAAAAATACCCACCAACGGGAATCACTCAGCTTATCCAGAACGAGGATCAGGCAGAGGTCCACTAACGCATAGATAATCTGKAGCCCGAGCACATCCCCTGGGAGCAGCCAATGCCCCAACAAGAAACTGTATTGTAATGAGGGCCCATACACGGTCGGGATGTCCGGATAGTTAATGCCATCTAAGAGCCGCTGAAATACATCTGGCACCGTATCGTCAGCAAAAAAGTAACTCGGGGCATGCGTAAAAGGGTCCCCTGTAGAAGCAAATCGATACCCATCCCACAAATACCGATAGAAATCGTCTTCGAAGATCGGCGCCCCTAGAACGCCCATCACTCGAAAGGCAATGGCCCAGAGTAAAATATCGCGTAACGAAACACTGTCTTTAAAATGCGCGCGATCAGGGCAAAGCCATAAAATCACACCGCCTAAAGCAATCATGACCCAGTAGAAAACACCGATGGTCATGCGCCCCAAATCCACTGAGTACCATGCCAAAAGCCCATACAGCAGCAAGGAAAGAAAACCCAGGCCATGCAGCTTAATTTTAAAACGCCCAAGCGCTTGGTTAAATGGGCTCAACTTGCGACCAAATGCATCTGATTCATCCGTTTATGCAATGATTTAATCGATCAAAATTTTGTCTCTAACGACAAATTCAAGCTTACTAGGACTCTGTTTTCTAGAAAAAGTTCACACATTCAAAATATTTCACCTTTAGTATATAAGCGGATACATTTGTGATATTTACGTTACTGATTTGTGAAACTAACTTACTAACATCATCTCTAAGGTACTCTATTTTTACTATTTCAGTAGATGCCGCCCTAACAACCTACTAAGGACTCGAATTTATGAAACTTCGTAAACTTTCCATGGCGCTTATTGCCATTGGCATGATCTCAGCAAGTGCAACCAGTATGGCATCAGGATCATTCAGCAGCAGCCGCAGTGGAGGCGGAAGTTCTGGCGCTCAAGACCCGTACAATTTTGGAAAAATAGTACTGCACAAAAAACTAATCTGTAACAACTGCCCGCTAGACGCCGACGGCTTCGATAAAGCCCAAGCCAAAAACGTGCTAATGAAGGTCACCAGTAACGCCAAAGAAGTTCAATCATTAAGCCACAGAGAACGTAAAGCGGTTCGATTTTACCTCAGCAGACGATTCAACCTTCAATAGCCATTAATTAAAGTTAAAAAGCCATGAAAAACCTAACACTTGGAAGTTTTGCATCACTGGCCCCAAAGGCCCCACGTGCTAACGCTTCACTCGGGTTAGGCTCGCCCAGGAAAACCRCCCTCAAAYTCAGYAAYACCAGCCAATTCACCGGCAGTTTTATTGAGTCTGAAAACAAAGGRGGTTTTCCTGAGCCGGGTGATATCAATTTATCCACCCRCGGGCTAAATTTTTCTTCAATGCATTCCGATCGACTCTCGGTCTTTGCAAAGATAACCTACTCAGATAAAGCCACCACGCCCAATCTTAGTGCTTTAACTGCCGGCTATACCTAATAGTGCCTTCCCCCCTACCCCCTTGTTTGCTGCGCAATTGATAGACAGCAAGGGTTTGGAGTAAAACGTATGAAACTCAGCAAAATTTTATTGATCATTGTCATTGTAGCGCTCACCCTGATCTTCTTTCAGTTTGAGCTGCATCAATACCTCAACTTAGAAACGCTAAAAGCACAACAAGCCAAAGCACAAGAATTCGTCGATCAATCACMGCTGATTGCAGTCTCACTCTTTTTTAGCTGCTATGTTATCGCCACCGCCTTGTCATTTCCGGGTGCGGCACTCCTGACAATCTTTTCGGGTGCGTTATWTGGCTTAGCCTGGGGCACCGTAATCGTCTCCTTTGCCAGCAGCATCGGCGCCACCCTATCGTTCCTGATAAGCCGTCATTTATTACGCGATAGCGTTCAAAAACGTTTTGGCAACCAACTAAAGCCTTTCAACGAAGGCATTGAAAAAGACGGTGGATTCTACTTATTCACCTTAAGGCTAGTGCCAGCCATGCCCTTTTTCATGATCAATGTATTAATGGGCCTCACCCCCATCAAAGCCCGTTCATTTTACTGGGTAAGCCAATTGGGCATGCTTGCGGGAACCGCCGTCTATGTCAACGCAGGCACCCAGCTGGCTAAGCTAGAGAGCCTATCGGGAATCTTGTCTCCTTCTTTATTACTGTCATTTTGCTTACTGGGCATTTTCCCCATCATTGCTAAAAAAGCGCTCACKGCACTTAAAAATCATCGTAAAACCCGACACTTCCCAAAACCCGCATCGTATGACACCAATATGGTGGTCATTGGGGGCGGATCTGCCGGTCTTGTAAGTGGATTAATAGCCGCGGCCGTGAAGTCTAAAGTCACTTTAATCGAAAAACATAAAATGGGCGGAGACTGCCTCAACACCGGGTGCGTACCCAGTAAGGCATTAATCAAGTCAGCCAAAGTCGCTGCGACCTTAAAGAAAGCCGGCGAGTTTGGCCTAAAGGACGTCACCACTAACGTCGATTTCGATAAGGTAATGGGCCGYGTTGAAARCATCGTCAAAAAGATCGAGCCCCATGATTCGATCGAACGCTTCACCGGCCTAGGCGTCGATTGCGTTACAGGCGAAGCCAAAATAGTCTCGCCTTACTGCGTTGAGGTCAACGGTAAACAAATCTTCACCCGCAACATCATCATTGCCACTGGCGCTCGACCTTTTGTCCCCCCTATTGAAGGGCTCTCAAGCATCGAATACCTCACCTCCGATAACTTATGGGATCTCCGTAAACAACCCGAGCGCCTCGTCGTCTTGGGCGGTGGCCCCAYTGGTTGCGAACTCAGCCAAGCATTTGCACGCCTTGGCACCCAAGTGATTCAGATTGAACAAGCCCCGCGTTTAATGATTCGCGAAGACGAAAAAGTCTCCCAGTTTGTGCAGCAGCGTCTCACCGAGGACGGGGTCGCCATTCACACTGAACATCAAGCTGTGAAAGTAGAAATCTTAAACGGAACAAAAACGCTCATCTGCAGCCATCACGACAAGCGAGTGGAAATAGCCTTTGATGAAATTTTAGTGGCCGTAGGACGCGCAGCCAACACGGACGGTCTAGGCTTATCTGACATTGGTGTCGAGCTTACCGAAAGAGGAACTGTCGCAGTCAATGACTACTTACAGACCACCATTCCAAACATCTACGCCTGCGGTGATGTCGCAGGACCGTATCAATTCACTCACACCGCCTCGCATCAAGCTTGGTACGCTACAGTGAATGGTTTATTTGGCATGTTCAGGAAGTTCAAAGTAGATTACCGAGTAATCCCTTGGGCCACGTTCGTAGATCCAGAAGTGGCGCGAGTTGGCCTTAATGAACAAGAAGCGATCGCCCAAGGGGTTGATTATCAACTCACCGAATACGGTATAGACGATCTTGATCGAGCCATTACCGACGGCGAGGATCACGGTTTTATCCGCGTTATTACTGCGGGAAAAACAGACAAAATATTAGGCGTTACGATTGTCGGGCATCATGCGGCAGAACTATTGGCCGAATATGTCCAGGCCATGAAGCACGGCTTAGGGTTAAACAAGATTCTTGGCACAATCCATATTTACCCCACCTACTCCGAAGCCAACAAGTTCGTCGCAGGCAACTGGAAACGCGCCAACGCACCCGAAGCGATACTGGCCTGGGTTGAAAAGTTTCATCGCTGGCGTCGAAAAGAAGGTCGCAGGGACGTGACGGCTCAACCGAGCACGCCAATACCGGAAAAATCTTATGATTAATAACAAGCATGTGTCCGTGGTCATTCCTGCAAAAGACGAAGCAAATGCCATCGGTCTGGTGATTCGTGATTTAATCGCTTTACGGTCAGAGGGCAGTTCGCTGCCCTTGATCGACTGCATCACTGTTTGTGACAACGGTTCAACCGACGCGACTGCCGAGGCGGCCTTTAACGCAGGCGCTCAAGTAATCTCGCAAACCACGCCGGGTTATGGCATTGCCTGCCTTACCGCACTGGCGCACTTACCCGCCACCGACATTATCTTGTTTATTGATGGCGATCATTCTTTCTACGCAGAACAAGGCATCCCCTTGATCAACGCCATTGATCAAGGCGCAGACCTTGCCATCGGCTCGCGTACACTAGGTAAGCAAGCACGTGGCGCGCTTACCCCACCTCAGAAATTTGGCAACCTATTGGCCAGTTTTCTCATACGTCACTTATGGGGCGTGCCCATTACCGACTTGGGGCCGTTTCGTGCAATTTCATCAACCGCACTGAAGCAGCTCGACATGCAGGACCAGGAATTTGGCTGGACCGTTGAAATGCAGGTGAAAGCCGCACAAGCTCGATTAAACGTTGTAGAAAAAGCCGTTGATACACGCAAACGCATTGGCTTCTCTAAAATCAGCGGGACGATCTCTGGCACCATCGGCGCATCCAAAGGCATACTCGGTACAATATTTCGCCTCTGGTTACAGCAGTCGCGCGCTGCAACACCCGTTTTTGAGCAAAAAACACCTTAAACAAATGCATTATGGAAATAACAATGATTGCCCTTAAAAAGAGTTTTGCCGCTGTACTACTGACTGTTTTAATCGGATTTTCCGCTACCGCGCTATCTGCGCCTACCGCGACCCTAATCCCGTTCTGGGAACCACACAACGAAAAAAACACTGCCACTATCGACCATAGTCTTTGGCAATCAATCCTCAGTAAATAYATCGTTAGCCCTCAYAAGAGCGGCGTCAACCGTTTTGATTACGGGAGAGTCAGCGATCAAGACAAGTCCACATTAACGCTGTACCTAAACACGCAAACCGCACTGAATCCTCGCAAATACTCCAGAGCTGAGCAGAAAGCCTATTGGATTAACTTATACAACGCCCTTACAGTCAACTTAATCATTCAAGCGTACCCTGCAGAGTCCATCACTAAGTTAGGCGAGAGTTTTTTCTCTTTTGGACCTTGGGATGACGTGATCACAGAAGTTCAAGGTCAAGAACTGACCCTGAACAATATCGAGCATGGCATCTTACGTCCTATCTACAAGGACAACCGAATTCACTATGCCGTGAATTGCGCCAGTTACGGCTGCCCTAACCTCAGCCAAACCGCCTATACCGCGGAGAACACCAACGCATTACTAAATACCGGCGCCCATGCCTATGTAAATCACCAACGGGGCGTCCACTTCAACGACGAACAATTAGTGGTCTCAAGTATTTTCCATTGGTATAAAGTTGATTTTGGTGACTCAAACGAAACTTTGTTAATGCACCTAAGCCGACACGCTGAGCCTGAACTCGCTAAACGTTTAGACAACTACCAAGGCGAAGTCGAACACATCTACGACTGGTCRCTCAATAAACCCTAACCCCAGGTCATCACTGAACACCTACGYCCCCACAAAAAGCAGGTTTGATGATTATGTCAAACCTGCATCAATGCCTTTAAAGCCCCCCTCAATACCCCTCTCAGTAATCATCACCCTCGCAGTCCAATAAACACTCGGTGACTCTATATCGGGCAGTTCACCAGTTATTTCTATCCCGAANNNNCCNGNNNGCCAGCCACCATTTATCGCTTGTCCATACTCACCGAGCACTGATATCTTGCTATTAATAATGACTCGCCAAAGCAGTGATTAAAAAAAGCTCAAACCAGTTCGCTAAGAACCCCTAGCAATGGCCTTAAAGATAAGCTGTCATTAATTAACCACACACAAGTCACTGACTTAAATCAACACTTAAAAGGAAGCACTCATGCAGAAAAAAATACCGCCCCCCCTTTACGGAATCATTTTCGCACTCGCTATGTGGGCACTGGACAGCCTCATACCGAGCCTGCAATGGCTGCCGAACGTTGGACTATTAATATTACTCCCCTTAGCGATAGGACTAGCGGCCATATCGGGGGCATTGACGCAGTTTATTCGCTCTAAAACCACTCCGGACCCATTTCGCCCTGATCGCGCTAGCACCTTGGTGGTTTCAGGTTTCTATCAGTTTTCAAGAAACCCCATGTATTTCGGGCTGCTCATGTTCTTACTAAGCTGGGCATTGTACTTAGGCAATATATTGTCCCTATTATGTCTACCGGTATTTATTCGGGTATTAACCAATCAACAAATTAAGTTTGAAGAAGAGGCCTTAATTGAGTTGTTCGGTGAGCAGTATGAGCAATACATGCAACGGGTTCGACGCTGGATATAAWAACMGCACTATAATAA
Organism: Gammaproteobacteria bacterium; assembly: GCA_002402085.1. GTDB lineage: Bacteria > Pseudomonadota > Gammaproteobacteria > Pseudomonadales > UBA3067. The sequence goes on from NVVB01000020.1 coordinate 35,511, forward strand.
CCGCCAGAGAATAACCGAAAAAAAYAAYTTAAAAAYAAYGCATCACTAAACCATGCACAGGACAAACAATTCTTTATACATCCTGTGCGTGATTTCAGCACCGCCAAATCCAATGCATTAACGTYAACATTTCCCGTAAAAAAACCTCCTCCCKTGCCCAAGACTATTCGTCCCCTGCTGTCCTAACCAGCCATTTATTTATTTTTCAAGTCACACAACATAACCAGCAGTGATAAAAGTTTTTATCAGCAATATCATTAAGAACAATACACCCTAATTATTTGCAGCCGATTTACCGCGCATATAAATAAACTGTTTTAAACAAACTTCACAATTTTAAAAATAAACCTAATCTGCCGCCTACAATCCTCCATCTATATTTACAGCCAAAATCATATACGCTATAAAACCTCCCCCTAATATAACTAACCAATAAAAAAGAGATTCCAGGATGGCATCTATCATTCCAGAGCAACAGGAAAACTTTGACCCCGTCGCGTTACGAAAAAGATATAACGAAGAAAGAGATAAGCGCTTACGCGAAGACACCAATGAACAATATCAAGAAGTCACGGGTAAGTTCGCACACTACGTGGATGACCCCAACAGCATCAATCCAATTCAGAGAGCCCCGTTAGAAGACCAAGTTGAAGTAGTCATTATTGGCGGCGGCTTAGGCGGATTACTAGCAGGAGCGCGCTTAAGGGAGGCCGGCGTTAAAGACATTCGAATCATTGAAAAAGGCGCTGAATTCGGTGGCACCTGGTACTGGAATCGTTACCCAGGAGTTGCTTGCGACATAGAAGCCTGTAGCTATCTACCATTATTAGAAGAATTAAATTATTTTCCTCCGCGTAAATACGCCGACGGTTCGGAAGTGTTAGAACACTGCAAAAAAATCGCCCACAAATATGATTTGAATGACAATGCCTGCATGCAAACCGAAGTCACTCAAATGCGCTGGGATGAAGCAACGCGACAATGGACCCTCTTCACTAATCGAGACGACCGAATTCGAGCGCGTTTTGTAATCATGGTCAATGGTCCCCTACACCGCCCCAARTTACCCGGCATCGAAGGCATTAGTAACTTTAAAGGCCATAGCTTCCACACCAGTCGTTGGGACTACCGCTACACCGGCGGAGATTCCAAAGGCAACCTCACGGGCCTCAAAGACAAACGCGTAGGCGTGATTGGCACTGGCGCCACCGGCGTGCAATGTATTTCACATGTAGGTGAAAGCGCAAAACAATTATTTGTTTTCCAACGCACGCCGTCTGGTGTTGACGTAAGGAATAATCAACCGATCGATCAAGAGTGGGCCAATAGCCTCCAGCCGGGTTGGCATAAAAAGCGCCAAAAAGGTTTTACGGCGGTACTCACTGGCTCCGGCGGCCCCATCGACGACTTCGATGATGCCTGGGTAGAAATTGGGCATATCTTTAGAAAGCGAATTCAACAAGCCGGGGCTCACTTTAACCCCGCAGAAATGACAAAATATTTTGAGCTCGCCAACTTTGAAAAAATGGAAAACACCCGAAACCGAGTCGATGAACTAGTTAACGATAAAGCGGTAGCCGAAACTCTTAAACCGTATTATGCCTTTCTATGCAAACGCCCCTGCCTTGACGATCGCTACTTGCCTACGTTCAATCGAGATAACGTCGAGCTAGTAGACACTGACGGCAAAGGCGTGGAACGTATTACCGAAAAAGGGGTGGTGGTAAATGGTAAAGAGTACCAATTAGATTGCCTGATTTTTGCAACCGGATTTGAAGTAGGCACCGACTTCACCCGAAGAGCCGGTTACGATTTAATCGGCGTAGACGGCATAAGCCTCGACGAAAAATGGAAGGACGGCATGTCCAGCTATCACGGCATACTGAGCCGTGGCTTCCCCAACTGTTTTCTTATTAGCACCGGCCAAGCTGGATTTACCGCCAACGTTCCCGACTCCCTGGACGAGTCAGCCAGTCATATTGCCTACTTGATCGAGCACTTCAAAGACAACAACATAACGCGTGTGGAAGCTTCAGAAGCCGCAGAAAAAGCGTGGGTCGAGGCAGTACTCAATAGCACAAAGAGAAAGGGCAACAACAAAGAACCCGCAGTCATCGGTGGTAGAGCATGCACCCCGGGGTTCTATAACCTAGAAGGCCAGCGAGACCCGCGAGCCAGGTATAACCAAGGCTACGGAGGCCTGATAGGCGCCCACCAATATTTTGATCAACTAAAAGCCTTTCGGGAAGAGGGAAATTTACCCGGTTTAGAACTCTCGTGAGCGACAGCCGTGATACTTCCTATATTGATAATTAAGTAACAATATAGGCAAGGGTTAAAGTCGATTCCGATTTTAACCCTTGCTTCGTTACGCCCCTACTTAAACTGTCTTTCTCTTATCGATAAACCATCATCCTAGCGAGCCACCTACTTCTCACATCCAAGGTCATCAAATAACCACCGGCTTAAAAGGCCAAAAGTAATCCCGCCAGAAAACCCCCGACCCCGCCCGAACATTCCAAGCGAAAATTCCGACCATAAAATTCAAACCAAGCAGATCTAGATCAGCAATGCATAACAACACGGACCCTACGTATACACCCCTCGCTTATAATCTCAGTGGCCAGAAAACAACTGTTCACTATTCAGCCTCATTCACACCACTAATTAATAAGTGATTACTTAATGAGCATTCAACCTCCTAATAATTAACCGAATAGTACACTCGCATMAGATTAACGAAACARGCATTAGCAACTTATATCAAAACGTATTTTAGATTTAAAAAAYATTRWTTATAATTCCAATCAGGACATTCACCCACACTTGATATAGAATYGAATTTCACTTCAAAGACACCAGAAAGCGTCTGACAAAAAATACATTTAAGCAGATGACAAGTCTAAAGACGGAACTAAAGACAATGGCAAAGCATTATAAAATGTGAAATATACTGCAATATAAAAGTATTTTTATTCTGAARAATACTTTACTGGACAGCGTCTCACCAATACCTTAGATTAAATAAAAAATAAGAACTTATACCGCTTTTTACTTCCAGGGAGATATTTAGTGACCACCATCACAAACAGATCCAAGCAGAAAAGAAAGACCCCACGCATCGCGCACGTCATGGCAACAGGAGCGCTACTAATCCCTCTTGGGGCTGAAGCAATACAGCTTAATGTCGGCGGCCCTCGCACTGAAGCCTTTATTGATACCACTATTTCAGTCGGCGGAATTTGGCGAGCTGAAGATCCTGACGACGACAACGTAAGCGCTAGCAACTCGAATTTCGAACAAAGCGGTGAGTTGGTTTCCCCGCCACTAAAGCTGACCGTTGAAGCCGGTTACAGTAGAAATTCCACGGGTGTTTTTATTCGCGGCAGCTACATCTATGATGCCAAAATACAGGGGCTTGATGACGACGATTTCACCATCACCACTGACAGTCAAAATGCAATTGGTAACAAGTTTCAGTTGTTGGATGCATTTGTCTACAGTAGCTTTGTGTTTAATGACAACATCCTCTCGGGTCGAATAGGCAATCAAGTGCTCAGCTGGGGGGAAAGTACGTTTATAACCAACAGCCTTAACACCGTAAACCCGGTGGACCTCACCAAAGCACGAGGCGCAGCGGTAGAGCTTAAAGACATACTGCTGCCCCTACCGATTGTTTCAGCCACATTTGATTTTGGCGGAATAATTTCTTTAGAGACGTATTATGTCGCCGCCTGGCAAGAAACTATAGTTGACCCTGTCGGCACCTTTTTTTCAACCCTAGACGTGGTTGGGGAAGGCGCACTACCAGTCACCCTTCCTGGCACCGAAGCGCTAGGGGCTGCTGGCATAGTCCCTAGAATTTCTGATATAGATGCCGACGACGGTGGCGAGTATGGGTTCGCTTTACGTGGCTTAATCGAAGACTGGGCCTTTATGGAGATCGCCGTCTATTACATCAGACAACACAGTCACGCACCCTACCTACAAGTCACACAAGGTAGTTCATTGGCAGCCCCTGGGATACCTAATTTCTCGACCGGCTCCTACCAGCTTATCTACCCTGAAGACATTGATGTGTACGGCTCTAGCTTTAATGTCGATTTACCGGGCAAACTAGGCCTTTCATTGGCTGGAGAAGTATCCCATCGACCTAACGTTCCTCTTAGCTTGGGAGAGAGTACGTTTAGTTTTTTTGGAGCACTAGGGCTAGGCGCTACCCAATCAGGCTTTAGCAATGGTGAATTAACGCAGATCCAAACCACCATCACCTATCAAGGCGGCTCAAACAATTGGTTTGGTGCCAACAAGATGACCATTCTAGTAGAACCGGGCGTAGTACTCGCTAACATTCCTTCCGACGGAATTTTTGACGCGGCGGCATTTGCAGAGCAAGACGAAAGATCCTGGGGCTATGTCACCACACTCCAACTGGAATACTCCGATGCCTTGCTTGCACTCACTTTAGAGCCTTCGGCCACGTTTCGACATGACGTTAAGGGCTCCTCACCCGGCGCTCCCAGCGGCACCTTCCTCCAAGATCGAAAAAGCCTCACTCTAGCAATGACAGCCACTTATCTAACGAGTTCAACCTTTGATATCGGCTATACCCGAAACTGGGGTAACGAAGACATTAACTCGGCACACGACAGGGACTTTTTTGCACTCACGCTTAAAACCAGTTTTTAAGACCAGAGTCTAGCCCTAGTTTCATATAGGGCTTTGCACATCGCCAAAAATATAATTATAAAAACAGAATCAAAAAAAAACAGCTTTCAAAAAAGGAATTTCGACATGATCAATAAATTAAAAGTGTTCGCTGTCTCGAGCATGCTTATCGGCTCTTTGTCAGCGACTGGGGTGCAGGCGAAAGTCTCCCCGGAAGAAGCCGCCAAACTCGGCGTTACCGACACCGAACTCACCCCCAGCGGCGCAATTCGCGCAGGCAATGCCGAAGGCACAATTCCCGCATGGACGGGTGGCCTGCCACAAAAAACCATCGCCGTCGGTCAGTGGCCACCCAACCCGTANCCTGAAGATAAACCACTCTTTATCATCAATGCCTCTAACTACCAAGAGTACGCGGACAACTTGAGTCCGGGGCAAAAAGAAATGTTCGCCTTGTACCCTGACTATAGAATGGACATTTACCCCACCCGCCGAAGCGCGGCGAATCAACCCTACATTTATCAAGCCGCCATCGAAAATGCCACCAATGCCGAACTCACGGAGAGTGGTAATGATTTCCGGGGAGCGAAAATCACGTGGGCATTCCCCATCCCCAACAACGGCGCGGAAGCCATCTTAAACAACCAAACCAAAGTCGAAAATCAGGGCGTGTTTCGCTGGTCAAACACGACCGCAGTCACTAGCTCAGGAAGCTATCAAACCACCAAAATCACCGAAGAAATTTTATGGAACTGGTCCACTGAAGGCAACAGCGCCGACAATGACTCGGGAGAAAGCTTATTCTATTTYCTACAAACGGTTCGCAGCCCCGCTAAAAAGGCTGGCAGTGTAATCCTCGCACAAGGGGTCTTGCACAATGATATCAACACAAGGCGAATTTGGTCCTATAACCCAGGGCAACGTCGAGTTCGACGCGCACCGCAAATCCAATACGATAATCCTAAGACAGGCGGCGACGGGCTAGCCACTAGCGATCAACTGGGCATGTACAACGGTAATATTGATCGATACAGCTGGACGTTGGTAGGTCGTAAAGAGATGTTCATCCCTTACAACTCAAACCAGCTACACAGCGGCGACATCACCATTAAGCAAATCATCAACAAAAACCATATCAACCGAAACTATGCGCGCTATGAACTTCATCGTGTTTGGCAGGTAGAAGGCCAACTCAAAGACGGCACCAGCCATATTTATAAAAAACGCGTTTTCTTCATGGACGAAGACAGCTGGCATATCGCAGTAATGGATCATTACGATAAACGTGGCCAATTGTGGAGAACATCGGAAAGCCATCTCTATGCCAATACCACCAACCGCCTGATCAGCAGTACTGCAGAGATTCATTACGACTTACAGTCCGGTCGCTACCTAGTGGTTGGACTCGACAATGAAGACGCTCCCGAAGACTATACCTTCACTGCCGATCCCGCGCGCTATACGCCCTCCGCACTTCGTATAACCGGGATTCGCTAAAGTTACACCGTGCACTTAAGTACGGCTATTGAGCACAGTTTTTAAATACAGCTTTTAAATACGAATTGAAAACGCTATTTTTAAATTCTGCTTGATAGCCCGCTAAAGTAACCCAGAGATRCAATAAAAYTTAGCGAACTCAGCCATGGAGCMKKCCSGCTCCCCGCACTATCTGTCMGGGCTTTAGCCCTCACCCGAYCGACTCAATTATCTGGACGACGCCTATGAAACGCCTAAAAAAAATAATGGGCTGCCTGCCCAAGTGCGCACTGCTATTACTGATCACCCACTCTTCGGCCAGCTACAGCGACTCTAATCAAACCCCTTCAACGCTTGCTGTCAAAGCTCACCAATCCCTATTGGTGAACTCAAAGATGGCCGGCGATCGAATTTTCAGCGTTGGCGGCAGAGGTCATATTCTCTATAGCGATAACCAGGGTGACTCCTGGACACAAGCCAATTCGCCTACGCAAATGCTACTAACCGCCATTGACTTTATTGACGACAAAAATGGCTGGGCTGTCGGTCACGACAGCGTAATATTAGGCACCAACGATGCCGGAGAGAACTGGACCATTCTCTTTGAAGACGCAAAACTCGAAAAACCCTTGCTAGACGTACTATTTTTTGACCCGAAAAAAGGCCTGGCAATCGGCGCCTACGGTTTAATTATGCGCACCGAAGATGGCGGACAAACCTGGCAAGAATTCACCATCAACAATATTGATTGGCATTTTAATTCCATTATGCGAGTGGGTGACAATCACGTATTCATCGCGGGAGAAGCCGGAACCTTAATTCGCTCCCCAGACCTTGGCGCCACTTGGACCCCATTAGAGTCGCCTTATGAGGGTTCCTTTTTTGGTGCTATGCAACGCTCAACAGAAACCGGCCACCAACTTATTATCTATGGCTTACAAGGTCACGCCTTTAGCTCTATTGATATGGGTGATCAGTGGACTGAAGTCGACACGGGCGTCACCACCAATATCCTTGGCGGCACATTTACAGCATTGGGGGATACCATTTTACTGGGCGCCGGAGGCACTGTACTTCAACAATCAAAAGGCACCACTGAATTCAAGCGGCTGCCTTACCGAGGCTTTGAAAACCTAACCTCCACCATCGCCATTAGCGCATCGGAACTGGTGGTATTTGGCATGCGCGGCGCGTCAAAATTAAGCCTTCCAGATCCATCAAACATCACTAGCGCCGTAAGCTTAAGTGACGTTAGTACAAACTAATAAAAACAACTTACGTTGATGACTTAAATTTAACCTTTATTTAACAAGCAAGCATCGCACCCTATGGGCACAAGGAGTAGCCAATGAAAACAAACAATTTCATCAGTGCATTCGAGCGAATAATTTTTTCAAACCGTCTAGTTATTATCCTATTTTTCACAGCAGTTACCGCATTCATGGCCTACAGCGCCACGTCACTGCGTATGGAAGCGGGATTTGCCAAACAGCTGCCTCTCGAACATCCTTACATGGAAACCTTACTTGAATATAAAGACGAGTTTGGTGGCGGCAATCAAATTGTTGTGGCCTTAGTGCAACAAGATGGCACTATTTTCAACCCCGAATTTTTCACTGCCTTACAGCAAGCCACTGATGAAGTGTTTTTTCTTGAAGGTATATTTAAATCCAGCGTGACGTCGATTTTTACGCCCAACGTGCGCTTTACTGAATTCGTCGAGGACGGTTTTTCAGGGGGCAATGTGATACCCGCTGAATTCAAACCCACTCCCGAATGGCTTGAAGTGGTTAAACAAAATATTGTGAAGTCGGGCCAGTTAGGCCGACTCGTGAGTTACGATTTCAGTGGCGCTCTAATTCGCGCCGAGTTAATCGACTACAACCCTAAAACTGGCAAACCACTAGATTATCAACAGGTCTCCAAAGACCTTGAAACCAAGCTACGTCAACGATTCGAAAACGATAACATCAAAGTGCATATCTTAGGCTTCGCTAAATCCATTGGTGACATTGCTGAAGGCGCTCGCAGCGTCATTGGCTTCTTTGGCATCGCTTTAGTGATCACCGCTATATTACTGTGGCTTTATTCCGGCTCAATTAAACTCATGGCCTTGCCACTCCTGTGCAGTATTGTGGCAGTCATCTGGCAGCTTGGTTCACTAAACTTAATGGGCTTTGGCATTGATCCCATGAGTATACTGGTGCCCTTTTTAGTGTTCGCCATTGGCGTCAGTCACGGCGTTCAGATGATCAGTAGCTGGATGGGTGAAGTACTCGGTGGCAGTTCGCCCACTGAGACTGATGGTTCTGAGCAAACAACATCAACAGCCCCCCTTGGCGTCGACGCCAACGAAGCGGCTCGTCGTACATTTCGACGACTCGTAATCCCCGGCAGCTTAGCCTTAGTCAGCGATACCATCGGTTTTTTAACCGTGCTATTAATCGGCATTGGTATCATCCAAGAGATGGCTATTACGGCGTCCTTAGGCGTGGTACTCATTATCTTCTCCAACCTAATCTTGCTGCCCATCCTTCTGTCTTTCGTCAAATTAAGAAACCTCGATGCCTACCGAGAAAAACGACTCAAGGGCCAAGCGCGACTGGAACCCATCYGGAAAGGGCTTTCAGTACTCACTACACGTAAAGCCGCGCTACCGGTTATAGCGATTGCAGTCATGCTTGGATCGTGGGGCTTATACAAAGGCAACGATCTACAAATAGGCGACCTGCAACCAGGCGTATCCGAGTTACGCGATGATTCACGCTACAACCTGGACAGCAAAGCCATCACCTCAAAGTTCGCCATTGGTGTGGATGTGCTGTCCGTGATCGTTGCCGCGCCTATAGACGCGTGTATTGACTACGCCATTATGGATGCCATGGATCGTTTTCATTGGCACATACAAAACCTTCCGGGCGTGCAATCCGTTGCATCGCTTTCGGAAGCCATGAAGATAGTCACCGCCGGCAATAACGAAGGCTCGCCAAAATGGCAAACAGTGATGCGCAACCGCTATAACATGAGTGGTGCACTTCGTTACATGGAAACCAGCGGTGGCTTAATGGACGCCGACTGCACGGCAATGCCGGTACTGGTCTATACAGAAGATCACAAAGCGAAAACCATTCAGCAAATAATTGATGGCATCAGCTCATTTGACTCAGGCCTAGCCCTTGATCAATTCAATCCAAGGCTTGCGTCGGCCAACGTGGGGATTATCGCCGCCACCAATCAAGCCGTAGCAGCGGCRCAATTGCCGATTATGGCTTATGTATACATCGCGATCTTTTTACTTTGTGTACTTACCTACCGGTCAATTCGCGGCACACTGTGCATCATTCTTCCGCTGGCCTTGGTCTCAATACTTTGTTACGCCTTAATGACTATTTTAGAAATCGGACTTAAGGTCAACACCTTGCCGGTGGTGGCTCTGGGCGTAGGCATAGGCGTGGATTACGGTATTTATATCTACAGCCGTATGAAGGAATTCACCGATCAAGGGCTTGACCTACAGGAATCTTACTTCCGCGCCCTAAGCCTCACCGGAAAACCAATCATCTTTACAGGCTTAACGCTGGCGGTAGGGGTAGCGACATGGATATTCTCTGATCTGAAGTTTCAAGCGGACATGGGAATCTTGCTAACGTTTATGTTTTTACTGAACATGCTCGGGGCAATYCTTATCCTTCCGTCMATCGCTCATTGGTTGCTTAAAGATAAAGCCAACGCGTAAACGCGTTCGCAATCAACCTTGCTGGGYCGGTTCAATCCGAACCGACCCACGCTTCCCCCACCTCCCCACGAATCAATCTCACATACCGCTAAGCCAATCCCGAGCTTCCTTGCGCTCCATCAATCCCTGCTTAAAACGGCAACAACCCTCTTAACTTCTTAACTTCTTAACTTCTTAACTTCTTAACTTCTTAACTTCTTAACTTCTACAGCCTACGGATTATTTTGAAGGGCTGCTAAGTGTGTTCTGAAAAATACGCTTTACTTAATTTAAATACTATTGGGCTCAATACCATTAACGCAATTAAGTTGGGAATCGCCATCATGGCATTCAAGGCATCCGCCATGGACCACACTAACCCCAGCGATAAGRCGGTTCCTAGCGGCACTGCGGCGACCCAAACGATTCGAAACGGCAAGACCGCTTTCGGACCAAAGAGAAATTCCGTGCAACGCTCACTGTAGTAGCTCCACCCTAGAATGGTAGTAAACGCAAAAACCGCCAACCCAAGACTTACAATGTATTCGCCTCCGGGCAGCGCACGACTGAAAGCCAAGGTAGATAAACTGGCCCCCGTTTCACCACTCGTCCACGCCCCTGAGACAATAATAACCAAGCCGGTAATGGTGCAGACAATAAGCGTATCAATGAACGTGCCTAACATGGCAATGGTGCCCTGACGAACAGGACTGTCGGTTTGCGCCGCCGCATGGGCAATAGGCGCGCTGCCCAAGCCTGCCTCGTTTGAAAACACCCCCCGCGCAACACCAAACCGAATCGCCGCCCAAACAGTCGCCCCGGCAAAGCCGCCCACTGCACTGCTAGGGCTAAATGCATGGGTAAAAATTAGACCGAAGGCACCAGGGATTTGATCCGCATACATCGCGAGCGTGACTATTCCCGCAAGCACATACAGTATCGCCATTAAAGGCACGAGTTTTCCAGCCACCTGAGCAAGTCTTTGAACACCGCCCAATAAAACCAACCCCACCAATACCGCCAAGCAAATCCCGGTAATCAGCGGCTCAATGCCGAAGGAGCTCTCTAAGGCATCTGCAACGGAGTTGGATTGTACGGTATTGCCGATACCAAAACCTGCCAGCATGCCAAAAACCGCGAAGGCAGTGGCCAACCATTTCCAGCGTTCACCCATGCCGTTTTTAATGTAATACATGGGGCCACCGACCATATTTCCCGCGTGATCTTTTTCTCTAAAGTGGACTGCACACACCGCCTCAGCGTATTTAGTAGCCATGCCTACCAAGGCAATGCACCACATCCAAAAAAGCGCCCCTGGACCACCGGCAAAGATCGCCGTGGCAACACCTGCGATATTTCCGGTACCAATGGTGGCCGAGAGCGACGTCATTAAGGCGTTAAAAGGACTAATCAGTCCATCGCCCTGCCCCGTTCGTCCGCTCCACAATTGCTTGAAGGCATAGCCAATTTTTCGCAATGGAATGGCCTTGAGGCCGATGGTTAAATAAATACCGGTAAACGCCAACGCGAATAGCATTGGCGGCCCCCAAAGTACTTGCCCACTCACAAAAGAAAGTACTGCTTCAAAAGATTCCATCGTGTCGCCTTTCATGTATCGTTGAATTCATTAGAAGAAAAACAAAAGCCATTGCTCACGCAGTGTACGGTAAAAAAATAATTAGTGCATAGACCCGGAGAGCCCGGATAAAACCTAGAATAAGTCTTCGGATAAGACTCAGAGAAACAGTTTTAAAACATAAAGAAAGGGCTACAGATTACTCAAATCAAACCTGACACAAGCAACTCAAAGACATCACGGAAGAAGCACTCTCAATCATTGATGCACATCGGTATAGACAACTACCCAATAAAAAGTAATCCCCTATTTCAAATATGCTTACAATGTTGGGAAAATATCCTGCAACCACCCACACAGTAGCTCATAGTTTTTTTGTTTTACGGCATTGCCTTTGAACACGAAATAATAACTCATGCCAGTGGGAATATGGTTTGGAAATAAGGGTTGCAACGTGCCGTTATTCACGCTGCCATTTAAAACAGGGAAAAAACCCATCGCAATACCCAAGCCTTGTTCAGCAGCTTTCAGGGAAGACGGATAATCATTTAAGAATATTTCTTTTCCTGGTGTAAATTTAAACGCCTCTCTCGCTGCCTGCCAATCACGACCGTTGTCGCGAAAATGAATAATCGACTGCCCCTCCAGGTCACTAATATTAACAATAGGATTGCCGTCTAAATACTCTTTACTGGCCACTAAATTTGATTTCATCTCCGAAATCAATACCGCATCGCAATGGTCCCACGGCGGAACGCCACACCGAATCGAGCAATCTAAATCCGTGCCAGTAAGGTCTTGGATCTCCATTGAGGTTTCAATAATCAAGGTAAGATTCGGGTAATCCGATTGAAATTCATGTAGACGAGGAATCACTACTTCATGGGCTACATACGGACTCATACTGATTTTCAACGTAGAGGAATAGAATCGTTCACTGAACTCCTCTAAACCCTGATCAAAATGACTCAAGGTGTTCACGGCCACTTTATAATAAGACTCCCCCGCTAGCGTCAGTGTTATCTGTCGAGTCTTCCTAAAAAACAAGTCCAAGCCAAGGTGGTTTTCTAAGGACTTTATTTGCTGCCCCACCGCTGAAGCCGTTATGTGAAGCTCCTCCGCTGCCGCTTTAAAACTCGCGTGTCGCGCGGACGCCTCAAACGCCACCAAATATTGCAGCTGCACTGCTCGAGCAAGCCTTTTCATAGAAGAGTAATTCTTTTATATGTAGCGCTCTGTTGCACTATCCAACCCCATATTACAGCCATTAAGGCCACCACATAACGAAGATATTCTTCACTATAACAAAGAATATATTGTTTGCCTAGGACGCCGCTTACGCGAATAATTACTACGCCTTGCCCTCATTCATCAAGCGATCAAGGCATCAATTGATACCGTATTCATAATCATAAAAAACGGAATATTACCCCAGTAATTCTGCGTCTAAATAGGCTCTAACCGAGAGATCGACAAAGAACGAATAGGAGCGTCAAGAGATGAGTCAAACGGAAAAAATATCTGAATGGATCTATCACAACAGCAAACTACTCAGCATCATTGCCCTTCTTGGCTATGCACTGGCTGCATCAGGATTATTTTTCGCAGAGTTTAAATCAGATTTTCGCTCTGCCTTTAAGGAAGACAGTGCACTAATAAAAAACTTCGATCAAATCAACGATCAATATGAGCAAGGTGAAACCTTAGCGCTTTATTTAAAATTCTCTAATTCCGGAGAAATTTCGGCACAAAATATCAACGCGATAAAGTACGCAGACGACCTGGTCAACACCCTGCCCTACGTTCGCTATGTACGATCACTTAGCTCGTACCAAAAACCTTTTTCCGATGAAGACTCAATTGTCGCTAAATACTTAGGCGATTGGGCGCAAGAGAAAGGCGGCCTAACGGGKGYCAATCAATACATCCKCCAGCAACCCCAATTACTYGGCAGTCTAATAGCCACCGATTATTCCGGCGCGTTGGTGCTGGCGCAACTGGACTTAACTGAGCCTCTWCATCAAAGCACYCTTACACTAATGAGGGCTGCAGAAAGTGCAGCGAAACAAATCGAGCAAGCCAATGCAGGCGTCAAAGTACATATTTCAGGCACCGTTGCTGCCGATGCGGCCCTCCAATCGGAGTTTATGGACTTGCTCGTGTAYGGCACACCAGCAATCATTGGCTGTGTYTCGCTRGTAGTAGCRTGGCTTTTTGCAAGCCCCTACATYTCTATGTCAGGACTCGCCACCTCAGGCATCACCCTCGTCACCGCTGCTGGGATATTTGGTTGGATGCCAATATATTTCGACCAAACCGCAATTATGAGCGTTTTATTAGTGATGTTATTAACCGTGCTTGATTGCATCCACATCTCCAGCACCTATCGTGCTTGCCTAAGTCACTCACTTAGCAAAGAAGCCGCTATCAAGGAATCCATTCGAGCGAATTTAAAGCCCATATTCTTTACTACGATCACAACCGGCGTGGGACTCATTACCATGCTTTTTAGTGGTTCTCCGCCCTATGTATTATTTGCACAAATCGCACTCGTAGGCATTTTTTTAGGGCTTGTATACTCTTTTATCTTTATGACCTCCCTAACTATCTGGCTGCCTGAGCCCAAAATGAGCAAAGCGCCTACCAAGCCATTTGTTGATTTCGCCCGGCACCTGTCATTCAAAAAACCAAAGCAGGTCATTGCAGTATTTATTATTATCACCCTCACCGCATTATCCGCCATCCCTCTCAACACCATCGATGAAGACCCAACCAATTTACTCAAAGCAGGTAATAAATTCGACATCGCTATCGAAACAATTCGAACCGACCTTGCAGTAGATAACCAATTATTAATCGATCTGAGCACCACCGACGGCACATCAATTACTTCCCCGGAAATCATTGCAAGCATTGAGCGCTTTGAGACATGGTTACAATCAGACCCCACAGTAGTTCATGCCTATACCGTCAATGATGTCACCAAGGAAATAAAAAATACTTGGGACAACTTACCCAACGCCAATCAACTGCCCGAAACAAAAGCCGCGTATGAACAACTGTTATTGGTTTATGAAATGTCATTACAAGCGGGCCAAAGTGCCTCGGAATTCATTTCACAAGATCACTCACGCACATTGCTGACRATCGTTTTTGAAGATCATAGTAATCGCCAACTACTGATTAAAAGGCAGCGTATCGAGCAATGGTGGGCACAACAAGRCCTTAAYATAAACACTGCCATTTCAAGCCGCGACCTAATATTCGCGCAACTCGCTGAAGACACCGTACACAACTCAATCTTAGGGGGCGGCATCGCGGCAGTATTAATCACGCTATTGATGATATTCAGTTTTGGGTCCGTTAAATGGGGGCTATTCTCACTGATTCCAAACGCCTTGCCGTTCATACTTCTATTTGGTTTGTGGGCCCTTCTTTCAGGTGAGATAAGCCAAGCCACGTGCATGGCGTTTACAATGGTTATTGGCGTAGTGGTGGATGACTCCATCCACTTTATTACTAAGTTTAGAGAAGCCAAAGAGACACTCGGAATCGAAGACGCGCTTAACAAAACCTTCGATTTCGTCGGGTCTGCAATTACCATTGGCAGTATTGCCTTTATAGTCGATGGCGTATTGATCTACCTGTCCAGCGATTTCATACCCATCATGACAATGGGCGTCTTTACCTTGTTAACGTTTGCCTTGGCCTGGCTTTGCGACCTACTGTTAATGCCTGCGATACTAATATTGTATTATCGGCGCAAGGAAGCCCCCCTTACTCACAACAGCGTCTCAGTGGACGAGCCGATCAGCATTCAGGTTAATAAAGCGTAAACACTTAACCCCACCATCGAAACGCTTTATCGCCCGAAGGGAACACCACTGCGGTGGCTAGATTTCAGTGTAGCCGTTGTTAGTCTTGATGCGGGTGTGAGTGTGGGTATGAGTGTAGGTGTGGGGATAGGTTTGAATTAATGCTAAAGGAGTGATTCGACTGTTTGAAAACTTAAGCGCCAGGAGAGACCTGGCGCTGGGGTGGCTACTTTCTATTGATTGAAAATCTATTCGCTTAACTGATTTACTCTCTTTACGTTCCGCTTTATTTAATCGATTCGGATAATGCTAGTCCGCTCTCACTCTGGATAAAGCGCCTCGAGACAAGTTACGTACAAAACCCCGAGCCGAAACGAATCGTGCAAACCCTTTATCGATTGTGAAGATGCTATTAGCCGTATCAAGTACACAAGCGAATGTAGATCTGTACGTTTTAGACGACCCAGCAACCAATATAATTAAAGCGGTGGCAAGTAAAGGACCGTGGCCGACCAACTCCATGACGGCCAGATCCACCTCATTCATGAAGTAAAAGTAAATATTGCTAGAGATTAAAAACCCAGCCAATGCCGCTGTATTCAATCGAGGCACGATGCCGATTAAATAAATCACTCCAAACAATATTTCCGCAGCGCCGTTACAAAGGATAAATATGCTATGAGAAAACCCTTCAAACAACAGCCCCATGAAGTTTAACGATTCATACTGAGTCATAAGCTCCATCGCCAACCCAGGATTCATAATTTTTTCTGACAACCCCAGAGTAATTAGTGCGCAGCCCATGGTGACTCTTAACACAGTCACTGCCGAATAAAATTTAACGTAAATGCCTTCGTCATTGCCTGCGTCACTGCCTGCTTTGTTACTGCGTTCGTTCCAATGTACTGATGCGGTAAAGCGCATTAATAGGATAAAGAGGACGATGCCAACCAAATTAAAGTACTCAAGAAGTACAACAGCTCCCTTGATCGCAAACAGGTAAGTAAAAAGCCCCATCAAAACACTGCAAGCCAACAATACCGCTTTCCCAGAGACCAACAACACGCCAGCCAATGCCTGCAACAAAATCACACCCTGATGAGACACGCCAGGCACAATGTGTGGAGCAAACAAATGTCCGTCCAAAGAATTAACTAACAAAAACACACCGAACACTATGCGTACAATATCACTTAAAGCAAAAATCATTTTGTAATGTAAAAATGCATTGGAATACTCTTGAACCCCAAGCCACCAATGCACAACAAATGCAGCACATAGAATGAAACAAAATCCTGCACCGATCACTAAGGTCACTGGATCGAACATGCCAAACTGAGCCACCGTGTCAAACTCAGAATCAGGATTAACGAACCAACTCACATGAGCATTTGCCAAGGGAGATACAATCGTTAATAACAGCAACATAACACTTTTAATTTTCATGATTCCACCTTATCTTTATCTAACTATTAAGATATATATTGCACTGATCCACGTCACCAATCGAACCTACTGTACAAAAAAACTTCGCTCGGTAAAAATTGACCCTTGAAATTTTTTGCTACTCGATCAACTCAAACTGTACATTCATGATAAATTAAAACTTGAATAAACATAGCCATTTAGACGGTAATTATCCCGGTAACCAATGCGTAATAATCACCTCAAGCACCCCCCAAATCAGCCCCTAAACTAACCACCTAATGCATACAATCGCGCTCAGTACCAAAATAAATCACAACTATTTACACATTGGGCGTTTAAAATCCGCATGAAAATTTATCGCCACGAACAAGCGCCGCCTACATTAAAGGTTCCGGATTTTTCGTATAGGCGCGCAAACAAAGGCGTTAGGGGCATCTAGCGATGAGACGACGACAGTAAATCCAACGAAGTGGTCGCCATTAACGAAGCTTTTTCATTGATAACTCTTACCTTGAGCGCCGCAGGCAATAAGTCACAGAAAAATAGCGTAGCAATCTCTCAAGGCGCGCTGATGGATTTTCATTTTCACCGAAATTTCACCCGGCACAGCAATAAAACGCCTCACCGACCATTAAAAACACAACCACTGACTGGCTAAAAAACATTCAAACTCAACACGCTATCCATATCAAATAGCCTATAAAATACTCAACGCATTGCACAAAAAAGATACAGCGCCTTAATTCTAACCGCTCAATAGCCGCAAGCCAGACACTAACCCCCTTCTCCGCGGGGCCGTAAACAACACGTTTACGCGCATTCACGGACCGCTTTATCCAAGAAGAGAGGCCGGCGTTTAAACTCAAAGGAGGTAGAACCAGAACACCTAAAAGGCGGCTGAAGGGAGTTTGGATTGGACTCTTAGATTGGTGTCTTAGATTGGTGTCTTAGATTGGTGTCTTAGATTGGAAGCTATCAACAATAGACAGCCTAAAACGCAGGCAAGCACGCCGAAAAGGTTGGGGCAAGAACCCGCGCAGAAAGTGCCGTTCACTCTCAGTAGAGTGCCGGCAGCCCAAACAGACCACCAGCGCCCAGCAGAATCAGGCTAAATAGGAACGCCTAGCGTTAACTATAAACAATAAACGATGAACAATGATCGATGACGGCTAGCATAAAGTAATACGCCACTTCCTAGCGTATTAACTAATCGAAGCTCCGCGTCCAAGTAAGAACACCACATGTGCTTCTGAGATCAGCGCAGTGGACTACCCCGTGAATACAGGCTACATAAATTTAGTCAATGATCGGGAAACACCCCTACAGTTTATACAAGCCGTAGTTCGCTATTTCATAAAGAATCATAAAGTAGAGTTTCTGACCATGCAGTCGAGGGCATAAAAAGCCCCCATCTATCGATCGCACTGAAGCGCACTGCGCGCCCGACCAATAAGCGAATTGGCTATAGATAAAWTAATTTGGCCGGATTAGTCAGTTATTTCGGRCGACGAAAAGAAGCCACCATGTCATCGGTATCTAGAGTGCTTTCATCATAGTTAGGGCGTATAGCCTTTAAGAGGTATACCAACGTAGATTTATAGCTCTTGGACTCGCCTGCAACTAACAAAATAATAGCCGTCGCAATCAATGGCCCGTGCCCCATTAGCTCCATCATCGCAAGGTCATATTCATTTAGAAAGTAGAAATAGACGTTACTTGCCACCAAGAACGACACTAGCGCAATGGTATTCAGTCTAGGCACGAGACCTAACACGTAAATCAAGCCAAACAATATCTCGGCAGCGCCATTGCATAATATAAACGTACGATGGTCGAACCCTTCGAAGAAATAAATCATAAAATTCAGGGATTCATATTTCTCCATAAAGGCCATAGCCATGTCGGGATTGAGTATTTTCTCCGAGAACCCCAGCGTTATTAACGCGATGCCCAGGCACATCCTCAATAACGTCACCGCGGCTTGAAATCGATTAAAGGCCTCTTCATCGTCAACACCGTGCTTTTTCTGATTTACTGACGCGGTAAAACGCATTAAAACGATGAAGGCGACTATACCTACTAGATTAAAGTACTCAAAAAAGACAATAGCGCCCTTAGTGACGAACAAATACACGAACAGAGAACCTAAGATCATGCAAGCAAACAGAACCGCTTTCCCAGAAATCAATAAAATGGCCGCCAATGACTGAAGCATTAGCACTTGGCGTTGAAATTCATCAGGAATAAGGTGAGGCGCAAAAAGACGCTCGTCTAAGGAGCTTATCAAAAGTAGCACGCCGAATACGATGCGTACGATATCTGTCACTACGAACATAGAACGAGGACGGAGCACTAACACCTCATATTGCTGGAAACGCAATACGCGATGAACACAAAAAGCAGAAACAAGGATAAAGCAAAACCCACCAAGAACACTCATACTTATGGTGTCATATAAGCTGTACTGATTTCCAGTGCCTATACCATACGAATGATCGACGAACCAGCTTACATGGGCATAGGTTGAAGTTGAGACAAGCGCTAAAATTAACTGCCGCTAGGTATAGTTGCAACCAAACGTAAAGACGCGGTTAACTCTTCCATTTGTAGCCAAGGACGCATCCAAGCCACTGCATTGAATACACCCGGTTGACCAGGTACTTCTTTTACTTCAACGCGTGCTTCCGCAAGAGGGTATCGAGCTTTCATTTCAGCGCTGGCGCTAGGCGCGGAGTTAACATATTTGTTAATCCAGCGGTTGAGCCATTCTTCAGCTTCAGAGGCTTCAACAAATGAG
>NVVB01000127.1 GCA_002402085.1 Gammaproteobacteria bacterium
GCTTGCCTATACCGATGCCGATGGTGCGGCTCAAACTCAAAATATAAATTTAACAGTGAATGCTGATGGCAGTTATGCCTTAGCTGCGTTTGATTTGGACGATTTACCCGACGGTCAAAATGCGTCAGTGAGCTTTACCTATACCTCACAAGATGATCAAGGTTTAGAATCCAATGCGCAAACAGCAACGATTACCATTTCAGGGACTAATGATAATCCAAGCCTAAGCGCAGGCAGTATTTCAGCGTCAGAAACTCAATTGGAATTAGGCTACAGCGTTGACGCAGGTAGCAGTAACTTACTCACCGGTGCTGCGGATAGCGATGACGTCAATAGTACGTTAGTGGTTGGGCAGGTAAACGGTGTGTCGGGTAATGTGGGGGTCGCCACTGCGGTGACACTTGCGTACATCGATGGGGATTCGATAGCGCAAACTCAAAGCATTAATTTAACAGTGAATGCCGATGGCAGTTATGCTTTGAGTGCGTTTGATCTTGACGACTTACCTGCGGGTCAGAATGCCACAGTCACCTTTACTTATACCTCGAAGGATGATCAAGGCGCAGAATCCAGTGCGCAAACCGCGACGATTACGATTTCGGGTAGCAATGATAATCCGACCTTAACTGCGGGCAGTATTTCAGCGACGGAAGATCAATTAGAATTAGGCTATAGCGTTGATGCAGGCACCAGTAATTTACTTGTTGGTGCAGCGGACAGTGACGACGTCAATAATACTTTAGTGGTTGGGCAGGTCAATGGCGTTGCCGGTAATGTAGGCACTGCCACTGCCGTGACGCTTGCGTACACCGATGCCGATGGCAGCAGTCAAACCCAGAGTGTTAATTTGACTGTTAACGCGAATGGCAGTTATGCCTTGAGTGCGTTTGATTTAGATGACTTACCCGATGGCCAAAGTGCCACGGTTACATTTTCCTATACCTCGAAAGATGATCAAGGTGCTGAGTCCAGTGGGCAAACCGCCACGATTACGATTACGGGCACCAATGATAATCCGACCTTAAGTGCGGGTAGTATTTCAGCGACGGAAGATCAATTAGAAACGGGTTACAGCGTTGATGCCGCTACGAGTAATTTACTCACCGGTGCTGCGGACAGTGATGACGTTAATAGTTCACTCGTGGTGGGGCAGGTCAACGGTGCTTCTGGCAATGTTGGGGTGGCCACTGCGGTGACGCTTGCCTATACCGATGCCGATGGTGCGGCTCAAACTCAAAATATAAATTTAACAGTGAATGCTGATGGCAGTTATGCCTTAGCTGCGTTTGATTTGGACGATTTACCCGACGGTCAAAATGCGTCAGTGAGCTTTACCTATACCTCACAAGATGATCAAGGTTTAGAATCCAATGCGCAAACAGCAACGATTACCATTTCAGGGACTAATGATAATCCAAGCCTAAGCGCAGGCAGTATTTCAGCGTCAGAAACTCAATTGGAATTAGGCTACAGCGTTGACGCAGGTAGCAGTAACTTACTCACCGGTGCTGCGGATAGCGATGACGTCAATAGTACGTTAGTGGTTGGGCAGGTAAACGGTGTGTCGGGTAATGTGGGGGTCGCCACTGCGGTGACACTTGCGTACATCGATGGGGATTCGATAGCGCAAACTCAAAGCATTAATTTAACCGTGAATGCCGATGGCAGTTATGCTTTGAGTGCGTTTGATCTTGACGACTTACCTGCGGGTCAGAATGCCACAGTCACCTTTACCTATACCTCGAAGGATGATCAAGGCGCACAATCCAGTGCGCAAACCGCGACGATTACGATTTCGGGTAGCAATGATAATCCGACCTTAACTGCGGGCAGTATTTCAGCGACGGAAGATCAATTAGAATTAGGCTATAGCGTTGATGCAGGCACCAGTAATTTACTTGTTGGTGCAGCGGACAGTGACGACGTCAATAATACTTTAGTGGTTGGGCAGGTCAATGGCGTTGCCGGTAATGTAGGCACTGCCACTGCCGTGACGCTTGCGTACACCGATGCCGATGGCAGCAGTCAAACCCAGAGTGTTAATTTGACTGTTAACGCGAATGGCAGTTATGCCTTGAGTGCGTTTGATTTAGATGACTTACCCGATGGCCAAAGTGCCACGGTTACATTTTCCTATACCTCGAAAGATGATCAAGGTGCTGAGTCCAGTGGGCAAACCGCCACGATTACGATTACGGGCACCAATGATAATCCGACCTTAAGTGCGGGTAGTATTTCAGCGACGGAAGATCAATTAGAAACGGGTTACAGCGTTGATGCCGCTACGAGTAATTTACTCACCGGTGCTGCGGACAGTGATGACGTTAATAGTTCACTTGTGGTGGGGCAGGTCAACGGTGCTTCTGGCAATGTTGGGGTGGCCACTGCGGTGACGCTTGCCTATACCGATGCCGATGGTGCGGCTCAAACTCAAAATATAAATTTAACAGTGAATGCGGATGGCAGTTACGCCTTGGCGGCCTTTGATCTCGATGGCTTGCCCGATGGCCAAACTGCCACGGTTAGCTTTACCTATACCTCGAAGGATGATCAAGGTGCAGAATCCAGTGCGCAAACCGCGACGATTACGATTTCGGGTAGCAATGATAATCCGACCTTAAGTGCAGGCAGTATTTCAGCGACCGAAGATCAATTAGAAGCAGGCTACAGCGTTGATGTTGGTACGAGTACATTACTAACAAGTGCTGCGGACAGTGATGATGTTAATAGTTCGCTAGTCATTGGGCAGGTCAATGGTGTTGCCGGCAATGTAGGGGTTGCTACTGCGGTGACCCTTGCGTACACCGATGCTGATGGGCTGGCTCAAACCCAAAGTATTAACTTAACCGTTAACGCTGACGGTAGTTACAATTTGGCTGCGTTTGATTTAGACGAATTGCCTGACGGTCAGAATGCCACGGTGACTTTTACCTATACCGCGAAAGATGATCAAGGCGCGGAATCCAGCGCTCAAACCGCCGTAATTACTATTTCGGGTAGCAATGACAACCCGACCTTAACCGCGGGCAGTATTTCAGCGACAGAGAATCAATTAGAAACAGGTTACAGTGTTGATGTAGGTACGAGTACGCTACTTACCGGCGCCTCAGACAGTGATGACGTTAATAGTAGTTTGGTAATAGGGCAGGTGAACGGTGCTCCTGCCAATGTAGGCGTTGCCACTGCGGTGACACTTGCCTACACCGATGGCGATGGTGCGGCTGAAACTCAAAATATTAATTTAACAGTGAATGCCGATGGCAGTTATGCCTTGGCGGCCTTTGATCTCGATGATTTGCCTGCGGGTCAGAATGCCACCGTCACCTTTACGTATACCTCGATGGATGACCAAGGCGCACAGTCCAGTGCGCAAACCACGACGATTACGATTACCGGCACCAATGATAATCCGACCTTAACTGCGGGCAGCATTTCAGCGACCGAAGATCAATTAGAAGCAGGCTACAGTGTCGATGCCGCTACGAGTAATTTACTCGCCGATGCTGCGGACAGTGATGACGTCAATAGCTCGCTGGTGGTGGGCCAAGTCAATGGTGTTGCCGGTAATGTAGGGGTTGCCACTGCGGTGACGCTTGCCTATACCGATGCCGATGGTGCGGCTCAAACTCAAAATATAAATTTAACAGTGAATGCTGATGGCAGTTATGCCTTAGCTGCGTTTGATTTGGATGATTTACCTGATGGCCAAAATGCCACAGTCACTTTTACCTATACCTCGCAAGACGATCAAGGCGCAGAGTCCAGTGTCCAAACCACAACGATTACCATTGCAGGCACTAATGACAATCCGACCTTAAGTGCGGGGAGTATTTCAGCAACAGAGAGTCAACTAGAGGCGGGTTACAGTGTTGATGTAGGCAGCAGTAATTTACTGACTGCTGCTGCGGACAGTGATGATGTCAATGGTTCACTCGTGGTCGGACAGGTCAATGGCGTTGCTGGTAATGTCGGGRTTRCYACTGCGGTGACACTTGCGTACACCGATGCCGATGGGCTTGCGCAAACGCAAAATATTAATTTAACGGTGAATGCCGATGGCAGTTATGCCTTGGCGGCCTTTGATCTTGATGACTTGCCTGCGGGTCAGAATGCTACCGTTACCTTTACTTATACCTCGATGGATGACCAAGGCGCACAGTCCAGCGCGCAAACCGCGACGATTACGATTTCGGGTAGCAATGATAATCCGACCTTAACGGCGGGCAGTATTTCAGCGACCGAAGATCAATTAGAAGCAGGCTACAGTGTCGATGCCGCTACGAGTAATTTACTCACTGCGGCTGCGGACAATGATGATGTGAATAGCTCACTGGTGATTGGGCAGGTCAATGGCCTTGCTGGCAATGTCGGGGTTGCCACTGCGGTGACGCTTGCGTACATCGATGCCGATGGTGCCAGTCAAACTCAGAGTATTGATTTAACGGTGAACGGCGATGGCAGCTATGCCCTGGCGGGGTTTGATCTTGATGACTTACCCGCGAGTCAAAATGCCACGGTTACCTTTACCTATACTGCGCAGGATGACCAAGGGGCGGAGTCCAGTGCTCAAACGGCGGCGATCACAATATCAGGGACTAATGATAATCCGACATTAACTGCGGGTAGTATTTCAGCGACGGAAGATCAATTAGAAGCAGGCTACAGTGTGGATGCAGGCAGCAGTAATTTGCTCGCCGGTGCTGCGGACAGCGATGACGTTAACAGCAGTTTAGTGGTGGGGCAGGTGAATGGTTCCGCGGCGAACGTGGGGGTTGCCACTGCGGTGACGCTTGCCTATACCGATGCAGATGGCGTTGCTCAAACCCAAAACATTAATTTGACTGTGAATGCCAACGGCAGTTATTCGTTGGGTAGTTTTGATCTCTCGGATTTACCWTCGAGTGAAATTGCCACGGTGACTTTTACCTATACCTCGAAAGACGATCAAGGTTTAGAATCCAGCGCGCAAACCGCTACGCTCTCTATTTCAGGCACCAATGATAACCCCACGCTAGTCGCAGGCAGTATTAATGCCACAGAAGATCAGTTGGAAACGGGGGTTAATGTCAATGCCGCTACCAGTGATTTACTGATTGGGGCGTCCGATGTAGATGACGTTAATAGCAGCGTAGTGATCGGGCAAGTGAATGGTGCAGCGGGTAATGTCGGGGCGGTCGTTTCTGAGAGTTTGTCCTATCTCGATGTTAATGGCGTAGTTCAATCTCAAGCAATTAATTTAACAGTGAATGCTGACGGCAGTTATTCGATTGGGGCGTTTGATTTGGATGCGTTGCCCGCTGGTAATCTGGCGGTGCTTAGTTTTACTTATACCGCGATGGATGACCAAGGGTTGGAATCTGCGGTCCAAACCACCACCCTTACGGTGACCGGGACTAACGATAACCCTAGCTTACTGGCTGGCGATATTTCAGCGACAGAAGATCAATTGCAAACCGGGTATAGCGTTGATGCAGGGAGTAGTAATTTACTCACCGGTGCCAATGATTTTGATGATATTAATAGCACGCTTGTGGTTGGACAGGTGAATGGGGCGGCGGTTAATGTCGGCGCCGCAGTTGCCGTGACCTTGTCGTATACGGACGCGGATGGGGTGGGACAAACCCAAAGTATTGACTTAACCGTGAACGCGGATGGTAGTTATGCCTTAAGTGCCTTTGATTTAGACGCGTTACCTTCGGGTCAAAACGCAACGGTAAATTTCACCTATACCGCAAAAGATGACCAAGGTTTAGAGTCGGCGTCACAAGCTGCCACCCTGACTATTTCAGGGACCAATGACAATCCTTCGTTAAGTGCTGGCAGCATTAGCGCCACGGAAGATCAATTAGAAGCCGGTTTTAGTGTTGCGGCTGGAAGCAGTAATTTACTGACCGGTGCCGATGACATTGATGATGCCAATAGCGCACTCGTGGTGGGGCGGGTCAATGGGTTTTCTGAACACGTGGGGTCTGCGGTCGCTGTGACTTTGTTGTACACGGATGTTGATAGCGTGGCTCAAACTCAAAATATTAATCTAACGGTGAATGCCGACGGTAGTTATGCCTTAGGGGCGTTTGATCTCGATGATTTGCCAACAGGTCAAAATGCCACTGTTTTATTTACCTACTCCTCGATGGATGATCAAGGCTTAGAGTCAAGTGAGCAAACCGCCACCATTACGATTTCTGGTACCAATGATAATCCAACCTTGGTTGCGGGTGATATTAATCTAACGGAAGATCAGCTAGAAGCAGGCTTTAGCGCCGATGCCGCGACCAGTAATTTATTGACCGGCGCTGACGATATTGATGATCTTCATGGTGTCTTACAGGTGGGCCAAGTCAATGGGGGTGCTGCGAATGTAGGCAACCCTGTGGCGGTGACATTGACTCATTCAGATGCCTTTGGGCAGATGCATAATCAGGTAGTTAATTTAACGGTCAATGCGGACGGTAGCTACGCCATTGATGCGATTGATTGGAGTCTTCTTCAGGACGGCAGCCTGGCGACCGTGACGTTTACCTATACCGCACAGGATGACCAAGGTTTAGARTCGCTCGCTCAAACTGCAATAATCACCATTACTGGCAGCAATGATAATCCAGTCTTTAGCTCGCCGACSAYSGTGACTGCCAGTGAAAACCAAGTGGCTGTATCCACACTAGTGTCTAGTGATGTTGATATTGGCGATGGCGTTACTTACAGCATTACCGGTGGTAACGACGCGTTGCAATTTAATCTGTCTAATGACGGGCAGCTGACCTTTAGTAGTGCGCTGAACTTTGAGTTTCCTGTTGATTCTGACGGCGACGGAATCTACGAGGTGGAGGTTACCGCCACGGATGATAAGGGCGCAAGCCACAAGCAAATCGTGTTTGTAGATGTGTCGGATGCCAATGACCTCGCCGTGGGGGTGCCCCAAGTATTGGGTGACGTGGTAGAAGATCAAACGCTCACTGCGGATATAAGCCTGATTAGTGATGAAGATGGGTTAGGCGTCTTCCAATACCAGTGGTTGCGCGATGGTCTTGTGGTTGAGGGTGCGACACAAGACACGTATACCTTAGGGGATGCCGATGTAAGCCATGCAATCAGTGTGCAAGTGACTTATACCGATGCAAATGGCGCAGTGGAAGGCCCCTTAACGTCRAGTAGTACAGTGTCGGTAGTCAACGTTAATGATGCCCCTGAAGGCGTACCGGTTATCGTGGGTTCCGCCATAGAAGATCAAGTGCTAACCGTGGACACCAGTGATCTGGTTGATCTCGATGGCCTCGGAGAATTTAGCTATCAATGGTTTCGAGGTGACGATGCGATTAGTGGTGCGACAGAAAGTAATTATGTATTAGGGGATGATGACGTCGCTAATGAAATTAGCGTACAGATGAGTTATACCGATGGCTACGGTACGCAGGAAAGCACGCCTAGGTCTGCGTCAACCGTGCCCGTAGAAAACATCAATGATGCGCCTGTGATTGAATCCTCTTTGGCAGTGGAGGCGAGTGAAAATCAATCCTCTGTATTGACTGTTTCAGCCTCTGATGTCGATATGGATGATATTTTAAGTTTCAGTATTACAGGGGGGGCTGATGGCGGTATTTTTAGTATTACCCCAACAGGCGAATTAACCTTTACAAGCCCTCAAGATTTTGAGAATTATACCGGTGGTAATGCGGATGGTAGTTATTCCGTTGAAATTACCGTGCTTGATCGCGCCGGCGCGATGGATGCTCAAACTATTAGGGTCATCGTCACTGACGT
>NVVB01000128.1 GCA_002402085.1 Gammaproteobacteria bacterium
GTACTCTTTTAATGTCGATAGCTGATTAATGCCCATACGTCGTTCTATTCGCCTAGCTATAGTCGACGGTTTGTATAGTCCGAAATCAATTTTTGATTTTTTCTCTAGCAGCATGAAGATTTGTTGCATGATATCTTCATTGGATTTCATGTGGGTACTGACTGGCTCCGCATTACCACTGATTAGGGGGTGGCTTAAATACTTAATCAGGCGTTCGGGTAGCATCGATGCGTCTAATACAAAGTCAACCACTCCGGTGGAGACTGCATTATAAGGCATGCCATCAAATTTAGCGGTCTCAGGGTTTTGAGCCATGATCATTGCGCCAGCTTCTTTTAAAGCGCGAATACCCCGGCAGCCATCACTGCCTGTGCCCGACAGCACTATGCCCACTGATTTATGTTGTTGATCTTCGGCTAATGACCGGAAAAAACTGTCAATGGGTAAATGAAGTCCTTCGTTTTGGGACATATTGCTGAGTTGCAAAACGCCATTTGCTATTGTTAGGCAGCTCCTGGGTGGTTGAAGGTAGATGCGATTCGCTTCGAGCTGCTGTTCATGACTGGCGTGACAGATAGGCATGGAGGTGTTCTTGGATAATAGCTCCGGCATAAAGCTCTTAAAATCAGGAGACAAATGCTGTACAACGATAAACGCAGCCCCAGTATCAGTGGGCATGTGCGTAAAAAATTCCTGTAAGGCTTCTAGGCCGCCTGCAGAAGCGCCGATACCTACATAATATGCGGGCATGGTGTTGGCTTCACTAGCGTCGTCAGATTCTCTGGAGGTGGTTGTTGCGGTGATGGAAGTGTTGATTGTAGTGTGGTGTTCGCTGGATTTATCCGAGGCCATAGAGGTCTGCCTTAATCACTTAGCTGCATCAATAATCACTTAACCGTATCAATTAAGCCAATCATCAGTAATCGTATGTGCGCTGCGCTCAAGGGGTATCTCTGAGCCTAATATTTCAGGCTTATCACAGCGAGTCGCCCCCGTCACATCCTAATAACGCGGGTGCTCATAAGGTTAGTGTAGTTTGGAATTGCTCGATTTACCCGTCCTATAGATGTTTGAATTATGGGGGCTCAAGGCTAATTTCTGTTGTGGAATTAAGAATCTATCTTCGATTTCTTTTGCAGGGAGTGGCTTTGAGTAAAAGTAGCCTTGATAGATGTCGCAACCAAGATTCCTTAATATCTTTAACTTGTCTTGTGCGTCAACGCCTTCTGCGATAATGGTGAGGCCTAGGCTACGGGCCATGGCGATGATTGCCTGAACGATGGAGGCATCACTGGGGTCATCTAGAATATCTGCGATAAAGGATCGATCAATTTTAAGGTGGTCGATAGGAAACTTTTTTAAATAGGATAGCGACGAGTAGCCCGTGCCAAAGTCATCCATTGAAATCTTGATGCCTAATTGTTGTAAGGCCTGCAGGAAGGTCAAAATACGGGGGTTGTCGGCCATCAATGAGGTTTCGGTGATCTCAATAATTAGGTGCTTTGCGGCTAAATCCAGTGACTTGATCGCACTGGCGACAAAGAGGGGGAATTCATTGTCGCGCATTTGATGGACGGAAAGATTCACCGACATAGTGGACTCAGGGCTGACTAGACCGTCGTCTAACCAGAGCTTCATTTGGTTTGATGCGGTATTGAAAATCCATCGTCCTACAGGGTTGATTAGCCCCGTTTCTTCTAACAAGGGTATAAAACGATCCGGCTCTAACTCGCCTGATGTTGGATGGTGCCAACGAAGTAAGGCTTCGAAGCCCACTATCATATCGCCTTTAACATCGACTTGAGGTTGATAGTAAAGTTCAAACTCGTTTGCATCCAGGGCTCGATGCAGGGAGTTGGAGATAAATAATTTGTCTTTTGCTTTTGCATCGAGTTCCGGGGTGAAGAACTGAAATGTATTGCGGCCTAAATTCTTGGCTCTATAAAGCGCAGTATCGGCTTGCTTGGTGAGCAACTTGCCATCAGAATTCTGTGTGTCTCCTACCGCTATGCCGATGCTGATAGTGATGAATATTTCGTTGCCACAAACATTAAACGGTGGTCTTACCGCTTCGACAATTTTTTGCGCTACTTTGGATGCGTCGATATCGTCCTTTAGCGCGGAGAGAATTACGGTAAATTCATCGCCTCCTATACGGGCGACAGTATCCTCTTCACGGACACTGCGTTTGATTCGAATGGCGACCTTTTTTAGTAGCTCATCACCGACATCGTGACCGAGTGTATCGTTAATTTCTTTGAATCCATCTAAATCAAGAAACAATAAAATCACATTACCACTTCGTCCTGATCGATCGAAGGCACTTTGTAAATGACTGTTGAAAAAAGTACGGTTTAATAGTCCGGTTAGCGGATCGTATTCGGCGAGTTCACGTAATTGACTTTCGACCTTACGCTGCTCCGTAATGTCGGTAAACGTGGCTAGAAAACCTGTGGTATTGCCGGCTTCATCGTAGAGTGAGCGAGCGTTAGTCTTTACCCACGTTAGTATTCCTAGCGGGGTTTGTAGACGAAACTCTTCATCAAAGGCTTGATCATGAGAGATGGCGAGATGCAATTTACTCAGTACTTCTTCTACATCGTCTAAATGGATTGCGTTTAACCAGCCCTRGTTGAGCAAGTCGTCGTAGCTTAATCCGCTTAGTTCGCACCATTTTTCATTACCGTAGGTACAATCCCAATTACAATCGACTTGAATTATTCCTACGGGCGCAAGATGGGTGAGGGCAGTGAACCGTTGATCGTTCTCCTGGAAGAGTCGATTGGATTCAATGCGAGAGGTGATGTTTTCAAAGATATACGTGACGTACACCTTGCCATAAAAAGAAACCCGATAGCCGCTGATGTCGAGCGCTATTTTATTTCCGCTATCCGTTAATGCCTCTACGTTGGACCAGGTTTTTGTCGGTATTCCTGTGGCAAGTTCTGGTGCGACGAGGGAGTGGCAATCTGGGATAAATTGGCAGAGAGTAAGGCCTGTCGCTTTTTTTGAATTCGTAGCGAATATTTTTTCCGCAGCCGAGTTGATGCTAGTAATGCAAAAGTTATTATCCACAGCAATAATGCCGTTTAAGCTTGCGTGACTTAAACCAAAATAATTTTTCGCATAGAAGGCCTCAGCCCCTTCAATGCCCTCTATCGTTACGTCAGCTTCCTGGGCCATGGATCTCACCACTACTTCAAAAGTAATCCACAGCGGGCTTAGTCGCTTAATGTCTTTGCCGCTGAAAGGCGAGACTTTATTGCTTAAGCAAATAACACCCACGTTGTGGCCTTGCACTGTGAGGGGTACAAAAAGTGCATTTTTGATGATTGGATGGTTTTCTGGAAAAATGTTAAGTTGGTCTTTTGAAAGCGGGCTGTCGTAGGACTTACTAAGTCCATCTTTAAGAAAGTTCGCCCAATAAGAGTCTAATGGAACCTGGACTAAACTTCCTTTTGTCCAGTGCTGAAAGGATTCTGTGGTGGTTCTCTTGCTGTCACCTGAGTTGAAATCACCACCCACCTGGTGCTGGAAATAAAAGCCGAGGTGGTCGCTTGTGGTAACAACTTGGTAAATTAGACTGTACTCGCAATCCATTAACGACGCGGCACACTCTAAGACTTGTTGATAGACAAGCGCCTTGCCTCTGCCAGAGACCAACAGCTCTTGAATCTTGTTTATTGCCTCCCTTAGAGCGAAGTCCTTTCTGTTTTCACTGTCTTTGAATATCACCAAGCGTTACCATTGCTGTACTACTTAATTAAAATTTAAATTAAAACTATTATTACAGTGGCAGATAGACCGAAAATGTGGAGCCTTCTCCCTCTACGCTGTGACATTCTACGTGGCCGCCTAGAAGCTGTGTTAATTCAGCGGTTATGTATAAACCTAGTCCAGTGCCTTGGATGGTGCTTTTCTCTGCTTGAGAAGCCCTCATGAACTCACTAAACAATACGCGTTGCTCTTGCTCTGAAATGCCCATGCCGGTATCAGTGACGTGGATGGCGATCGCGTTATAGCCTGAATGAGGGGAAGGGGTTGTTTTCTTTTGAAGTCTTCCTTGCAGGCTGAGCTCGGTTTTGATGATGATTTTACCTGTCGCGGTGTATTTGATGGCGTTGGACATTAAATTATTAATAATCTGCAATACCTTCTTTTTATCGGATACCAGCTCCAGGCGTTCTTTAGACAAGTTCATTTCGAATTTCAGTTGTTTCTGGCTTGTGCCAAAAAGCCACGCTTCGCCTTGTTCTTGGATCAACTGATTAATATCAACTGGCAGAAGGTCCAAAGTGACTTTGCCTGCTTCAATGACGGATAAATCAAGTAAGTCATTGATAATCTCGAGCAAGTGTTCGCCGTTTCTTTTGACGGTTTGCAGTGCTGAATGTTGGTCGTCAGGAAGAAGGTCCTTGGATTTGCGAATGACAATATTAGTGAAGCCAATAATGGAGTTAAGCGGTGTGCGTAGTTCATGGGCAATGTTGGCGAGGAAGCGTGTTTTTGCTTGGTTGGCGATTTCCTCTCTTTCTTTCGCTTGGCGATATTCTTCGGTGATTTCTAGCGCTAGGCGCTCAGCTTTTTTGTTGATTGAGTGCAGGGCGTATAAAACATAAAACAATATTAAGTCAACGAAAATACCGATGAGTAAAACATACAGCGGGTGGTCCTTTTCTGGATTTATATAATTGGACGGGGTATTGAAATACAGAGTCCACGTGCGGCCCTGTAGGTTAATCTGAGTCGTGATTTGTTGTTTTTCGGACTCGGGTCGTGATGAGCGATTAGGGTTTGACGTAAATAAAAGAGACTCGCTCACAGCTTCATCGCCGTCGTAAATTTGAAAATTAACGCCTTTATCATCCATACCTAGGATGCCATACATTAAGTTGCCCACACGAAAAGCGGCGTAGACCCAACCGACAAATTCTGTACGACGTTGCTCTAATGAGTCAGGTATTTTTTTATTCTTATAGACTGGCAAGTAGGTTAAAAACCCCATTTGAACATCGTCTTCGGTTTCTTGTACCAGTGTGATTAGGCCCGAAGTGGACGCAGTGCCCTGGTCGCGGGCTCTCTTCATCGCGGCGCGGCGCATCTCGTTCGACCACATGTCGTAGCCAAAAGCGCGTTGGTTACGCCAATCAAAGGGCTCCAGGAATATAATGGCGGTGTATTCGTTTCGAATTCCTGTAGGCTTAATGCTGTAATCAGGAAAGCCTTGTGCCTTTATGGACTCAATATGGGATTCTTTATGCTCGGGAGACACCGGCACCGCAAAGCCCAAGCCTTGAATGCCCGGCCAATATCGATCAATCTCAATGGACTCTACGTATTGCTTCCAGCCTGTGCGGGTCACCGGGGTAGAGGCGTTTACAAATGCCAGRCCCCCTCGTAGCGTYTGCTCATAGATTTGCAGGCGCTCTTTAATCGCCCCCGTTATTTCTTGTGAGCGAAATAAAAACCGTTCACGCGCCTTGGCATCGACCTGTGCGCTAGTAATGGAATAAGCGGTAATAGTCAGAATAAGCGAGATAAAAAGTATGGCCCACGCCATGACTGGGCTGTGGACAACGGACAGCCACTTTTTATGAGGAATAAGCGGGCTCCTGGCGATTGTTGTTTGCAGTTATCTCAAAACAAAAATTGGGTTGTTAGTAGAAAGTTAAGCGGATTTATMYCSGTTTGTCATCGTCGSTTGTAGGTTGCTGAATGCGRYTTGTCGGCTGGACAGRGWTGGTTGATGGTCGTTATGTATAGAAACAGGCATTTATAGCTCTTTCTGGGCGCCGGTGTCGGCACTCTATCGATGCGTATAGAGTGGCCCTAGTTACCTTGGCGTTATAATGGTGCTTGCCGGTGTTTTTCTAAGTTAGGGGGTATCGAGGCCTCCATTGGGTTGTTTGCATCGAGATATCCTATTGATTGACTTCAGCCAGCCCTGAATAAGGCCGTATTTACGTAATGCTTGAACTGCATATTCTGAACAAGTGGGTTCAAATAAGCACGATGAACGTAAGCCTTTAGGTGCAATCAAACGATAAAAATAAATCAACCGTATCGACAGCCATACCATGATTACTTATCTCTACGAAATGTAATGACATAATATTGACCGTACTCTTCTTTTTTCCCGCTTAAGGCCCCAARGCAACCMGGYTTYAGCTCGACACCGATGGTATCTRTTCTCTGGAACTCCCAACCTTGCTCTGCGTATTCGTTGACTACATCTTCAAGGTAGGCGGCGGCCTCGTTGCCTTTGTGCTTTTTCATTTCCACGGAAATGTTCGGTGGGACCTGTACCATTTTGTATTCGTACATCAGTGTCGCTCTCTGTTGTGGTGGACAATAAAAACTAACGCGTGGGCTTTGCCGGTGTTTTATCTTGTTGGTGTTAATTTCGGTCAGCTGATTGAGTGGCAATAATAAAAAAACAAAATGTCACTCTTGTAGAGACTTCCTTGTTCGCCTGGTTGTTGCAAACAATCACTTATGATCTCGGTACGCTTCTAAAGTTCCCGTTATGGTTGTTTTTATTTATTAACGCACTCATTGTGCCTGCTGCTTCGGAAAATAATTCGTCATGTGCGACGATGGCCTTTAGGTATGCTATAGATATTTATTGTAAGGATGGGAGCGTGTGTTCTTGAGATCTAAGCACCTAAATTAAATGTCGGCTTGAGTTTTCTGCCAGAAAATTACATTGGGGGAATATGTTGAAATAATTTGGGAAGAACCTAAAAAAAGATAGCAAAAAAAGGAAGAGGTGGCCGCTCGATTTGTTCGGCGTTGAATGCAGGTGTAGGACAGGGTGGTGCCTTCGGGGCGGTAAGTGGGAGAGCTCTGTAGAGCGATTGGTTTGTCGGGATTTAGCGCTGAATCTACGGCAATTGGAGCTATGCCCGGGCGCCATCTTGGGGCTTAAGTGCTGGTTGGCGCACTGACAATAAGGATTAACTGTGTCATAGTTGGTGAAGAAGTAGCCCCATTCGGGAGCATCGCATAGTGGATCTGTAGGGAGAAGATTTGCTGAGGGTTTGGAGTGATCGGGCTGCCTTTGAGGGCGTTTTCGGGTTTTACTGAATTTTAGGGGGTGGGGTTGCTGGGGATTATTTGAAGAATAATAATGATTTTTCTGATGATTGTAGCAACTAAAGAAAATTTTTTGAATGCTTATAGAAGCATTCTTGAGGTTGTATTATTTGGGGCTGTTACTGGGGGGCTCCAATAGAAACGTTTTTGTTAGGGTGGGTAGATAATTGTTGTATTCGACAAATTCTGGATGTTGATTGTCAAATGGATAAGAGATATATCAAATACGAGAATTAATGTTGAGAGGACCTATCTTGAAGTGTTTGATTTCTGTAAGTCAGAAGGTATGAAGGTTGTGCTTACTTCTGATAATTGTTTGACAGGTACAGACAGGTTGTCGGAAGTTTTTGGAATGACTGAATATAAAGATTATGATTTTTAT
>NVVB01000021.1 GCA_002402085.1 Gammaproteobacteria bacterium
CCACGGGTTGGAATGCGCGCCATTTTGTCGACCACATCCATGCCTTTAACGACCTTGCCAAAGACTGCGTAACCCCAGCCTTGGGCATTTTTGCCACTGTGATCGAGAAAATCATTATTCGCCAGGTTGATGAAAAACTGGGTCGATGCCGAGTGGGGGTCGTTGGTGCGGGCCATGGCGAGGGTGCCACGCTTGTTCTTCAGGCCATTGTCGGCCTCGTTGAGAATCGGCGCCAGGCCGGGTTTCTTACGCAGCTTGGCGGTAAAGCCGCCACCCTGGGCCATAAAGCCGGGGATCACTCGATGAAAAATAGTGTCCTTGTAGTGGCCGCTGTTCACATAGCCGACAAAGTTGGCGACGGTGATGGGTGCGCGAGAGGAATAGAGCTTGATGACAATATCACCAAGATTGGTGTGCAGGGTTACTTTTGTCTCCGCGGGTATAGGTGTGCCTCCCGCATTAACAGCGAGTGCTGCGAAGGCTTGTTGTGTGCCAAATAATGGGCCGAGCAAGAGGGTAATGGTGAGGCTGAGGTATTTCACAGTGTTATTCATGGTTTTCTTCTCTGTATCGTTTTTTGTAATGGAGCTACTAATTTTTAGTAGGGGCTATTAATTTAAATATTCAAATACGCGTACCACTTTTACTACGCCGCCGGTATGGCTAGCAACCGTGGTGGCACTGTCGGCAGTGGCGCGGGAAACAACACCCATCAAATAAACAATGCCGCTCTCCGTGACGACTTCAATCTGGCCGCTCGCAATCTCTTTATTGGCGAGTAGTTTACTTTTGACCTTGGTGGTCAGCCAACTGTCGTTGGTGCGGGCCAGTAAAGATGACGACCCCTGTAGTTTTATTTCGTTATAGACCTGGCGCACCCCTTTGTAGTTGCGCGCGGTGGAGCCAGCTAAAATGCGCAGTTCCTTGGTGGCGACTTCGCCAGTGAGCAGTACCACTTTATTGTAGGTGCTGACGTTGATATGGGAGTCGGCCAGTTGCTCGGAGGCTTCCTTAATATTAACGCCGATCATTGTGCTCATTTGCCAATCGTCAATATCCGTGCCAATAGATGTCTCGCTGGGGTCCGGTTCAATAGGCTCGCTGGTGACGGCATTGATAAGGCCCGACTCAATCGGCTCCGGTATTATTTCAATGCGTTGATGTTGGGCGATGCGTATAACTTGTGGGTCGCTGGTGACTACGACAATTTTGTGTATGTCCTGACAGAGGCTTAGTGTGTGCACAATGTCTTTGAACATAGCCAAGGTGAGTTCAGCGCGCTGTTGAGGATTTAAAAGTGGCGCTAACCGTTGTTTGCTATTGTGTAGTGATTTTAGTGGCAACACAGCGGCGGTTGAAATGCCGCTGGGAGGCGCTTTATTGGGTGTCATAACGAACTATGCTCGTGAGTCAATTTTGCCGCGAATGAAAGACACTGTTCGGCTAAGGTAACACGATCTTGTAGAGTATTCATCAGGGTATTGGACGTCAAAATAGCGATTCCCAGGTCTTCTAATGCGGGCTGTAGTGCTTGATCCTGATGATCAATAATAAATCCATCTAATAGTCCGGGGTGTTGCTTTTGATAAAACTCTGCAACGCCCAGTGCCGACAAAGGCATGTTTAATTCGGTCATCATTTTTGCTGTTGGGCCTTTCACTGCTTGACCGGCAATAATGGGGCTGACGGCGATGACCGGGGCGGGGTGTTTCGCGAGTGCTTGGGCGATTCCTGGTACGGATAAAATGGGCTCTATACTTACGAACGGATTCGACGGACAAAGGATGATGGCGGCTAAATTGCGGTCTTCAATACAGTCTAGGAATCCCTGGCTAGGCCGTGCCGCGTCTACGCCTTGGAAGTAGTAGCCACTAATTTCAGGTTGGCATTGTTGTTTGACGAAGTATTCTTGAAAGGCTAAGGGGGTACCGTCTTTGAGGCGAACAAAGGTGGAAACAGTTTGTTCGGTCATGGGGAACAGCGTGGCGTTAATGCCGAGTGCTTGGGTGAGCTGTTGGGTGACTTGGGATAAGCTTTGGCCCTGATTTAATCCGTCGGTGCGCGTGACGTGCGTGGCTAAGTCTCGATCACCCAATCGAAACCATTGAGGTTGATTGAGTTGTTCTAAGGCATCCATAAATTGCCACGTTTCGCCGGCTAATCCCCAGCCTAATTCTTTGTTATTTAGAGTGGCTAATGTGTACATTACGGTATCCAGATCAGGACAGATATTAAGCCCAAGGTGGCGGAAGTCGTCACTGGTATTGGCCATTATGTGCAATTTTTCGGACAGTAGTTGATGAAGTCCCAGCGCTAATTTAGCACCGCCTACACCGCCGGATAAAGCGAGGTAAATTGACTCAGCCTCAGGTTTGAATTCTGATTGAAAAGAGGGGGTCGATTGCGTTGAATTTTGATTGGTTTGTGAATCGCTGTGTACTTGTTTAGGCATGGTTTAATGGGTCGTAATCAGTTGAGATTATTTTTAGATGTGTGAGTCTGCAAGGCGAGGTTGTTATTTTATTTTTTCAACTTACCTGTCCGAGCGTTTGATCTCGCGTCCAGAAACTAAATTGCAAACAGTGTCATGGTGCGGTTTATCGAAATAGATCTTGGTCTTTACTTCTTAGTAGTGGGGCGATGCCTTGTTGATTGGCATCAGCGGGTTGCTGAGGACGATAACCTCGGACGATGACGATCGGGGTTTTCTCATGGGTTTGTCCCATGACTAAGGATGCGCCGGCGGCTAACTCGTCGGCTGCGGCCACGGCAGTGACTTTTAATTCACGACCAAAAATATCATGCCCGCCCATGTAGTCTTCGAGTGCTGTGAGTCCAGCAACCCCTATGGCCAGTCCGAGCGTGCCGTTGCGCCAGGCGCGACCCATGCTGTCATTAATAATCACGGCGACGTTAATGCCGAGTTGGCTGTGGATGGCCTGTCGAATTTGCTTGGCACTTAAATCGGGGTCCTTGGGCAGCAGTAACACGCGTTCTTTTTGTTCAGGGTGTTCGATATTGGATTGGTCGAGGCCGGCATTGGCGTGAACGAAACCCAATTGATGCTCGACAATTAAAACGCCGGTTTTTTTACGGACCACTTGTGCTGATTCTTGCAGGACCACTTCGACATAGCGCGGATCTTTTTGGACTTCCTGGGCCAGCTGAATGGCTTCTTCGGAGGGCGTGACGTCTTCGAGTACGACGTAACGATTTTCTGCTTTGGATATTATCTTTTGAGCGATGACAATGACGTCATGTTCGACAATGTTTATTTGTTGCGCCTTCGCTGCGGTCATAATTATTTCGGCGACATTGTCTTTGGGAGCCACCATGGGGATGTTGTTGAGGGCGCTAAAAGTGAGTTCCATAAATTACACATACTCCAGCGAAGCGTTAACGTAGGGTTTTTATTCGCTTGTGTTGATCAAACTAACAGGATTTGTTGGGGCTTGTATTAGGGTGTCTAAGTTTTAGGCTCGCCACTGATGATAATACCTGCGCCGTTAATTTTGTGATGACGATTGATACTGATTAATACCGAGGTCATGGCTTCCACTGCGGCAGCATTGGCTAAAGGGCCTGCGTGCCAGCCTTTAAGTCCTGCAGCTTCGACTAATGAGATGACTTGCTCGCGTGCGGCTTTTTTATTGCCGGTGACTAATACATCGCAGGCGATGGGGTGATCTTCATTGAGGTGTTGTGCGCTGACGTTCTGAAATGCCGAGACTACTTGCACGGGGTCGCCTAATAAAGACTGGGCCATTTGTGCTGCTGAGCCTTGTTCGGGTAATTGAACGGTGCCGACTTTGGGGGGCATTAAGGGCACTGTAACGTCGATTAAAATTTTGCCGGCTAAGGCGGGTTGCACTGTTTCTAAGGTGGAAATCTGGTGGGCGAAAGGCACGGTGAGCACCACTAAGTCTGCTTTTTTGGTTGCGTCGAGGTTGTTGTCGCCGGTTACGTTGAGGTCTGGAAATTCAGTCAGCAGTGCATCGGCTGCCGCTTGCGCTTTATCTTGCGTCCTAGAACCGATGACAATGCTGAAGCCCGCTCGACTCCAACGCCGAGCGAGTCCTCCCCCTAAGTCGCCAGTGCCGCCTAAAATAGCAATGGTTTTGATGTTGGCTATTGCGGGGGTTGCTGAGTTTTCGGTCATAGTAATTCTCTGTCTTAAGCCGGGTTTGAACCGTGAATGATTAGCGGTTGTTTTAGTTTTTATTGCAGTCTGATTACACCTGGGTCAAAGCGCTTTCGCCCGCCGAGAGACTTTATCTTTTGGTCTTTTA
Organism: Gammaproteobacteria bacterium; assembly: GCA_002402085.1. Classification (GTDB taxonomy): domain Bacteria; phylum Pseudomonadota; class Gammaproteobacteria; order Pseudomonadales; family UBA3067. Next base: position 4,290 of record NVVB01000021.1, read on the forward strand.
TCTCTTAGCCTCTGCATCTCTTTATCTCTCTATCGATGAGCGAAACCGCTGTTAGTAATGTGACTGTTTTTTGTGGGTTTAATACAAGGCCAGTAGCTCTTCGAGTGCGACCATTTGGTTGCCTGCCGCGGAGGAGGGCACAATGATAGGCGTTTTAACGCCGGCGTCATACCACGCTTCAATGCCGTCACGGACTTTGCTCGCGGAGCCAAATAAGGTGACTTGCTCAAGCCAGCGATCACTCATTAATTCAGGGATTCGTTGCATTTCGCCTTTGTTGAATGCTTCTTCGATGTCGGTCATTTCTTGTTCAAAGCCCGCGGCTTTCCAATAGTTTCGGTAGTTAGGCAACATGGTATACATCACTAAGGTTTTCCGGTTCACTGCTTTGGCGGCTTCTTCATCGTCGCTGATGCAGGTTGGGATCATGTCGCCGATAAAGAAATCCTGGTTGGTGCGTTGCTCCTCGGTGAGTACTGAGAGTGACTCTTGAATGTAGGAGCGGGCGCCATTGGCAATGACCATGCCGTCGCCTACTTCGCTGGCTAAACCGATCATTTTTTTACGCATGGCGGCGAGCACAATGGGCGGCAGTTCGCCGACCCGAGGGGCAGATTTATAGCCTTGAACAAAGTTGCGCATGTCTTCGAGTGGTTTACCGGCTTTTAATCCCATTGCGGCTAAGGCGGGCGCATGACTTACGCCTACGCCAAAGCGAAATCGATTGTTGGATACTTCTTGGATAAAGGCGGCGGTTTGTGCGAAATCTGCCGGCGTGCGACCGTAAATGGGAATGATGCTGGTGCCAATTTGGATGGTGTTGGTTTCCATTGCGATGGCGGTGCATAACGACAGGGCATCCGACATGCTGGGCATATAAAGCCCACTGAAGCCTTTTTTCTCAAGTTCTTTGGCAAAATCAATAACGGCTCGACGGCGACGGGGTACGGCGGCAATACTGACAGCGGGCATTGGGTAAGTCATAAGAAGCTCCGGGCAATGGGTTTTGGCAGGCATTGCCTGCGCTATTTATAGTTATTACTTATTTGTAGTCATCACTTATTTTATGGTCATCACTTTTTTTATAATTATTGTGTGTGCTGTTGTGTGTTGTTGCTTGCTTGTACTGGCTGCTTAATTGATCGCTTCGCGTAGAGGCGAGGCTAAAGTGACGTTAGTTTACCCTAATGTGAGGAAGCTTTACGAGTCACCCCGTTGGCAAAACGCTCTGGTTCGTGAGTGGTTTTCGGCGTGTTAGGCAGCCAGAAGGTTTGTATCTTGTGAAAAACTGCCAATATTGTTGCTAGCAGAGGCGCATACTGACTTGGCCTGGTTGGCCATAATAAGAGCGGCTTGATCGAGTTATGATCGATTGATTTAGACGGGGGTATCAAGGTGATTACATTCCTTATTTCAGCGCTAGCCATTGCGGTGTCATTGGCAGTTATTTATTTTATTACAGTGATGCTGACTGTGGCACTGAAGACGCGAGGGGATGGCTATTTCGCCCGTCCGCTGGAGGATCGCCGAAAAATGCGCGCAATGATTGCGAGTCATGCGGTCTATATTCGGCCAGTATTTGAGTGGATTGCTAAGTATTATCGGCTTAAGTCGATCCCTGTGTTTTATTATCAGGGCGTGGCTGGACCCTTTACAATGAGTAGTAAAAGAGCCTATGCGGCAACGGCGGCTTACGTTCCTCAAGCCAATGATGTGTTTATTGCTACGCAGATGAAATGCGGCACTACTTGGATGCAACAGGTCGTTTTTGAAGTCTTGTATAAAGGTGAAGGGGATTTAAGTGATCAGGGCTATCGTCACATGTATGCGCTTAGCCCCTGGATAGAAACTAGCCCAAATTCCAGTGTGCCCTTTGATAAAGCGCCGCTCATTGGCGAAAATAAAACCCGCCTGATTAAAACCCATATGCCGGCGCAACTGATCCAGCACAGTGACCAGGCTAAATACATCTACGTTACACGWCATCCCGTGAGCTGTTTTGTCAGCTGCTTGGATTTTGTTCATATGCTGGCGGGGCCGTTAACGCCGACCCGAGAAGATTTGTTGAAGTGGTATTGCAGTGATCAAATGTTGTGGGGCACATGGCCTGACCACGTCGAAGGCTGGTGGCGTCGAAGYSAGGCCCATGACAATGTATTGTTTGTGCATTACGAAGAAATGAAAAATGATCTGGCTGCGGTGGTGGATCGGGTGGCTGGTTTTCTGGATGTTCAATTGAGTGACTCGCAGAAGCATAACGTGGTGGAAAAGTCCGGCTTCAGTTACATGCGTGAGCATGAAGAGCATTTTGAGATGTTTGCGCCCAATGTGTTTTCTGTGTCTGAAAAGGACGGCCGGTTTATGAAGTCTGGGGCTTTGGAGCGATTTAAAGATGCCTCAGAGAGTGAATCCTCGGCGATTAAGCAAATGTGTCGGCAACGTTTGGCGAACGCACGTTACCCTATTAATACCTACTATCCTGATGTGTTGGGCGATGTCTCGAAAAAGAAGGCGGAAAATGGCGTCCCGGTGACCTGATTTGTATTGATGCGCATTATAGTTGCGTTAGGACTGTCTCGTTAAAACCGTGCTGATCTGTCGGAGCGAAATGCGTCTGTTGCGCGATCACCGTGGGGGTATAAGTATGAGTCTAGTGAGGGCGCATTAATGAGGTTTACTTCAGTTCAGCGTTGCATCCCAGGGTGGGGCGAGTAGTATTAGCCGCTTCTATTTTTTAATTGATCCGTTTAGGGTCGACTTCTGCTTTCTGTAATAAGGGATTTTCTCATGAGTAACACCTTCGACGACAATAGTCTGACTATCGGTAAGACCCCCCTAGTGAAAATCAATCGCATTAGTGATGGCAATATCTACGTTAAGATTGAAAGCCGTAATCCCGCTAATTCAGTCAAGTGCCGTATTGGCGCCAATATGATTTGGGACGCTGAGAAGTCTGGTCGCTTGAAACCTGGTATGCGTATTGTTGAACCCACCAGTGGTAACACCGGTATTGCTTTGGCGTATGTGGCTGCTGCGAAGGGTTATTCACTGACCGTGACCATGCCGAACACCATGAGCTTGGAGCGTCGTCAGTTGTTAAAAGCGCTGGGTGCTACCGTGGTATTGACTGAAGGGGCGAAAGGTATGCCTGCAGCCATTGCTAAAGCGAAGGAAATCGTTGCCGAGGACCCTGACAATTGTTTTATGCCCTGTCAATTTGAAAACCCTGCCAACCCTGCGGTCCATGAACAAACCACTGGGCCAGAGATTTGGGAAGATACTAAGGGTGAGATTGATATTCTTGTGTCAGGCGTGGGCACTGGCGGCACCATTACCGGTGTTTCTCGCTACATTAAAAATACTCAGGGCAAAGCAATTACTTCTGTTGCTATAGAGCCTTCGTCGTCCACTGTCATTGCTGCCGCTAAAAGCGGTGAAGAGCCCACTCATGGGCCTCACAAAATCCAAGGCCTAGGGGCTGGTTTTGTGCCTGAGAATCTGGATTTAGACATGGTGGATCAGGTCGAACAATGCACCAATGAAGACGCGGTAGAATGGGCTCACAAGCTTATGCGTGAGGAAGGTATCTTAGCGGGGATTTCTTCGGGAGCGGCCATGGCCGTAGCGCATCGTTTGTCTCAGCAGAAAGGTAATGAAGGCAAAACCATTGTGGCGATTTTACCTGATTCTGGAGAGCGTTATTTATCGTCGGCGTTGTTTGCCGGTGAATTCACAGAAAACGAAACTGTTCAGTAGTCGATTGACTTAAACGTTAGGCTAGGAAGTCTGTGTATAGAGGGCAAACTCAGTGATTTGACGCGTACTTGAATATTGAGAGGGCGTTGACTGGGTTTTACCCCGGTCGGTTTTGAGCGTTAACCACTTTATGCTGAGTGCTGGCCTGATGATCGGCGGTTTTCTTTAACCACTTTTCGATCATGGTGCTGAGGGTGTGGTAGGAGATGGGTTTCTCTAGAAAGTCATTCATACCACACTCCCGACACTTGCGCTGATCATCATCACTGGTGTTGGCAGTCACGGCAACGATCGGTAGGGAGTCGTCCTGGGGCGTTAGTAGTTTTCTTATTTGCCGCGTGGCTTCGAACCCATCCATGACTGGCATCTGGCAGTCCATAAGAATTAAATCTACTTTCATTTGTTGAATAATCTTGACCGCAACACTTCCATCCTCTGCGAGAAGAGATTTTAAACCCATTTTTTTAATGATCTTTTTAGTCACTAGCTGATTTGTTGGATTGTCTTCAACAATAAGCACTATGACCTCCTTTACATTGGTTTCGTGATCACTGTCTTCGTTATTACTATTTTGGTTATTGCTACCTTGATCGGTACTATCTTGGTCATCAAGGGCGGGGCTATGGTGATTGCTTCCATCATTGGCCGCGGTTTCGGGGTTGGCTACGACGCGTTGGACTTGTTCTATGTCTGAGTTGGGGTCGGTTTCTTGATTGATGACGGTGGTCGAGTCCTGAGCTGTATTTAGATCGGTGCTTGTGCCTGGAGCGCACTTATTCGCGCTGCTTTTAACTGTAGGGCGCGCCAAGTAAGCGGTTGTGAGCGCCACGTCAGGGGTGGTTCTGAACCCCGGTATTTCGAACAGAAGCTGTACGCAGGTGCCTTGTCCCTCGGTGCTGGTGATGTTTATTTCGCCGTCGAGCAGTTCCATGGTTTTTTTGCAGACTGCCAGTCCAATGCCTAAGCCGCCAAATTCACGTGTATAGGATTGATCTGCTTGAGAGAAAGGCTCGGTAATGGTTTCAAGTTTTGACTCGGGAATGCCAACCCCCGTATCGGTGATGGAGATCACTAGTTGGGTGTGTTCTTGGTCGGATTTGTTGATGCTGCCGAGGATGGTAATGCTCCCCTTTTTAGTGAATTTGATGGCGTTATCAAAAATAATCCCGACTACTTTCTTATATTTTTCGTTATCGATTATGATTTCAATCGGTTGCAAAGAGTCAATGCCAACATGGACGTCGATGTGTTTTTTGGTGATTAAATCCGTACGCAAATCGATTAATGAAATGATAGTTTCATAAGGAGAAAAATAGCCTACATTGACGGTGGTATGTTGGTCGTGTAATTCTGAAAAGCCAATGATTCGATTGATTAAATTAATCATTTCGTTATTGGTGTCACGAATGATATCGAAGTAAGTCTGGGTGTCTTCGGGGAGTGCTAAGCTGTTTTCCTTAGCGAGCTGGTGGATGGTTTCTTCAAGCAAAGACAGCGATGAAAATGCGCCGTTTAAGGGGGTTCTTAGTTCGTGGCTAATCGTCGATAAAAACGCGTTCTTTACGGCGTTGCTTTTGGTGAGTAGTGCATTGTTTGTTTCTAGGTTGATGCGATTTTTTTTCTCCAGTAAATAACGTTTCTTTTTTTCTTCGTTGACCTTGTTTCCTGTGGTCAAAGATACGGCAATGGCGGTGGCTGTTACGCCAATAAAGAGCGAGTTAAACGTCCACCAATTACTCTCAAGAATATTTGCTGAGGCTAGAATAAAGGTGAATAAGCCCGTGAGCACCGGAGTGAAAGCGATTAGCGCGAGGTAGCTGGCTTTCTGATTTAAATAAATCCCCCAAACAAATACCAGTGTACAAATGGCGCCGCAAAGTCCGCACAATAAAATAGTCCATTGCCAGAGACGATAGTCAGTGACGAAAATAAATAGGCTATTAAGTGCGAATGGAATGCATAGTAGTACGACTATTTTGTGGAGTGTGGGCTGCCAACTATTGAGGCTAAGAGTGGTGGTCAGGTATAAGAGAAATAGGGTGCAAATTAATGAACCAAAACCCCATAAATTTATCGCGATCCACGTTCCGAGTTCCCCGAAGTAAGGCTGGCTTACACCACCCATAATACTAGAGGTCAACGTTACTAGGAATAACCATGCGGTGTAGTAGTATTGCTCCGGCTCGTTTAGTRTGAACGCTAAGAGCATGTTGTAAAATAATATGAGCAAAAATACGCCGATAAATATATGGTTGCTTTTTGATGTAAGGGTTCCCTGGGCGAACCCTCCGTGCACCGATTTTATACCCATTGGAATGATTAATGGGGTTGCCGATTTTATTTTAAGATAAATAGTCACGGGTTTACTAATTGCTTTAGGCAGGTACAAAAAGAAATGAGGGTGATCTATTTCTCTTTGTTCGTACCCTCTTAATTGCCCAGTTTGGTAGGCTGTTAGGCCAGCGGGGCCAGGGCGATATATTTCAATGTAATCCAAAAGTGGGTTAGCCACTTCTACGACTAAATCGTTATCGTAAGGTGTTTTACGTTGGTCTTGATAGGTGATCCTTATCCACAGGTTGGCGTCAGTGAAGCCAAAATTTGCAGTATGGGAATCGATGCTTTTAAATTGCCGCTGACTTTTTTCTAGGTGGATGTCATCAATGCTTAAGGACGATTGAGGGTCGATGAAATAGTAGGCTTGAAGCTGGATTGGTTTATTATTATTGTCGTCGGTGATGTAGTTGATGTTCGCGAAAGCGACGCTTGTCGGCAGTGAAAGAAGCAGGGCGATAAGTAAGCCCCAGATTGCGCAAAGACTTTTAAAATGAGTAGCGCTGGTTTCCCCTAAAGCAAGTCTGTGTTTACGGTGGTGCATACAAAATACAATGCCAACACGTGTGAGGTTGAGTTTTTAGATTGCTCTAGCCTGGCAGTTTGTAGTGACTGCCGTGCTAATTACAGTTTAGCAGAGGGTGTTATACGTTCTTATGCGTTTTTCATACATTGGCTAGCGGCTTATTCCTTTGGGGGGAATGGGCGGCATAGTGATTCATGGCGTAGTGATTCAGGGGTAGTGTTTAGGCGTAGTGATTCAGGTCTAGTGATTTGTGGCAGTTTAATCAAGGTGATCCATAGGCAGCGCTTTGTGATCAATGATGGTTCTTAATACAAAACTCGAATGCACCCCACTGACGCCTTTTATGCGGGTTAATCGACCTAAGAGAAACTCTTGGTAAGCGTCCATGTCGGGCACTATTACTTTCAGCAGGTAGTCAGAGGACTGGCCTGTAATCAATGAGCATTCCAGTACTTCAGGATAACGGGCGACTTCTTGTTCGAACGCTTCAAATCGGTCGGGGGTATGGCGGTCCATGCTAATAAAAAGCATGGCGGTGAGTTTAAGGTTGAGCTTGCCAGGGTCCAATAAGGTGATGTGCTGCTGGATGTAGCCTGCTTGTTCGAGTTGCTTAATGCGTCTGGAGCAAGGCGATGGGGATAGGCCTACCAGTTCTGCGAGTTCTAAGTTATTGATTCTGCCGTTTTTCTGCATCGCCATTAACAGGCGTTTGTCGGTGCGATCAAGTTTCATTCGTTGGCTTTGTTCCTTTTTGGGGGGGGAAGTGGTTTGAGTTCCAATGGGTTGCCGCTCATTGAAATAATAATCTAATTTATGACGTATATGTAGTGATATATTGCTTTAATGGGTGTTTAGTGGGGTATGTTTGCAATCATTGTCGGCTCGTATTGGCTTATACTTGTGTCTCAAGTTTGAACGAAGGACAAAACACCTACCCGGTGTGATCACTGCGCTTACAAGGCGCGATTGAGTTCTTTTGAGTGGCTTTACCCAAGTTGACTCTTATCGTTTTAGGTTGAATGAGACTGAAGACACAGAAAGGTTCGATATGATTATTAATATAAAAAACCCATTACAGACCCTGATTTTACGCTGTCATCGACTTGCTCAGCCACCGGTACAGCCGGTGGCGTAGTAATGCTGTTTTATTTTTAAATTGTTTATTTCTCAAGGGCTATAGTCATGACGTTCGATCACCGTAAATACACGCCGTTTCATCCTATTCAAAAGCCAGACCGTAAATGGCCTAATAAACAGATTACGCAGGCGCCGCTATGGTGTGCGGTGGATTTACGTGACGGTAATCAGGCCTTAATTGAGCCTATGAACGTCGAACAAAAAGTCGCGTTATTTTTACTCTTGGTGAAATGTGGTTTTAAAGAGATTGAAGTGGGCTTTCCGGCTGCAAGCCAGCCTGATTTTGATTTTGTGCGTAAAATTATTGAGCAGGGCTTAGTGCCGGAAGATGTCACTATCCAGGCCTTGACTCAAGCACGAAGGCCCCTGGTTGAGCGTACGTTTGAAGCATTAAARGGGTCTAAAAGGGCAGTGGTACACGTYTATAACTCCACCTCTCCTGTGCAGCGYGATCAGGTTTTTGGCTTGGATAAAGASGGCATTAAAGCCATTGCTGTTTCTGGTGCTGAAATGTTGAAGGAGTTTGCTGAGCAAAACCCTGAGACCCGGTGGGGTTTCGAATACTCCCCTGAGAGTTTCAGTGCTACGGAGCCTGAGTTCGCACTTGCGGTGTGCAATGCGGTATTGGATGTGTGGCAACCGAGTGCGCAGCAACGTGCGATTATTAATTTACCCGCCACGGTAGAGTGTACGACGCCGAATGTGTTTGCTGATCAAGTGGAATTCATTCATGAAAACATCAAGTACAGGCGCTGGATTGAGCTGAGTGTGCATACACACAATGACCGAGGCTGTGCGGTGGCCGCTGCTGAGTTGGCGGTGTTGGCGGGGGCTGATCGTGTGGAGGGTACATTGTTAGGCAATGGGGAGCGTACCGGTAATATGGATCTTGTGGTCATGGCCATGAATTTATATACCCAGGGTATTGACCCTAAGTTGGACTTGTCCGATAGCGATGAAATTATTCGCACAGTGAAGGGTTGCACTCAAATTGAGTTGCACCCTCGACACCCTTGGATGGGAGAGTTGGTGTTTACGGCGTTTTCTGGCAGCCATCAGGATGCGATTAATAAATGCCTACAAAAGCGAGAGGAATCTTCGCCCTGGCATGTGGCTTATTTGCCGGTGGACCCGCTGGATTTGGGGCGTAGTTATGAAGAAATTATTCGTGTAAATAGTCAGTCGGGTAAAGGCGGTGCTGCGTTTATTTTGTTGCATGAGTATGGCTTGCAATTACCTCGTTGGATGCAGTTGGCGTTCAGTGCGGTGGTGCAGAAAGCCACTGAAAAACATCGCGGTGCCTTGAGTTCCCAAGCATTGTACGAGTTATTTTTAAATGCTTTTTCTACCGCCGCTCCTTGGTCGTTAGCGCATTATTGCTGGGATGATCAGGCGGGTTTGAGTGTCACGGTGGATGACTTGCGTGAGTCGTATGTATTGCGTGCTCAAAGTGATGGTCCGCTGCATGCCTTCGTCGCTTCAATGGCGGATCATTTGGGTTGCAGTATTGATATTCAAGATTATGAGGAGCATGCGATTCATCGCGAGGCCGGCGCGTCTGGCAGTGGCGCGCAAGCCGGTGCTTACATTCATTTGAAAATCGATGGGGTTAAGACCTGTGGTGCGGCCGTGGCGACTGATACTTTGGGTGCGGCGTTGACGGCTTGCCTTGCTGCAATTAATGCTGCGGAGCTAAAAAAGCGAATTCCCGCTCCAGCTTTGTTAGCCGGTGACAGTGAATCATCGGCGCAGGTTAGCGAAAAAGTAGTCGCTTAAGGGGCTAATAAGTTAGCGGGGCTCAAGCAATGGGGATTAGCTAAAGTGGTATAGATACCGGGACTTAGATAAAGAGGCATGGAGAACGAGGCCTAAATAATGGGCCTCGTTTTTTTATTCTTCTCAGTTATCAGAATGAGCCAGTGTATGACGTGTTTACTGAGGCTCTTTACGATAAGGGTTGGATTGTTCAAGCATTGCCATATAGTCTTTCACGCCAGTTTGTTCTTCTAAGCAAAAGTCTGCAATCGGTCCCGAAAACCCCGAGTGAGCGATCCAATGACCCGATACTGTTCGGGTGGGTAAGAAGCCCCTGGATAATTTATGCTCGCCTTGAGCGCCAGGTTCGAAGCACTGTAAGCCTTCTCGAATGCAATATTCAATGCCCTGGTAGTAACACGCCTCAAAGTGCAGGCCGCTGTAATGTTCGCTGGCTCCCCAGTGCCTACCGTATAAATGGGTGTCACTGCGATACATGAGCGCGCCGGCAACGCAGCGCTGATCGTGATCGGCGAGCACTAGAAAGATTTGCTGGGGCAGCTTTTCGGCGACGTCCATAAAGAAGTCTAAATTGAATTTGGGTGTGTTTCTTTTCTGTAAATATGTCCGTTGGTAAAACCCGTAAAAATCACTCCAATCCTGGGCGCTGGCAGTGTGGCCGTCAAGCAGGCGAAAACGAATGCCGGCTTGGGACACCTTGCGCCGTTCTTGTTTAATATTTTTGCGTTTCTTGGACGTTAAGTGAGATAAGAAATGATCGAARTCCTGATAGTCTTGATTGTGCCAATGGAATTGACAGTCGTGGCGAATGGACAGCCCGGTGTGCTTCATGAAGTCTTGTGCAGGCGTGGTGGGAAATAAGCAGTGAAAGCTACTGGCTTGGATTTGTTGGGCCAGCTTTAAGGCCGCCTGCAGTAGTAGCGGGAACATTTGTTCTTGGTGCTCGGGCCGGCACAGCAGTCGCTGACCCAGCGTCGGCGTATGGGGCACTGCGCAGACTAGTTTGGGATAATACTGAATGCGGTGCTGATGAAAGGCGTCGGCCCAGGAGTGATCAAAGACGAACTCACCGGATGAGTTGTATTTTTCATACAGGGGCATGGCGGCTTTTAATTGATCATTGTCATAAATCGCAATATGACACGGTTGCCAGCCTAGACGTTTGCTGACGCTGCCATGGCTTTCCATCGCATGGAGAAATTCGTGGCTTAGGAAAGGGTTGTGGTGATCGATCAGCGCGTTCCAAGATTCGGCGGAGATCTCGCTAATTGTTCGGCATATTTTGATATTCAAATGCTGGGCTTCCAATACTGCTGTTCCAATGCGGTATTTGAGTATACGTAATTTTGAATAGTAACATTTGGCTGATTGCGTTTTAAAGSCCYAGCYCRCKGGYTGACYTGGRCRGTTTTCGGGCGACCGAGACTCGGGCGTSGTGTAATTGCCTAGTTGAATTGTGACTGTAGCGCCTTGGCATTCTTGTGTTCGAGTCCCTATAACCACGCTAAGTTTATGTTGTTGCGCCATATTCAGTGTTAAAATGCAGGGCTAATTCAGGGTGTTTTGTTCGCTAAAGCGGCCTAAGTCGGATTCCGTTTCCTCTATCAATGGATGCTGTTGAGACTACTATAAATAAATGAGGATACGATGATGAGCCTAGGCCCATTGATGCTGGATATAGAAGGGCAAACCCTGACTTCCCAGGAGAAGGAATTAATCGCCCAGAAAGAAGTGGGCGGGGTGATTCTTTTTGCGCGTAATTATGACAACAAGTCTCAGCTCGAAGTGCTGATTAGCGCCATCAGAAAGGTTAAACCTGAGCTTTTAATCGCGGTGGATCATGAAGGCGGGCRRKTGMRRCSGKWKCKTKMGGGCNWWAYGCNGWAKMSCKGCRATNSGTRATATNSRCSRGMKWKMYGRTANCWRWCMSSGMTGNYGCSMTYGAWWTAGCKYWSWBTTGCGGCTGGSTGATTGGYKCGGAGYTGYTGTCSGYGSARRTKGATYTGTGTTTYGCSCCGGTATTGGACATTGATTTTGGGCTTAGCAAAGTCATTGGCGATCGCTCTTTTCACCGCAAGCCTGAGGTCATTACGATTCTTGCGGGGGCCTTTATTAAAGGCCTCAATGAGGCCGGGATGGCGGCGGTAGGCAAGCACTTCCCTGGCCACGGTGGGGTGGTGGCAGACTCTCATTTAGAAATTCCTGTGGATTCACGGTCTGAACAGACTATTCGAGACAACGATTTACTGCCTTTTGAGGCATTAGCCAAGCAGTTAGCAGGGGTGATGCCCGCTCATGTGATTTATGATCAAGTGGACCCAAAACCGGCCGGATTTTCAAGCTATTGGTTGCGCGAAGTTTTACGTAAGGAGCTAAAGTTTGATGGCGTGATCTTCAGTGATGATTTAACCATGGAAGGGGCTTCTGCGGTGGGCGGCTTTGAGGAGCGCACTAAGCAGGCCTTGGACGCGGGTTGTGACATGGTCTTGGTGTGTAATGATCGTCAGGGCGCTTTAGTGGTTTTGGAGTACTTACAAAAAAATCCTCATGAAGGGGTATCAAGCCGATTATTAGGCTTGAAAGGTCAGGCATCGCTTACGCCTGATTCAGAATCTAAATCTCGTGGCTGGCAGCGCCGAATCGAGATCATTAATGCATTGAATTTGAAGTAAGGGGAACAAGATTTATGTTAGAGGTTCAGGAAGCAAATCAAATTCTTAGCGATGCCGATTGTCTTTACAGCGAAGCGGCCGTGGAAGCGGCGATTGCTACTATTGCTGCGCAAATCATTGAAGAGTATGCAAGTCTTAATCCCGTGGTGATCTGCCTGATGAATGGCGGACTGATATTCTGTGGAAAACTACTGACTCGGCTCGATTTTCCGTTGGAGGTTGACTATCTTCATGTGACTCGATATGGCCAGGATACTGAGCCCGGTAGCTTGCAATGGATCGTGACTCCTCAGCAAACGTTGGCCAATCGTCACGTGCTCGTGGTGGATGACATTTTGGATCAAGGCAAGACCTTATTAAGCGTTATAAAGAGTTGTCGTGATCAGGGCGCAGAGAGTGTACGTTGCGCCGTATTAGTGGATAAGCAGCATGACCGTAAAGCTGACCAAGCGTTTAGCGCTGACTTTGTTGGCTTAGAAGTGGAAGATCGGTTCTTGTTTGGTTATGGCATGGACTACAAAGGTTACTGGCGAAATGCGCCCGGTATCTACGCGATCAAAGGGAAGTAGTGGTATGAATCAAGACACTGAGGTTCAAGTAGCAGTCATCGGTGGGTCGGGGCTTACCGCTTTGGATTCTTTTTTGGAGGTGGCTACCCACCAGGTCGATACGCCCTACGGTGCTACTTCAGCGCCTATTGTGGAAGGCATCTTGGCGGATAAACGAATTTATTTTCTGGCCCGTCACGGCTCCAATCACACCTTAGCGCCGCATAAAATAAATTACCGCGCTAATTTATGGGCGCTGCATCAGCTGGGCGTCAGGCAAATAGTATCCACCAATGCGGTGGGGGGGATAACGGCGGGCTATGATGCACAAGCGATCGTCGTGCCGGATCAGTTGATTGATTATACCTACAAACGCGAGCACAGCTTTTGTGGCGACGAAAGTTTCAATATCCCGCACATCGATTTTACCCATCCTTTCTGTAATGTACTTCGTGGGCGCATCATTAATGCCGCCAACTCACTTGATTTGGACATTGTTGCTTCGGGCGTGTATGGCTGCACTGAAGGACCGCGCTTAGAATCTGCGGCGGAAATCGTGCGCTTAGAGCGAGATGGCTGTGATTTGGTGGGCATGACTTGCATGCCKGAAGCGTCTTTAGCYCGCGAGTTGGATATGTCCTACGCCAGTATTTGCTTGGTAGTGAATAAGGCCGCAGGGAAAAGCGATGAGTTAATTAGCATGAAAGAGATTGAAGCAATACTCAATGACAGCATGAGCAAGGTCTTTGAATTGCTGCAAGCGATTGTGCCTACTCTAGCCCATTACAAGTAAGTCTTTATATTCAGGAAGGAGATAAATCCATGCAATACGCTTTAAAGCTGGCGTTAATTGTTCTAGTGGCCTCGTTCACTTTTGCGTGCTCAACCACGCCGACTTACACGCCGCCGGCTAAGGACGCGTCGAATGTGGCGGTGATCAAAGGCGGCGCTGCATGGTTTACGCTAGCGCCCATGGCTATTCGCATTAAGTCTGTGGATGGTCTTTCAGTGAGTGCATGGAAAGGCAGTGTTTCGGTGTCCCCTGGGGACCATGTGATTGGTGTGGTATGCCAAAGTGAATTGAATCAGCGTCGGTATCTAAGCCACAGCCGTCTGAGTCTGTTTGCKTTACCTGGKAAAACCTATTATTTGGARTCGCGTAATTTAGGGGATCAGTGCACRGTGAGTATGGTTGAGGGCTAACCGACTTTACTGGCCGGCGGGGCTTTTTTWTCTTGCGCGGCGAGGGCSRCWTCCTCATCATTRGCGGTTTGGGCAGGCGGTGTTTTATTGGTTTCAGGAGGCGGTACGGCCACTGTTCCATCACCGCTGTCGGCAGTTGATTCGGCGTCGGACTCTTTAACGGGGCGAATCAATGATTTGGGCTCGAATTCTAGTGAATACTCATCAATATGGATTTGCGCTTCGAATGCTTTTGCTTTTGGGTAGTTTTTGCCTAAGAATTCCAAAATGGTTTTTTTGTCTTTATCGGCGACGGCTTCTCCGAAGTACACAGCACTGAGTTCCTTGGGCGTAAATTTGACGTCTTGGTACCATTTCTTTGCATCGATATCGCCGTGAGCGGCTTGCTCTTTTTCAAACTCTTGTTCAGTTAAGGCTTTGTAGCACACCCACTCTTTCTCATGTGCCCTGGCTTTCGAACGGGTAAGGAGTTTGTTTTGCAGTGTGGCAATTTCTGGCTTACGTTGTTGCCCTATGAGTACATTGACCTGCTCTTTCAGTGTGGTGATTTGCGGGCGTTTTACGTTGTAATCGACTTTTTCTGGATTGGTAAAACTGCTTTCTTCCGCGTCACAGCGAAACCGAATGGCAATGCCTTTATGGTTGTCGGCATATTTCTCCCAAAAGGTACTGTCCTGGTGCTTTTCATGGAGGGACAATATTCGTGTGTGAGAAATAAGGAAGCTCCAGTGTTGAACGAGCTCTTGAGTTTCCTCTAGTTGCTTGTCAATCATGTTGCCGACAATGTTGGTCAGCGCTTCCTCTACTTCCTCTTCTGAATTAAAACGATCCTCAGTACGCCAGCGTCGAATCAATTTACTAAACGGGTGGTCGGGTAATCCTGGTGCAGGCATATCACGGGCAAAGACCATGGCCGAGATTGTCTTAAGCACCTGTTTCAATAGTTCTTTATTGGAAAACTCTAGTGCTTGGTCGTAGCGAAGCTCAAAGGGGCCGTGCAGTAGCTCGGGAGAACTCCAGCGCAGGGCGCCTTTGGAGAGAATGTGTTTCCCCTCCCTCAGACTCGCAAACTTGACCAAAGAAATTGGCTGGCCACCTGCCATTGACGCTCCCAGTACCACTAGAGTGAAGACGAATGTTGATTCAGTGGCGTTTCTTTAGCCACCTCTGTGCTTGAGTATAGAGGGCAATTAAACGTCGTGCATAATCGATACGAGGGCACCTTATTCTATTAATGCAGCATAGCAGGAGGGTTTGTTGGAACTTGTTATAAGTGGGCTTTTCGAGAGGCGAGTTGCGATGGGAATCACAAGGTGGCCGTGAACTAACCTTGCGACCGGCGCTAAAAATAACTGCATGATGGACCTTCTAATTACTAGTAAGTCATAAGACCGTCAGGTGATATAACGAAAACGACGCAGAGCAAGGGGGAATTGAAAGTCGCTGTTGTTATGTTGATCAATAATTCCAAGCACCTACATCATGCCGAGAGCATGTCCCTTAGACTGAAAAATCAATAATTAGACCTAAAAGTATTTATTTAACCGGGGGAACAACTTGCCAACGAATTCATATCGAGTCAGCATAAAAAATTGGTCCATTAAATACAAGGTAATGTCGGTAGCAGCCATCGGTGTGATTGCTTTCCTGTTTTATCTTGTACTTAACTTTAACGCCAATGTACAAAATGAACGGCGAATTTCGGAAATTCGCGATGTGGATTTCCCGGTTTTAGAAATCATTAATAATAGCTCCATTGCATTAACCAGCATTAAACAGTCATTAACCGATGCGGTGAGTGCGAGWGAAGAAGATAGTTTGTTGGCCGCCGAGGAGGTGGCTAGTAAAATCCTCTCTGACATACGATTGATTTCGCAAGTGTCGCCTGAGCTTAGGGCGGAAGCGGAGGAGTTGGAGGCGAGTTTTACTTTATATTTCGACACGTCGATGACCGTTGCTCAAGGCCTTATGAGTGGTACGTTGTCTCAAAACGAGATGATTACCTTGGTGCCTCGCATTAATACCTCATTTAATGATTTCGAATCCCAGATTAGTGAGTTTCGTGAAAATCGTACCTTGGCGTTTACTGAAAAACTGACTGCTACCCAAGAGATGGATGAGCAAAGTTGGAAAATTGGTGCGATCGCGGGCACGGGTTTGATTGTAGTACTTGCCCTTTTTAGTTATTGGTTGACCGGGTTGATAACCCGAGGGCTCAACCACGCGGTGGATGTGGCGGACCGAATCTCAGAAGGCGAATGGGATACAGAAATCTCCATTGATACAACCGATGAGACCGGGCACCTTCTTCAAGCCATTACAAAGATGCGTAATCGTCTGAAGTCGAGGTCTGAAGAGGATCATCGAAAAGAGCGCATGCAAACTCAGTTTGCTGAATTAAATAAACGTTTAAGAGGGGATATCGGTACGGATGAATTGGGTCGAAATGTGCTTGATTATTTAACCCCTACATTGGGTTGCCAACTAGGCGCGCTGTATTACTTTGATGAGGAGGAGCAAGAGCTACAGCTTATTAGTAGTTATGCGTTTAGTAAGCGTAGAGGCAATCATAATACCTATAAACTAGGCGAGTCGATTGTGGGGCAGGCGGCTTTAGAGAAGAAGCAGATTTGTGTTTCTCAACTGCCAGAGGATTACATCGAAGTCAGTTCGGGCTTAGGGGCCAGTGTGCCGAGAAATGTATTGGTAAGCCCCATAGTCCATGAAGGCAATTTGAAAGCCGTGATTGAGTTTGGCTCTATTTATGAGATTTCAGATGAAAATATGGCGTTTTTGGATGATTGTATTGACTCTCTTGCGATTGCGCTTAGTTCCGCACAGTCCAGAGTTCAGCTCGCTAGCATGCTGTCGCATTCGCAAGAGCAAGCTGAAGCATTGTCTGTGTCAGAATCAAATCTGCAAGCCCAGCAAGACGAATTAAAATCCGCGAACGAAGGGCTTGAAAACCAAACCCAAGCCTTAATGGATTCAGAGAAGCAACTTCAAACGCAACAAGAAGAATTACGTGCAACCAACGAGGAGCTTGAAGAGCAAGCGCAAGCGTTGCGGGCTTCGGAAGAAAAYCTTCAAGCACAACAAGAAGAGTTGCGCGTTACCAATGAAGAGCTTGCGGAGCAAGCGAAGTTGTTGGAGAAACAAAAATCGGACATGGAAGATAAAAATGCCGATTTAGAGAAAGCCCAGCATGTGCTTGAGGAAAAATCGGAGGCTCTGGAAGTAAGTTCTAAGTATAAATCTGAATTCCTTTCCACAATGTCTCACGAGTTACGTACACCGCTTAATAGTATTTTGATTTTATCCAACAATCTGGCTGAGAATAAAGCGGACAATCTGTCAGAAAAACAAGTCGAACATGCGGAGGTGATTAATTCGGCAGGCTCAGATTTGTTGTCACTTATTAACGATATTCTCGATCTATCGAAGGTAGAGGAAGGCAAGTTGCAATTGGTTCTAGAGGATCTAGACACCAAGATAATTCAGCGCAATATACAGCTTAATTTTGAACATGTGGCAAAAGAGAAGAATCTTGACTTTGGTGTAGTGATTGAAGAAGGCTTGCCAGCTTCAATTCGAACCGATCGCCAACGCATCGAACAAGTATTGAAAAACTTGTTATCAAACGCCTTTAAATTCACCTCCAATGGCGGCGTGTATTTGCATGTGGGACGACCTCGAAAAGAAATTAATTTGGATGGTTTGTCGTTTAATCATGAAAATGGCATTGCCTTATGTGTTCGTGATACCGGTGTGGGTATTCCTGATGATAAGCAGCAAATTATCTTTGAGGCGTTCCAGCAAGCGGATGGGACTACTTCTCGGAAATACGGCGGCACAGGTCTTGGGCTGACTATCTCGCGTGAATTGAGCAAGATGTTACACGGTGATTTACGCCTGACTAAGGCTGTCGAAGATGAAGGCAGTGAGTTTACCTTGTTTATCCCCGAGTTCGTTGTGGATGACAAAGCGGAAATGATTGAGAGTAATGACTCGTCTGAATCCGCTATGTTCGCGCCGGTTAATGCCCCCGAGGTTGCTATAGCAAACTCAACGCGTGAGTCGAGGGATCATTCGGTGTTAATTATTGAGGACGATGAAGATTTCGCTCATTTGTTGAAGCAAATGGCGGAAGAGCATGGCTTAGATGCGTGTGTCGCCTTGGATGGCGAGAGCGGTCTGGCTTATGCACAGAAAAATCATCCCGGTGCGATTATTCTAGATGTCGGTTTGCCKGGCATGGATGGCTGGTCGGTGATGGAGCAGTTGAAGCAAGGTGAGCAAACCAAAGATATCCCAGTGCACTTTTTGTCAGGTAAGGATGAGAAAAGCAAAGCCATGAAAATGGGCGCCTTGGATCACCTAACCAAGCCTGTGAATAAGGATCAAGTGGTCACTGTGTTTGACAAGATCGAAGATGCAATCGCGGGGGACGTGCGACGATTGTTGGTAGTCGAAGATAATAAGGTGGCTCATGAGGCGATTGCCAGTCTATTTGAAGAGCAGGGCATTGAGGTTACCTCGGCAGTCACGGGCGAGGAGGCATTAGGGTTTCTTAAAACAAAACCATTCGATTGCATGATTTTGGATTTAAATCTTCCTGATACCACTGGCTTTCAGTTGCTTGAAACGCTAAATAAAAAGGATGATATTCCTAAAGTGCCGGTGGTGATCTATACCGCCAAAGACTTGATGCGGGAAGAAGAAGCCAAGCTTCGGAAATATGCGGATCGAATCATCCTTAAGACCGATCAATCGTCTGAACGCTTATTGAATGAGGTGTCTTTGTTCTTACATTGGCTCGGCAATAAGTTACCGGATGCGCAAGTAAAAGTGCAGGAGAATATTGATCGTCGTGAAGATGTGTTCGAAGGTAAAAAACTGCTTCTTGTTGATGATGATATGCGAAATATTTATTCTTTGACTGCAATACTTGAGGATAAAGGCTTTGAGATATCAGTGGCCTCGAACGGCAGGGAAAGTTTGGATGTGTTGGCAGAAGACCCGGATAAAGATTTAATTTTGATGGATATTATGATGCCGGAGATGGATGGTTACGAAGCCATGGCTGAAATCCGGAAAAAGGAATGTTTTAGTGAATTACCTATTATCGCGCTTACAGCGAAAGCCATGAAAGGAGACAAAAAGAAGTGTATTGACGCGGGTGCGAACGATTATATTTCCAAACCTTTAGATACTGATAAATTACTATCTTTAATGAGAGTGTGGTTACAGCAATAATATGGCGTATCATAAAGCGGAGCCGGTAGCGATCGAAGATCCCTACCGAAGTGATGAAATAGAAGTCGATCTATTGTTGGAAGCGATATATCGAAAATACGGTTACGACTTTAGGAAATACAGTCGTGCGTCTCTTAAACGTCGTATTTATAATCAAATTGAAAACTGCGGGTTAAATAATATTTCTGAGCTGCAATACAATGTTTTGTATGATCAGACTGCTTTTGTGGAGTTGTTAGAGAACTTAACCATTAACGTCACTGAAATGTTTAGGGACCCAGAGTTCTATTTGGCATTTAGAAAACAAGTTATCCCGCAGCTTAAGACTTATCCTTCCATTAAAGTATGGCATGCGGGTTGCTCCACCGGTGAAGAGATCTACTCAATGTGTATTCTCTTACGCGAAGAGGGGCTTCTGGATCGAGCGCAAATTTATGCCACAGACATTGATAAAAATGTATTGGCGAAAGCCAAGAAAGGTATTTTTCCAATTCGTTCGTTTAAACAATATTCTGATAATTACATTAAGGCAGGGGGGACGGGTTCCTTAAGTGATTACTATACGGCGCGTTATGACGGCGCGATCATTGATCAGTCGCTTAAACGAAATATTGTCTTTGCAGACCATGACTTAGTTACCGATCAAGTCTTTGGCGAGATTCAGGTGATTCTCTGTAGAAATGTAATGATCTATTTCGATCGGGCGTTACAAGATCGAGTGGTAGGGTTGTTTTATGATAGCTTAGACTTGGGGGGGACATTATGCCTAGGGTCGAAAGAGAGTTTACGTTTTAACGAGTATGGGAGTAAATTTGTTCATGTTAATGAAAAGCAGAAAATATATAAGAAATCTCAGGTGGGCAAAAAACAGTGATTCTGGTTTTATGGGGGTGCTTTTCCTAACGGATCCACTGAATGGTTAGGCGTGGTTCGAATAGACTCGTGAGTGATGATGTCTATTCGGCTCTAGAGATATGTTTGGGATTTATCATGGAAAAACAAAATATTTTAATGGTTGACGATAGGCCTGAAAATTTAGTGGCGCTTGATGCGCTGCTTGATTCTCCGGAAAGAAATTTAATAAAAGCGTTCTCTGGTAATGAGGCGCTGATGTTAATGTTAAAGCATTCCTTTGCGCTGGTCTTACTGGATGTGCAAATGCCTCGTATGGACGGGTTTGAGGTGGCCGAGTTAATGCGCAGTAATAAGAAGATCCAGAAGATCCCAATTATCTTTGTGACTGCAATCAGTAAAGAAGATAAGTATGTTTTTAAGGGCTATGAGTGTGGTGCGGTGGATTATTTGTTTAAGCCGATCGAGCCGCTWGTGATACGCAGCAAGGTTAATTTCTTTTTGGATTTGGATCGTAGTAAGCGGGACTTGGAAGCGAAGCTTGAGGCCAGTCGTCGATCGGAGCAAGAATTTGTGGAAATGCTCAAGAAAACGGAAATTGGTGATATGGATTCACTTAAAGAGATGACCCGTATGTAGGCTGCTSGCGTTTGGAACAGCAATATCTTAGGGTGTTAATAGGCGTGTAATTATTCAATGAGTAGTCACTTGGAAAATGCTTCGGCTGTTGTGGTCGGGACTTCTTGGGGCGGGGTGGAGGCTCTGAGTATCATACTCAGGAAACTCCCAGCAGATTTTCCTCTGCCGGTCATTATTGTGCAGCATCAGCATCCTAATTCAGACGATATATTGTCTTTGATTCTAAGGAAAAGAGCACTGCTGTTTGTTAAAGAAGCGGAAGAAAAAGAGTTGTTAATGCCGGGTACGGTCTATATCGCACCCGCGAATTATCATTTGCTGATCGAGCTTGATAAAACGTTATCTTTCTCGAATGAGGCGCCTTACAACTATTCGCGACCCTCTATTGATTTAATGTTTAAATCGGCTGTAGATGTCTATGGCAGCGGTTTGATTGGTATTGTTTTGACTGGCGCAAATGACGATGGCGCGATGGGATTGAAAATGATTAAAGAATTCGGCGGTATGACTCTTGTTCAAGAGCCGAGCACGGCGACCATGGACAGTATGCCTTTGGCAGCGATCGAGGCCTCGCCAGTGGACTACATTGTACCGTTAGATGAAATTGCACCGCTTTTGGTCGAATTGGTATCTGGGAGCTAGGGGATGTTGGAACAAAATATTTTGATGGTCGATGATCGTTCGGAAAACCTAATTGCCTTAGAAGCAATATTAGAGGCGCCCGGAAGGAATTTAATTAAAGCCACGAGTGGTAATAAAGCATTAGGAGTGCTGTTGAAAGAAGAAGTTTCTCTAGTGCTTCTGGATGTTCAAATGCCTGTTATGGACGGCTTTGAAGTGGCTGAGTTAATGCGTAGTAATTGTAAAACTCAGTCGGTACCGATTATATTTCTTACCGCGATTAGCAAAGAGCAGCAGTATGTTTTTAAGGGTTATGAAAGTGGCGCAGTGGATTATCTTTTTAAGCCGCTAGAGGAGCCCATTTTAAAAAGTAAAGTGGATTTTTTCCTTTTGTTGGACAAGCAAAAGAAAGAATTAGGGCGATCTTTGCTGGACGTACAGCGTTTGCAGCAGAAAAATAATAGCTTGTTAAATGCGATTGGAGAGGGGATTATCGGCTTTGATGAAGACGGCCGGGTGACGTTCGCCAACCCTGTTGCAGATAGCTTTCTTGCTGGCGAAGGGTTTTCCCTGGAGGGCAAGAATTTTGAGGATTTGTTCTACCCTTCACGCTCAAAAGAGGAGCGCTTAAGTTGGCGTGAGTCAGTGATTTATAAAGAGTGTTCTGAAGGCAATCGATACCATGATTTCGGTGACCTGTTTTGTGCTATGGGGGAACGCTTTGTACCTGTTTCTTATACCGCGACGGCTATCAATGCGCCGAATGAAAAGTTTAGAGGCGTGGTGCTGGTGGTTCAAGACGCCATTTTGCACGAGGCTACGAGAGAGGTGTCTCAAGCCAAATCTAACCGACGCTATATCCGCAAGCGTTTGTCCGTGTCTTTGCGTGTATTTGATCCCAGTACAGGGGAGAACTTGGGCTGCTTGGAGAATCTAACCGTGGGGGGCATGAAGCTTAAAAGCAAGAAAGTGTCTCAGTCCGGGGTTGATTATGATTTAAGTATGGTATTGCCCGCGCCCATCGATGGGGTTAATACCATTAGTTTTACCGCTAAATGTATGTGGAGTAAACAAGCGAGTTTTTCCAATGATTTTGCGTCCGGCTATCAATTTGCTGCGTTAAATGAACGTAATCAGCTGATCATTGAAACGCTACTGAAAGAGTTTTAATGGATTGGCGTAGCATTATCGATTGAAGGTGGTTTTAGGGCTTAAACACGGTCATGAGTTTGGACTTAGCCGATAAATATCGCCCAGATCAGTTGAGAAATATAACCATCCTTCGGGGCTTTCGATTAGCGCACGGATACGCAATCCTAGTCCCTCCAGCAAGCGTTCCTCTTTGATGGCTTGGTTGTTTTTATCCAGCACCACGCGATTTAGATGGGTTAGTTTGAGGGCGCCTGATATTAAGTTACCTTGCCACTCTGGGAAGGCATGTCCGGTATATTTTACTAAGCTCCCCGGTGCAATTGAAGGGATGTAGACCTTGGTTGGGTTTTCCATGCCTTTTCGTTGGGTTCCTTCACCTACCGCTATAGGGCCCCAATATTCTTTACCGAAAGAAACCGTTGCCCATCCGTAGTTACTGCCTTTAGTGATTTGATTGATTTCATCGCCACCGCGAGGGCCGTGTTCTATCACCCATAGCTCACCACTGGCCGTATCGAAATTAATGCCTTGTGGATTGCGATGACCATAGCTCCATATTTCTGGCTGAGCGGTTTTATCGTTGATGAATGGGTTATCAGTCGGCACAGTACCATCAGTATTAACGCGCAATATTGATCCGGCATGAACCGCAAGGTCTTGTGCGTTGCGACGTACTCCTCGATCCCCTACGGAAAAGAATACATGGCCTAGGCCATCGAAAGCGATGCGGCTACCAAAATGACGATTGGTGCTGGTGATCGATTTTGTAACGATTAAATCAGTCCAGTCGGTGAGTTTGTTTGCTTCTAAATGCGCTCGCGCGAGGGTGGTGGCGCCTTTTCCTTTTTGGTCTTTGGTATAGGTGAAATAGACCCAATCTTCGGCTTGGAACGGCGCTTGGACGGCAACATCCATTAGGCCGCCTTGTCCTGCTGCTCTTACCTTTGCAGCGCCTTGTAGGCTTTGTATTTTGCCTGTGTTTAGATTAAGGCGTTTGATCTCGCCGCTTCGTTCAGTCAATAGCATTTCTTTTTGATTCAGGAGCGCAAGTCCCCATACGACCCCCAAACCACTGGCGATTTTCTCTACCTTAAATTTCATCCCTTCGCTTGTTCCTGTAATTGAAGCAAAAGTCTCCAGAGGCGATAGGGCGCAAAGTGATATCAATAATGCAGGAATGATTTTACGCAGGGTCGGTAGGTGAGCTGTAATCATAAAGGTCCTTATTAACCCAAAGGCGATCGGTAATTCGAAGCGATTGGGTTGATGATTAGTTAAAGGCCGTAGCGCAATAGCGATGGGGGGGCAATGGATGGGTTTTGTACTTCCTTAGGGTTTCATAATGCTTTCCATTGGAAATTGATGCGTCGAATAGCCGGCCTCCTTTGGGATGCACATGTAGGTCTTGTTTTCGATGACTTCGGTCCAGGGTTCTACCGTCACGATAGGCTCGCGTTGCGCACTTGCTAGCGAATCCTTAATAGTGCTTTGATTGCCAAGTTTTTGTAAATTCATTCGGGTCGGGAATATAACGGTGAGTTTGCCTTCTTCCCCTTGTTGCACGGCGTGATTTGGCTCTATCCAAATGGCATCCACTGATTCGTGTCCATCGGGGGATGCCACTTGAGTGGCGGGGGCGGGTGTAATATAGAAGTGGGTGTCAAAGCGTTTCGGAACCATTTTAGGCGTAACCCAGTGCGCGAACGGGGTGAGTTCGTTGACCGCTAAGCGAAGGTTTTGGTCTTGAACGAATTCGGAGAAAGTGGTTTCCTTGGCATTAATCGCCTTTCTATATTCTTTGAGGTGCGCCTGTTCATTGTCTTGTATGTAATGGTCTTGGTCAGATTGATAGGCGAATAATAGCCCGCTTTCTTCAAAAGTTTCTCTAATCGCAGCAATTCGTAGTGCGAGTTCGGTGTCGTCAAATTGATCGGATTGGATGCAATGCTTGCGAATGACCCCGTAGTCGTTTTCTGCGACTTTGCCGCCAGGAAAAACCAGCGCGCCTGAGGCAAAATCAATTTTTTTATGACGCACTATCATAAATACTTGTAACTCTTTCCCCTGTTTGGTTTCGACTTCTCTTAGGGTGAGTAATGTGGCTGCAGGTTTGGGTTCAACGCCAGTCATTGTAGGCTCCTTGTAGTTATTTCGCGGTAGAATATTTTTATAGTTATACGTGTGTCAGTTTATCGTATTTTTTGGGCTATTGATTGGTTTAGTTTTTCATGGGGCTCGAATGGAAACTCTGGCATTACGGGTAAAGGTTTAGCCAGTATTGAATCGTACGGCAACTAGCGTCAAGAGCGATAAAGTGATTACGATGGATGCGGTTTAAGCGATTAAAGTGTCAGTTTCATCGGTGGGCCCTAAGGGGAGGCGGNTTTTTTATTCAAGCAGGGAGTCATAAAGCCCTATAGATGTGTTGGAGGTTAGCTTGGCTTGGTCCTTGGCTGAGGGGGCTAAATGATTAGGTAGGCCTATTTTGACTTCTGGGGCGTGAGCCGTTTTTAGGGCGTCAGTTAAATCGACTGGCGGTTTGGGTATGCTATTATGGCGTCTTTTTTCGGAATACTTTTATATTTGGGGGAGTTATGTTCAGAAGAGTTTTAAAAAATACCGGGTTTATAGCGCTGTCTTTGGTGTTACTCATGGGGCTCAATGGTTTTTTGCGGGCGGGGCCTGTGGTTGTAATGGAGACGAGTTTAGGGAATATCGAGATTACTTTGGATGACAAAAAGGCGCCTATCTCTACGAAGAACTTCTTAAAATATGTCGATGAAGGTTTTTATGAAGGAATTATATTTCATCGCGTAATTCCCGGCTTTATGGTGCAAGGCGGTGGTTTTGATCAATCCATGACTAAAAAAGATAATCATGTGCCTATTACTAATGAGGCTGATAACGGCCTTAAGAATGTTAAAGGTTCAATTGCGATGGCCCGTACTTCACAGCTTAATAGTGCGACTTCGCAATTTTTTATTAATACTGTCGACAATAATGCATTAGACCATCGGCCGGGAAATTTTGGTTATGCCGTCTTTGGGAATGTGTCTAAAGGCATGGGTGTATTAGATAAGATTGAGTCAGCGGCGACTATGCGCAGTGGTTCGCATGGCAATCTGCCTAAAAAGCAAATTGTCATTAAAAAGGCATATCGTAAGAAGAAGTGATTTCCCGAAGGATGAAGGGCTCCCTGAGAGGGGCCCTCTGGCGAGGGTTGGTTTTTTGTGTCTGGTGAGATGAAGCTGAAATTCTTAAGGGGGTGGCCGTCCCAATAAGAATTTAAGTGTGGGTGTTTTCTAGATGGCGGGTTCTGGAGTTCGGTCTGTCATTGCAAAAAAAGGCTTGCTACCAGCAATGGATTGCTCGTGCATCACTTTGATTATATGGTCTCTCATCCATTGGTTACTTGGATCGTTCTCTGCGTTCTCGTGCCAATATAGATAGGTTTGGATGGGCGGGATTTCTAATGGCAAGTCAAATACTTGCATCCCCAAATGAGACTGAAAGGATAGCCCTAATGCCCGCGGTACCGTTAATATGTAGTCCGTCATTAGGATCAGCGGTGGCGAAGAGAAGTGAGTATGCGTTTCGATCACTATATTGCGCTTTATTCCTAGTCGAGCTAATTCGGTGTCGAGGAAGGACGTGTGATTGTTGCTAGCACTGATAGTCAGGTGCTGAGCGTCGGCGTATTGCTGCAGTGACAACGTGCCCTGAATCGTTGGGTGATCATTGCGAGCAACGCAGACGCGGTCTTCTTCCTTGATTTTTAATTGGCGAATGTTCGGGGGGACTTTACAGGGACCCTCAATCGCAATGTCTAGTGCGCCTGTTGTTAAATCATTGGTAAGCTCAGTTTCGCGATGATGAGTCGTTTTCAAGCTTATGTTAGGTGCGTGTTGACTCAACACCGGTACCAAGTCCGGCATTAGTGTGCATTCTTCAATATCAGGAATCGATAATTTATAACGTTTGCTGGATGTTGACGGGTCGAAACAATGCCCTTCTTGGACGCTGGTCCTAAGTAACAGCAATGCTTCACGTACAGACGGAATAACATTTTGCGCCACCGGGGTGGGCATCATACCTTGCGCTGTTCTTGTGAAAAGGACGTCATTAAACGATTCCCTTAGGCGCGCTAAGGCATTACTTACGGCCGGCTGCGTGATCCCCAGAATTTGCCCCGCGCGGGTAAGGTTCTGTTCCGTGTAAATAATATCAAAGATATGGAATAAGTTGAGGTCGATTTTAGTTAGATTCATTTTAGTATTATGGTCAGTTATGGTTATAGGCAAGGCAGATTGTAGGTTGTAAAAGGCCAGTGACGCAAGCGATATGGCAGGTAATACAACAAATGGTAACAATGATGTGAGTTTGATATTACAAATGTGTCCTTATTATTGGTTTGGTTAATGCCAGGTAATCATGCTTTGTAATACCTTTCGAGTTAAGCCTAAAAATAGCGGTAAAAAGGCGCAGTCCGTTGTTTTGTTTTTTTAAGCTCAGCCTCAAAAATAAAACTTTTGTATTTAAAATTAATTGTTCCTGGACTGTTTCGGACATTATTTTACCTGCGAATGAAGGGGATACTTTCAGCATTGTTAATCGATATGAAAAGTACGGTAGAAATGATTGATTATAAAATTAATAACCGGTTGCACCGGATGATTTTCAGTTCTATTCGATGATTTATGGTTTCAGTCGTTAGCTTAGTTCGGGCACTGTAGGGGAAAGCGTCGTGAGCCGGTTAGGTCAAAATTTGCTCAAGCCAATGGTTATAAACACTTGTTTTTATTCTGTGACGTGTTTTTTCTTATTTCGTAGCAAGTTAACCCCCCTATATACACCTCATATTGACTGAAATAGGGTGGATTTCGCACCAGTTTTGCACTGTTTTGGTGCGAGACTCTCGGGTCAATGCGTGTATTAAGCATGAAAATTGATCGAGTTTGGTTATCAAATGATAGGTATGGTAGGCTTCGTGCCCGAAGATATGGCCTATATAGCCTGTTAATGTCACTTGAGGAGTATTTTAATAATGTCTATTAGTTTCGAAGGTAAAGTCGCTGTAATCACTGGTGCAGGCGGCGGATTAGGAAAGCAACACGCTCTAGAGCTTGCTAAACGTGGCGCTAAAGTGGTTGTTAACGACCTAGGTGGAACTATGGACGGTTCTGGCGGTTCCAGTGAAGCTGCGCTTCAAGTGGTTGAAGAAATCAAAGCTGCTGGCGGCGAAGCGATCGCTAACGGCGGTTCAGTTTCTGACCGTGCTGGCGCTCAGAGCCTAATCGACGATGCAATGAATGCATGGGGCCGTGTTGATATCGTAGTCAACAATGCTGGTATTTTGAGAGATAAAAGCTTCTCTAAAATGGAATTGGACGACTTCCAATTGGTTTTAGACGTGCATCTAACAGGTAGTGTTAACGTAACTAAGGCTGCTTGGCCTATCATGCGTGAGCAAAACTACGGTCGTATCGTTATGACTACTTCTACTTCTGGTCTATTTGGTAACTTCGGACAAACTAACTACGGTGCAGCGAAATTAGGCCTAGTTGGATTCATGAATACCCTTAAAATCGAAGGGCAGAAGAACAATATCAAAACTAATGCGATTGCACCTGTAGCTGCAACTCGTATGACTGAGAACCTTATTCCTAAAGCGATGCTTGATCAGCTTGGGCCAGAGCTTGTAACTCCTGCGGTTGTATTCTTATGTTCTGACGATGCGCCTAATGGAAACATTTTACAAGCAGCTGGCGGTCGTTATTTCCGTGCTCAAATCATTGAAAATCAAGGTGTTACCATCGGAGCTGGCGCTTCTGTTGAAGATATCGCTGAAAACATCGATGCGATCTGTGACATGACTGGCGCTACTGGCCGGTAGTTCGGTAAGCAATTAGGGTACGTGGACGATTGCTCTGCGTGACTTAATATTGGGTTGTTAGCCTGGTGAATGTTTTTTAATGCCAAGCTAACAACCGAGTCCTTCCGCCACATTACGCTAACGAAAATCTTATAAATTATAATTTCAGCCGTGATTTAACGATGTTTTAAGTTGATTTCGGTGACTAGGCCATCCCCTTCTTTTTTCAAGTGCGTCCGCGCATTCTGTTTATTCCCTTTTTGTATAAGCTCGTCGGCTGTTATCGAACTCTCAGCGACTAATGATCGCGTTTATCTGAAGTTTCTATTTGATGTGCTTCAGACTTGCTATGGATCACAGAATTTCGCTCCAATCAGGATAGATTAATCTTACTGGAATAAAGAACTGCCTTATTTAGGCATAAGATAGGCATGGTAATTTTTGGTCATGCAGATTTAATTTAGAGTGGTGGTTACAAATGAAAAAGAACAAACGACGCGATGATGTTGGATCTACTACGTTTTATCGGTCTGATCGTTATTATAGTGAGATGGGCTCATGGTTCGCAAAAACCCGAGAAGGTGATGAGTTAGGCCCCTTTGATTCAAAAATTGAAGCGAAGGAAGCGTTGCAAGCTCACATAGAAATTATTCTAACGGATGAAGCGAAGGTCTCGGTTTGCCATTAATGAGTGCGAACGCGCGGAGGGTACAAACCTGTAGCCTTCTTGACCCTAAGCTTTAACGGTATTGACGATGTAGTGTTAAAGTTTAGGGCGTATTTTAGGACGTAGCTAAGGACGCAGTTAAGGACGTAGTTAAGGGCGTAGTTTTGGCGCGGGTGCTGCGCATTTTGGTTCGATGAAACTGGGCTCTAATTTAATCGCCTACGCAGGAATGGCGCTGCTTTTATCTTGTGCTTGAGGAGGCGATTGTTCTGCTCGTTGTTGCTCTAATTCATCATTAGCAGGGGCAAGGGGTTTTTCTTCTACGGCCTGAGCGGGAATAACTGATTCTAAACTTTCTCGCACGGTTTTGGTTTCCGACAAGTCTGTCTGTAGGCCGTTGATCTCATGTTCCCTTTCATTTATCTTGCTGCTTAGGTCGTTGATTTCAGTTATTAATTTTTCTACCCGCGATTCTATCCGACCTTCTTTCGAGCTTGCGTCATCAATGATGTCTTTGACATGAACATTAACCGACTCAAGGGTTTTCTGAATAATGGCCATCACCATTTCATCATTTTGCTCTGGCATCGTGCGCATTAGTTGAATTGCGTCTTCGATCCCATAGACAGATTTCAGTGTTTGATTTTTTTGCGTTGGTGCTACCTCGGGGCTTACCCCAATCGTTGTGTTGTCGCTAGCGGGTTCGCTTCCGTACCCCCCTGAACTACCCCCGAAATCGATGTTGCCCGAATCAACGCCTAGGCCGTTTTGATTTTTTTCTTTAGAAAATAAACCCATGTTTGGCTGCCTCTAAAATTGTTTGAGTCGCTTTGGCTATGTGATTATTGATAATAAAATTATTTTGAAATGAGAACTCCGATACTGTTCGCTCGTCTAGGCAAAGTTCATAGGCCATCTGGAGTTCTTATTAAGATAGAATAGTTTTTGTAAAAGTGTTAAATGCTTTGTAGAATCCTATTAATTCAATGCTGGAAGTTGGTCAGCAATTTGTTCCATTTTAGTTAGTTCAAAGCCTTGGGGGCAAACCATGTTAAGACTTATATTGGAAGACAAGGATATTCATCCGCTCATTAAAGAGACTATTAGCGTTAGTCATAGAGAGGTGGTGGAGGAAGTGGTTTTGGCCATGGAGGGGCAGTCCGTGGTCTTAGTCGGTATGGCGGKTAATCCTTATGTTAAAAAAGCCCGTAAATTGCTTGAAGAAAATGCCATTGATTTTGAATACCTAGAATACGGCAGTTATCTTCGTCAATGGCGGAAAAGAAACGCGCTGAAAATGTGGAGTGGTTGGCCTACTTTCCCTATGATTTTTATCAATAAGCAATTGGTCGGTGGGTTTGGTGAGTTACAAGAATTGCTCAATACTTCCGAACTTCAGAAGCTTATTGCCTAGGCACTGTAGAGGTAGGGTTTTTGTAAGCGATCTTAGCGGTTTACAATAATTTCTAGGGTTAACGTTGTTTGTTTTGAGCGTTAGATTGTTGACGGGGGTGGTTTTTTATCCATAGGGTGGGTGAAATTATTGGTATTCGTTAGGGGGAGCGAAGGAGCGATTTACGGGGTTTTTATTGAGCTATAGTTAATTCAACTGCGCTTGAATGATGCGCAGTTAAACGAGTTGTAGTTAAATGAGTTGTAGTTAAATGAGTTGCAGTTGATCTGGCTCTAGGTAAATAAATTATGGCTGGATGGGCTTATAGTTTGGATGAGCTATTGTTGGGATGAGCTATAGTTAATAGGCAAAGTGTTCCCTGAGCTTGTGTGAGCCGCGACGATATAGTGTAGTTGATCTGGAGATTCCTCGTAAAATGAATGCCCCTTCGCCCAATAGAGGAAAAGAGCTTGCGGATCGCGTAAAAATCCCGCCTCGTCCTGAGGTATTGATTACCGTTATGGAGGAGGCTAAGAAAGAAGACCCGGATTTTAATCGCATTTCTAAAGCGTTAAGTTCCGATGTTTCGCTTTCTGCGGCCATTCTTCAAGTAGTCAACTCTCCTTTTTTTGGTTTACGAAACCGAATTTCTTCAATTCAGCAGGCGATGGCCTTGCTGGGCTTAAAGAAAGTCTCTTCTGTGGTCCGTGTGGTGTCGTTGCGAAACTCGGTGACTAATGAACTCGAGTTGGGACGGTTTTGGGATACGGCTTCCGAGGTGGCTAATATTTGCGGTATGTTAGCGCCCAAGCTTTCAGCTCTGGCGGCGGATGATGCGTATACGTTGGGGCTTTTTCATGATTGCGGCATTCCGTTGATGATGCAGTCTTTTAAGGATTATAAAGAAGTATTGAGGCTTTCAAATTTAAGTAATGTTAAGCCGCGAACACGCATTGAAGATCGTCGTTATGGCACCAATCATGCTGAGGTAGGCTATGAGCTGGCGAAAAAATGGTTTTTGCCGGACCACCTTGCTTTAGCTGTGCTTAATCATCACCGTTATCATGAGCTGTTTATTACTGATGCTGCAGGCTCAGATCTTAATGAGTCCGATAACTATGAAGTACTTCCTTTACTTGCGATTTTGAAAATGGCCGAACAGGTCA
Organism: Gammaproteobacteria bacterium; assembly: GCA_002402085.1. GTDB lineage: Bacteria > Pseudomonadota > Gammaproteobacteria > Pseudomonadales > UBA3067. Next base: position 35,860 of record NVVB01000021.1, read on the forward strand.
GCGCCATGTTTAGAAAGTCACTTCGGGCCGAGTTTTCTGATGAATGGGAGGAAATGGGGCCTCTTATCTTAAAGTGTATGGCGATCTCTGAGCAAGATTATAGTGAAATCCGCGATGATATATTAGAGCAGCTTTATAATGAGGATTGCGGGAATTAATGTTTCGGTGTTTCGGATCGGTGTTTTGAACTTGATCACGGATGAACGGGGTCTAAATAGATTACATTTGATTATATGTTCTTATGAATCTTAAAGGCTTGTTTAAGCCGTAACTTTTTTCTAGTGCTAACACCGAACGTTGCAAGTAATTCGAGTTCAAAGGCTGGTTATTTAGCCGAAGCGAATCAGTGCTTTTGAGTCTGTAACGCCTTTGAATTAATCATGTGTTCGGTTGTAGCATAGCGTTGTGAATGGATGACGAAGGTGTCGAGCGAAACAAAACCTAAAAGCGGTGAAACCTCTACAGAAATTTCCACCTATAAACCGCGCATTCTCGTGGTTGACGATTCTAAAGTGTTACGTAAAGCCGCAGAAAAAATTCTAGGGAAAGAGTTTGATGTTGTGGTGGCTTGTGATGGTGAGGAGGGCTGGGAAAAAATCGCGGTTGATGAAAAAATTCAGGTCATATTCTTAGACCTGTTTATGCCTCAACTGGATGGTTATGGCTTGCTTGAACGAATCCGACACTCGGATCATGAGCGCATTAATGAGTTGCCGGTGATTATCGTTACGGGTGGCGAAGCGGAAGAAACTCGAAAAAAGGTGCTTGATCTGGGGGCTACGGATTTTATCACCAAGCCTTTTGATACAGTGAATTTGTTGGCGCGCGCTCGCGCTAATAGTACTGCGGTACGTAAGACTGATCAGTTAAAAAAAGAATACCAACACATCAAAGAAAATTCTACCGTTGATGCGTTGACTCAGTTAGGCAATAAAAGCTTACTCGTTGAAAAATTAAAGCAGGACCGATCGTTTACCAGTCGACACCGTTTGCCGCTGTCTATCTTGGCAATTGACATTGATAGTTACAAAGATATTTTCGTTAAAAATGGCAAACCGCTGGCCGAAGGGGTGGTTAAGCAAGTAGCCAAAATGCTGGGCGCTCAGATTCGCAGAGAGGATACAGCGGCTAGGGTAGGGCTTTCTCAATTGGTGGTAAGTTTGCCCACCGCATCCAGTATGGGGGTTTATCGTTTAGCAGAGCGAATCCATAATAAGATATCGAAGTCTCGTTTTAGTTATAACGGTACTAAGTTTTCGATTACAGTGAGTATTTGCATCAGCACACCACTCGCTAAAGAGCTAAAAACGGCTGATGAATTAATTGAAGAAACGTTGTTGAAATTGAAGCAAACCGTGGTTGAGGGAGGCAATAAAATCACCTCTTGCCAGTCGTTGCCTACTTTGCAAGCGGAGAGTGATCAAACCTCCGTCAGTGAGGCGGTGCAAGACCTTCCGAAAGCGGTGGCGCCGTTATCTTTGCAAGGCGCGGTTGAGCGCTTGGGGAAGGGGGATTATGGGCCGATCTATCAGCAAATGGATCATTTGTTAGAAGAAATGATGCCGCTGTTAAAAATGCTCAATGGAAATCAGAAGCAAACACTTATTAAGGTCATCTCTGAGCCTTAAGTATTCAGAATCGCTTTTCTTAGCGAGTCTCTCTCTGATTTRTCTCGTGTGTCATCGACTGTGTGAAACGGGCGATGACCGAGGCGCAGGGGTGCCTAAGCGTTTAGAGCGCAAAAAATAACAGGGCGCTGACTGCAATCACCCCGCCTAATATAGTTAAGCGATAGAGTAGTGAGCTTTGTGTGCGATGTTTGCTCGATGTGCCTTGCAGTGCGTCTCGGGCTTCCTTTATCGCATCTAGGCGTACTTTCGTGTTGCTGGCGTTGTCCTTTGAAGAGAATGACTTTTTTATAGGCGCAGGTTGATCAATAGACTGTGATATTTTTTCTTTGATTAGTGGCGGGAGGCTGGTTGCGCTTAACATAACGGTTTTATCTTGATCTACAAAGGGTCCGTTTAATATAAAGGCTTCTTCTTGCAAACAAATTTCGTCGCCAGGGCGCGCGTAACTCTCTGTAATTTTCTTGCCGTTAAGGTACGTCCCATTGGCGGAATTWAGGTCTTTAATGTGGATTACGCCTCCTTGGATCTGTAGTCGGCAGTGTTTTCTCGAAATGTGTGTTGAGTCGATGATGATGTCACACTTCTTGTCTCGGCCAATAATTATGATCCCCTCAAGCGGCTGGGGTTTGTTAAAGTGAATGTCGCCGACTGACTGCAGTGACCATAGGTTGGCGGTGCTTTTTAGTTCTTTAGTTTTGGATTCTTTTTCCTCGTTGGTACTACTAGGCTCAGTGATTTCGATGTCCACGTCTGACATCCTGATCTTGTCATGGGCATGCAGTTCGATTTTTTTGGTGATTCGCTCATTGTTTAGAAACGTTCCTTTTTCGCTGCCGGTATCTTTGATGAATACGTGGCCGCTCTCAACGGTTAATAGTGCGTGAAAGCCGCTGATCCCGTCTTGGTCTAGTATGATGTCGTTGGAATCTGACCGACCAATTTTTAGATTGGAAGAGACTAGCCAAATAGGGTCTTTTTGATGGTTAGAAAACTCAAGTCTTAACATAATTGGCTTCTGGACAATTGGGGCGTATCGGCTGTCTTGATGTAAAAAGTAGGGGGTTTCAATTATGTTTAGGATAAAATTGCCAAGACGACAACTTGTAGGCCAGGTTTGTGGCGACTAGTTTGATGGCAGGGAGGTGTTCCGGCGCAGAAAAAAACAGGCCTCGCTACTCGACTTCACCTTTTTCATAGACAATGGAATTTATATTCCAGGCTACGGTGCCAGCCTCTGTTTTCACTGATACCTCATCATCGACTTGGTTTTTGAGTAAAGCCCTTGCCATAGGGGAATCGATTGAAATGTAATCTTTGCGATTAAATATTTCGTCATACCCAACAATACGGAATTTCAGAATCTTACCTGATTCATTTTCGACCTCCACCCAAGCGCCAAAAAATATTTTGCCTTCTTGTTCTGGCCTATATTCCACGACTGTCAGGCTTTCTAAACATTTCCGCAAATAGCGAATCCGCCAATCGATTTCTCGAAGCCGTTTTTTATTATATTGGTAATCCGCGTTTTCGCTTCGATCTCCCAGGCTGGCTGCCCAGGTTACTTTTTTGGTGACGTCTGGCCGCTCAGTCAGCCATAGTTGATCGAGCTCTTTTTGCAAGTTGATAAGGCCTTGCTTGGTAATTAATGCGGTCTTCAATTAAGCCTCCAAAAGCTGAGCTGAGTCGATTACTAATAAAGCAGGCAAGTTTATCTCAGTTATTTTCGGATGTACCTATTTACCCGAATTTTGTTCGGGGTGATTGTCCAGCGATACGGGGCTCCTTCAATATCATTTCAAGCCAAAAGTGGGCCATTGCTGCTGTTATTAACGTTGCGGTCTTTAAGTGATCGATGACGCGTAAACGTTGTCTATTCTTTATACCCAATTGACAATCTAGAGCTATGATTATTGAGGGCTTGGACAAAGGGTGTAAGGTGTCTGGGTAAATCATGACACATATTCGGGTTGTGGAGAGCGTCAATGGGGATTTTTTCCCGAGACAAGGCTGACAACGATACATCTTCTGAGCAGCCTCATGAAGAGGAGGGGAGCCCATTGGATGAACCCGTCCTGCTTGACGATGCTGTGGATCTGAAAGGCAATATTGATTTTGGAAATCAAGCCAATTCAAAAATGAGTCAGCGGGCGCGTCCGCCTACATTCTCTTATGGTATTGAGCACGCAATTCAGTTGATGCGTGAGCTTCCAGAAGGGGAGTTAGAAATTGTAGTGACCGTGGTTAAGAAAACGCTAGAGTCCATGAGCGTCACGGTAACCGATATTATTCAGGATGCCGAGTTTAAAGAACAAGAAATCCAGCAAAAATCTGACCAGCTGATTCAAGAGATTGAGGACTTAGAGTCTGAAATTAGTGATCGCAAAATGCAAATAGATGCACTGAATGCGGATGCAAAGGAAACTGCGCTGGTTAAAAATCATCTAAAGCTGGCAGAGCAAATCAATAAAGATGAACCGTCAGCTAGCCCTCCTCAACTCGACCTTCAGGAAGACTCTGTCGCAGCTTCCGAGGAGGATTTAAATGCTGAGGCGTTAGATCATCAATCCATTCCCTTGAATCAACTAGCCGCTACAGATTCTGCGTCTAAAGACCCTCACACCGGTTCGTCTCAGCATTAATCTCAGCCATTGTTTTGGTTCTGTTAATTCCTCGTCTTATAACCCCTTCTAGCGCAAACTTGCTTGACGCTGTTTATCTCGACCTTGAGTTTTTGGGGTGTTTAAATTCTGTGCTGGGCATGACATTGAGCCAATATTTTGCAATTGCTTCTGGTCTTGTTGCGCGCCCAGTTTTATATTACTAACGGCTTTTAATGCAGCGCGGTATGATAACGTTTGCGCTATTTCGCTAACTGAAAAAGAAAAAGAGGGGTTGTGATGAGTCAGGGGGATCAAGGTAATCGTGGCACTGAAAAGCACTTTTGGGATGGCTTTTTTGAGTTGTTGTACGACAAAAGTGACTTGAGAGTTGAGGAGCAGGCATCGGTTCATGATTGGTTAAGGGACGCGGAACCTAGAATGCAGGAATTGAACGAGCCTGTTTTTCAGGCAGTCGTCGGTGGGTATCACGCTGATCGTGTCGCTTACGGGTTTTTGGCTGGGTATCAGTCTGCGTTAAGGCACAGTTTCGATGATTTACCCTCCAGCGGATTGGTCGCATTTTGTGTTAGCGAAAAAGGCGGTGCAAAGCCTACCGCGTTTAAAACGCATGGCGTTCCTCAGCAAGGAGCAGTCGTTATTAATGGTAAAAAAACCTTTGTAACCTGTGGGGATCAAGCCGACCTGTTGTTAGTGGCTTATAAAGCGTCAGAGCAAGCATCCGGGCGACCATTAATCAATATTGCTAAGGTGAAGGCAAATGCGCCAGGAGTGGCGATTGAAAATATGCCTGAGATGCCATTTATTCCCGAAGTGAGACGTGGTTCGGTTTTGTTTAACGATGTACTCGTGGGTGACAGTAACCTTTATCGTGGCGATTGTTATTTAAATTATGCCAAGCCTTTTTCGGCATCAGAAGGATATTTTATAATCGCTGCGGTTATTGCGTATCTACTTCGGGTTGCTAAGGACTACGATTGGCCTTTAAACCATGTTGATGAGCTGATTAGTTTGCTGCAGTTCACTGTCATGCTAACAAAGCGTGAACCACTCGACCCGCAAACTATTATTGCCGGAAATGGATTACGTCAGTCGCTCGAGAATTTTAATAAAAAGACTCGGGATTTATGGCAATTGGTGGGTGAGCGTGATCAGTCACGTTGGTTGCGTGACGGCGCCATTTTATTTGCCAGTGATAGGTCGCAGCAAATTAGGCTCAATAAGGCTAGGGCTTATTATGAACAAGAATAAGCGTGGTTAACTGTGTTGGTGCAGGATTGTTTACGGGCTTTGAATGTTAGTTAAGCTACGTGCTTAACAAAACCTACTTAAAGACTTATTTAGTTCTAACAAATTGAGAACTGGATTATATGTTTGAACTTTTTTATTCAATAGACTGAACCTTATCTTGAATGCCTGGGCTAACGGATATAATTTCTATAATAGTGGTTTCGTTTGTTGTAGGTGAACCTTTTAAGCTGAGACTAATTTAGTGAAGAATGGTAATTATGGGCGCTAGTCATTCACATGTTCTTGGGGAAACCCTGAGTGATCCTATTGAGAAGGGCTATCGCCGTTCAAGATTCGATGTCTCAAATCGCGTTGATGTGACTCGAGTAAGTTGCGTGAGTAAAGAGGTGTGCGATCTCTTTAGTCGGTGCTATCCGAAATATTCCTGTTTGCGCATAGAGCAGGCGTTTGACGATTTCCAGGCAATCTACCAGGGTGACAATCCGTACTACCATGCGTGCGAGACCGAATATCACAATATCCAGCATGTATTGGACGTGACGCTTGCGACCATGCGATTGATTGATGGCTACGAAAAGACGCATTGGGGTGAGGCTCGACTAGGGCCGTTACGGACCATTGTAGGCTTGATTACGGCCTTGTTTCACGACGTGGGATACATTCGTGAGATTGATGATAAACTCCATCAGAACGGCGCTGAGTACACCAAAGTGCATGTGACACGCAGTGGCTGGTTCCTGAAGAGTTATCTGATTTGTGTTGGTATGCCTCAAGAGGCTGAAATTATTCAGCAGTTAGTGCAATTTACGGGGTATGAGCGGCCCGTTGAATGTATACGAATGACTGATCCGTTGTATCAGCAGTTGGGCTTTATTGTTGGTTCAGCCGACGTTATTGCGCAAATGGCGGATCGAGCCTACTTAGAAAAATGTCGCGATTACTTATACCCCGAGTTTGAAAAAGGCGGGCTTACCACGGTGCTTGATCAGAACGGTGAGGAGCAAGTCATTTTTCATTCTGAAACTGAATTATTGGAGAAAACACCGGAGTTCATACAGCGAACCGTGGAGACGCGATTAAAAGGTTCGTTTCGTTCAGCGTTTCGGTATGCAGAATCCCATTTCGAAGGGCCGAATCTATACATGGTGGCTTTAGAAAAAAACTCTTCCTACCTTGAAACGCTAATTGCAGATCAGGTGCCGTTGTTGCTGCGCCGAAAGGAGCATATAAAGACCTGCCTGTAATCTGCTCATGTATCTAGTTGACTACTTAGACTCCTAAGTGCGTATAATTCAACGGTATAATCGGTTATTCCTAATTCATATTTGTTTCGTTTGGCTCCGCGCTCTACGGTCCTTTGTTTTTGCGTCAGCGTGTCGCCATTTGCCAGGGTTGGGTTTTATTGCGATCCGACTTAATTTCTCTGTCTTAAAGCCCCCCGAAGTAGCCCCCTCGACCCGCTAAGTCCTGAGTAAAATTGCCATTATTCTGCAAGTTACGTCAAGCTCATTTTTTTAAAATAGCTGTGCGTTACGGTATTTTCTTTGATTCGCAACTTCAGGTCTCAAACTCCTAGTGTATTGGCGCGTACTTACAAACTTTGTCTTGACGAAGCATATTCCGCAGAACATTATTAGCGAAAATTAAAGCTAAAGGTTTTTTAGCTCATTCAGTTATAAAAGTATTCGCAATACGGTGTAATGCTGGCATCCAATGAAAAACAAAATCATAACAAGACTGCCTTTCCTAACATCACTACGTTCAGTAAGCAGCTACGCTACTCTTTTTTTAGGAGTTAGAGCTAAGCTTTTGATTGTAGTTGTTTTTATTTTTTCTCTAGGTGCTGTGAAACTGTGCGTGGCAGACAGTCGCTACGATGGTGCAACGAACTCGCTAGGGCAGCCCCATGGGTTTGGTAAAATGTATTACAAGGATGGCACTTATTATGAGGGCCAGTGGGAGTCCGGGTTGCCTGAAGGAAGAGGCGTCTTTAGTTGGCCAAATGGTGACCGCTATGAAGGCGCTGTGCATCGAAGAGATCGTCACGGCGAAGGCAAGTACACCAAGAGCGGTGGCGGAGTCTATGAGGGTGGCTGGAAGTTAGACCAGCGCTCAGGGCAAGGCGTGTTTAAGTGGCCTGATGGGCGAGCATACAATGGTCAGTACGTAAACAATCAGCGTACTGGTCGAGGCGTGCTTTCATGGCCTGATGGCAGCCAATATGTTGGGGAGTTTGTTAAGGGCGTTCAACAAGGTGCCGGTGTATACAGTTGGTCTTCGGGAGAGCGGTACGAAGGCTCTTTTGACGTAGGCGTGGCTCATGGAAAAGGGACTTATTACTTTACTGATGGAAGTTCGTATAACGGTCGATTTCAGCATAATAAACGGACTGGATTGGGCACGTTTACCTGGAAAGATGGGACTGTTTTTGAAGGGCGTTTTATCGATGGAGAGTTTCAGCAAGGCGGAGTGATGCGCTGGACTGATGGCAAAGTGTACCGGGGCACATACAAAGACCATATGGCCACGGGAAAAGGGATTCTTACTTGGGCAAATGGGGAACGTTATTCAGGCAGTGTAAAAGATGGATTACGAGAAGGTTGGGGCACTACCACTACTGTTGATGGCGTTGAATATAAGTCCTCCTATAGTGCTGACATAATTGGTAGCAAAGTCGTCGCGCTGTGGCTTGATGGGCGAACTTACGAAGGCTATTTTAAGGATGGCCTCCCGTCTGGAAAAGGCAAAATGCAGTGGCCTACAGGGAAAGTGATCGAAGGCGAATTTAGTGGCGGCGTTGCTTTCGGTCAGGCAAGAATCTCTACGTCTACGGACGGGTACTATATGGGCAATGTTGAAAATAACTTAGCCCATGGAGAGGGAGTCTATTTTTATTCCGATGGCAGTCAATTTATTGGGCGCTTTGTTCGGGGGCAGATTGCAGACGAAGGTCAAAAGTTATTGGTCAACGGCTTGAAAGTTGAAGGCGATTTTATGAACGGCTCACCCTTCACAGGGCAAGGCAAGGTGCTTTGGCCTAACGGCGACGCCTATGAAGGCCAAATGAATGGCGGTCGAAAGGCCGGCAAGGGAAAGTATATTTGGGCGGGTGGTAATTATTATGTTGGTAATTATATCGACGATAAGCGAGAAGGCTTTGGTGAGTATGTCTCCGCTGATGGGGGGCGCTATATCGGTAGCTTTAGGGGCGATCAGTTCCACGGCCGGGGCCGTTGCCATTTCAACGGCAAATCAGAATTCTGTACGTTTAAAAGTGGTACCCGCGTTCAATAGTGATTGAACCTCGGACTTATTTTATTTGCCGGTGATTGTTCTTTTAAATTGATCTGAAGTCGATAGTTGCACACTCATTCAAAACACTAACGCTTACCTGTCTSGAATATAAATGTAAGCGCTGCAAGTTAGTTCTTGGCAGCGTTTTTACGACATCGTGTCGTAATTGTCGGCGCCTTTTGGGTCGGTATTTAATGCGGCGAGTGTTATCTCGCTTTTTGGTGATGATTGTTACTGTGAGTATTTGGTTTAAGCGATAGACTCACGGCTTGTTTTCTACATTAAAAGGGAGGGTGTCAGTGAAAGATTTATTTAATATCGAAGGGAAAGTGGCGTTAATAACCGGTGGTGGCCGAGGAATTGGGTTGATGATTGCCCAAGGTTTTGTGGAAGCGGGTGTGAAGGTTTATATCGCCTCTAGAAAGCAATCAGTGTGTGAGGAGGTTGCGGCAAAGCTTTCTGAGCACGGCACATGTATCGGTATCGGCGCTGATTTGTCTACGGAGGCTGGGGTTAAGCAATTAGCCGACGAGCTGAAATCCCGAGAGGACAAGCTGGATATATTAGTCAATAATTCCGGTGTGACTTGGGGTGCGCCATTAGAGTCGTTTCCTGATTCTGCTTGGGACAAAGTAATGGCCGTTAATGTCAAGACGCCCTTTAATTTGACACGAGAGTTGTTGCCCTTGTTGACTAAAGCGGCTTCCCCGGAAGACCCTGCGAGAATCATTAACATTGGTTCTATTGCCGCGGATTCTACCACTCCGATGGCGTACTCCTATGGTGCCAGTAAAGCTGCAATACACCATATTACTAAGGTGTTTGCGAATCAGTTTGCGGCTCAACACATTACGGTGAATGCAATTGCTCCTGGCCCGTTCCCAAGTCAAATGATGGCTTTTGCGCTTGATAATGAGCACATGAAGAAGGCTATTGTGGATCAAGTACCGTTAAAGCGAGTAGGTACGGCTGAGGATATCGCTGGCCTTAGCATTTACCTTGCTTCGCGAGCAGGAAGTTATATGACGGGTAATATTATTCCTTTGGACGGCGGTTCTTTAATTAAGCCTTAGTCAAGAAAGGGGCTGCGGCCCTTTTCTATGATTTTGAGTGCTTGGGCTCCTGCGTTATAGAAATACAGCTAGCCGTCCCATTTATAGTTATGTCGGGCCTAAATATAGATGAGCAAAGGCTTTTTGCGTATTTTCTGGTCGATTAATAGCCTATAATCCCCTCCTTTTGTTCGCCTATACGGATTAAAGGAGTTTAAGTGATTTCTGAAGGCTCCACTTTTAACGCGCTAATTCCGGCCGATTCTGATGCCTTAGATGAGMGGCAGTTACCGGCAGACCAGCAAGATAATATCCGATTCTTTGAAAAGTGTGTGAAAAGGCGGTGGGGCTTAGGGCAAAATATTGTTCTTAGCTGGTGTCGAGCGCCCGGTGCTATAAAGCTGTTGGTAGTCCCTCATTATTTCTTGGGTAATTTCTCTGCGCGCAAGGATTGCGAAATCATTTCGGACTTGCCGGTCAATGAGCTAGTTATTAAGTTGATTAGCGGTAATCGCGAGTTAACCTTACCGTCACTCACGGCTTATGGTCGGTTGCTCAATGTTGAGCCAACAGAGATTAAGTTGCCAACCGAACTCCAATATACGCCGCTAAGTAAATCCATCCTTGAGCAAATAATACGTCGATACAGTGTCAACTATGTGGAAAGTAGGGCGGTAGTGCTGTTCGATATAGTGGGCTTTGGTAAGTTGGAGCCGTTTGAGCAAATGAGTCAGCTCAATAGTTTGGCTTATTCTCTAAATTCAGCCCATAAAAAATTGCGTAGTCGAAAAATCAATATCAACTTTGCTCGATCTACCACCGGCGATGGTTTTTATGTATGGAACCGAAGTGAAGATATTTTCGCCAATGTTAATTTGTTTCAATTGTTGCTTTTAGTGCTTGCAGATAATGCGATTGCACAATCAAAATCCAGAGACCGAGTCACGCCAAAGATTAGAGCCGGCTACCACATAGGCAGTCACTATGAGTTCCATCAGGCCGAGGGACTTAACCCATCGTATTACAGCTACATCGTTGGGAATGTAACCGTTCAATTGGCGCGAATGCTGGATCAAACCAAGGCAGGGCAAGTCGTGTTCGGCGATTTTAGGTGTGCGTTTCCCACCTCCTGTAATGAAAGCGCTTATTTGGTGGAAAAAGACACCATTGGCTTTATCGAAAGGTCTTCGAAATACGTTTCTGATTTAGCCGGTATCCGTATGTCGGATGGTGTCATCACAAAGACTCGATGTTACTTGACTGGGGAGCAAAGCCCCGCAGCAGGAAGAAGGAAGTCTTGTATTAAAGTGGTTGATAAACACAATCAAGTTTGCCACGCGTACAATGCGCGCATTCAAATGTATCGGCATAACGCCGGCGCTATCACTGTTGGTTTGGAAGACAGTCATATCCCTCGAGAAACAAAATCTTATCGCGGAGAGAGCTCTTTTTAATAGGTTGATGATGTCGTATCTATTTGAATTTAAAGGGTGTTTTTATATTTTTGAACTGGGATCTTAATTTTAAGTTTACTTTAGTCGAACACTGGTTAGAATGTGGACGCTTGTATGATTTGTTTGAATTAATGTTTTCAGTAATTTTGATTATAAGATGATCTATGTAAGCCATGTAGCCTGATTTCTTTTGTTGGGCTCAGTGATTTAATTGTAGTAAGTCGCCATAAAATAAAAATGCTGGGTATTCAAATGTAATGCCCGTAATGGTGAGTTTGTTCGTTATTGATGAACAGATGAACCTTGGTTACTCTAATTCGTATAAAATCGATGTATCTCCACCATGAATACTCTTAGGATTAGATCACTAAAAAAATTTAGGTTAGGCCCACGCCATTCGTTTGGGAAACTTTGAAAATACCTGCGTGATTCGTGCTGTTTGCTAAGTAATGGCACCGTGCAGAGAAGTATTAAGGAAGTCTTTATGAAGCCCTATGATGATAAAAAAATAGCAAGTGTCGAGACCCTTAAAAAGGGCTACGATGACCTCGGGTATATTTGTAGCCCAAGTATAGCGACCGCGATTTATCTGGCTTGCCAGCTCGATAAACCCATGTTGATCGAAGGGCCTCCGGGTGTCGGTAAAACCGAATTGGCGAAAGCCACGGCAGCGTATTTAGACCTGCCTTTAATTAGATTGCAATGTTACGAAGGCTTGGATGAGTCAAAAGCATTGTATGAGTGGAAATACGGTAAGCAATTRCTKTAYACMCAAGTMYTMAARGAAAARCTYSRYGACSTRMTGRARGGYGCAGAAGGMYTKWCTGARTCCSTSGMMCGYYTSCAYGAWTTYGRCGAYAYATTYTWYTCSGAAGAKTTYCTMGAGCCWCGCCCSTTGYTMAAAGCWYTKWRSKMWGARAATGGTTSWGTMWTGYTSATCGAYGARRTCGAYAARTCAGAYSAWGARTTTGARKCCTTYTTGYTRGARMTKYTSTCGGATTAYCAAATTTCWATTCCRGARMTKGGYACRRTYAAAGCSMRMWSCRCKCCKATTGTWTTYYTMACCWSTAACAATASMMGWGARCTWRGCGAYGCYCTWAAACGYCGTTGYWTSCACYTSTAYATYCCWTTCCCKGAWKCMGMRCTKGARCAARAAATCATYGCSKCMCGWGTGCCWGRWRTTKMWGAARGYCTGCGMAAASARCTYGTNWGCTTTNRTTCNAGGCTTNYGCNGTGANMKRSMTCNNAARAAACAMCCKGCSGTSWSMGAAACCATCGATTGGGCSCGCACYYTSWTGYTGCTTCAYRCMRAARMMYTGGAYGCYGAMCTKRTMCGYAACACSCTYAATRTSWTKYTKAARYWYSRAGAMGATATTCGCAGTGCAGATGATCAATTAGGTAGTTTGCTAGGAAAAGCAGAGAAAGCGGTTCGCTAACGGCTTGTCTTAATCGATGAGGCAGCCCAAAGCGGCGAGGTAATAACATGCATAAAACCCTTACAGAATTTGTGGCTGCATTGCGGAACTCGGATGTTCGTGTGTCTACTTCTGAGACTATCGATGCAGTTAAGGTAATTCAGTTGGTTGGCCTTGAGGATAAAGACTTATTAAGAGATGCTTTGTCCATCGTGCTACCCAAGTCAGATGTAGAGAAAGACAGCTTTGATAACTGTTTCGAAAACTTCTTTTCGTTTGCCCGTTTAAGTGAATTTAAAGCTGAGAACGAGGAAGACGAAGAGGAAGGTGATCTTTTTTCTGACGAAGAAGAAGGTTCGGGCCGAGGTCAGGGAGAAGGTCAGGGGGAAAGCGGCGGCTCAGGTGGTTTTGGTGGTGAGCAGGAATCTGACGCTTTGCCTGATGACTTTACTCAGCTTGAGCAATACGTTAAGGATCAGGGCATTGATGTCCAAAGCCGACTGGCAAAAATGCTGTTACGAGGAGACAGAGCTAATTTGACTATTGCCATGGCCGAGGCGGCGAAGGCAATTAATCTGAATAAAATTAGTTTCTTTACTCAAAAAGGCATCTATACACGTAAAATGATGGTGCACATGGGGCTGGAAGAGCTTGAGGCTGAAATGTATCAGCTTGAAGAGTCCGAGGTGTTTATTGAACGTCAAATCGGCAAGCGAATTCGCCAGGCTCGTGAATATCTGCGTGTAGAAGTGCGAGACTATGTAGAGCGACAGTTTTTAACCGTCGCAGATGCTGAAGGCAAAGAGTTGCGTGATGAAGTCACCCGCAACRTTAAGCTGACTAATATCGAGTTAAGAGGCTTCTCCAATATTCAGGCCGTGGTTCGTAAAATGGCCAAGCGACTGACAGCAGTACACTCCCGAAGGAAAAAGAAATTCAATCGTGGCATTCTCGATGTGCGTAAGACCATTCGAAAAAATGTTGCTTTCGATGGGATTTTATTCGAGACGCACTGGAAGCAAGTCAAAATCGACCGCCCCAAAGTGATGGTGATTTGTGATGTGAGTAAGTCGGTTAGGGAGGTGGCGCGATTCCTGTTGATGTTCCTCTACAGCTTGAATGAGATATTGCCTAATGTACGTGCATTTGCTTTCTCTGCTCGCTTGTCTGAGGTAACGGATGTCTTTAATAGCAATACGCTAGAGAAGGCCGTTGAAGAAATTCTAGATAACTACGGTTTCGGATCGACCGATTACGGCACGGCATTTCAGGATTTCAAAGATATTTGTTATGACAAGATCGATAACAAAACGACCATCTTGATTCTTGGCGATAGCCGTAATAACTACAATGATACCAAGTCTGAAATCCTGGAGGAGATCTCGAAGCGAGCCCGTCAGGTGATTTGGCTGAATCCCGAGCCGCGCACCCATTGGCGTGCAGGGGATGCGGAAATGAGAGCCTATGCGCCATACTGCACCATGGTTGAGGAGTGTAACTCTTTAAATCATCTGGAGCGGGTGGTGAATCAGTTGATGACTCGGGCGAATTAAGTGTGTAGGGAGGCTTCAAGCTGATAATTTGAGCGGGTTAAGTGAATATTGAACATTAAAGGGTGCTAAAGGTTAGCGCCCTTTTTTTGTGCTCGACAAATCCTTTTATGAGGCATGACATGGTGTTACGTAAGTGAGTCTGTATAGATATCGATCGATGCGAGTGTCAGCCACATGATTTGTGATGAGTGGACGGTGTTCGGGACTTACACCGCTTGTATTGGATGGCTGGCTTGTATTAGAATCATCACCGATTAGAATTCAGTGTTATTAGTGCAGGTTATGGCGCACCCGTTGATATTGTGAATGCTAATGGGGAGGGCCTACGTCAAACGGAGCTTGGGCGTGGTAAGTTGGTAAGGAATATTTTTACACAATACCACTGCGAGATTCTGATTGGAAAAGTTGACTCCCGAGCGACGCTCACCCTGGCAGGTGTTAAATGATGTCGTAGCGGCACTCTTTGTGCGTGAATTAAAAACCCGATTCGGCTCTAGTAAGTTAGGGTACTTTTGGATGCTGGCCGAGCCAGCTGCTATGGTCTTGGTTTTTTCGGCAATGTATACGCTGTTAGGGCGCCGAGTTCTAGTAGGCGTGGACGTCCCCCTATTTTTATTAACGGGAATTTTGCCTTATCTACTTTTTACTAAGCTCATCTCTTCGTTAACATCGGCAGTAAAGTCTAACAAAGCACTTTTTGTCTACTCTCAAGTAACCCCTATTGCGCCTATTATTACTCGGTTTTTAATCGAAGTTGCTGTGTATAGTTTAACTTATGTGAGTTTGCTTCTGATTATGGCTTGGGCTGGGTTCCAGGCGTTGCCAGCAGACCCCTTGGGCTTTATTGTTGTTAACTGTCTGGTAATGAGCCTCGGAGCTGGGTTTGGGTTGGTGCTGTGCTCTGCTCAGGAGCGTTGGCAGGATGCTGAGAAATTGGCGAGCATTATTATGCGGCCTCTTTTTCTACTTTCTGGTGTTTTGTATGTGATGTCAATGATACCGCAACAATATTGGTATCTATTGAAATGGAATCCGCTTCTCCATTTAAATGAGTTGGCTCGATCAGTATTTTTTCAAAGTTACTCTTCACAGTTTGCTAGTTGGGAGTACCCCTTATTGTTAGCCTTGTTTCTCAATATGCTGGGCTTAATGCTGTTTCGAGTGAACAGGGATAAATTCATAGCCTCATGATCCGCTTTAGCAATGTATCGAAATACTATCCCAGTAAGTCCGGATTACAATTCGTATTTCGTAATGTCAGCTTGGAGATCCCGACGGACAGGAATATCGGCCTGCTGGGGCCTAACGGCGTGGGCAAAAGTACTTTTATGAAGATGGTCGGTGGCTCTGATCGGCCTTCGAAGGGGCGAATTACTACGGATCAAAAGATATCGTGGCCTATTGGTTTGGGTGGGGGGCTTCAGGGCAGTATGACTGCTAGGGAGAATATTCGATTTGTCGCTCGAATAAATGGCTATAAAGATAGTAGCTCGATAGAGCAGTTTGTTGAAGAGTTTGCGGAGATTGGTAAGTACTTTGATGAGCCCATTAAGGCCTACTCGTCGGGCATGAAAGCCCGCGTTGGTTTTGGTTTGAGTTTTGCGTTTGATTTTGATGTGTTACTGATGGATGAGGTGGGGGCGGTTGGGGATCAGAACTTTAAAAAGAAAAGCGCCAAATTATTGAAAGAAAAAACGTCGAGAAGCAAAGTGATCCTTGTCTCCCATAGTATTGGTGAGCACCGAAAGATATGTGAGAGTGGCTTGGTGATCAAAAACGAAGGCTTGGTCTTCTACGACGCCCTCGATGACGCGATAGAAGATTATGAGCACACCTATGTTAAGTAATGCGGCGAAAAAACGAAGTGATAAAGTGCATGCTTCGCCCCAGCTTACTCGTTTTGAGCGTAAGTTAAGGAAGCTGAAAAATAACCCGAGTGCATTTTTTAAAGACTCTTTTGTTGTAAAAAAAACAGGCAAAGGGCTTCAGTTTACGTATGCAAAACTAGGGATGTACTTCTTGGTGCTGGTTATCTCTTTGGGTGTAATTAGTTACTACGCATTTGTGGCATCCTCTCGTTATACGAGCCAATCGCAATTTGTAGTTAAACAGGCGGGCGGAGGTGAGTTGCAGCTTAGTGGCCTTGCAGCGTTGGGCAGTGTATCCCCATCGCTTAAGGACTCCCTGGTGCTTAAACGATTTATAGAGTCGAGAGAGATGGCGGTGGCTTTGGATGAATCCATCGGCTTGAAAGCGCATTA
>NVVB01000129.1 GCA_002402085.1 Gammaproteobacteria bacterium
GCCACCTGGGTCAGCCTGCATCACGGCGGCGGCGTAGGCATGGGCTTTAGCCAACACGCAGGCCTGGTGATCGTCGCCGACGGCACCGAAGCCGCCGCCCAACGCATCCAGCGCGCACTCTGGAACGACCCCGCCAGCGGCGTCATGCGCCACGCCGATGCCGGCTACCCAGACGCCATTCAATGCGCCCAAGAACAACAACTGGATTTACCCAGCGTAGACATCAAAAGCGAAGACAATAAGAACCCGAATAAAGCCCCAAAATCTAAAATCTAAAATCTAAAATCTAAAACCTAAAACCTAAACCTTAAACCCAAAACCCGATGCCAAGCTCAACACTTAGATTAAAACCCGGCCACCTGAGCCTAAAACAAATCCACACCAGCTTAGAAGCCCAAGACGACTTCCACTTAAGCCTGCCGCGCAGTATTGCCAAAACCCTGCAACCCGCACTCAACACCATTAACAACGCCCTCGCCGAGCAACGCACCGTCTACGGCATCAACACCGGCTTTGGCCTACTGGCCAGCGCCTCCATCGACGCCGCCGACTTAAGCGAACTGCAAAACCAACTACTACGCTCCCACGCCTCAGGGGTAGGCAAAAAACTCAGCCCCGCAATCGTGCGGCTAATTACCGTACTCAAAATAAACAGCTTAGCCCGTGGCTACTCCGGCATTCACCTCGATACCCTTCAGCTACTTCGTGACTTTATAAACCAAGGCATCTATCCCTGCATCCCCGAAAAAGGCTCCGTGGGGGCCTCCGGCGACTTAGCACCGTTAGCCCACTTATGCCTGCCCTTAATCGGCGAAGGCGAAGTCAGCTACCAAGGCAAAATCATGGCYGCCAAAAAAGCCCTGACCCGCTGCCAACTAACCCCYGTGAYCCTGCACCCCAAAGAAGGCCTGGCCCTGATCAACGGCACCCAAGTGTCCACCGCCTTAGCATTGCAAGGTTTAATCAATGCCGAGTCCCTACTGATGAATGCCATCGTCATCGGCAGCATGACAGTAGAAGCCTGCATGGCCAGCCGCCAACCCTTTGATGAAAAAGTCCACGCACTACGCGGCCAAAAAGGCCAACAACAGGTGGCCGCACTCTATCGCCAAATACTCAAACACAGCAGCATTGAAGCCGCGCATTTAAATTGCAGCAAAGTCCAAGACCCCTACTCCCTGCGCTGCCAACCCCAAGTCCTGGGCGCCTGCCTAGACCAAATTAATCACGCCAAACAAATACTACTCATTGAAGCCAACGCAGTGACCGACAACCCCTTAGTGTTTGCCGAGCAAAATGACATCATCTCCGCAGGCAACTTCCACGCCGAACCCGTGGCACTGGTGGCCGACAACCTCGCTCTCGCCATCGCCGAAATAGGCGCAATGTCCGAGCGCCGCACCGCCTTAATGATGGACAAACACCTAAGCGAACTGCCGCCCTTTTTAGTCGCCAACAGCGGCCTTAACTCCGGCTTTATGATGGCGCAAGTAACGGCTGCGGCCTTGGCGAGCGAGAATAAAAGCCTGGCCCATCCGGCCAGTGTCGACAGCTTGCCAACGTCTGCGAACCAAGAAGACCACGTGTCCATGGCGACCTTCGCTGCGAGACGGCTGCAAGTGATGGCGGAGAATACCCGATATATCTTGGCGATAGAGTTATTGGCAGCGTGCCAGGGCGTGGAGTTACGCGCGCCTAAGAAACCTTCACGGTATTTACAGCGGGTGCTGGGGATGGTTCGAGAAGACGTGGCTTATCTGGAGAAAGATCGCTACTTCTCGCCGGATATTGAATTGGCTGCGGGGATTGTTGGGGGGGRWGTGATATCACTATGGAACTACGGATGGCGTTAATAATCGCGAAGGCGCTTGTATAGATGACTGAAATATCTAAACCACACATGGCTCTATTAGTTTCTGCGTTAAACGATGCCACTAAATACAATGAAGGCTTTCTAAATAGTGAAACTATCCGAGATTTATCCGATTACGAAGAGCATTTATTTTGTTTAGAAAGTTTTCAATCTTGGCTAGAATCTGAGTATAAGAATTTGGAGCCTGAAAACCCTGACCTTTTGAAATACGATGTAATTGTGGGGGGAACTCCCTCGGAATAGGATGGCCTTACTTATGTTTCGAAAGGCGACTATTTATATGAGGCTATGACTATGAACAAAGAAGTTGAACACGTAAATGCCAAGCCTCAAAAAAAGAAACCGCGTTCATTAGAATCAGCAGCGGAAGCGGCATCTAAGACTTTTCTAGATAAAGTGCCAAAAGACTTAGTTGAGCCCGAAAACTTTGCTTCTGGTGGTGATATGGATAATATTTTAGACGAGGACAATGAAACTGATTATTAAAAAATCCAAACAAGTGTTATCTGAAAGAGAAAGGCAACTAAAACCAATGAAAGGTGAAGTTGACCTTAAACATTTAGCCACGAAATTGAACCACGCCTCACAAAAAGCGATCATAAAATCAGGGATATCCGAGCCCAAATGATCGTGAGTAACGGAAACCATAAGGGGAAGTCACATATTGACGACGAGTACTCGCGCGTTGGGAAAGGAAATGGTCAGCTTAGATAAAAGCTGAGATTTCTCAGCTTCTTTGTGAACTGGCCTACATGGAATATTGGTTGGTCTTTTTTTAATCGAAATTAATTACGTTATTTTTACGTACCGTATTATTTTTACCCGGTATAATCTGCGCATTTACGGGATATCTTGTTAGTATGTGGGTTTAACTTTACTGGCTAATCGTTTAATGCGCGGTATTAGTCGGAAACAGGTAAAGTCCTTGTTATGTGCTAATAATATTAGCCATAGGTAATAATATTAGCCATAGGTAATGGGCGTTAAAAAGAGAAGCATGTTTTTGTGACTGTAGATAATAGAGATAATGTAAAGCATTTAAGAATGATCAGTTTTTCTCTGGTTACGTTGTGCGTGGCTGTTATTCTATTTGTAGTGTCAGATACAGAACTGGTTTTGCTAAAAAAGCAAAAATTTGATATATCAAAAGTCATGGACATATCAAGTAATCACATTGCCTTGGTAGAAGAGGTAGAGGCGCTTTTAGAAAAAAAATTAGGCGATATCAGTGCTGATACTTTGAAGCTTCCTTATGCAGTCTATTTTTCATGGCAGCCCCCGAATAAAGAAAGTGTATATGCCGAGCATGTTCGGATCATTCCCTACCGCCATTACATTTCGGATTTGGAAGAACCAGACTCTCTTAAAGAATTCCAACATTACTGGGATTCGTTGTCAAATGAGACGTCGAGAAAGGTATTTTTTATTGCTGATATAGACCTTAAATCCGGCTTGTTCTCGGTTGGTATGGGCGGTATCGGTTATGAATCTTTAGCTACTGTTCACGATATTGAATCTTCTGATGTTCCCTATATGGTAATTAAGAGAATGTCACCAGATGAAGCAGAGTATGCGTCCGAAAAATGGCTGCGTGAAACAAACGATATTCCGGAAACAGAGCCTCACCCAATAGAGCTATATCTTGAACTAAATCCAAGTAACGTTTATTCGAGCACAGAAAGAGGAGTATTGTATCACGAAGAAGGGTTAGTTGTTGAAAGGCTCCCGAGGTCTGGTGGGCCTGGAAGCGATACTGTTTTACGAGCTGAAGCTTCTATAAACTGCCACACTGATCACAGTATTAGAACTTGGAGAGGGTTGGATCTAGGTGATAAAGAGACATCTGATACCGGTTGTAATGGCGATGAGTGGGATCCATATGACCCACAATTAGAAATTAGCATTGGGTTTAAATCTACAGTTAAATCTTTTGAATTTGATTTAAGAAGCTACAT
This sequence comes from Gammaproteobacteria bacterium, assembly GCA_002402085.1. Classification (GTDB taxonomy): domain Bacteria; phylum Pseudomonadota; class Gammaproteobacteria; order Pseudomonadales; family UBA3067. The sequence continues at coordinate 3,829 of NVVB01000129.1, forward strand.
TGCTAATAGGCATTCATTCTTAGATGGAGGGGAGATAAATGGCAGCACGGCATTTAACGAATTATTCCCCGATCTTTCTTTGTTGATTGTTGACAATGGGAATATGTCGTTCTCTGAATTGAGGCATTATATTGATGAAGAGCTGGATAGATACTACTCTCAAACAATTAAAATACCTATATTAGGTTTTGATATCAGTAATTTAAGAAAATATGAAATGTGCTCGTTGCTAATACTTTTTGTTTTACTTTATTACCAGCTTCACCTGAATTCATTTTCAGATAGGTTAATACGTAATGATCCTTGTGCCAACGTCCCATGGATTGGAGTATATACAGATCTAATTTCAAGAATAGTTTTAGTACTATCTACTATGATTCTTCCGATTTCTATTTTGTACTATGTTTCTTCAATGTATTTTATTACAAATAAGCTGGATATAAGTGGAGGCATTATATTTGGTACATTTCTACTAAGCTTGGTAGTCGCTTTGTGGATGATAAACTCTTATCGAAAGCTTATGAAAAAGCAGAACGAATATAAGGAGCCAATACATCCTACATTGCCTCCGCCAGAAGCACATAACAAAAGCAATTAACTCGGACATTTTTCCGCAGTGTTTTTTGTTATGCTAAAAAAGCCTAGCACAACAAAAACACTACTACAAAACGCCGGTTATTGCTGGCGTTAGGCACAAAATCAAAGTTAGTAGTATTAAATCAAGGATATTATGAAAATTAAATCAATAGAGATTAATGGAATCGGTGGAATTGAACAAATTCATATTGATTTTAACGATCATATGAATTTTATATGTGGACCAAATGGAATTGGCAAAACAACTTTATTAGAATGTGTTGCACATTCATTTTCAGCCAGCCAATCAAACATTTTAAAAAGAAATGTATCCGCTGAAATTGGTGATTTTAAATCAACTATTGAAATTGACGGTTTTAACTCTGAATCGAATGTGGTTATCGCTAATTTTGAACCAAACAAACCGTCAAACATTAACGGTTTGCATCAACATTCACCCAAGCTATTATCTCTTAAAGTTACTAGAACATTCCAACATCAACCTTTGGATGCGGTAGGAAAAGATGTAGAGAAAAACGCAAAAACATCATACAGTGAAGCTATGACGGGTTTAAATGTTAATGAAGTCAAAAACTGGTTTGTAAATAGGTATTTGTACTCTGCACACGAAGGTGCACTGAACCAAGCGCAAATGAATAACTTTGAATTAGCTAAGAAAAGTTTCTCTTTATTAAATAAAGATTTTGTATTTAGCAAGGTTGTAGCTGCATCAAATGAAATAATGATTCATACGCCTAATGGTGATATTTATTATGAATATTTATCATCAGGTTTTAAGTCCTGCCTTTCAATAATTTTTGGCATCATCAAAGATATAGAGMTTAGGTTTAAGAGTCCTAGCATTAATGCTGATGAATTTGACGGGATAATTCTCATTGATGAACTAGAGCTTCATTTACATCCTGAATGGCAAAGTAAAATTGCCAAAATATTAGTTCAGATCTTTCCTCAAGCACAGTTTATTACTGCTACTCACAGCCCTCATATTTTACAGAGTGCAAACCCCAATGAAATTATCGCGCTGGCKWYAWMAKWWWTWGNGRGTNCMWGWATMATNTTGMMACMMTNWYMTTMWTKARARAWTNWKGWGKWTCNNMKGCAYTTTTAACCATGCACTATTTTTTGGAACACCCATTTTAATTTCAACGACCTCGCCGACACCATCGACAAATTAATAATAAGTGTTGTCCCCGCGCTAAAAACGGCCCATTTAGACACAAACTGACATACCTAACGTCATAGCAAACTGACCTACACAGTGGCCTTATTAGCCTTTATTTAATCAAGCTTATTTTCGTTATATTTACCTACCCGTATTATTTTTACCCCGGCTAACCTGCATATCTGTTGGATATCTTGTTAGTATATGGATTAAACTTGACCGCCTGATCACTTAACGAGCGGTATTAGTCGGAAACTGGTAAAGTCCTTGTTATGTCCCATTGGAGCCGTGAACATGGTAACTAGAAAGCAAAGGGTTCGGAGAGTAGCAATACTCTGTGTTCATTTTTCAAGAAATTTAGCGTTCTATAGAGCCGGTATGAAAGATGGCGAGTTACTCAAGTCTAATCCATTTTGGCGGGTAGCTAATTTTAATTTTTTTGATCAATCAATACTAGAATGGTGCAAACTGTTTGCAGATAAGAAAAGTAAGCATTGCTGGGAAAAAATAGTTACTGATAAGGCTGAGTTCGAATGTGGGCTGTTCAAAACAATCGAAATGAATCGTGAAGAGCTAGAGGTTTACTCAGATGAACTACGTAAGTCTAGAGATAAATTCATAGCCCATTTAGACTCCGAGCTGGAAGACTATAGACCACTCATGGATACTGCGTATAAGTGTGTTAATTACTACTATGATTACATCAGCAAAAAGGAAAATGAAGAAAATTGCCTCGCTGAGTTTCCTGGTAGTTTAAATAGGCTATATGATCAGTGTTTTAAATTAGCAGAAAAAGAGTATCAATCATAACAAATTGTTATACTTAGAGAGACATTAAAAATGACTAAATGGTGGAAAGGACTATCTATGAAATCAAAATCACTTATTGCTTTATTGGGTAGCTTGGCATCAATTGCAGCTTTTTTCGGTGCGAATGCTGTAGCCGAGTCAGTGCGAGTTCAACAGAATATAAATGCACCGCACAGCCAGAACATTAATGTAGAAGGTAATGCGACAATTACTCATACGATAAATAATAAATCTTCTGATAGAAAGGTGGTTTTTACAGATGCCAGCCCCTTGATATCTGAGCCAGATATATTTTCAAAAAAAGCAAGTGATTGCGTTCCGCTAAAAGGCGATTCAGTAAATGAGCGTGACAAAGCTGAAGCTTTTAAGCAGCCAGAGTTTTTAACCCAAGTAGAGGTTACTAGCGGTAGGTGTGCAGGTCTAGTTGGATGGGTAGTTACTAGTAAAATTGAAAGATTGTAAAAAATCGCAACATGCAGGACAGGCATCCCTAAAAAGAGCCTCCTCTCACCCCCTGCATTCAACGCTAAAAACAACCCAACTCCCTACCGATAGCCCAATTCCTTAGAGATCGCGAGCAACACGCCTAAGAAACAACCAAACCACCAAACTCCAGGCACAACAAAACCTGCGGTGGCAGCGCAGGTTTATAAAATAAAATACAGATGAATTAATCTATTACCCAGCACGCGCCAAATAACGACTAGACCTTCGCTTGGCAAACGTCTCATGATAAACAGCTTCAAACTGAGTGCTATTTTT
>NVVB01000130.1 GCA_002402085.1 Gammaproteobacteria bacterium
TCTACGGCGGCTGGGGTAACTTTGGTGCAGCCATTGCCAACTTCACACTGCCCGCCTTAGCGGGTGTAATGGCCTATTACATTGCAGACGGCTGGCGCGCAGCAGTAGCCACAGCGGGCATAGTGTCAATACTTTACGCGGGCGTTTTCTACCGATACGTTAGAAACACCCCTCAAGGTGCAACATACTTCTCGCCTAAAAAACTAGGCCCAATGGAAGTCACCAGTAAGGGCGACTTTATTCTCTACATCATCATGACCATGCCGATCTTTATCGCTATGGCCATTATTTGCTGGCGCCTCTCCCCCTCTGGCGTCGCCCTGCTCTCAGAAACAACCACCTATTTGATTATGGCCGGCCTTGGCGCTTGGTTTATTATCAGTTCTATTAATAGTTATCGCTTTAATAAAGACAACTTGAAAAATGGCGTCTTAGAACTCCACCGATACAAATTCAAACAAGTGGCACTTCTCGACCTAGCCTACATGGTGACATTCGGCTCTGAAGTCGCCGTAGTGTCCATGTTCCCCTTACTATTCACCACCGAATACGGCTACAGCCCCGCGAAAGCGGCGGTACTCGCAGGCTTCTTTATGGCCATGAACTTAGTTGCCAGACCCGCAGGCGGATATCTCAGCGACAAAATAGGCCGCAAGAAAACGCTTATGCTCACTGTCGTGCTTTCATCCGTGGGCTACCTTGGTCTGAGCCAAATTAATCCGGGATGGAACTTCTGGTCGATTGCTATAATCGTAGTGTTCTGCTCGTTCTTCGTACAAGCGGGTGCGGGTGCCACATTCGGGGTCGTACCTACGATTAAACGGCGCCTAACAGGGCAGATTGCCGGCATGACAGGCTCATACGGTAACGTCGGCGCGGCTGGGTTTCTATTGGTAAACTCATTCTTTTCTTCGACCATATTCTTTACCGTTATTTGCCTCTCTTGCGCAGTAGTCTCTGTAATGATCTTCTTTTTCTTAGACGAGCCGAAAGGGAAAATTGCCGAGATCATGCCCGATGGCTCCGTTCAATTAATTGATGTGTCTTAGGTAGCAGCAATTTCCACTGTGCTTTGGATTGGTTTTCAAGGCACAGYAAGCCGTCACCACCGCCTCTATCTCAGGCCTATCAAGACTGAGCACACGCTTAATCAAACAATCAAACCCCCGCCCAATTCATTCACACCCTTACAGCCCCAAACGTTTATTCATCCAGTATTGCTCGAAGGCAACGCCATCGATATACCTTAACGTCACCTCTCGCACGTCGTAGCCTCGCTTATCAAAAAAGCCTTTAGACACTTTCCCTGCATCCGCCACTAACGCTGACACCCCAGCCTCTAACGCCGCCCCTTCAAGGTGTTGATATATTTGACTGGCGATGCCGCAGCGTGAATAACCTGGATCAACATACAATAACGACACATGCCCTTTTGACCGCAACTGTCCAAACCCCACGATCACATCGTTCATCTCAACGACTACGGTGTATCCACTCGCTAGCATTGCTTTAAAGCGGCTCAAGTTATCTGGCACTCTGGCCCACATCGCAACTTGAACGGGAGAATAAAAATCCGGGCCAATGGCGCACACCGCTCGGCGATACAACGTTGCTAGGGATTTAGCGTCTACTTCACAATACGCCCGTAATTTCATATCAGATAACCCTGACTGCCTGATGCATTAACCACTGCTTGTACTCTCTATTAATCGGCACACCGGAAGCGGTACTAGTCCAGCAAGACCACCTCATCRCCCATCGATACCACCGCGCCTTCCAAAACCGTACAACACACCCCGCCCCGMCAGTCGGGTCGCAGCGCTTTTTTCAAGCCGTTATGGGCCTGATCCATACGTCGGCAAGRRTCAGTTTCACGGGTTATTTTCAACTTCGCTGCGCCAACGCAAATGACCTTGCCCACGTCGGATTGACTGAAACTCCCCCCTTCGATCAGCAAGTTCGCCCTACGCGTTAGCCATGACAATTGRGCMCCGATTTCWTCGCAAGCAATTGACCACGACTCAGCCGATAAAACGGTCACCTGACGCTTACCGGGCTTGCCACGGCAATCTCCCTCCAAGCCATGTGYTTGGCTAATAGTCACCGACTCCAGCGCTTCCATCGGAGCCCGGCTTTTTTGCCGACAAGCGATGCCAATTAATTTTGTAGTAATTATCTTCGTCATTATTAACCTCTTCGCTAACGCACTCCATTGAGGAACACACCGGGTGAACTTATGCCCCATCGTATGAGCCTTACCCTACGGCCTACGACCCACTTATAATGGCATTAAACACAGAGGCAATTCCTGCCAAAGAAACCCAAGCTCTTACATCCCGCCTATAAGGCCATAATTTATTTAAACCTTCTAAGACGCTTTCTTGTGATGTTAGCCTTATCGCGTTACCTATCTAACGCTTTAACTTAAACATCCGACTACTCGAACACCAAACCACTGAGAGGCTTTCAGTCTTGTTTAGCTCCCAAGGGATCAGGAGAAACGCGTATGCCTAACACTGAAATACAAGCACTCGAAAAGCAGATCTACGACTTAAACATAAAATTGGTCGCGCTACGTAAATCAAGCAGCTTAAACATAGCGGTGCCTAATTATAGTTTTCAAACCCAACGTGGCGACACCACCCTGCTCGATCTTTTTGGCGATAATGACACACTGTTAGTCATTCACAACATGGGCCAAGGCTGTCGATATTGCACCTTGTGGGCGGACGGCTTCAACGGCTTACTGCCTCACTTGGAGTCCATCATGGGCGTCGTTTTAGTGTCAAAAGATGCGCCAGATCTTCAGCGACAATTCGCAAACTCACGGGATTGGCGCTTTCACTTAGTCTCTCACGCGGGCGGGGATTATATTGTTGAGCAGTCAGTTCAAGAAGGACAAGGAAACGTACCCGGTGCAGTAATCTACCAACGTGAAGGCGACAGAATCACAAGGAAACATGCCAGCAGCTTTGGCCCAGGCGATCAATACTGTGCCATGTGGAGTTTATTGGGGCTCGCGGGCCTCAGTCCAGCAGATTGGACACCGCAATACGCCTACTGGAAACAACCCTCAGCACTAGACGACGGCGAAAATGTACTCTGAAAGCCCTCCTGAACCCCCATCTCTCGCGCTCCTAACCATGATCTCGGCGACTTAAGAGCCACCCAGCGGGATCAGCTAACCCGCTGTTTTGGTTGCGGTTGCCTATCGGTGGAGCCGCGCCCTACTGATAACCAAACGATAAACTCCCCACACAGGCAATCGCCCAGTGCGGCTCGACCGAGGCAGTAATGCGTAATACACGTAAGTTTTGCGGCCATCCTAGGTAATCGGGTAAACTTCTTCTGCATCCGCAATAAAGAGAAAAGACGTTCCCCTATGAAGTTACTACACGTTTATTTGTTCTTACTCGCCACCCTTTTCAGCGCAACCGCTACAAGCGCGGTTTACAAATACAAAGATGATCGCGGTAACTGGATATTCACCGATAAAAAACCCAGCACTGAAGTAGAGACAGAAAAGCTACAATTTAGCCCTGCCACAAAAAAAACCAACAAACTCGTCGTCTACACCGATCAACAAGAAAGCACTCATCGGCTAATGGTTAAGAACCCATTTTATGCCCCCGTTCAAGTAGGCATACAATCTGAAATTTATGAGCGAGGCTTTCATTCGCTTATTGTCCCGGCGGCAACGACCTTAGTCCTTCATGAGAGCAAGCGGCAAATTCCTAAATTTCGTTTTAGCTGGGCAATCGGCTCACCCAAGGCGAAACAGACCCCCTACGTTTATCAATCCCCGATAATTTCTCGTAAAGACCACCGGATCACTCAATCGTTTAACGGTAAATTTTCCCATGCYCAAGCCCCYAAYAGATATGCTGTCGACATCGCCATGCCCATCGGCACCTACCTCGGCGCCTCCCGCCCAGGCACAGTGATTGCAGTTAAAGACGATTTCCCCATGTCGGGCACCACGCAACACTTCCTTGATAAAGGCAATTATGTAAGCGTATTACACGACGATGGCACCTACGCAGTCTACGCACATATCTTGTTGGGATCAGCTAAGGTCAAACCAGGCGATACGGTTGAAGTCGGCGACACGCTTGCAAGGTCCGGCTCCTCCGGATTTTCCACCGGTCCACACCTGCATTTTGTAATACGAAAAAATACGGGTTTTAAACTCAAATCGATACCATTTAAATTTGCAGACAACAATGGCAAAGCATTCACACCCAAAACGGGAAAGAATATTGGCGGAATACGGGTTCAAAATTAAAGCGAGTACGGCGTTTAACGATTTAAAAACTAAATAAGCACTAGCGGCTAACCAAGGGCGACAAGCCAAGGACACTCAATTAACAATTTAATTCAAAGCAATAAAAGAAAACGCTAAACTGCGCTTCGCTGTTTCTTTGAAAACCATTGCCAAGCAACAACTCCGCCTAAAGCAAAGAAAGACCAGCCCATTAAAAACGTCCAAAAACTAACGGCGTAATCACCCGGCAAGTTCCCCGTATACGGCACCTCCAGATTATTTACACCATTCAATGCAATAATAATCGCCACTCCAAAACTTTGCGCCGCGCCCCAAACACTAAAGCTGACTAAGGCCAACATATTGGTTCGATGCTGAAACACCCGTATTTTTCGATCAATAGATTGGCCATGAGTCATCCTCATCCAGAGATTAAAAATCACCAAGCCAATAAAAGTCCATATCATCCACAAAGCGCCAGTCCAGGGATTATAATATTGATAAATAAGTAGCACAGTGAACAGCCCCGTTACCACCAGAAAAATACCGTAGGCGGAAGAAGAGAAAAATCGCCGCAGCCTTAATCCTCTAACCGATTTAGATTGCATAAACCCTGCACCGGAAAACGAAAACACATATAAAAAACTAAACGCCACGTATAGAAAAGAAAAACGAGCAGGATAAGAAGTCGGCATAGAGAAACCCGGATATTTGGTATGATTCTGCTCTACAAAAAAAGAGAGTCGAACCACATCAAGCAACACGCCTGATATAGCAGTGACCAACATTCCGATTACAAAAATCTGTCCCGCCCGTTTATGGTCAAGCCTGCCCTTACGATGCCACAAAGCAATTACACCCGACACCACCGCCAGCAAAGCAAATAAGCTATGAAAGATAATCACACCATTAAACGAATAATTAGCCAACGAACTCCCGTGTTCAACGGCTTTATGTAGCAACGGGGTATCAATCACAGGCACCCTCTTGCGCAACGCGCGCAGCCATTGAAATTAATATGCAAATTAATTAAACGTTGAACAACTGTGGCACTACAACAGAAGGCAACACTACATCTACTGACATTCATAATTAATAACAACTCGGTGATCTATTCATCTCTAAACAGTATGCCCTACCCCTTTATGAAATTCATCCGTTTCAAACGCTAAAAGCACGAGTTGACTCGCGAACGTACCGCTAAATACCACATGATACGCAGACTAAGGAGCCGAACAATAAATACCCCCTCCTCCCCTCAAAACACCGCTCATAACATTATTCACCCCTACGAACAAAGTGATTACTAAAACCCACCTTATCAAACGGAAACAAAGAGAGTACATTGGGTTTATCCATCTCAGGAAAAAACGGTCTACATAAAACAGTCTACGTAAAACAACCTCAAAGGAACCCGTCCAAAGTGAATTAAAAAATCCAAATGAACACGTCGCCCAATCATTGCCAAGGAGTCCAGACATGAATAAACATGACGACCACTGGGTTAACTTACCCAGCATCTCTTTGCCTTTACGCACGCTCTTCACCGGTTATTTACTAGTCACAGGCCTCGGCCTACTGATGGCTGGCGCGCAAATGCAATTAACCCATGGCATGGCAGACGGAGAATGGGGGTTTTCAATTAATGATATTGTCTACAGCTATTACGGCAACCGTGGCAACAGCCGTATTGAAGCCAAGCTAAATGGCTCAATGAAAGACAAAGCGCCCATAGAAGTACGCACCCACATTATCGAATGGGTGCAAGATGGCGCACCAGAGTCGCGCTGGCAACCGGAAATAAAACCACTGTTCACTGCCCACTGCACGCAATGCCACGGCCACATTCCTGGACTGCCYGACTTTAATCAATTGGCCGCCGTTAAATTGGTGGCCGAAGTAGAYCAAGGCACYTCAGTCGATACCCTGACCCGCTTTTCTCACATTCATCTATTCGGTATGGCGTTCATCTTCTTCTTTCTGGGATTAATCTTTAGCTTGGCGGTTGGCATTCAACCGTGGATCAAAGCCATTATTATTCTGTTCCCTTTTACCTTTTTGATTCTCGACGCCTTATCCTGGTGGCTGGTCAAGTGGTATCCCAATTTTGCCATACTGACCATCATTGCAGGTATAGGCTGGGCCGCAGCCTCTGCATTTATGCTAATCAGCTCACTCTATCAAATGTGGGTACTGCCCTTTAAACCGGAGGCCTATGATGACAACACTTGGAAACGATAGTCCCTAAGTGACTAACAAAAAAATAGGCCGAAATAAATATAGCCATCACTGAAAAATATAGTTATTGAAAAGTTGTTTTAAACTTAGAATCTAGTGTTAGTATGGAGTATAGCTTACTAACACTAGCATTCTCGGCACAAAACTAGTTGCCGTGCAGCGAGTTACGGCCATAAACGTTGCGGTTTAAATAACTACCGTAGCGAGCATTACAACAAAAATAATAATTACAATACAAACAAAGATTCACTGATCACAAACCAGGCCCAACACCGGACAATATTTCGTCGGTGACCTAAAACAAACGCCTTATTAAAAATAGATGCGCCTCAGCACACTATCAAAAGAAGATATAAACCCGTAATACAGGTCATCTGGATTTAAAAAAGGCATTTAAACATTCGATTATAAAAACAAAACATGCGCCCAGGGAGAGAATTAAGATCATGGCGAAAATACGAGTTGAATCAAACGGCGCAGTCCGTACAGTCACGTTAACCCGAAGCGAAAAGCGCAATGCACTCGACGACGAAATGCTACGCGAACTAGAAATCACCTTTAAAGAACCACCCGCCTCCA
>NVVB01000131.1 GCA_002402085.1 Gammaproteobacteria bacterium
CCTGACCCGGACCATGATAGGGATCCTGTCCCAAGATCACGACCTTTACCTCGTCCAAGGGCGTCAGTTCGAGCGCTTTYWRCYGNGYANKMSGMGCGGGGGGTAGATCTGTTTGGGGCTTTCTGGTGCGTGAGGTGTTGATAGCTTGGTTTTTAGGCAAAAAAAAGGCCGCTAGTGCGGCCTTTTTCTAATGCTCTATTTGCGTTCGTCTATCGGGACGAAAGGACGTTCAGTTTCGCCGGTATAAAGCTGTCTAGGTCGCCCAATCCGGTAGGGCCCCGAGATCATCTCGTGCCAATGGGATATCCAGCCAACAGTTCTGGACAGTGCAAAGATCACTGTGAACATGCTGGTGGGGATTCCAATCGCTTTCAAGATGATGCCAGAATAGAAGTCTACGTTCGGGAAGAGCTTGCGCTGAATGAAGTACTCGTCTTCTAGGGCAATCTTCTCCAGCTTCAGTGCTAGCTTGAATTGAGGGTCATTCTCTATCCCTAATTCGGCTAGTACTTCGTGGCAAGATTCACGCATAACGGTGGCGCGAGGGTCAAAGTTTTTGTAGACCCGGTGACCAAATCCCATAAGTCGGAATGGGTCATTTTTATCTTTTGCTTTTTCGATGAATTTGCCGACGTTAGATACATCGCCAATTTCTTCAAGCATATCCAGAACGGCTTCGTTTGCGCCGCCGTGAGCAGGTCCCCAAAGTGCTGCAATTCCCGCTGCGATACAGGCAAATGGGTTGGCCCCTGATGAGCCCGCAAGTCTTACGGTGCTTGTACTTGCGTTTTGTTCGTGATCAGCATGAAGTATGAAGATACGGTCCATAGCACGAGCAATAGTCGGGCTGACTTTGGTTTCTTCACAGGGTACGCCGAACATCATGTGCAGGAAGTTCTCGGAGTAGCTGAGATCATTTCTGGGGTACATGAACGGTTGGCCGATAGTGTATTTGTAACACATGGCAGCCAGCGTGGGCATTTTTGCAATAAGTCGGAAGGCGGCGACTTCTCTGTGTTTTTCATCGTTGATATCCAGAGAGTCGTGGTAGAACGACGATAGCGCGCCGACTACGCCACACATGATTGCCATCGGGTGGGCGTCGGGTCGGAAGCCTTTAAAGAATCCGCTAATGGATTCGTTCACCATGGTGTGGTTGGTGACGGTCTTAACGAAGTCTTCTTTTTGCTCTTCGCTAGGAAGCTCTCCATACATGAGTAGGTAGCAAACTTCCAGGTAGTCGGAGTTTTCTGCTAGCTCACCGATTGGGTAGCCCCTGTGTAGTAGAATTCCTTTTTCACCATCGATATAGGTGATCTTGGATTCACAGGCGGCAGTGGACACAAATCCTGGGTCGTAGGTGAATATTCCGTTCGCCGTTAAGGCTCGAACGTCAACAACATCTGGCCCAAGGGTGCCAGAATAAATGGGTAGTTCTATGTCGAGACCTTTGGACTCAACAGTTAACTGAGCTTTTTTCTCAGTCATTATTCTCTCCTGTTCGGATTTCGAACGTGTACGGCTGAATGGAAACGCGCCAAACGTATAGATTTCAATACTGTTTGTCAATGGACAGCGGGGTGTTTCCCAACTATTTTAGCTGTACAAGTACGCCTTGCACAAACTTTCATTTTAGCAGGGTAAATATTCTTTTGTTTCAGCATTTTGCCTGATGTCTTAATTGTAATTACCATTACAGAATACTATACTTCGCGTCCAGTGGGTTGGAGGTTTACGAAAACTCATTGGCTAGATCAAAAAAACTCACCTGCGCTATGCTTCTATTGTAAATTAATGATTGAGAAACTCTCGTTCGATTTATCGTGGGCTGCGCTTCATTTGAGTGCGTCACGCACTTGCTAACTGTTCCCTTTGTTTTGTCATTGGGGGCCACAAAAAATGGTTTTAACTGTGGAAGATAAAAGACCCGTTAATCTTGACTTAACCACGATTAAACTGCCCCTTCCTGGCTTTGCATCCATTATCCATCGAGTGACCGGCTTCGCTATTTTCTTAGCTTTGCCAATCTTGTTGTGGGTGCTTGATCAGTCATTAATGAATGAGGGGTCGTTTGACGCGTTACAAGAGACATTAAACGGCTTTCTAGTAAAGCTAATCCTATTCGCTATTTTGGCGGGTTTGATTTTTCACCTGGTTGCGGGCGTAAAGCATCTGCTTATGGATGCTGGCATCGGTGAGACCCTTGAGGGTGCTCGTCGCGGCGCAGGAATTACAATAGTGTTGTCTGGTTTGCTGATATTAATTGCGGGGGCATGGTTATGGTTACCAATGTAACCAATTTAGGGCGTAGTGGCCTTTCCGATTGGATGATGCAGCGCATCACTGCGGTAGTTTTGGGCGCATATTTTATAATGATGTTGGGCTTTTTTGCTTGTCACCCACAACTCTCTTATGAGCAATGGCATTCCTTTATGGGAAATACTGCGGTTCGAATCGCTAGTTTGATTTCTTTCTTAGCAGTTGCTGGACATGCCTGGGTGGGACTATGGACAATTTCAACGGATTATTTTAAGCCCACCGGAATTCGTTTTCTTTTTCAAGCAGCCTGCGGATTAGCACTTATGGTGTATTTCGTTTGGGGCGTGCAGATTTTATGGGGGTTTTAGTCGATGACTGGAATTAAAACGGTCAGTTACGACGCCGTTATTGTAGGTGGTGGTGGGGCAGGATTACGAGCGGCTTTACAGCTTTCTAAATCCGGCCAGAAAACTGCGCTTATTTCAAAAGTATTTCCAACACGGTCTCATACCGTTTCCGCGCAAGGGGGCATTACTTGTGCCATTGCGAGCGACGATCCTGATGATGATTGGCGTTGGCACATGTACGACACTGTTAAGGGGTCGGATTACATTGGCGATCAAGATGCCATTGAATACATGTGTAATGTTGGGCCTGAAGTTGTGTTTGAGTTAGAGCACATGGGCTTACCATTCTCCCGAACTGATAAAGGTAGAATTTACCAGCGTCCGTTTGGTGGCCAGTCGAAGAATTTTGGTGAGGGCGGTCAAGCAGCGAGAACATGTGCTGCGGCTGACCGAACAGGTCATGCATTACTGCATACCTTGTACCAACAAAACGTAAAGAATGACACCGTGTTTTTCAACGAGTGGTATGCGTTTGAAATGATCACTAACCAAGACGGCGCAGTATGCGGCGTTATGGCAATGTGCATTGAAACAGGTGAAGTAGTTGCTTTTAAGTCGAAGGCAACTGTTTTTGCTACAGGTGGTTCAGGGCGAATTTATTCCTCTACTACTAACGCATTGATTAATACCGGTGACGGCGTGGGCATGGCTTTAAGAGCCGGTTTGCCTGTGCAAGACATGGAAATGTGGCAGTTTCATCCGACCGGCATCGCTGGTGCGGGCGTGCTGGTTACCGAGGGCTGTCGGGGTGAGGGCGGTTATTTAGTCAATAAGGACGGCGAACGTTTCATGGAACGTTACGCACCTAATGCCAAGGATCTAGCCAGTCGTGATGTAGTGGCTCGTTCCATGATGATGGAGATTCTGGATGGTCGTGGTGCAGGCCCTGAGGGTGATCATGTATTCCTTAAGTTAGATCACTTAGGCGAAGACGTGCTGCATTCAAAACTGCCGGGTATTTGTGAGTTATCCAAGACTTTTGCCGCAGTCGACCCTGTGTATGACCCGATTCCAGTAGTGCCTACGTGTCACTATATGATGGGTGGAATCCCCACCAATGTTAATGGCCAGGCCATTACCCGTGATAGTCAAGGTAACGAAAAAATCGTTCCGGGCTTGTATGCGGTAGGTGAAGTGGCTTGTGTATCTGTGCATGGAGCTAATCGCTTAGGTGGAAATTCACTGCTTGATTTGGTGGTATTTGGYCGAGCTGCTGGAATACACATCGAAAAATCATTGCGTGAAGGTATGGAGTTGCGAGACGTCAGCGAATCTGACTTTGAGCGTGCTGAAAGCCGTATGGATCGCTGGGAAAATTCAAAGAGTGGTGAGGATGTTGCTGTCTTACGCAAAGATTTACAGCAAATCATGCAAAACCATTTTGGCGTATTCCGTAAGGGAGACTTGATGCAAGAGGGCGTTAGCAAACTTGCCGAGTTGAGAGACCGAGTCGCTGAAGGTTACATGGCCGATAAGAGCAGTACGTTTAATACGGCACGAATTGAAGCGCTTGAGTTAGATAACTTGCTAGAGGTAGCGGAAGCTACTGCGGTTTCTGCAGAGATTCGTAAAGAAAGCCGTGGTGCTCATTCTCGATATGACTACCCTGATCGAGATGATGAGAATTGGTTGGTGCATTCATTTTACGACCCAACCGAGAAGAAATTGTCCAAGCGGGACGTGAACTTTTCGCCTAAGCAAGTCCCTACTTTCCAACCGAAAGCAAGAACTTATTAAACCAACAAGAATTGCCCCGCTGACACCAGTGGCGGGGCATAGGCAAGACTGAATTACGAGGCTATGTATGCAAGTTAGCATTTATCGCTACGATCCTGAAAAGGATTCCGAACCTTATATGAAGGAATATGAGGTTGATACGGGTGGCAAAGACATCATGATTTTAGATGTTTTGGCTTTAGTAAAAGAGCAGGATCCTACGTTGGCCTACCGCCGAGCTTGTCGCGAAGGTGTGTGTGGTTCCGACGGAATGAATATGAACGGCAATAACGGGCTGGCCTGTATTACACCGATTTCTGAGTTGGTGAAAAGTCAGACCAAAAAGTTAGTGTTAAGACCACTTCCAGGGTTGCCCGTGGTACGTGATCTGGTCGTAGATATGGCGCAGTTTTATAAGCAATACCATAAAATTAAGCCTTACTTGATCAATGATACCCCGGCTCCGGCTACTGAAAGAATTCAGTCCCCTGAGGACCGTGAGAAGTTAGATGGTTTGTATGAGTGTATCTTGTGCGCCTGCTGTTCCACTTCTTGTCCGTCCTTTTGGTGGAATCCTGACAAATTTATCGGACCGGCTGGGTTGTTGCAGTCCTATCGATTCTTAATTGATAGCCGTGATGAAGGTGCTGACGAGCGCTTGGCCGATTTAGATGATCCGTTCAGTCTGTTTCGTTGCCGTGGCATTATGAATTGTGTCAACGTCTGTCCTAAAGGCCTTAATCCGACTCGTGCGATTGGCCATATTCGAAAAATGATGCTTCAACGGGCTACCTAATTAGCCCGAGTTAATTATCTCCCTTGCCCGCTGGACCCTAGTTTGGGGTGTGAATCTGGGTGGGGGAATAATTTCCTGAATTTCTGGTGACATATTTACCTCATTCTTAGTCACATGCATTGGTGTATTCTTATACAATAAGGGCTTAGCAGACTCTTATAAATTATATTCTAAGCCTTAGAATATAATCTTAATAAGTGACTAAAATTATATAAGTGGAAGGAATTTTATCTTCAGGGGCATGTTCGAATAGACCCTAGCGCTTTTGAAAATAGTGTGTGCAATCCCGCAAGGAACGCTACAGCTTAAAGAAAGCCTTATCGGGTCTGCATGGAGCATGTCTCCTAAAATTAAGGTGGCAAAATGCAAGACGGTGTGATGTATCGGCAGTGGAGTACTTCTGTTTTAAGTGGGGGTAATGCTGATTATGTAGAGCATCTGTTTGAATCTTACCTTGCAGACCCCAATAGTGTAGATGAAGAATGGCGCGCTTATTTTGAGAAGTTGCCACTATACGATGAGAAAGCGCCGGATGATATCCCACGTTCCTCAGTTCGCGAGCATTTCCTATTGCTTGCTAAGAACCGAAACCGAGTTCAGCCCGTTCAAGCGTCCAGTGTTAGTTCTGAGCATGAGCGGCGACAAGTCCAAGTACTTCAATTAATCACTGCTTATCGAGTGCGAGGCCATCAAAAAGCCAGCCTTGACCCGTTAGGGCTTATGGAAAGAGAGCCAGTGCCCGATTTGGAATTATCTCATCACGGTCTTTCTAAAGGTGATTACGATACTCTTTTTCAAACGGGTACGCTGTATATCGGTAAGGAAGAGGCCACCCTTGAAGAAATCGTTTCGGCGATGGAGCAAACTTATTGCGGTAGTATCGGTGTCGAGTATATGCACATCGTTAATACTGCTGAGAAGCGTTGGATTCAACAACGCATGGAGTCTGTTCGTTCTCGGCCMGTATTTAATACTGAAGCAAAAGAGCATATTCTTGAAAGGCTAACCGCAGCTGAAGGACTAGAGCGTTATTTGGGGACAAAATACCCCGGCACCAAGCGTTTTGGTCTTGAAGGCGGGGAAAGTATGATCCCTCTTGTTGATGAAATTATTCAGCGAGCCGGTTCATATGGCGCCAAAGAAATGGTCATTGGCATGGCCCATCGTGGCCGGCTAAATGTGTTGGTTAATATCCTGGGCAAGAGTCCGCAAGAACTATTTGAAGAGTTTGAGGGAAAGAAACTCCAGGAAACTGGCTCAGGTGATGTTAAGTATCATCAGGGCTTCTCGTCGAACGTACATAGCGTGGGCGGTGAAATTCACCTAGCACTCTCGTTTAACCCCTCTCATCTTGAAATTGTTTCCCCCGTGGTTGAAGGGTCTGTTCGCGCTCGACAAGATCGTCGAAACGATCCTGAGGGCGATTTAGTGATGCCGATCCTGATTCATGGCGATGCAGCGTTCGCTGGGCAGGGTGTGGTTATGGAAACTTTTCAGATGTCTCAAACTCGAGGCTACAAGACTGGCGGGTCGGTGCATGTAGTGGTGAATAATCAAATCGGATTTACCACCAGTCGCCGTGAAGACAGTCGTTCTACTGAATATTGCACCGATATAGCTAAAATGGTTCAGTCGCCGATTTTTCATGTCAATGGTGATGACCCGGAAGCCGTCGTTTTTGTCACGCAAATGGCCATGGATTTCCGTCAAGAATTTAAGAAAGATGTGGTTATCGATCTATTTTGTTATCGACGTCGTGGGCATAACGAAGCGGATGAGC
>NVVB01000022.1 GCA_002402085.1 Gammaproteobacteria bacterium
GTCGATTGCATCATCGTCGCTGTTTGAAACTGAGTGATAGTTGCCTTCATGAGAGTTCCTTTGAGCCATTTAGGGATAAGTCTAAGGGTTATATTCATTCGCGTGCTTTATTAATCGTCTTGATTAACCGTTGAAAGGTCTATTTCTCGCCACGATAGGCGGCCCGTGGCGGCGGAGGTGGTGACGTTAATGCCGGTAGAAATTATTTCCCCGTCGCTGAGTGAGTTGAGTACTCGGTCACTGATAAAGGTCGAGGGCCCTAGGGGTTTATCGTAGAACAGCGCGGCGGGCGAGGCACCATTCTTTTGATCGTCTTCGTTGTAGTTATGGTCGTTATTGAGATCAAATACGATCTCTGGGTAGGCGCCGCCGGTGGCTGGGTCAAAGGCTAGCTGAAATCCTCCAGGGCTTCCTTCGCAGCTGCTAGGGTCTTTGGGGATGATGGTGTTAGCGAATAAAATACCCGCGATATAAGACAATTGCGTGGGGCGCTCGCCGGGATACTCAATACCGCCGCTGCCGGCTGCGGTTACATCGAAATCAATATACCAGCCTTTTACTTTGCTGCTGGAGCTGCCGTTGTTTTTCCAGACGATTTCGTTCTCGCTCAGGGTACGAATTGAGTAGCCTTCGATGGTGCCTGATTGGTTGGTGAATTCTTGCTCTACCAATTGGTTTTTTGAAACTTCCGGTGAGTTACTTAGGTCGTCCCAAATGCCATAGATCGATTGAATTTCAGAGGTGGTGGCGTCGTCATTAGTCATCCAGCTGCCAGTGCCCGCAATAACAATGAACCCGTCTTCGTCTGGGTGAGAGATGACCACCGGTTGAGCGATAATCGGTTGAGGATTACTAAGGTCGTCTTCCGCTTGATAAACGACTTTTAGATTGCTTGAATTAGCCCATGTAGATGAGCTGCTACTGCTGATATCAAAACGAAAGAGGTTGCCTTGAAGGTCGCCCACGTAGACGTAATCCGCCGTGCCATTGGCGTCAGCATCCACCACTACTGGACTGCCTAAGCCATTGGGGGTAGTACCGTCACTGCTTTCGGCTTTTCCGTGTCCGGTGGTGACTTTAATAAAGTCACCTGAACTCCAAGTGCCGTCGACGCCTTCTTCGATGAAGAGTATATAAAGGGCTGAGTCGCCATCGCTGCTGGTGCTGTTATAGCCGTTGCCAAAGATAGCCACCCAGCGTTGTTCACCGCTGAGCGTTGCATTACTCATGGCGATAATGGGCTGACTAAAGCTGTAACCCACATCACTGTTGCCTACGCCACCGTCGTCTTCCTCGCCAAACTCCCAAAGTACTGTCTCTGCCGCCGTAGACGCGAGTGTATACTCCGAGGGGTTTGTGACGTCGAGCGCGAAATAGCCTTTGCCTCCCGAACGATAGCCTCCCATTAATACGGTAGTCCATTCTCTTGCGCCTAAGGGACGATTAATGACGTAAGCGTCATTGACTGATGCGGTCAGGTCGACGTACATCTGATGCTGATAGCTGGGGGAGGTTAAGTCGCTCAAATTCTCCAGGGTTTCATTGGGAGCGAAGGCTATGAGCTCAGAACCATTGTCTGCGGAGAAACCGTGAAACATGCCATCATTGGCGCCGATGTAGACCATTGTGGTACGGCTTTCGATGGATGTAGCAAAAAGCGAATAGGTATCCGTGAGCGGGTAAGGGGCCTCATCGCGGCCGGAGAAGGGGGCTGTGCCGACGAAGACGGGGGATGAGTGAATAATATCCCCTAGTTTGCCTGATGCGGCTTCACGGTCTCGAAATTCACCAATGCTTGCATTGTCCCCTTCATGGATGTTGTCACCGAGTAAGTAATCCATTCGTTCATCACCAATGTCAGTGTCGCCATTGCCGTAGCCAATGGGCAAGGAAAGCGCAGCAGGGGTGTTGAGTAATGCTTGTTGGCTGCTGAGTAAATCTGAAAAGACGAAAGGGATACCGCCAGTGTTCACGCCGTCTCGTTTAAATCCGATGACGGTACGGGCGTCGTTTTCGATCACAGTATCTAATTGCTCAGCGGCGGACCATAACTCGGTGGTGTCGATGGTGCCCTGGCTATCGATGGTGATAGCCACCACATCCCCTGAATTAGTACGCGAGTTATAGAACGCTCGAAAAACGCGTGCGCCTTGCTCTAAGCTCTGCGTGTTCAAGGCCACCGCACTTGCAGAGCCCACTGTGGATTGGATGGTTGTGAATACGTTTTCTAAGGCGTTGGTGAGTTCTGCTGGGTCGCTGGCGCTGAGGTATTCCCCGCGACCGTTATAAGCGGCATGGATTAAGTCATCAATTTTGGCTTCCCCTGTATCGTAGGGGTTCGGCCAAGCAAAGGCGTCATCGATGTTGTCAGGCGGGCCGGTTAAGCTGCCGTTGACGCCAAAGCCAATGACAAAGGTTTTCATGTGCTGATGCATAGTATCGTCTTCATCGTCTAAGGCATTCGAGCCAGCAATGTCCGCAGCAGTCGCAGGCACATTGTCGTTGATTGTCGGTTGTAGGTCGGTTTCATAATAGTGCATGGCGACATCAGCGAGGGTGTTGCTTTCGTTGTCTGCATAGGCGCCACCATCCCAATCACCGCTGCCTGAGTCTGTATTACCAACGGATGGGTCGCCGCCGTTGTATGCGCCGTCGGTGACTAAAATCGTGAAGTTTTGCTGACAGCTGCCCGCAGGTTCTGGGAGGATTGGGCAGTTCGTGGTGTTGAATATATTGCCCGTGACACACTCATAATATTTACCAACTTTTTCTAAGTTTTGTCGTACTGGGGTGCCCGAGCTTGGCACAACGCTGCCGAGGATTTTATCGAACAATGCTTTTTTATTCCCGGCGGTGGGGGACGGGTTCATTTCTGCAATTTCGATATTGTGGGCGGTTTGATTAATGGTTGCGTAGCCTACGCGTACGTTGGTGATGTTTTCGAGTGCCAGCGTAATGGCGCCTTTGGCGACCATGTCTCTGGAGCGATAATAGGAAAACCAGTTGGCGAAATTTTGTTGAGTGGCTGAGTCAGCGTCGGCTATGAAAAACTCGGTTTCTTCTCCGTTATCAAATAAGGAGTCGCCATTCAGGTCTCGCCAGCGGTAGTAGCGAAACCCATCGGCAATGGTATTGCTGTCGTCGTCCGAGGTTGTGCGAGTAGTTCCGCCGAACCAATTGGAGTTATGTTGCGTTAAGTCGATGGTTTCGCCATAGGTACTTGCAAAAGGATTGTCGGTCGCGGCGGTGATTGAGATGTTTTGAAATGCGTCGCCATTGCTATCTAGGCCGGGCCAGGGTTGGTAGGTTTTTGCTGGGTCGAAGTAGAGTGGATTAAAGTCAGCGTTTCTAAAACGCCATGCTTGATCGTCACTGGTATTACAGTCACTACCGTTATCCCCGTAGGTGTTGGAGCCAAACTCTACGCCGTAGAGATACCCGAAAAAACTCCCTGACCCTACGAGGCAGTTGATGAACCCATCGTCGTTGGAGTCTCTATCGATTAAGGGGCCCACACCGGTGTTACTGCCGTCGGGTTGAAGGCCGGTAAATAAGGAGCCGTTGTCGAAATCCAGTGACATTACTTCCCAGTCCATGCTGCCGGAGTCGTCCATTAGTATTACGACATTAGGTTCTGAGCCGACGCGTAATTCTAAGGCTTGTTGCGCTAGATCGAGATCCCCTGTAAATCCGGGTTGGCTTAATACGGATAGAAGCAATAGCGAAAGCCCGTAGTGACTTAACTTGATCTTGGCTAAGGGTAAGTGAGTAATTTTCAACATGATGTAGTTCCGAGTAGTTCTGAGTAGCTCTGAATTGTTCGGCTCCGAAGAGGTAAAAATTATAAATCGTTGATCGCATCACGCGCGATCCTTGTTCTTGTGTATCTGTTTGTTTTACCCAAAATAGTGTTCAGTAATCTCGGTCTAAGTGATTGAGGCATGTCTTAGTTATTTTATTGATAAACCATTTTTTAATTCTTTGAAGCGGGTGCTTAGCAGGTAGCGATTATCAATTCACTAATTATCCGCATAAGTACTTTGAAGCATTATCTTTGAATTAGCGGACCCGCCTGTGGCAAAGCTAGTCACGCGGTACACCGTTGCGCCGCTGCCACCGCTATAGCCCCCGTAGCCAGAAACCATGACGCTGGCTGATCCAGTACTGCCGGTTATGTCGGTGAGGTGTTCAATGATGTATTTAGGTTGGGCGTAGAGTCCTGCGAGACTAGATTTGACCTGTACAAAATTACTGCCGCCTTCCCAGTCAATGGTTTCCCAGCGATTTTGTGTTGCAGGGTCCGCGATGGAGTACAGGCCTACGGATCCTTCGTCATCAAAATCGCCCATATGAATTAACCCTTTGGCAAATTTTTCACCGGTGAGTAAGGAGGTTTCTGCGGATTGAAATGCGAGGTAATGGTCCCTTAAATTAGCGGCCATTTTTTCTTCGAGGGACGTTGTCGTGACGCCGGTAATACCCAACATGGTCATGAGTAAAAGAATAAATAGACTGGTGACCAGGATTACGCCACGTTGATGTGTTAGTCGCGCACCATGAGCGAACTTGTTGGTAACAGACGTTGTTGGCGAGGCACCGAAACTACCCTTGTTTGACATATGCTGCTCCTCTAGTTGTTGAGTTGGTTGCGAATCTGGATGGTTTGGCCGAATGTGCGTCGCACTAATCCGTCACCATTGAGTGTGGCACGATCAATGGTATTCAAAACTAAATCGATGCGGATACTCACCGCTGTACTCAAATCTTGGGCGCCTGCGCGGGCGTAGTAATTAGGAATGCCGTCCGTGCCGGAATCAATGCCGTATAAAAACTGCATGCTCTCAACGCCTGCGACTAACTCTTGCGGGGCGTTATTGAATTCTTTTCGCCAGAGCGATAGCACGGTATCGCCTTCGGCATTGTCGATGTCACTGGGGGCGATAAAAAAGGTCGTGGTGGCCATTTTATAAATTGAAGCGTCGGTGGAAAAAGGTTCTCCTGAGCCTTCTATTAAGGGTTTGGTGGCATTGCCTGGGGCACAGATACCTGTGTTGTGAACAATATTGATGTTTCCGCCACCGCCTGGCACGGTTATGTTGGTGGTTTGAAATATGGCTGAGCGAGTACAGTCGCTGATGAGTAAGATGTCGCAGTCTTCAGGAGGATCATTAGTATCGTCGACTGCTTTTAAATCTGCGGAAACGTTTGGCATGGTTGACGCGAGTCGTAATCCTTGGTCAGCGACTCTGCGAATGGTAAGCACATCGGATGAGGGTTGGTCTGCGGGGATCGTGGCGATGGCATTGCGAATGACTTCAGGGACTTCTGTCCAGACGGACCCTACTGAACCCGTGTAGTTAGTACCGTCGCTTTCAAAACTCGACAGTGCGATGTCCAGTTGCATTTCGTAATCGGTAACGTTGAGGGTATTGACCATGTTGGCAGACCCGCTGGCATAACAGCCCATATAACCCGCAAGCCTCATCTCTCCGCCAATTAAGTCTAAGGAGAAACGTGCATTTTCCTGTAAGCGCGCCAAGCCGTCTTGTAAGCGATAGGTTTGTTTGCTCGCGGCAAACATTTGAATCACGCCAGCCAATAGAAAAATTGAAATCACCATGGCAATCATTAATTCAATGAGCGTTAGTCCTTTATGAGCGCGATGTACTGGGTGATGTATTGGGTGATGTACAGGACGACGCATAGAGCGATAACCTAATCGATTCGGTTGCTGAAAGGGTTGATTACCTGAAGATCCATTTAAAGTATTTTTCATGGTAGTGTGTTGCATTAATGGCAGTGCTGTTTTCATATCTCTGCACTCATTTCAAACGTTTTGATATCTCCGGTGCTGCCGTCTACCCAGGAAATGGATACCGTGTATGTTTGGCCTACCAGGCTAATCGTACCGTCGCCTTCCGCGAGTACGCCTTGAATACCCAAGTCGGTGCAAATCGAGACGTCGTTAAAGGAGCCCAACGAGCATTTCCAGTTGGCCAAATCAAAATTAGCCATTTGCGAAGGACTGCAATCATTACCCACTAAACAGTTTTGATTCGGCGGGTGGGTGCCCAGGGATATCGCGTAGTCAGAATCCTTGTTAGTACGAATTCGATCGATAATGTCGTAGGCCAACAGGGTTGCCTGGGTCCGCATGATTGCGCTGTTGTTATTTTTCAAACTCATGGCCTGCATACCCGTGATACCCAGTAAGCCAATCGCAAGAATCAATAGTGCAATCAATGCTTCGAGTAACATAAAACCCTGTACCCGAGAATTAGACGGATGTTTCATTCTTGAGCGCCTCTAAGTACAGTTGATTCCAGATTGGATGCGAGTTCTTGCTGTGATTGTTAATGTGATTTGGCTGCCCGGAGTATTGGCAGTGGCATCACATAACTCTAGGGTGTCGGTGTTATCCATTGTGCCCTGGCTTGAAATTGCGAACTGAGAAATACCCCCTATGCTGTCGAGGGTAAGATTTCCCTTTAGACTTTCCCAGACTCGCAGTGTTTCGCCATCAAGGGTTTCAATGCGCCATCCCTCACCCCATTCGTCTGTAGTGACGTCACCTAAAGTGGCGATTATGTTCACTGTCGCGCCTCGTTTCACTGCTTCGCTTCTAGCCACTTGAAGCGTTACTACAAATTCATTGACTTGCGTTGTGATTCTGTTTTTAGCAATGGAATCGATAAATGACCTTCCACCGAAAGCTGTAAGCACGCCAATGATAGCTAATATGACCATCATTTCGATGAGTGTAAAACCGGATTTATTGTCAGTCATTTATAGTTCATCACAGTTAGGTTTTTTTGGTTGGTACACTAACTAGTATAAGAAGCCGAATTTGGATGGGTAGTGATCTACGACCGATGGCGAAGTTCATTAGACATAAGGGGAGGTAGATGAAAAAGTTATTTGACCTTTTTTAATAGTGCTAGTTCATCTGTGATTTTGGCAGGAGTTTTTACTGTTGTTATACGATTGTATTAAAGTTGGCCCCCATTTTGGTCGTGGTCGAGGCGCTGTAAGCGCAATAAGTTGTAAGTAATTTGATGTTCATAAGGTTTAGTTTTAATGAGTCGTTTTGTCGAATAAAATAATATTTAACGACTGACGACCTGTCATGATTTTATCACCGCTCATCTTCGCTGGCTTAAGCAAAACCGTTCTTGAATGGCTGGATTCAATTCTGGATTAGTCGCAGCTAATGTTAGACGGTTTTCATGGCTGGGGAGCCTGTAGAAATGTACGGATGAGAATCAGGGATGGGTGGTATCGACCCTATAATGTTGCTTTATTACGATCACCCATGGACGTCGATTTATTGATAAGCGCTTGGAAATGAGGGGGATTCCAATTATGCTTAGAGCCGCGCTTGGAGAAGCAGTATAAAGAAGCCAGTCTGAAATAGTCGCTTGCTCGAAATTACTACTTTGCGATGGATGTGTATTATAAATTTTGGCGCTATGAATCGATTTATTTTGCGTACTTTGAGTACGGGGGTGGACTTTAATGAGACAACGAGCTGGCTTTAAATACGATGCGCTTGGCCGGGTGTTAGGTGATTGTTTTGCGGCAGTCGTTGGGCTTGCCTTTGCCGTAGCAGCCGTTAATGTTTGCGCCGCCCCCGTTGATTACACCACCTTCAAAACAGAAGATGAAGCGAATAACATTGAAATCTTCCAGCAAGCCAGTCAGGCGGTGGTGTATGTCACCAACACCCAGCTACAGCGAGATTATTTTTCTCTAAACATTATGGAAATCCCTCAAGGTTCTGGAAGTGGCTTCATCTGGGATACTGAAGGGCATATCGTGACCAACTTTCATGTCATTCAGGGCGCCAGTAAAGTCACCATCACGCTCCAGGATCATAGTGAGTGGGAAGCCGAGTTGGTCGGGGCAGCACCGGGTAAAGATCTCGCGGTATTGAAAATTAAAGCCCCTGTCGATCAACTTAAACCACTCCCCATTGGGGATTCGAAGTTGCTGCAAGTGGGCCGTAAGGTGTTGGCGATTGGTAACCCGTTTGGTTTAGATACTACGCTAACCGTGGGGGTGGTCAGTGCGCTTGGACGGGAAATAGACTCCATTACGCAGCGAAAAATTAAAGGGGTGATTCAAACGGATGCGGCTATCAATCCGGGTAATTCGGGTGGGCCACTATTGAACTCTTTAGGGCAGCTAGTGGGGGTTAATACGGCCATCTACAGCCCCAGTGGTGTAAGTGTAGGCATTGGGTTTGCGATCCCGGTCAATACAGTGGCGAAGATTGTCCCTCAGTTAATTCAATACGGTAGGATCTATCGACCGGTGTTGGGCATTGAAACGGCATCAGACAGCTGGATAGCGCGCTATCAAGTGGAAGGCGTGCCGGTGGTTAGAGTGCAAGAAGGCTCCGGTGCTGAAAAGGCCGGGATGCGAGGCGTCAGAAAGAATCGCCGAGGCGATCTGTTATTTGGGGATATTATCGTTGCTGTGGATAACGTGCCTGTGGGTAGTAACGATGAACTACTAACCATTTTGGAGAAGCATAAAATTGGCGATATTGTAACGGTTCACTCCAATCGTGATCGAGATATTCATGAGTTTCGAATCGAGTTGCTAGCACCTGAATAAGCACCGTCTTTGATGCGTCTGTTTAAGCGCTTCCAGGAGTAGCTTCCCCTTAGCCATGCGCTTACCTAGAGCAGGCTAGCTGGCAATGGGCGGATGTTGCTCATCCCAAGTTTTAAGTTTCTCCGTGAGTATATTGACTGTAATCGGTTTGGCGATGAAATCGTCCATGCCACACGCCATACAGGCGCGTCGATCATTTTCAGTGCTATTGGCCGTGACTGCAATGATTGGCAGTTTGGCGTTAGGTCCGTCGAGTTCKCGAATGCGTCGTGTGGCTTCAAAGCCATCCATAACGGGCATTTGGCAGTCCATCAAAATATAAGTGATAGTTTTCTGCTGTAATATCTCTAATGCAATACTCCCGTCTTCGGCGAGCACCGGTATCATGCCTAATTTTTTTACGATACTTTGTGCGACCATTTGATTGGTTTTATTATCCTCAACGATAAGTACTAATACGGGTTCATTTAATACATTGAGTGTCGCGTCGTTTGCAGCTTTTGGTTTAGCTGAGGCGCTAGTGAGTGGTTGCTGATTTTGGCTTGAATTACTTAGTTGAGTGGAGGGTGCCGGTGTCGGCTGTAATGGCACTGGCGCTGGCAATGGCACCGATAATGGTAATATTGGGTTTATTGTTGCTTGCTTGGGGGTGGTTCTGAATTGAGTGATATTAAATTGAAGGCATACTTCAGTGCCTTGCGCTTCTCCCGAATGAATTTCTATGCTCGCATCGAGTACGGCTAATATTTTCTTGCATACGGATAGCCCTATACCCAGTCCACCGTGCTTGCGTCGGATGGATTGATCCACTTGGTGAAAGGGTTGCGTGATTTCTTCGATTTTTTTGTCGGGGATTCCGATCCCGGTGTCTTTTATTTTAATGTGTAGCGTCGCGCTATCCTGTGACGCACTTTCCAGCAGAGCGCTGATGGTAATGATTCCTTTCGACGTGAATTTGCTCGCGTTTTCGATCAATATTTCAAATACCTTGGTATACAATATTGGGTCGGAATGGATTTCAATTGTACTGAGGACGTCGATGTCTAAACGGATTTCGATATGTTTACCACGAATCTCGGGAAGCGATTTGTTAAGGGCATCGTGCATGATTTTGTAAGGTGTGAAATATTCGCTATTGACACAGATGCGCCCGGTGTTTAGTTCGGTAAAGTCAATGATGTTATTAATGAGGGCGAGCATTTCTGAAGACGATCGATTGGTTTGTTCTAAATGGTATTTCAGGCTTAACGTTAGTTTATTGCTTGTTTTAAGCGCAAGTTCATTAATTATGTTTTCGAGTAACGAGAGCGAGCCCACGATGCCGTTAAGGGGGGTTCTTAATTCGTGACTAATGGTGGATAAAAATGTTTCCTTTACACCATTGCTTTTTTGAAGCGCGAGATTGTTTTGTTCCAGTTCAATACGAGAGGATTTTTCCAGCAGGTACATTTGTTTTCTTGCTTGTGTAACTTTGTCGCTCAATGAAATAGAGAGTAAAATTGAAGAGAATGCAAGGCCAAAATAAATGCCATTGAGGGTCCACCAGCTCATGGGGATGACGTTTAGTGATGAGAATGTCCACACTAAAACGGCGATGATCGATGGGGTCCAAGCGACTAATGCGACGTAGGCGGCTCGTTGTTTCAGAATTACGCCGTATGTCAATGCCGTGCAGAGGTACACGGCCATGGGGATGATACTGATAAGCCCGGTCTGCCAGAATCGAATGTCGGTAAAAATGGTCGCTGCAGCAATGCAAGCAAACCATGTGATCAAAGCGCGTTCGGCGAAGATCGCCTTTGGCATGTTTTTCCTTGAGTCGAGTATCTCGGAAACAAATAACGTGTAGAAAATAATGGCAATGTTGACATAAAACCAAAACTCAGTGGCAGGCCAGGCGACGGATTCTCCCAATAGCCCTTCCGTGACGCCTGTTAAGAAACCTAACGGTAATATCACGCCGGCTAAAAAACATTGGTAAAAATACAGGGATTTCTCGTTTAAGGTAAAGCTCATGGAAATGTTGTATAGAAATAGAGTTGCGAATATAGACAGTAATGCAATCAATACATAGGCTTCGTATTTGTCTGCACCTTGAATATATTGAAATGACTTTATTGTTAAAGGAATAATGATCGGGGTTTGGGACTTTATTTTTAGGTATACCGTGATAGGACGACCGAGCGTTTCTGGGAGATAAAACAAGAAGTTCCTATGCTTGAGTTCTCTTGAAGAAAAGCCATTCAGTGAGCCTGACAGGTATTGTTGATAGCCCTCAGCTGAAGGACGGTAAATTTCAATGTGGTCTAAAGGGGGGTAACCGACATCGAGTAGTATGGGGTTATTTAATTGCGCTGTTCGGTGATTAACATACGTAAACTTAAGCCATATGCTTGCATCCGTAAATCCGAAGCTGGCTATTTTGTGAGGATTTGGACTGAATTCCCCTTGGATTTCGGGGCTTAAAATGTCTTCTAAGGAATAGGCAGAATTACGGTCAATCAAATAATCAGATGACACGTGAACGGCCGTGTCATTATTTTGATCCGTAACTTCACTAATTCTCGCTGCGGAATCAAACCCGTAAGTATTGACCGCGTAGAAAAATAAAATTAACAGTAATAAAAAAGGGCGGTTGCTTAGACCGTTATTCCACATTACAACATCCGAATGACAGTGTGATAAACCCTAGAGTCACCTTGCTAAGATTAGCAGACCGCTTTGGTTTAGTGGGGTGTGTGATTGAATAGGGGAGTCAACGAATGGAATTGGTGGATAGAATGAAATAGTGCTGACAAAGCGTAGTAAATTAAGGCGAGGTTATTATACTTTGTTCTTAAACACGCTTACGTGGACAGCTACAGAATATAAGAAAAGACAGTCAACGTGTTGTCCCTCGTGTTGAACCTCGTATAGTCCCGTGACCTTCGCTTTATATTAATGGATAGGAAAAAAGTGATACGTATTAGGCAGTAGGTAATAAGCAATAAGCAATAAGCAATAAGCAATAGGAAAGGCCCATCAGGGGCCCTTCCTAAGCACGCTTTAATTAAGCCGTCTTCATAGTCACATCGGTAAACATGTGTTTTGCAATAATGGTTTGTTGGATTTGGTGCGTGCCCTCGAAAATATCGAAGACTTTAATATCCCGATAGAGTTTCTCTACTAAGTGGCCCTTTAGTGTGCCATGAGCACCCATTATTCTGACTGCCTCTGAGCAGATCTCCATAGCGAGCCCTGGGCCGTACATTTTTGCCATCGACGCTTCTTTGGTGTTGGATATCTTATTGTCGGCCATCCAAGCGGCTTTCCAACATAATAATCGGCCCGCATCTAATTTGCGTTGCATATCATTGAGTCGGTCTCGTAATGCTGCGTATCTTGGGATAGGGCGGTCTAACCAATAGTTGTCTTTAACCCAGTGATCCAACTCTTCATAAGCCGCGCGTGCAATGCCGATGGCTAGGATGCCTACCATTGGGCGGCTGGTATCGAAAAACTCCATTGCGGTTTTAAAGCCTTCTTTACCGCCTTTTTGATGAGCTTCTTCGCCTCCGAGCAAGTTAGCGGCAGGCACTCTACAATTTTCGAACACCATCTCTGCGGTCTCAGAAGCCCTAAAGCCCATCTTGTTTTCAATTTTACCAATGCTTAGGCCTGGAGTGCCTTTCTCTACAATAAACACCCGTTGGCCGGCATGGCCTAAATTGGCGTCAATGGTGGCAAAGACCAAGGTCCACTCGGCTTTAGCGCCATTGGAGATAAAGCATTTCGTGCCATTGAGCACCCATTCGTCTCCGTCCTTATGGCACGTAGTTCGAATATGAGCAACATCCGACCCAGCACCAGGCTCGGTTAATCCATAAGCAGCCCATTTCGCGCCGCCGCCTTTGAGCATGCCAAAATACTTTTCTTTTTGCTCCTCTGTGCCACGTGCTGCCAATGCGGGGCCACCTGTCCCTGGTCCAGGCATGTTTAGCGCCATGGTTGGGTCACCCCAGCCGAGTTCCTCACCGACTACCACTGCCATTAATGCAGTCGCTTCGGGCATGCCCATACTGCCACCACTGTCTTTCTTTTTGCCTTTGCCCCCGCCTCCTGGAGACATGGCGGCGGCCATTGGTCCAAAGTCATCGTAAAACGACTGTGGGTATTTGGCGTCGATGTCGGCTTGAATGCAATGGGGTCTTACTTTTTCTTTCATCATCCAATGCAAGGCATTGCGAATATTAGCGATATTGTCGGGGATTTCGAAATCAATCATGGATAAGTCCTTTCGATCTACGTTAATAGGCGATTTAAATTTTTTATAATAAATTGTTATTACGTGGGCGTTTGCTCGGCCCATCGCTGTGTGTATTGTCTACTTAACACTGAGGCGTTCTATGTCTGTCCGTAAGGCAACCACGTTATGGCGCGTTAGGCGGCAGGATACAATGCTGTGCCCAGGACCTCTTGATGCTCTTCAATAGTGCCTAAGGTGTTGGCGAGTGTACGTGCGTCACGCATATAGCGTTCAACGGGTAGATCTTTCATGAAGCCTGCGCCACCGAAGACTTGAATCGCATCAATGGTGGTTTGCACTGCCGCTTCATTGGCGTGGATGGCTGCGTTGCAAGAGGATACGCTTGCATCCTGAAGTTTATCCAATTCACTGGCGGCTTTTAAATTCAGGCAGTGAGCGGCCTCTACTGGCACGAGCATGTCGACCATGAAAAACGCCAAGCCTTGGTGCTGGCATATTTTTTTGCCGAATGTTTCGCGTTGTTGCGCGTATTCGGTGATGGAATCAATGGCTGCATCTGCCACGCCTGTGATGCGTGCGGTATTAATGACACGGCCAATGTTGAGTACTGTGTTTAGGTTTTGAAGCGGGGCGTCTCCCCCTTTTAGCAAGGCAAACTCGGATACTTCGCAATCCGTTAATTGAATGGGAGCCGATTCGCTACCAAATAAACCACTGCGTTGATCGGCGTCGCCAATCGTGAGTCCGGGGTTACTGGTATCGACTACGAATGCTTGGACGCCGTCGAAACCTTCGCCTTCACTGGTTCTTGCGAGAACTACCACTTGATTTGCGCGGCCAATGTTATAAACCGTCATTTTCGCGCCGTTCAACAAATAGCCTTTAGACGTGGGTGTGGCCGTGGTTTGTAGGTAGCCGGTATGGCTAGCAAGGTTGGCTTCTGTCAGTGCAAAGGCCAGGGCATAGCTTGGGTCGCTCTGGAACGGCGATAAAAACTCGCCTTGTTGCTCCGATGTGCCCAAATGCAAGATCGCTTGAGCGCCTAACCCAGCATTGTCTAACGCCACGGCGTAGGCTGCACTGGCTCTAGCGATGGTTTTTTCGACCAGTAGCTTGGCTACGATGTTGAGGCCAAAGCCGCCTAAAGACTCGGGAAARCTGAGTAAGTGCAGGCCAAGTTGGGCATGCTTTTGGACTATTTGTTGGTCAATGGYCAAGGTTTTATCGAGTGCGTCCGCGTTGGGTTGAATTTCTTCTCGAACAAAACGTTCAACGGATTCAATTAGTTGCTGCTCTTCTTCGGTGGGCTTAAAAGAAATCAATGCCTATCCTCCTTAGGTTATATTACTGCTGGTTATATCACTGCGGGTTTTATCATTATTGATTTTATGGGTATTGTTTTTATGGATATTGTTTTTATGGTTATTGTGTTTTAAACGTACGTATTTCTTAAGAATAAAGCGTTTTACGATGATTATTTCTAGTGCTTATCATCGTTAATAATGATTGTTATCGGTGCTGTGTGTTCTTATTGTTTTTTGACCGTTTTTTGACCGTTTTTTGATCAATGTCGCTTTAGCTGATTATTCTATTACCCAGAGCTGATCGCGTGCTGGATCGGTGCCTTAGGGGTGTCTTTTTATAGTTTGTCTAGATTGTATGGCTTATATAGTTTGTGTGGCTTATATAGTTTTTATAGCGACTGGTTATTTCCTGCCTACGCACGATACTCTCGCACTATACCCATGGCAGCGAGTAGAGACAACATCTGGGCGTGTGGATGAGGTATAGGGGCGAGGAAGAAGGGCTGGGTGCGACCGAGAGGCATACAAGCTCATTGAACGAGCCAACGAGCTTGTTTTCAACAGCATTAAAAAGTGCGTGCTGTCTTATACAACGGATTCAAAAAGTTCTAATTGGGGTGGGCCTTGGTATAAGTCTTTACTGGAGCCCGCGCCTACGTGGGCTTTACGGAACGCTTCGGAGTGAGTCCACTCTTCGAACGCTTTGCGTGATTCCCAAAGGCTATGGCTGGCATAGAGCGTATGTTCTTTATAACTAGAACCTTTGAGCAGCTGGAATTCTTTAAATCCTGGCACGCCTTCTAAGAAAGATTCTCTGTTTTTCCAGATCTCCTCGAACTCTTGCTCACTGCCCAGTTTAATATTGAATCGATTCATCGCGATAAACATGATTTTTCCTTTATTGAAGGTGGATAAGGGATTGAAAGGCGCATTGTATCGCAGATGAGCYGRTTATCTAAAGCTTAATCCTTAACGRGKGGCGGTGTTTTTTGCATGGTTTGGTCTAACATTAATAGAAGCACCGTTTTTTCTATTTCGGATCTAAGGCGTTGAAATTGAGCGGTACAGAGTTTTAGCCTTCGGTCTGACCGGGTTGTTGTGAGTTGTTTTTATATGAATGTGTTCTTATCGCGACAAGAAATTCTTACGCCGAAGTTGGCGGTCTATGGGTATGAGCTTCTATTTCGAGACAGTGCCGCTAATTCCGCGGGGCACATTGATGATAATCAAATCGCGTCAGTCAAAGTCATGGAGTCGACATTTTTAGAGTTTGATTATGGTGCGATGATTGGCGATCGACCGGCGTTTCTTAATGTTTCAAAGGAATTGCTGAGTTCAGACTTGTTGCCCAGTCGTATGGATGGTTGTTTTGGCYTGGAAATATTAGAGACTGAAATCGTTGATGATGAGTTGATCGAGCTTGTTGCAGGGAAATCTAAACAGGGCTATTTGATTTCTCTGGATGACTTTCGTTATTCGCCTAGCTGGCAGCCGTTGGTGGATCTTGCTGATATCATAAAAATTGATGTGCTGGACCTAGGCAGTGACGGCGTATTGAAAGAACTGGAATACCTGAAAGACTTCTCGGGTAAGTTACTTGCTGAGAAAGTTGAAACCTTGGAAGAGTTTAATTATTACAAATCCCTAGGGTTTGATTTGTTTCAAGGCTATTTTTACGCCGAACCGATATTTGTGTCAAAAAAATCAATTCCTCAGTCCCAACATATTACGATTAGACTTTTAGGTGAATTGAATCGTGATGAACCCTGTTATAACGCCATTCGAAATCTGATTAAGCAGGATGCGCGATTAAGTTTTAAGTTATTGAAGTTGGTTAACTCCCCGTTCTATTCAAGAGGCAGTCGGATCGATTCCTTACAAGAAGCCTTGGTGACTTTGGGGATGGTAGAAATCAAACGATGGCTTTCTATATTGGCGATGTCTAATTTTGAAGACGTGCCTGATGTGCTTATATTTTCCTCAGTATTTCGCGGCAATATGTGTAAAAACCTCGCTATTTGTTTGCATGAGCCTGACCCCGATGCTTTCTTTACTGTGGGGCTTTTCTCTCATCTAGAAACCTTATTAGGAATGAGCTTTGAAGGCATATTCGAACAAATGAATTTGTCGGACCGTTTAGTCGATGGCTTAATTGAGAGGAAAAACAAAATGGGGGTTATTCTCGATTTGGTGATTGATTTTGAACAAGGTAAGGATCTCCCTGATGGTGTATTAGACCTTGAGGAAAGCGTCGTGAATGAGGCCTATTTAAGTAGTATTAAGTGGGCGGAAGTGGTTTATGAACGAACCATATAAAACAGAATGAGTTTAATAAAGTGCGTCGGTGTGTAGAGTTGATAAAGAATTGTTTAACTTAGTATTTACGGTAGACGGCGCTTACGATTTTTATGCAAGCAAGATTGATTAGAAATGACTTACGAGTATAACAGCAAAATACTGATCATCGATTCTTGTGAAAATGATCGCACCATCCTTCAAGGGATGCTAGAGGATCRTTATGTCGTTGATGTGGCAGATTCAGCTGAGGATTGCTTGGAGCACATTAATGACATGATACCGGACGTGGTAATTCTTGATCCGGTAATGGAGGGCTTGGATTTAAAAGCCACCTGCGCGCTAGTCCGTAAGCTTAATAAGGAAGTGTATTTGGTGTTTTTATCCTCGCTCACGACGCTTGGGGATACCATTAAGGCGTATGAATTAGGCGCGGATGATTATATCAGTAAGCCGTATTGCCCCATTGAAATCGATGCAAAGCTCAAAATTCAAATTGAAAACAAGAAAATCTACCTTCAGCTTTTGGAGCAGAAAGACCTAGCGACTGGAGTGGCTCAGTCAGCGCTGGAGAGCGCTGGGGAGATGGGCGTTATTATTCGGTTTATGGAGAATGTTGGGCTTTGCGAAAGTTATGATGATTTAGGCGTTTCATTGCTCCAGTCTTGTGAGGCGTATCATATCAATCCAGTGATTCAAATCCGCGGTCATCATGGTCGATTGAATTTYCGATGTGCGAACGATTCTGTTGAATCATTTCTATTGGAAAGAAGCGGGGAAAAAGGTCGGTTTGTTGAGAGTACGCGCAAATTAATTATCAATAACCCCTCAATCTCTGTGCTTTTGAGAGACATGCCTGAGGTGGAGGATAGCCATTATGGGCGTATTAAAGACAATCTCACGATCATGCTCAATGCGGCAGATGCGCGCATAAATTCTTTGGGGCTAGAGATCCAGATCGAAGAGGAACGTGAGTCGGGCCTATCTGAAACTATTCGAGACGCGAGAGATAGCTTAGCGCAAGTCATGAATGATTTTCATGATTATGACGTTGCCGTGATGGAGAAAATAGTTAATTTCAAGCATGAGCTTGAAAATGTATTACTCAGCTTGTCGTTAGAAGCCGAGCAAGAGGATGAATTGATGGATTACCTTGATTCGTTTTTTAAAGAAATTAAAGCCAATGTTCATTTGAAAGAAGTCATTGAAGTGCGTTTTGAAAAGTTAATTAGTAACTTGGATGATCTTAAATTTATCGGTTAAGTGTTCATTGCCAAATTAGTCGATTAAGACTAAGCGCGACGCCTAATAATTCTCCCCCATAGCTTCCTCCATCTATCGCTCTTTAAGGCCTTTCTTTAAGACCTCTCTTAAACGTATCTACCCCCAAATACTTGATGCGAACGTCTATTCGCTTTATTACTGCCCCTGGTTTTGTAGTTTGATTTCTACAGTTAGATTTCTGCGGTTTTATTAATAGTCCGTATGGCGTTTGTCTGGGTCTGTAGTGGTGGCGGGCGTGGCGGATTGAGTCACCGGAACTTTGGTCAACTTGGTATACGTTTCAGAGATCCAGGTTTTGCTTGATTCAAGAATTAAATAGTTGATGGGCACTAATATAAGCGTGATGGTGGTGGCGAATAAAACCCCAAAGCCCAGCGAAATTGCCATCGGGATTAAAAACTGCGCTTGTGTACTTTTATCCAGCAGTAGGGGGGTTAGGCCCGCGAAGGTAGTCAGTGAGGTGAGTAATACCGGGCGGAATCGRTCCACGCCAGCGGTTCGAATGGCATCAAATAACGGCAAGCCCTCGGCGCGGCGTTTGTTGATGTAGTCCACCAGTACAAGACTGTCATTGACCACCACGCCAGTGAGCGCCAGTATGCCCATGAAACTCATGATGGACAGGTTCTTGCCCATTATCCAGTGCCCCATAATCGCGCCAACGACGCCGAAGGGGAATACAGATAAGACGATGAAGGGCTGCGAATAGGACTTGAATGGAATGGCCAATAGACAGTAGATAATAAAAAATACAAACACAAACCCTGCGACCAGACTGCTTAGGGATTTACGTTGCTCTTTGGCTTCGCCTTCGAAGGTGAACTCTATTTCCGGGAAGGGCGCCATTAGCTGAACCAAATATGTCTGTAGTTCTTGTTTTATGGCGCTAAGGTTGGCTTTTTCTTTATCAATGTCAGCCGTGATGCTAATTAAGCGATTTCGGTCGATGCGTTTGATGACTGTAGGGCTGCGCGCAGGAATGAGATCGACCACTTCAGAGAAGGGCACTTCGACGCCACTTGGACTGCGTATAATCATATCATTGAGGGTTTGAAGTGATTTCCGTTGTTCGGCGGGGTAGCGCACCATGACGCGGACTTCTTCTCGGCCTCGTTGGATACGTTGCACTTCAAAACCGAAAAAGGCTTGTCTTACTTGATTGGCTAGATCTGACAGGGTGATGCCCAAGGTTTCTGCTTCGGGTTTAATATAAAGTTGGAACTCTTCTTTGCCTTCTGACAGTGAGTCGCCTATATCAAATACATTGGGGTATTGGCCGAGTTTTTCTTTAATGTCTTCGGCGAGGGTTTGCAGTAATTGTAAATTGTTACCGGCAAGCTGGATTTCAATGGGATTTCCGCCACGGGCTAGCTCGGAGCGAAATACCAGGCTTTCTGCACCGGGGATCTCCCCGATTCCTTGCCGCCATTGTTTGGCAAGTTCGGAGCTGGTGACATCAACGCTTCTTTCTTCTGGAGAAATCAGTTCAATCCAAACCCGTCCTCGTTCTGGTTTTCCGCCTCCGGCACCCCCGGACGAGCCAGTAGTAGACAGAATGTTTTTGATCACGCTGACGTCGCTGTCAGCGTCTCGGTATTCTTCTTGGAGTTGGTAGGCCACCGCCTCAATTTTTTTAACCTGAATGCGAGTCAATTCAAAAGGGCTGCCGGTGGGCATGGTTAACTGAGCGCGTATGACTTCGCTTTGCACGCGGGGGAAAAATACAAATTTTGTCCAGCCACTGAACACGATGGAGGCCACCACAATGATGATGCCGGTAAACACTGCAATGACTAAAAAGCGGTGGTTTAAGCAAAAGTCTAGGGTCGGGCGATAGTATTTAAGGATGGCGCTTTCGAAGCCGTTCGCGATTTTTTCTTGGAGTCGGAATAAAACGTTTTTTGAGTCTTGAGAAGAGTCGGTGTTGTAATTTAAGTGCCGTAAATGTGCGGGCAATATGAACTTGGATTCGACGATAGAAAATAGTAGCACGGGGATGACTACCATTGGGATGTTGGCGAATATTTGGCCGCGTACCCCGTCAATCACCAGTAAGGGCACGAATGCGGCGACTGTCGTGAGAATGCCAAAGGTAACTGGAATAGAGACTTCTTGTGCGCCAACAATACTGGCTTGTAGCGGGTCTTGGAGCTCTTTGCCTTTTCGGTAAATATTTTCTCCGGTGACAATGGCATCGTCTACGACGATGCCCAATACTAAAATAAAGGCGAATAAGGAAATTACGTTAAGAGTCACGCCCAATATCGGCATCATAAATAGGCCACCGAAAAAGCTAATCGGTATGCCTATGCAGACCCAAAAGGCCACCGCAGGGCGTAAGAATAACGTCAGCAGTAAAAGCACCAGCAAGCCCCCTTGAATGGCGCTGGTGGTTAACGTGCTGAGACGTTGACGGACTACTTTAGAACGGTCTTTCCAATAGGTGAGAGTGATGCCTTGCGGCATTCTGGCATTGGCTTCTTGGATGTAGTCCTTGACTGTTTCAGCCACTTCAATGGCGCTTTGATCACCGACTCGGTATATTTCTACCAGTTGAGCGTTCCGGCCGTTGAAACGTGTTTCAATTTGTTCTTCCTCGAAACCGTCGTGAATAATGGCGATGTCTCGTAGTTTGAGTCGAGCACCGTCGGAAAGCGTACGAATGGTAATGTCGCCAAATTCTTGTTGGTTATACGCTTGGCCGACGCTGCGAATTAATACTTCGCCACTGCGGGCTTTAATACTGCCGGCCGATAGATCAATGGAGCTTCGTCGTACTGCATTGGCGATGTCGGCGAGGGTTAAGTCGTATTCTCGTAGCACCGGTTCGGGGATTTCAATGCTTATCTCGTAGGGACGTGCTGCGTCGAGATTGACGCGCGTGAGGGTGTCAAAACGTAATAGTTCATCCCGAACTTGTTCAGCGATAATCCTTAGTTCAGTCTCGCTAATATCGGCGATGACCACCACACTGATTACTTCACTGGTATGGTCGGAGAGGCGAACTACGGGGTTTTCTGCTTGGTCTGGGAGGGTGTTGATGGCATCCACGCGTATCTTAATGTCTTCCATTAAGATTCGTTCGTCGTAGCCTGGTTTTACTTCGACTCGAATACTCGCTCGACCTTCGCGAGAATTAGACACAATTTGTTCAATGCCTTCTAAATTTTGAACCGCCTCTTCGATACGAATAGTGATACTTTTTTCAATGTCAGTGGGGGTGGCACCCCGAAGTGTGACATCAATATTGACAACGTTTAACTGGATATTCGGGAACACTTCTAAGGGCGTACGGAAAAAAACCGCATAACTCCCTAGTGCGATAATAATAAGCATAAGCAGGTTGGCCGCTACAGCGTTGCGCGCGAACCAGTTAATGGCGTTGTACATATCTTATTCCGATAAAATAATAGAGACGTTAAGCGTCAAGTGTTGGCTCGGTCTAGTGTGCTTTGGTTGGACTATCCATCGTCTCAGTAGCGTCGATCATTGGCGCGTCTTTGGCATGATTAGCTGCATCAGTACGCGAATCCATTTCCGACGATTGATTGAGAATGCTAACTTTTCGTCCCGTGACGGCTGATAATAACGGCGTGGTGACTAGCAGCGCATTTTCCATAACGCTGTCGCGAATCAATACCACGTCATCATTTTTCCAGATGGGGTGGACTAATTTGGTCACCAGCTTGTTATCTTCAACCAGCCATATGCGATCGCCTTGATATAGGTTGGCGCGCGGGATAACAAATACATTGGTGAGCGTTTTACCTTGAATTTCTGCGGCTACAAATTGCCCGATTTTAGGCGGGGCGATTAATATTGTTGGGTTTGCTTGATGATTATTTGCGTTGTCTTGGGCGTTGTCTTGGGCATTGTTTGGGCCATTATTTGGGCCATTGTTAGGGCTGATTTGCGCAATGACAAAGAGTTGCCGGCTGGTGGTATCGATGGCGCCTTCCGCACGAACGATTTCGCCTTGCCATTGGTTTGAATGATTGCTGGAGGCACTGATCATGACTTTTGGACGACTGCCGTTGGGCTGGGCGGAGTCCGTAGAGACCGGGCCATCGTTGGGGATATCAAGAAATTGTAATTGTTGGCTGTTAATAGGCAGTCGGACTTTCAAGGTATCCGTGGCATAAATCGACGCCAGTACCACGCCTTGAGACACGACTTGGCCGACATCAACAGACTTGTTGAGGACTCGGCCGGCGTAGGGCGCAATGATACGRGTGCGTTCGAGGTCGAGTTGCCTCTGGTTTAATTGGGCCTTAGCWGAGGCCAATGCCGCTTGCGCCACCGACAGCTGTGGGAGTCGCAGTACCAATTCACTGGCTGGGCCTTTCTTTCCTAGACGCTGCCAATTGATCTTGGCTTGATCGGTACGCGCTTGCTCTTCTTTTAGAAGGAATTGCGCTTGTGTAAAAGACGCGCGTGCGACGATCAGTGAATTCTTATAGTCCCTATCATCGAGAGTGATTAACGCCTCGCCTTTTTGAAATGTGCCGCCTTCTCTAAAGTTGGGCGAGGTTGACACAATCATACCCGCCACTTGAGGAATAAGGGTGGCTGCGATGCGGGGTTGAATGACGCCAAAAGAGCGAATTAAAATCGGGTAATTTTCGCTGTGCAGTGTTTTAGCCTCAATCTTTAGCGGCGCTTCACGGCGGTCGGATATTTTTTCTGCTTGAGGTTTGTTGGTAAGGAATAAATAGGCGACCAATCCGCAAACCACGAGAATGATAATCGGTACAACAATGCTAATAATGTAATTCGATTTATACACGAGTGTGTCAGTCGTGTGGTGCGGGGCGGCATCGGTCATCCCATTAGGGTCTAGTTCGGGTTGGGCTAGTTCGGAATGGGTTAGTTTAGTACTCGGATCTTGTTCAGTGGTTCGGTCCAAAATCCCCTCCAAGGGCGAGATGTAAGTTAATGCGGTTCTGAATAATTTGATTGCGCAGTTGAATTTCACTTCGCGAGGCATCAAAAGCCCGGCGTTGAGATTCTAATACCGTAATGTAGTTCACTAGGCCTGCTTGATACTGTTCGAAGGCCAGTTGTTGCGCTTGTTGAAACTGAATCGCCGATTGTTGTGTGGCGGCATGTTGTTGCTTTAAAAACTGGTCCTGAGTGAGGGCGAATTCGACTTCTCTAAAGGCATTCAGGGCGGTGGATTGATAGTTGAATTCAGAGGCTTTGACTAAATTATAAGCGATTTGTTCCTCAGCTTTTAGTGTTCCGCCGTCCAATAACGGAGTGACCAAGCTGGCAAAGAGTGAACTGATTAAGAAATCACTGGAGAATAAATCCTTAAACTCTTCGCTACGGGTACCGATCTGACTGGTCAAACGAAAAGCCGGCAGGCGTCTAAGGTGCGCGACCTTGGCGTTTAATTCGTCCGCTTGTAATTGGCGCAGTGCGGCAACGATGTCGGGCCGCCGCGCCAATAGTTGTGCCGGTATGCCCGCGGGAATGGGCTCACTGAGCAACGGCAATGGGTTGGTGACGGTTAATGTACCCGAGGGGTATTGGCCCAGTAGCAATTGTAGTTGATGGCTGGCGGCTACGGATACTATTGCTTGATTGGCCAGGCGTGCTTTTTCTTGTTGCAAATCGGCTTGGGCCAAGTAAATGTCTAATGGTCCATTGAGGCCGGCCTGGTAGCCTTGATTTAAAATATCGAGGTTATCACGCAAGTTGCTGAGCCGTTGTTCGGATAAATCCTGTAGTAGTGACGCCTCAATGACTTGGTACCAGGCTTTGATCAGGTCTGAGACGAGTGACAGTTGGGCAAACTGATGGGTTTGTTGGCTGCTTTGATAGTCCAATACTGAGGCTTGTTGTTGCTTCTTTAATTTTCGCCAAATGTCTGGTTGCCAAGCAATGTCGACGCCAAAGCCTAAAGACGTTGAATTACGGGTGATGGCTTGCGGGCCCGAGGGAATTGTTTGGCGGCTGCGGGATGCATCTACAGAATGGCTYGCTTGTAGTTTGCGTGCAGCTCCGCTGCTAATCGTTCTTGCATAGGCGGAGTCGAGAAGTGCTGCGGAGGCGTTTAACTGGAAATTGTTCCTTAGCGCTTCAGTGATTAAGCGTTTTAACTGAGGGTCTGGCACAGTGAATAACCAGGCCTGTAGCGCTGGTGCTAAATCTAGTGCGGGCGCTAAATCTAGCGCGGATGATAGATCGTGACTGCTGGGCGTTTCTGTATCGTGGGCTTGGGACGAGTCAGCAATTGTGGCTTGGTTGTCTGATTGCCACTGCGAGGGCGGGGTGAACTTAAGGGCAGGGCTCTGCTCCGTTGGCGCAGGTGAATGGCTGCAACCATTCATGACCAATGAAGACAATATCAAYAGAGGTAATAGTACTAACGCTAGTCTTGACAAGACAACTCACCGCCCTTTGAATCTAAAAAGGAATTTTATCTACTTATTGACCACTTTAACAATCCTTAAAATACATTGCAGCCAGTATTAAGGAAAGCGAGGATCGAAAAGCGAACATAATGCCTATTCCTACCTGCCGGACTCTTTCTGATCGTGTCAAAATTGATTTTGCGAAGTTGTTTCAGTATTTATGGGCGCATAAGATTTGATGAACCGTATAAAACTAAAAATCGAACGTGGCGCTGTGGGGAGGCTACTTTAAGGTCGCTTAAGAGGCAATGAAGTTGCTTTTTATCTAAATGACGGCTTAGGATACCCTCCGTGGTTTGTACTGTACCCCTGCATGCCGGGTTTTTACTGCAGAGCCCAAACCCTAATTCGCTGCGGACGATCCATAAAAAGCGCCTAGTACCGGTATTGACGCAGAGTTAATAGCAGCAGTACTTGAAGAAATGGCGATTGAACGTGTAGGGCCATAAAAAATAAAAATATTAATAAAGGGATTCACATGAAAATGCTAATTCGTTTCAAAGCGATCAATCGTGTTACACGATTTTGCTTGTTGTTGACGATCATGATTTTTAGCCTCACAAGCCCTGTAGGGGCGAGTGAGTGTGCCAACAAGCAACCCCAGAACCAATCTATCAGCGCGAGTGGCTGGGGCTTCGATGCGACAAATTCGAGATTTATAACCGGTGATGTGGCGAAGCTAGCGCTGGCGGACGTTCCGAAATTAAAGCTTAAGTGGGCGTTTAGTTTCCCCGGTGCCAATAAGGTCCGCTCACAACCGGCCATTACCGAAGATACCTTATACATAGGCAGCTCTGACGGCACGGTGTATGCGTTGGATCGTGAAACCGGCTGCATACGCTGGGAGTTTGAAGCGGACTGGGAAGTGCGAACAGCCATTAGTGTGGCAAAAATTGAAGGTTCAGAGGTAACGGCGGTATTTTTCGGTGACTTTAGAGCCAATGCGTATGCAGTGAATGCCGATGATGGGTCTTTACTGTGGCAATACAAGGTGCATGATCATATCGCCGCTACGATTACCGGAGCGCCTAAATTCCACAGCAACAGACTTTACGTCCCCGTGTCTTCATTTGAGGTGGCTTTGCCGGCGGTGCCGGTGTATCCGTGTTGTACGTTTCGAGGCACAGTGGTGGCATTGGACGCGCTTACCGGGAAAGAAATCTGGCGTAACTTCGCGGGCTCCGAACCAGTAAAGCAAGGCACCAATAGCCTCTTTATAAATCAATACGGGCCTTCCGGCGCGCCGATTTGGAATAGCCCAACCATTGATGCAAAACGTAATGTACTTTATGTCGGTACAGGGGAGAATTACTCAGCGCCCTCGAATGGCGAAAGTGACGCGGTGCTGGCATTTGATCTTGATACGGGCGAGTTGAAGTGGAAGAACCAATTCTTGGCCGGGGACGCTTGGAATATTGCTTGTGTTATCCCCTTTGGTATTAATTGCCCCAAAGGAGAAAAAGGCGTTGATTTAGATGTCGGTGCGTCGCCTATTCTAGCGCGCGTAGGCGAGCGTGATTTACTGTTAGTAGGTCAAAAATCAGGACAAGTCTATGCACTTGATCCGGATCAGCAAGGCAAAATAATTTGGCAGGAGCGAGTCGGTCGAGGCGGGGCGTTAGGCGGTATTCACTGGGGAATGGCGCTGGATGTTGACGCTGGCGACGGTCAGCTGTATGTACCGATATCGGATTACGATTACCGTATTCCAGGCATGAGCAGTCCTGATGAAGGCCGTGTAGAACCTCGCCAACCTAGCCTAACGGCGTTAGACGTGGCCACTGGGAAGACCTTGTGGAAAAAAATAATGCAACCGATCTGTGGTGATAGTGACAGCTGCGACCCCGGTTTAAGTGCTGCGGTCAGCGCGATACCGGGCGTAGTGTTTGCGGGTGGCTTGGATGGTTTCTTGCGTGCTTTTGATACGAGCAACGGCGATCTGGTTTGGCAGGTGGATACCACGCTTGACGTGGAAGGTGTCAACGGTGTGAAGGGCAATGGTGGGGCCATCGATGCCGACGGTGCGGTGATTGTCGATGGCTCGGTCTATATTAATTCCGGTTATGGCTTGTTTGGTACTAAATCTGGCAACGTACTACTGGTTTATAGTGTTGATGGAAAGTAAATAATACCCATAGTGGAAGCTGTAAATTGAGGTCTATGTCTAACAAGAATTGATTAGACATCGATATAATCGGCGAGCTAAAATCGACTACTTCAAAGTAACCGAGTTAAAAACAAGGATTTTAATGTTTATCTTTTTAGTCGCCGAAATGGACCCGTTCTATCTAAATATCACGTCATTTCCGACCGTAATCTTTACCTTCATGTTGGCTTTAAGTACTTTGTTTTGGTTAGTTGCCGTGCTGGGCTTTATTGATATCGAAGTGCTTGATTTTGATCTCCCTGACTTGGATGGTCAGTTGGACATGAATCCGGATACAGGTCTGTCTAGTCCAGATGCATTAGCGGGTCTGATGCTAAAGTTTGGCCTCAATAGTGTGCCGGTGACTATTGTGGTTTCGCTGATCTCCTTGATTGGCTGGTTCCTTTGTTATTATTGCGTACACTTTGTCTTTCCTTATATCCCGGAAGGTTTCTTATATTATTTGGCCGGGATAGCTGTGTTTGTCGGTGTGTTGATTACTGCTGCCCTAATGACCTCGGTGGTCATTAGACCGCTTAGGCCTTTATTTAAAAATGCCCAAACTCAATCCGTGAAATACATTGTTGGCCAGACCGCTGTGGTGCGCACGTCACGTGTTGATCATGAATTTGGTGAAGCGCTTCTTGAGGACGGAGGCGCTGGATTGATCCTTAAAGTACGGACGATAGGCGAGGCTCGCTTTTCTAAAGGCGATCGCGTAGTGCTGTTTGAATATGTCGAAGCTAATAACTATTACCGTGTAATTTCCGAACAAGAATTTGTAGGCGGCACGCTCGACCCGTAATCTAAATACGGTGGGGCATTTCCGTTGACTTTGAACCCTTCTCGTTAGCTTGATGAACATCGATGAAAAAATTCAGTCGCAAGCGCTTATGATTAAACTTCAGCGCTTGTTCCTTTAGTTATGTAAAAAATCACTTAAATACTTAGAAATTAAAATGGAGTAAAAATATTATGGCGGATTTATCATTATTGATGCCGGTGGCTGTGGGGTTGTTTTGCGTATTCGTGGTCATTATGGGGGTGGCCAGTATATTTAAATCATTCTATATCAAGGTTGATCAAGGGACTGCTCTAATCGTGAATGACATGACGCCAACGCCTAAGGTTCACTTTACTGGTGCGCTGGTATATCCCATTATTTATAGAAAAGAGCTGA
This sequence comes from Gammaproteobacteria bacterium, assembly GCA_002402085.1. Taxonomy (GTDB): domain Bacteria; phylum Pseudomonadota; class Gammaproteobacteria; order Pseudomonadales; family UBA3067. The sequence continues at coordinate 27,494 of NVVB01000022.1, forward strand.
TGAAAATCTCGCTGTTGACCTTGGAAGTGGATCGACGTGGTAAGGACGGGCTCATATGCGCAGATAATATGCGGGCTGATATAACCGTGGCTTTTTATCTGCGGGTGAATGAGACCGCTGAAGATGTCCTTAAAGTAGCAAAATCCATAGGTGCGAATCGGGCTTCAGACAAGGAAGCGGTGAATGAGTTGTTTACTGCGAAATTCTCAGAAGCATTGAAGACAGTGGGTAAACAAATTGAATTTGTTAGCTTGTTTGAAAATCGACAAGATTTCCGTGAAAAAATAATACTTGTAATTGGCGATGATTTGAATGGCTATGTTTTGGAAGACGTTGCCATTGATTATTTAGAGCAAACCCCTAAATCGTCACTCGATCCGAGCAACATCCTTGATGCAGAAGGCATTAAAAAGATCACAGAGTTAACCGCCCAACAGAATATTCGCACCAACATTCTAGAACGAGACGAAGAGCTGGCGATTAAGAACAAAGACGTTCAAACCGTTGAAGCCATGCTTGAACTTGAGCGTCAGCAATCCGACGCCGAAGCCAAGCAAGCGCGCGAAATAGCCAGTATTCAAGCCAGAGAAAATGCCGAGACCTTAAAGGTGCAAGAAGAAGAACGTCGTAAATCTGAGTCTGCGGCCATTCAAGTCGCTCAAGATCTTGCTGTTCAGACTGAGAATAAAAATAGAGAAATTGAAGTGGCCGAGCAAAATCGTCAACGGGCAGTGGCGATTGAACAAGAAAAAGTCACTCGCGCACGCGACTTAGAAATCGTTTCTAGAGAACGAGAAGTTGAATTGCAACGCATCGATGCGGAGAAGTCCGTTGAAGTCGAGCGCAAAGAGATCGCCAATGTAATTCGTGAACGTATTAGCGTCGATAAAACGGTCGCTATTGAGGAAGAGCGCATTAAAGAAGTGCGGGAAGTCTCCGAAGCCGAACGAGCCAAGCAGATTAAAGTATTAGCGGCTGAAGCCATTGCTGAGGAATCCAAAGTTAAGCAGGTCAAGTCAGCAGAAGCAGAAGAGCTGTCCGCGAAACATAAAGCCGCTGAGATCACCATCATGGCCCAAGCCAATCTAGAAGCCTCGGCTAAAGAAGCTGACGCTAAGAAGAAGCTTGCTGAAGGGATACAAGCAGAGCGTGCAGCACCGGGTTTAGCCGATGCTAAAATTCAAGAAGCAAAAGCGGAGGCTTTTGAAAAAGAAGGCATCGCGGAAGCCAATGTAATTGTTGCGAAGGGCAATGCTGAGGCTGATGCCTTGCTGGGGACCGGTAAAGCTCAGGCCGACGTCACGGCTGCGCAAGGTAGCTCAGAGGCCCTGGCGGGACGTGAAATTGGTCTCGCCAATGCCGAAGTCACGCGTGAGCAATTTAAAGCCGAAGCGGATGGCTTGAATGAGAAGTTTGAATCAATGAATAACATGAGTGAATCCGCCCGTGCCCATGAGGAATACCGTATGGGATTGGAGACAGCACTTAAAGAAGTACTTGCTTCCATTGAAGCAGGTAAAGAAATTGCTAAAGAAAATGCGGAAGTACTCGCGGTCGCATTACAGAAAGCAAAAATTGATATTGTCGGTGGCGAAGAACATTTCTTCGATAACTTTGCAAAATCACTTTCTATTGGCAAAGCCGTTGATGGCCTGGTCAATAAAAGCTCAACCCTCTCTGCGTTAATTAATAAAGCCGTTGATGGCGGCGCGCCTAGTGTCGTAAAAGAAGCGGATGTGGACGCCTAATCACTGTAGTGAATTTGCAGCGGATTTGTTGTGCACCTGTCGTGTCGATGGAGTGCACGATAAAGTCCGCATGCTAAACGATACGCTTTAACGTTCACACTGCTGGTTTGTTTTATTTTTCGTTAAGAGAAAAGGGTAGGTAGATGGCCGCGCAAGATAAGTCCTCTGATCGTCAGGAAAACATTGTAGACACTGCTGTAGCTGAAGGAGGTGCCTACGACATTATTCGTAAACGATTAGTCGAACAAGGGCAGCAGCTGGATCAACAAATTCAAACCTTAAATAACGCACGCCTGGAGGAGTTTGGCTCTTCCGACATGAATGTCGATGCGCGCGTGCGGGTACGTACTGAAAATAATTGTGTTGCACGCGATATTGTTCAGGTAGGCGAGCATCTGTTATTTGGGTATAACGTCTTTATTGGTCTCAAGAAGGAAACGCAAGTAAAGGATGTGTTTGCTTTATTTGACGTGGTGAAGACTGATTCTGAGGTCGCCATGGAGGAGGTCGATCTCGCGGGTACATTTTTAACCGAAACCAGCTTTGTTAATGATTTTGAAGAACTGTATCGCTATTACAAGCACACCAAGCTAGTCGAGCTCACTGTTAAAGGCGGCAAGTTACTGGCGGGTTTTCAAATCGGCGAACGCTTGGAGGACCTCAGGGTATTCCGTTGGTCAGTGTCTGCGGATGGTAAACAAATCGCCTACATTGATAATCGAGGCGAACGAGATATTCAGTTGCCGCCTGCTTACGATTTTGAGTGGCTAGGCACCAGCCGGGACGATATTGTGCACGGTCGTCACGCCCATATAGGCATTCTTGATACTGTATTCGTAGAGACCATTGGGGGTGACCTGACCATTAAGGTGGAAGATAACACCCAGGATGGCTTGGGTATTTATCGCGAAAAGGTGGATGATAAAACGCAGTCCCTGGACGATGCACAAATATATTATGCGTCGGTAGGCAGCCTTATTTTATTAAAAATTCGCCCCTATAAAGAACAGACGTGGCGCTACCTTATTTTCAATACGCTAACCCAAGATGTGTTGCGGGTGGATGCCATCGGTCAATCCTGTGTCCAGCTTCCCGAAGATCACGGCATTATTTTTCCGGGCGGGTATTATTTACAAAGTGGTGAATACAAAACCTATGACGATGAATTCACCGGTTTAAGCTTTAAACGGATGATTCGTTCGCCCAATGGTGAAGACGTATTGTATGTCTTCTACGAACCTGAAGAAGGCGTCGTGGGATTATTCGCGTACAACCTAATCGAAAGAAAGCTCAGTAACCCTATTTATAGCCATGGCTATGCGTTGGCCGATCACGGTCAGCTCATGATTTTCTCAGCAGAGACCGAGCCCACACGCGTCCACCCGATGCAGCTGTGGAAAACACCGTATGTCAGTGCTGAATTCGCAAGTCAGAGGCCTGCGAGTCAAACTGTTTTAGGGCGTATTGGTAATGCGGAGTTAGTTCGCGGTGTGTCTGATTTGTACAGTGTCTGCCGAATGATTGAAAATCAATCAGTGTCGTCTCGACAATATGAAGAGTTGAGTCGAGGCGCTAAAAAGGTTTTTGATGACCATTATTGGATCGAAGAAAAACATTCCGAACAGATTGCTGCTCTGCTGAAAGAAGTCGCCTCGACTTCAGAATTAGTGATTGATGAGTTTGAAAAAGTAGAAAGCATCCGTCAACAATCATCCAAAGTGATGCGTGAGGCGGAGCAACATCAAGAAGAACTTGTGCAGTTGGTACGTCCTGAAAATTGGCAGACTGCTGAGCAGTACGTGGACGCGTTAGGGCAACTACGTCGCCAACGCGGCCACTTAGTCAGTATAAAAGAACAACGCTATATTGATGTGGTGCGAGTAGACGCTTTGGATGTGGACTTGCAACGCATGGAAGAGGGCCTTAGTGAGCAGACGGTTGTCTTTCTATCGGATGAAAAAGCATTACAACCTTATTTGGAAAAGATAGACGCACTGAATGCGGATATTGAGGTGGCCTCTACGATGGTCACCTTGGAACCCTTAGTGGAAAGCATCGAAAACACTGCCTCGGGATTGGATTTATTGTCGGAACTGATGGGTACTTTGAAAGTCCATGATGCCACCGTTCGAACACGCATCATAGAAGGTATCTCTCAGGTTTACTCCAAGCTTAATCAAAGTAAAGCCACAGCCAATCATAAGCAGAAAAACCTCGGTTCAGATGAAGCCATTGCACAATTTGGTGCACAGTTTAAATTGTTTTCGCAAAGCATTACCAATGCGCTCGGTTTAGCCACAAACCCTGAGAAATGCGATGAGCAGCTTTCTCGATTATTAGTGCAGTTGGAAGAGCTAGAAAGTCAGTTTAGCGACTTTGAACAGTTTTTAACCGACATCATGGACAAACGAGAAGAAATATACGAATCCTTCGAAATTCATAAACAACAATTATTGGATCAGCGTCAACGGAAAGCGCAGTCCATAAGTGATGCGGCAGCGCGTATTTTGGCCAGCATTGAAAAACGCTCCTTGAAATTCACCGAAGCGGATCAGCTGAATACTTATTTTGCATCCGATGCGTTGGTGATGAAAACTCGAGAGTTGGCTGAGCAGCTTAGACGCATAGACAGCGCCGTTAAAGCCGATGATGTCGATGCACGTTTTAAAGCCATAAAAGAACAAGCCGTGCGATCGCTACGGGATAAGTCCGACATTTATGAGTCCGGCGGCAATATCATTAAACTGGGGCCGCGTCATAAGTTTTCGGTCAATACCCAGGAATTAGACATCACCATTATTCCCCGCAACGGCACGCTCAACATTCATTTAACCGGCACCGAATATTTTGAACCCATTGAAGACGCGAGATTGTTAGCGTTGCGTGATTATTGGGACATGTCATTGGAATCAGAAACCCCTGACGTATATCGGGCTGAGTATTTAGCCAGCTTGATTTTGGCATCAGCCAAAGCAGGGCAGCCGGGTAACATGACCGATCTTCGGGCCGCACTCAATGACGATCAAGCGTTGGATCAATGGGTACGGGAATTCGCAGGGCCGCGCTATAAAGAAGGTTATGAAAAAGGCGTGCNCRATNNSGRTGSTGCGCGACTTTTACGTGCCATTGTGCCTGCTTTAGAGCGCGCTGACTTACTACGTTACGATCCCTTATGCAGAGGGCTCGCACAGGTCTATTGGGCGAACCTCAATCGCCGTGAGCATAGTGCGTTAAAAACCAGTGCTCACTCCCAAGAGCCAGATCGCTTAAGCTTTAAAGCTTGGCCAGAACGTGCTCAATCCGCTGCGCAGATGCAAACAGTGTTCACCAGCGGCCAAGGCATTGAATTGCTGGAAATCGAAGTGTGCGCGCAATTGACAGAGTTTCTCGTTACGCACCCGATTCCTGTGAAGGCATTGGATATACAGCGGGCGGCGAGTTATTTAGTGGCTGAAATGTCACGCGAGCGACTTGAATTTATTGGCAGTAAATACGCAACTCAGTTGGTGGATGAACTAAAGCGGTCGATGGATGAGGTGAGTTGGCGGGGGTTTCAGCTTGCACTCGAGAAAAYGACCGGTTGGCCAGCGCAACGCTGGAGTTTAACGTCTGCCTGGTTGAAGGCACTGATAGACGATAAAAAGCTGCCGCATTTGGAGCGTTATATTCCAGAAGCGGCGGCAATGATTAACGTCGATGAACGTTTATCAAGACGACTGACCGAAGCCGATTTAGAACTTAGCGTGACAGAACTGTTAGGCGATCATGTGTCGATTCAAAACCGCACGCTGTCGTTTGCACTGGACTCCTACTTGCAACGTATGGAGCGCCATCAATTCGAAGTCGTGCCCGCTTATCATCGCTACCTTCAAGTCAGACAAGACGTTATTGCGACTCAACGTAAGTTATTAAAGCTGGAAAGTTTTAAGGCCCGACCGTTGAGTTCATTTGTGCGTAACCGTCTTATTAATGAATCTTACCTGCCATTAATCGGGGACAACCTCGCCAAACAAATGGGTACAGTCGGGCAAAACAAGCGTACGGATTTAATGGGCTTGTTGATGATGATCTCGCCGCCTGGATACGGTAAAACCACGCTTATGGAATATGTGGGCAACCGACTGGGGTTAATCTTCATGAAGATTAACTGCCCTTCATTAGGACACGATGTATTGTCTTTGGACCCAGAGCAAGCGCCGAATGCGACCGCACGCCAGGAACTGGAAAAGTTAAACCTGGGCTTAGAAATGGGCAATAATGTCATGCTTTATTTGGATGATATACAGCATACTCATCCTGAGTTTCTACAGAAGTTTATTTCCTTATGTGACGGCACGCGTCGCATTGAGGGGGTTTTCAAAGGTCAAACTAAAACCTATGACATGCGCGGTCGTAAGTTCTGCGTGGTCATGGCGGGTAACCCGTACACGGAATCGGGGGAAGCCTTTAAGATCCCTGACATGCTGGCTAACCGTGCGGATATCTATAACTTAGGCGATATTCTCAGTGGTATGGATGAACAGTTTGCGCTGAGTTATATCGAGAACTCCTTAACGTCTAATTCTGTTTTGGCGCCCTTGGCSGTCCGGGAAATGGACGATGTGTATAAGTTAGTGGAGATGGCCAAAGGCGGTAATGTTGCAAGTACTGATCTTGCGCATCAATACAGCGGGGCGGAAATCAACGAAATTACGGAGATATTCCGTAAGATGTTTACGATTCAGGAAGTCGTGTTGAAGATTAATATGCAATACATTGCTTCCGCTGCACAAGATGATCAGTACCGTACTGAGCCTTCCTTTAAACTTCAGGGCAGTTATCGCAACATGAATAAAATGGCGGAAAAAATTTCGTCAGTGATGAATGAAAAAGAATTAATGCAGATGATTGCTGACCATTACCTCGGCGAAGCACAGCTGCTAACCACCGGTGCTGAAGCGAACTTGCTGAAGTTGGCGGAGTTACGCGGCAATATCGATGATGTCCAGCAAGCGCGTTGGCAACAAATCAAAAAAGACTTTCTCCGTAACAAAGCCATGGGCGGCGATGACGCCGATGTGGGCGGTAAAGTAGTGGCTCAACTTGTGGATTTGGTAGCGAGTATTGATTCACTACAAAGCTTGGCGACTGCCAGTGACGTGCCAGAGCAAACCAATACCAAGGTGGTCGAGGCGGGCTCGAAACAGACCCAGATCCAGACCCAGGCCATCATTACGGCACTGGACCAATTTACCCAGGCAATGCAGGACAATAAACCCAATGTGGCAGTGGAAGTGGTGAATGAGCCAGTGCCAGGTATGGATAAAGTCTTGACTGTGTTGGCGGACACCATCGAGCACAGTATTTTCCCCTTGGTCCGCAGTATGGATAAGAAGCTTGGCATCGATTTACGTACGCACGAGAAGATGAAGGATATCTCCAATCAACTTCGAAGCTTAGAGGCCAGCGTAGGCAGGCAAGCGACCTCGCAATCGACGCGCGCGCCTACTCCCCCAGTAAGTCCGCGAACGGCTCAGCAGCCTGGTGTTAAGGCCAGGCCTCAAACGGCACGTCAGCCTGCACCTAAATCGGACCTTAGACCTAAATCGGAACTTAGACCTAAATCGGAACTTAGACCTAAACCGGAACATAGACCTAGACCTCCTGTCACGGCAAGCAAACCCAGCACGACGGGTAAACCGGCCGCTCGGAAACCAGACGCCAAAGCGAATACGCCTCCTTTAAAGCCGAAGCCTAGACCGAAGGGGTAGCGTGTATATTTRRSGTTCACTCTTGCGGGTGAACAGCGATCCCTGTAAAWATTAAAAACGTCGAGGCAAGGGTCTGATTACTTGGGCTTTTTCTCGACGTCTTTCCTTTCTTAGCCTCCCAAACGTAATCATTGTTCTATCCCTTCTATTCGTATTCCTTTTGAATGGCTTGTTTGCCTGCCTCCGGGGGTAGATGAGTCTTCCTGGCCAAAGTAGATAGCGTCCCTAGAGTGATCTAATCTTATTTAGGGTAGGGATCTAGAAGGGAGTCTGGAAATGCGTAAATGGTGGTTGGACCGGGGCGTTTTAGTACACGGTAATTTGGTTCTGAAATGTGAGTATCATGCGGACGGTATAAGGCATAAGTCTCACAAGCTCAAACACCTGTTACAGGGATTAAGCCTACTGGCCGTTTTATTTGCGAGCCCGAGTTACGCCGTGAACTGGAGTGATGTGACCTTAAACGGTTACTTCAGCTTTGAGTATGAAAAAAATGTCTCTGGAGAGCCCGAAGGCGATACCAACGGTTCTTTTGATCTCGACCTGTTTGACCTCGTTATCAATTTCAACGTCTCGGATAATTTCCGCATTGCAACTGACCTAACCTGGGAGCATGGGGCTGCCACTGAGGAAGACTTTGGTAATGTGGCCGTTGAATACGCGTTCGGGGAATATACCTTCAACCGTGGATTCAAGCTTCGTGCTGGAAAGATGTTTACTAATTTTGGTATCTATAACGAAATACATACCGCCAAACCTGCAACGTTGACCGTTAAAGAACCGTTGAGCACCAATAAAAACAATAAACTGGGCAGCGAGTTTCGCTTTTACCCCCGTTGGAATGTTGGCATTGCGGCAGTGGGTGATTTTATATTTATGGATCGCGATTTCGATTACGTTGTCCAGCTCTCCAATGGTGAAGACGAAGAAACTAATCCTTATGAAGAAGATGTGAATACCTCCAAAGCCTTGGGAGCACGTGTTCGTGGTGACGTATCGGATGTATTGCAGTTGGGTGCGTCATTTTATAAGGACCATATCAATTCTGATTACGATGATGACGGTGATTTGTTGGCGAGAGCGCGCATAGCCAGTTATGGCGTTCAAGTCCGTTGGAGTCCGTATGAGTTATTCCAAACTGAGTTTGAATACGTAGCGGGGACTGTTAAGCGTGATGACACAGAAAAAATCAGCCGTAAAGCCTATACGGTTATGTTTTCGTCGGAGCTGACGGAGGAGGTCACCCCTTACCTGCGGATTGAAATGCTTGAACCGAATACTGATGTCAGCGATGATCAAGGCATGTTGACTATAGTGGGGGTTAATTGGCAAATCACCACCAACGCTTTCTTAAAGTTTGAACTGAACAGCACTGATACCGAGGAGGCCAACGCAAAATTCGAAGGCCAAGATTTTAAAGAGTTTAAAGCCTCTCTTTCGGTCGGATTTTAGGAGGTGATTATGAAACAATTAAATTGGATATGTGTTGTTCTACTTTCCTCACTTCTCTCAGTCAGTGTGCACGCTGAATGGGCTGTACTGGGCAATAACTCTGTACCCAAAGAATTCATCGACACCAAGGAGTTGAAGCGCTTATTCTTTGGRCGTATTAGCCAATGGGAGGGCGGGGGACCCGTGAAATTATGTTTCGTAGACGATTCCACCGCGTTGGTAGAGTACTTGGACGAGAAAACGCGCTATTCGAAAAAACGATTTCTAGCGTATTGGAATAGCCGATTGTTTTCGGGTGATTATGTTGCCCCGAAAAAGTTTAAAACCTCTGAAGAGTTAGTCGACTATGTTGCCCGTACTCGGGGTGCGCTTTGTATCACTGATCCTCAGTATGTGCCTGAGGGGTTTTCGGGGAAAGTGATTCAGATAAAATAGCGCTGAAATTGGCTGTTATATAAGTGTTTGAAAAAGGCGTTTCAATTCGCAGTAAAGTGGCAATCAATACCCTGATTGCCATTTGTTCGTCTATTGCTTTTTCTATTGTCATGGATCAAGAAATACAAAAGCAATCCATGACTATTCTAAACTATCATGATTCGGATTTAAAAACAGCGCAACGACTTCAGCGCATACGGACCAACTTTGTTGAGATTCGTCAGTTAATGCGCCTGGCCGTGCAGGATGAAGATGACTTGCTTCTTGAAGACACTGTTCCGTTGATTTCCAAAGTGCGGGGTGAATTTGTGTTGCTCAATGAAGCCACTGAAATAAATATGTATGTAAATAGTACCGAAGATAAATTTGAGTCTTACATCCAACGAGCCAATACGACGCTGATTGAATTTATTGAACAGGGCGCGAGCGAACACACTACGGCTGAATTTTCTGCGTTAAATAATTTATTGACCGTGTACATGAAGGACTTTAGGGAGTTAGAACGACGATCGGATTTAATGTATAAAGCCCATCAAAATCATTACAAAGCACTGCAAGACCAATTAAAACGTTACAGCGTGTTTCTGTTGCTAGGTCTGTTGGTGATCTTGAGTATCTCATCCTATTTTTTGATACGAACGTTGRCCATGTCTCTACGTCACGCGCAAGGCGCRGCGAATCAGATCGCCAAAGGTGATTTAAGTAGTGCATTAGAAACAGAGCGAACTGATGAAGTGGGCTTGTTGTTAAATGCAATTGAAAAAATGCGCTTGGAGTTATTAATATCAAAAAATCAATCGGATGCCAATGCCGCGATTCTGGAATCACTTAATATGGTGATCCTAGAGGGCTCTTATCTCTCGGTCGCAAAAGCATTTCGGCAAGTCGCCAATGGCATTGCAGTTGCGATCTATTATTTTGACAGCGATAAGTTTGTATTACTGGGAATGAATAGTATTGATGAGAAAAACTATACCCTTGAAAAGCTAGCATCACCTGGAGTATTAAAAGGCATTAAGGGCGCTCACGAACCGATTGTGGTCGCCCCCGACCGCTATGGGTTAGCATCAAACGTAGAGTTAGGCTTTAGTGATCTTGCCGTGCATTCAATTACACTTTGGCCTATATGGTTTTCAGATGCCCAGGTTGGTGCCTTACTTATGGCCCATCCATCAGCCTTGGTGGRTGCACAGCGTGAAGTGGTGGAGCGGGGTCTTTCTCAATTGGCAGTGACRGTGCATGGCGCGAAGGTTGAGCATGAGCGGGAGCGCTTGCTGGAGCATCTTGCTAAAAAATCTGATCAGTTGTTGATTAAATCCCAAGAGGCTGAGCAAGCCAGTGCGGCGAAATCAGAGTTTATCGGCAATATGTCCCATGAGCTTAGAACCCCCCTTAATTCCATTCTCGGTTTTACTGGGATGCTGATTAAAAACGCCAAAGAAAAATTAAATGCCCGCGAGAAAGACGCACTGTCACTAATCAATGAAAGTTCGGTCAACTTATTAGATTTAATTAATGGCTTGCTGGATTTTTCCCAGGTTGAGGCCAGTGGCGTGGTGTTGGCAAGGGAGTGGTTTGACTTGGTCAGCGTGACCAAAGAGTGTGTTGATCAGTTTTGGACCGATGCAGTCAAGAAACAATTAAGCTTGGCGTGCATTGTTGATGTTGAGCAATTGAGATTAAATGCAGATCGAGGCCGAATACGTGCGGTGATTCATCACCTACTTTCCAATGCCATTAAGTTCACTGAGCAGGGAACGGTTACCGTTAAAGTTGAAGCGATTGACTGGAAGGAGTGTAAGGCGGTTTGTTTGACTGTGCGAGATACCGGAATTGGTATTAATGAGGCCAGTCAAAAGAACTTGTTTGAGCAGTTTTCACAGGTAGATGGTTCTATTAGTCGGTCGGCAGAAGGCATGGGGCTAGGGCTCTCAATGGCTAAGAAGCTAGTGGAGTTGCATGGTGGTGAGTTGAGCTTTGAGAGCCGATTTGGAGAAGGCAGTGCTTTCTTTGTACGTCTGCCGATCGGTTCCCAAAGCGTGTCGTGAGGTGCGACGGTTCATTCTTGGAAAGTTAATTAATGGCCAGGAAGTTTTGCTTTATTGTCACCTGTGCTGGGTTAAGGATATCGAAAGCGGCTTTTTCCGGGTTATTACCCTGCCATAAATCAGGTCCAAAATAGAGGCTGTAATTTAAAATAGTTTCAATGCCCACGGGTAAATCAGACAGATTAACGCCTAACTCGGAATTACTGCCTTTGTATCGCTCAGGTTTATTGGGCTTATCACCCGCGGCTGAGTCTCGATAGAGTGCTTTTAATGTCGGATTAAAGCCTTCCGGCGCGGTGAAGACAAAAAACATATCCCAGTTCTTTCCGGTACTAATGGCTAGCCATGGGTTGTCCATGTCGGTGGTGTATTGAGCGCGTACTTGTTCTGAGACCGGTTGCCCCGTGATTAGAGGCTCCTTGGGACCTAGAGCGGTACGATAACGACTGCCTTCTAAATCCACATAATCTAAGGTCACATCGATTGAAAACTCACTAAAGGCATCGGCCGCTTTGGGGAGRAATGCAAAAATTGGGTACTCGATGGTTTGCGCGGTAAAGGTTACGCTAACCCCTGCACTTAATATATCGTAGCCAAATAAGCCTAAAGACACGTCGCCTTCAACGATCGATCGCACCGGACCATTCTTTACCCCGATCATGGAGACAGGAAGTAGACGGTTGTGAAGCGTTGCCTTCATGAATCCAAGGCGTGCATGTAGCCGCGCTTTCATGGTGTCAAGAATGTTGGGGGCAGACTGGGTGCCTTCGAAATCCTTAATCTTCCAATCAGACCACAGCAATATATTCTTTGGGTTGAATTGTAGACTGTAGGATTCGGTTTCTAAATAACCCGTCTCGAAATTATAATGCGAGTAGACTTTAGTGCTTCGCTCGGAATTACCCTTGACGAGATAGGCGTATCGGCTGACACCGTCTTCAGTGATTTCAAACTCGGATATGATCTGATCTTGTAGGTCACGGAATTGATCGGGGGCTAGCTTCTCTGCCATGTCTTTATACATAAAGACTAATTCATCTTGCGGGTCGAGTACATTTTCGGTGCCGTCTACGGGGATTTTTGCGCCGGGGACAAAGGTTAAACCTTTTAGATTGATGTCGTCGAATTGAAATGGGATTGCGGCGAGTTGTCCTTCGATAACGGCCATCAAAGAATATGCCTGTGTGTTTTCACCCAATATAAAAGGTAATGCGTGGCCTTTAATAAGCGTTACTTCCAGCTGACGTGCAGGGTTGGTGACTTCAATGTTGGCATTGCTGGGCAACGCGGCGATACAAAGGGCCAAGGCTGCGAGGAGGTTTAATAGCGGGAGAAATGGCGCGGGGGTTACAGGCGCATGACTGGGAGAGGGTAGGCTTGATTGGGCGGGTGCGATCGTTAATGCGGTTGTTGCGTGTGGTATCGTCGCTAGGCGTGCGATTAATGGGGGTTGGTCTGGAGGCCTGGCTAAGTTGCCTGTTATGGAAATAATTTGGGCGTAACGCTTTGAAAAATATTCTCTCATGGCTACCTCTATTATGTTTTTATTTTTAGTAGGGTTTAAACATAGATATAAATAGATTAATCAATGTATAGCAGGTCAGTTTTAAAAAAACCATTTACTTGTGATTTCTGCCGCATATTTTCCATAAACGATATAATAATGGCCGCGAATAACTTTATGAACGAGGTGAACTCTATAGATTCAACAAAGATTGGGCTTTAATGGAAAGTAATTCAATGTGTGTAGGAATAGTGGGGACAAAAGAAAAGCGAGTCGCCGCGGGGTAACAATAGTCTGCTTACGATGATGGGGCGTGAGAAAATACGTGATGACTGCGTTGGCAGGGTAGGTGGTTATTTTATTCGAATAAGGGAGTTATACGAAAGCCTACACATGAAAAAGAGTTGATGTGTAGGCCTGGATGCAGTCCCGTAAGAGATTAATTGATCGCGATTAGGTTTTCCTTCACGATCACGATAGCTGGATTGAGAATGTCAAAAGCAGCTTTCTCAGGGTTATTTCCCTGCCATAAATCAGGACCGAAATAGAGGTTGTAACTGAGTTTAGTATCTACGCCTACGGGGATATCGGACAGCTTCACGCCTAATTCTGCGCTGCTGCCTTTAAAACGTTCTGGTTTGTTGGTTTTGTCGCCAGCACCGGAGTCACGATAAAGCGCCTGTAGCCCAGGTCGGAATCCTTTAATAGTGTTGAACATAAAGAACATGTCCCATTTTTTTCCTGTGCTGATTGCAATCCACGGGTTGTCTAGATCGCTTTTGTACTGGCTCCGCACTTTATCGGAAACCTTTTGGCCTGTAATTAGCGGTTCTTTGGGCCCAAGTGCTGTGCGATAGCGGCTGCCTTCAAAATCGATATAATCCAGTGTCACATCGATATCGAGCGAACTTAGTACATTGGCGGCCTTGGGGATGATTGCAAAAATAGGGTACTCAATGGTTTGTGCACTAAAAGTAACACTCAGGCCACCCGTAAGAATATCCACTCCAAATAAGCCTAAGGAAACGTCACTTTCGACTACTGCGCGAATAGGGCCATTTTTGGCGGCGAGCATCTGAACAGGGACTATGCCATTGTGTAGGGAGGCTTTTAGAAAACCTAACTTGGCAAAGATACGAATTTTCATGGTGTCTAATATATTGGGGGCCGAGCCGGTACCTTCGAAGCCCTTAATGTTCCAGTCGGACCAAACCATAATGTTATCGGGATCAAATTGTAGGCTGTAGGTTTCTGTTTCTAGATAGCCTGTTTCGAAATTATAATTGGCATAGATCTTCGAGCTTCGTTGTGAGTTCCCTTTGAGTAAATAGGCGTAACGACTTATGCCGTCTTCGGTAATTTCAAGTTCTGAAATTAACTGACCCTCTATATGTTCAAATGATTCTTTCGATGCTTTTATGCCCATGTCTTTATACATAAAGACCAACTCGTCATCAGGATCAATCAGTCCCTCGGTGCCTTTTGCTGGGACGTTGCCTCCGGGTACAAAGGTCAGTCCTTTGATATTGGTGTCGTCAAACTGAAAGGCGATAGGCGTAACCCCTGTTTCGTTTGCAACCATAATCGAAAAGTCTTTCGCAGGTTGGCCTAAGATAAAGCCTAACTGTTGGCCTTTTATAACAGTAACTTCCAGCTGACGTGCTGGATTTGTAACCAGAACGCCTGCGTGGGTGAGCGGGATGAAAGCGAAAAAACTCGCTAAGCTAATGAAAGTGATTGATAACACGCGTGTAAATTTATGTAAGTGAGTAGAGCGCGAGTAATTTAACATAATTGTTGCCTCGATCTTTATGGTTATTATTGTTCGGCCATTGAAGCATGAAGATAATCAGTCGAGCAAATCGTTTAGGCCTAATGGAACCGAAAGGAAGGCAAAGTAAAAAACTTGTCAGCTATATACACGCTTTGTAAACGGACCCTATATAAGTGTTTAAAATGACCGTTTCTGACAAGTGATTTCCGGTCTTTATTGGCCGTTTATTCTGTTTTATTAAGTCATGAAAGACGCGAAGTCTCAATTTTTTGAATTGCCTATCCTGGAGGTACGGTGGGTCGTTATTTCTGGTTGCCAATTGTGTGGTGTTGGTGAATTAGTCGTGGTTAAAAGTGTACGCGTGCTAAATGGCGTTATTGGATTGAAACTAAATGGTAATAAAGTGTTTTCGAAATATTTGCTTACTAAAACTGGCCGAATCCAAATCTCTCTACAATACTGAGCCGTTGAAGCTATAGATTTTTATGAATGAAAAGAAATGTGTTTGAAATTTAAGCGATTAAATGCTCGGGGCTTTGAACGATACTGCTTTCGAGTAAAGGAATTATGAAGTGAACCCTTAGTGTCAGGGCAATGTGTCAGGACAATGTATCAGCTCTGCAATGCGCTGAGTTTCTAGGAATAATTTAAGGAATAAAATAAGGCCGTGATGGCCTAGGAGCACAAAAATGAATACACGAATTATAGCGTTGTTGGCAGTCTGCATAATGATGACAAGTTCGCTGGCGCATGCCTTTGAGGTCAAGCTATACGGACAGGGCAATTTATCAATGGATAGCGTTGATGATGGCGAGGAGTCCAGTCTTCTTGTTACCAGTAGTTCATCACGCCTAGGGATTACAGGGAATCATAACGTTAACTCTGATTTGAAAGTGATCTTTCAATTTGAAACGGGCGTGGATATAACCTCCCAGGGGGGCAACGATGGTAATGGACCCACAGACCCGGCCGATGGTGGCCAACTGTTTACCAAAGGACGGCCTAGCTTCGTGGGGTTAAGCGGGGGATTCGGTAAAGTATTGATAGGCCATACTCCGGGATTGGACCAGTGGGCCAATGACTATAATTTATTCGCAGATCATGTCGGTGATCTGGGTAATCTATGGGAGGCTGCGGGCCTACCTGGCCGTGTCGATAATGTATTGCACTACGGGTCACCTACCTTTATGGATGCCTTGGATTTTGCACTCACCTACAAGCCCGAAGAATTTGATGAAGACAGCCAAGGACTTATTTTTAAGGGAAACCTCAATCACGCGCTAGGGACTGGGAAGGTTAAACTTGGCTTCGCTTATGCAACGTTTGGTCAGGGGGCGGATGCGGATGACCATGTTGGTGTTGCGGTCCTTGCTAGCTACCATGCGGATAAATTTAGTGTTGGCGGCGGTGTCCAAAATGAAACTGATGCTGGTGGTGTAGAGGGTTTGGATCTCGATCATATCTATTTTGGTGGCAGCGTGAATATAAGCGATAAAGTAACGCTTAAGGCACAATATGCGTTGACTGAAGTGGACGCCGATGACGCAGATGCATCTCAAATCGCCGTTGGAATCGATTTTATGTTGGATAAACACACCACCTTGTTTGCCAATTACGCGCAGGTGGATAATGATGCCGAGGTTGCGTTTGCTGTCAATGGTAAAGGACACGGTGATAAAGTTGTACCCGCATTTGGGGATGATCCCACGGCGTTATCGGTCGGCATCATTTATCAATTCGATGTGGGTTACAGTAAGTAGATTCGATGAATTCCGCTAGTAATAATTGAATTTGATTCGTTTTTTAACAAGGCTTTAAAAAACCTCACGGCTGCCCATTCGGGTGGCCGTATCTTGTTCTATCGCCTGCCACTACGTTAAACCTTAATGATGCCGAAATAATTACTTAACTGGCCCTTCCATTCGGATTAGGTCCGTCTTTTGGTTTTCATGACTCCTTAATTATCTTCTTGGTACAAGGGCAATCCTCAAGTGACTTGTTGCTCGGCGGGATGCTTTCGGAAATTATTTGCCTTGTGTCGACCGTGCCTCTTTTGTGGACAAAACATGCCTAATGAATTGTTTTTTCACGGCTTGGCTTTTGGTTGCGGTTATTTAATTGACTGCATTCAATGGCGGCATTGCTGTGAATAATTAATGAACCTTAAAATGTCTACAAACGAGTCGCCCGCCGGTTTACGAGTGCACTTGAAAAAAACAATTGATAAGATTTTGGTTTCGCTCAATAATTGACTGCATGTATTTTTTGAATGGTAGCGAAATGTCCGTCGGTATTTAAATTCGACGGCTATTTTGTTGAAAGTTTTTTATAGCAATATCGGTGCAAATAACTTTATAACAATAGATATAACTTACTACAAAATAGAAGTGGCCAACGAAGTGGTGCTGAGTATTCCGTCGTTAACTCAACTTAAGGAAGAGATATGAGATATAGCTTCACAGACGAACAGGAACAATTCCGAGACATGGTAAGGAAATTCATGTCTTCAAATTCGGCCTCGTCGGATGTTCGCGCTCAAATGGAAACCGAACAGGGTTACGATAAAGGCGTCTGGAAAAACCTATCTGAATCTCTCGGCTTGCCAGGCCTACTTATTCCCGAGGAATACGGCGGCCAAGGATTCGGCCCGATCGAACTAGGGGTGGCCTTGGAGGAAATGGGCCGTTCTTTATTATGCGCTCCCTACTTTGGCTCCTCGGTGTTAGGCACTACAGCGATACTTAACGCAGCGACAGACAAAGAAAAAAGCCGTCTACTTCCTGAGTTAGCCGCCGGCAATAAATTAACGGCGCTGGCGTTAGCAGAGGGTGATGGTCAGTGGGATGCGTCGAGCATTCAAACCACAGCCACCGAGCAAGAGGGCGGTTATGTATTAAATGGCACGAAGAGTTTTGTCGTCGACGGCCTAAACGCCGATTTAATTGTAGTGGTGGCACGCCAAGATAATACGGTAGAAGATGAAGGGATTTCCTTTTTTATTGTCGAAGGGGATGCCGAAGGACTCAATAAACGATTGTTAAACACTATTGATGAAACGCGTAAATTAACTGAACTGGAATTGAATAACGTACGTGCCGTGCCTATCGGTAAGGTCGGCGGTGGGGCCAAAGCGCTGGAAAAAACCTTAGTGCTTGCTTATGTGGCGTTGGCCAATGAGATGATGGGCGGGGCTCAGAAACTATTAGAAAACGCCCTCGAGTACGCTCAGCTTCGTGTTCAGTTTGGTCGTGTCATCGGCTCATTTCAATCCATGAAACATACCTTAGCTGATCTYYTGCTCGACGTAGAGTTGGCRAAATCTGCGGCTTACTATGCAGCGGAGGCGGCCGCCGAAAACGCAAAAGACCTGCCCGCAGTGGCCTCTTTAGCAAAAGCCTTCGCATCGGATACGTATCTCAAAGTGGCCGCAGCCTGTATACAAATTCACGGCGGAATYGGATTCACTTGGGAAAATGACACGCACCTTTATTTTAAACGTGCCAAAAGCTCAGAAGTATTTTTAGGTAGCCCCGAGCTACATAGGGACAAACTTATTCAAAATTGGAAAACCCCCTAATTTAATTCGTTCGCGTTATAACTTAACGCGAGTAAATTATGCGCATGGACTTAACTAGCGGGCGTAACCAATCTATTTCGATTACGCGTCAAAAATGGAATTTAGGTGGGGATAATAGAGATGGCAGAAATTACAGAGGCATCGGTAAGGAAAGAGGTTAAAGCCTGGCTTGACCAACATTGGAGTGAAGATTTAAGTCTTGTGGAATGGCGCAGTCAGCTGGCAGAGTCCGGCTGGGGCTGTCCTGCTTGGCCAACGGATTGGTATGGGCGTGGGTTATCGACGCCTTTAGCGAATGCGGTGCAAGAAGAGATTCGTCAATACGGGGCCATTGGTGCGGCGGATTCCGGGGTTAGAATGCTCGCGGCTGCGACGCTTTTAACGCATGCCTCGGATGCCATTAAAGATAGATTACTTCATAAGATTATTACCGGTGAAGATGCTTGGTGCCAGTTGTTTAGTGAGCCGGGCAGTGGTTCTGACCTTGCGGGCTTGACTACACGGGCCGAGTTAAAAGGCGATAATTGGATTATTAACGGCCAAAAGGTGTGGACCACCAGCGCACATCATGCGAATCACGGATTGTTGCTCGCGCGTACTGACTGGGATGTGCCCAAGCACAATGGCATTTCGTATTTCGTACTGGATATATTGCAGCCCGGCGTGGAGGTGCGGCCTTTACGCCAAATGAATGGCCACGCGTCGTTTAACGAAGTGTTTATGACCGATGCAGTGATTCCCAAAGACATGCTCGTGGGCAAGCTTAATCAGGGCTGGGAAGTGGCGATGACCACGCTCTCTCATGAACGCCGATTGGCAGATGGCATGCGCCAAATGGGCGGCAGTCTTTCAAAAGGCAAAGGTAAAATCTTCGCAGAATTGGCAGCCGAGGTAAAAGTAGAATCTGCGCCCTATCGTTGGTACCCACAACGGGCTGGTCGTCCGGATTTAACTGTTAAGCGGGCGGTAGAGACCGGTGCTATTGAAGACCCGGTGATTCGTCARGAAGTCGCTAAGGCCTTAACCCTTCATCAAGCCAATCAATGGACGTCACGCCGCGCACGTCAAGCGCAAAAGCTAGGACGTCCTCCAGGGCCTGAAGGTTCGTTAGGGAAATTAGCCGCCAGTCACGTAGCCCGAGCCGCAGCGCACGCCCATACCCTGACTACAGGCGCGAATGCCATGCTCAAGGGCGAGGACGGTGACTTAAACGGGATTATCGCGGAGGTGTTGTTATCGGTTCCTGCGGTGTCTATTGCCGGTGGCACGGATCAAATTCAACGCAATATTATTTCAGAGCGCGTGTTGGGCTTACCGAAGGAACCTCGATCAGATACCGGACCCTTTAAAGACGTTCCTCGTAATGTGGTGAGCTAGCGAGTAACGCCGGTTCACTTAACATGGATATTCGAGTTATTTACGTCGTTATGATGATGTCAGCAATAACTATAACGAGAACAATACTAAAGGCAAAAATAAAACCAATTCAGTATCAAGAACAGTAACAAGAACAGTAAAAAATACGACTGAATTTTATAAAAACTACGGTCTTTATAAAAACAATTATAAAACACCCTTTAAAAAGCATTAGTCAAAAAAAAAGGTAATCAATCGCATAAAAATAAGGAGCAGCTTATGGCACCTGGCGCAGATATAGAGGCCACCAGTAATAAATACTTACGCGGTAAATACGCCATTGTTGGCGTTGGCGAAACAGGCTATGTGCGGGGCTCGGGTCGTACTACCCGTTCCTTAGGCACTGAAGCGGTGCGTAATGCCATGCAGGATGCCGGGCTAAAAAATACCGACGTCGATGGCATGTTGTCCTATAGCTACAACGACTCCACGCCTTCGCCTACCATTGCCGGTGAGCTGGGTATTCGGCCCAATTTTTATATGGACGTCTACGGCGGTGGCTCAAGCATCGAAGCGTTGATTGGTATCGCCATTGGCGTCATTGAAGCGGGCATGTGTAAAACCGTGGCGGTGTATCGCGCCATGAACGGTTACAGCCAGGTGCGCATTGGTGGCACCGGCGGTAAAGGCTCCGTCGCGCCCTTAACGGGGGATTCGATCTTTACACGCGGCTACGGTTTGATGAGTGCTGGACAGATGTTCAGCCAATCATTTATGCGTCACATGTATGACTATGGCACTACGCCAGAACAAGTGGCRTCAGTGAAAGCGATTCACTCCGAGCATGCCTCCAATAATCCCAAGGCGTATTACAACAAACGTGTCACGGTTGAAGATGTACTTAACTCACGCATGATTGTTAAGCCGTTGCATTTATTGGATTGCTGTGTAGAAACCGATAACGGCGTCGCCATTATCGTCACCAGCATTGATCGCGCTTCAGACTGCAAACATCCGCCGGCGGTGATTCAATCCGTGGTGGGGCGATGCTGTAAGCCGCGTGCTGACATGCATTACCAATCCGGTCCTATTTCTACCGTAGCAGGGCATTACGGTAAAGATATCCTTTGGGCCAATGCCGGTGTTGGACCGCAAGACATTGATGTCACTGGTTCCTACGATGCGTTTACCTTTACCACCTTGATGCAATTGGAAGACTACGGATTTTGCGAAAAAGGCGAGGGCGGTGATTACGTCTCGAACGGCACGATTCGCCTCGGCGGAAAGCGACCGAATAATACCAGCGGCGGACACCTGTGCGAAGGCTACACCCACGGCATTAGTATGGTGATCGAAAATGTACGCCAACTCAGAGGCGACGTCGATGACAGCTGTCCCATCGGTGCCGACGGTAAACGCCAACATACTTATGACTACAGTGAAGGCGGTTGTCGGCAAGTCAAAGACGTGGAGCTGACGGCAAATCTTGGTTGGGCAACGCCAGGTCAAGGGTCGGCCATGGTAATGGCAAAATATTAGGAGGAGTGAGACGATGACGTWTAGCAATGAATACCTTGGTATGCCGGTAAAAATTAGCGAACTGGATAATGAAAATCGGGAGTTTTATCAATACTGTGCAAAGCACGACTTACATCTTCAACGCTGTGATGAATGCGATTTATTACGCTACCCAGCCACTACGGCGTGCCCTTTTTGTTCCTGCCTAGAATCCACCTGGACTGCGGTAGAAGGCAAAGGCACGCTTTATTCCTACGGCGAAGTGCACCATGCCATACAGCCAGCATTTCGTAAGCACACGCCGTATTTATTATTGCTAGTGGAGTTGGATACCCAAAAAGATCATCCGGCGAAGTTTGACGGCTTGCGCATGACCGCCAATCTCGTCACCGCAGACGGCGAGTTAGCGCCACCGGACTTGGTCAAAAAAGTAGGCATCGGTTCTCGTTTAAAGATTGTGTATAAAGACGTGGACGAAAATGTCTCCATTCCATTGTTTACCCTTGATGAGGACGCTGATCAACCCAGCGAACCGTGGCGATACGCGATCGAGTAATCCACTTAACGATTCAAATATGATTTGACGGTGCTGCTTTAAAACACTTCTTTAGATAATTCAATCGATATAGGAAGACACGCATATGGAAGCCGATACAGAACTAGAAGTTGAATTTGAAGACATCATTGGTGAATTAGATTTTGATCCGGTTAAGTTAAAAGAAAAATATCGCTTCGAGCGCGATAAACGCGTACGCCAAGAAGGCAATGATCAATACATCGAAGTCACTGCTGAGTTTTCCAAGTACGTTGACGACCCCTATGTTGAACCAGGGTTTACGCGCGAACCACTGTTTGATGAAGTTGAAGTGATCATCATCGGTGGGGGATTCGGTGGGCTATTGGCCGGTGCACGGTTTCGCGAAATCGGCATTGAAAGTATTCGGGTCATCGAAAAAGCCGGTGATTTTGGTGGCACCTGGTACTGGAACCGCTACCCCGGTGCAATGTGTGATGTGGAATCCTATTGCTATATGCCCTTGCTCGAAGAGTTAGGCTACGTCCCCAAACACAAATATTCCTTCGCGCCCGAAATCCTAGAGCACAGTCGGAACATTGGTCGACATTTTAATCTCTATGAGCAAGCCTGTTTYCAAACCAGTGTTGAGGAAATGAAATGGGATGAATCCGATCAACGTTGGATTATTACCACCGATCGTGGYGATCGTATGAAAGCCAAATACGTGGCCATG
>NVVB01000132.1 GCA_002402085.1 Gammaproteobacteria bacterium
AAAGTTATTATAAGTGCGCTCTGGGGGTTCCATTAACTCGATGCGATGGAAGCGATTGAGGATTTCCTCCCAGACCACACGTAACTGCATTTCCGCCAATCGATTGCCCATGCAACGATGAATGCCAAAACCAAACGACACATGATGACGAGGCCGGGCGCGGTCGATTATAAATTCATACGGTCGCTCAATGGCGTCCTCGTCCCGATTCCCCGACACGTACCACATCAACACCTTGTCACCCTTTTTAATCTGCTTGCCCCGTAACACCGTATCCCGCGTGGCCGTGCGGCGCATGTGCGTGAGTGGGGTTTGATAGCGGATAATCTCTGGCACCATACTGGTGACCAACGTAGGATTATCCCGTAGCTTTTGATACTGCTTGGGGTTTTCATTTAGAAACAGCACACTGCCTGAAATTGAATTACGCGTCGTATCATTGCCCCCGATAATCAACAACATTAAATTCCCTAAAAATTCATGGGGCCGCTCCGTGGCAATATTACGGGTTTCTTCACCGTGAGCCATCATGGAAATCAAATCAAACTGCGGCGGCTTATTGACACGATCTTGCCACAACTCAAAAAACGCCGGCACGCATTCCTCCATCAGTATCCGGCGGCTTTCCTTATAAGAAGACACCACCGACAGCGGCCCTGGCACCGCTGTTGCTACATCAGACCAATAGGTTAACTTACGGCGCTGCTCAAACGGGAAATCAAATAACGTCGCCAACATCTGTCCAGTCAGCTCAATGGACACCCGGTCCACCCAATCAAACGTCTCACCCAAAGGTAACTCGTCCAAGATCTTACAAACCCGCTCCCGAATTAAACCCTCCATCTGCGCCAGGTTCTTCGGTGCCACCGCATTTTGCACCGTGCGACGTTGGTTGCCATGGCGAGGCTCATCCATCGCAATAAAGGCTTCCATCTCGTAGTCGCCCTCTTTAGGGTCCATCAAGGAAATCGACGGCTCAGAAGAAAACAACTCCGCGTCCCCTTCGACCGTCATTATGTCCTCAAACTTGGTCACCGACCAAAACGGGCCAAACTTTGAATCCTTGCAATAATGCACGGGGTCCTCTTTACGCATGCGATCAAAGAAGCCCCACATCGTATCGGACTGATACAACTCCCGCTGGGTCACATCGTAATCTTCAAGAGGCACGTCATACGGTTTCTTGCCCACCATGTGTTTGTATTTTTTCTTAACGACAGCGCTCATAGCGATAATCCCTGGCCTGCAACCAATGCCTTTCAGCATTAATCAGTGCCCATTATTAAATAGAAAACAACCTGTTATCTCAATCAATTGAATCGAATAGATCTCGTGATAGTCGCTGCAATAGTCACTGTAATAGGTGCTGWGATAGACGCCATGACAAACGCCGYATCATCACCATCAATAGTTCCCATTCTAAAAAACAATCCGTCCGCACCTACTTATTATTATCACTGACGAATTAACAATTATTTTTTAGAAGAAAATAGAATACATCCAGCGCATTGATAGACGGGACTACTTAGGGGACTTTAGAAATTCGGYTTAGCCRATAAAAATAATAGCTAAAGCCTAATACACCGCTTAGCGATCCAGGCCACGATTCATCTAGTTCAATCGTAAAGATGACTAATTATTATAACAGCTCACTCGCCAATGGAAGGGAAACCAGACTATTTAGCGGCGCTTTGTCCCTGTAGGACTGACCCAAGCGAACACCCGCCAACCAGCACGATTAATGTGTCTAAAATAAACACAGACAAGGGACCGAAGAAATTCCGTGAAGATCACTTAAGGCCAAATTCAGTTGGCCACGATTACCACTCAATCAATTACCACTCAATCAAATAGCAACCCATCAACTAGCGCCGGATAAAAACGCTAATCGCACCGCCAAAATCGCCTAACTCACCGGCAATCGGGCTCGCATGAATTTTCTTGCCTTGTTCACCGCCATGACATCCCAGACAACCCGCGTTGTAATACTCGGGTAATAACAACTGAAACCCTTCTTTAGTGTACTTGTCATAGATTCTGTTTTTTGGCCAACTGGAGGCCATGAACTTTTGTTCAATAACAAGGTTCTCCCAAGGCTGGGATTTATTTTGCTTATTGACCAGAAGTCGATCGGACGTAGTCAAGCGTATTGTGGCTTTACCTTGAGTGAGCTGCTCGAATTTAAGCCCTGCCTCACGCGCAAAACGAGCCGGGAGAAACTTACCTGCATAATCCCCCGAATTCCATTTGTCTTTGTAGCGACCCTCTTTCGCATTACCGATCACAAACACGATGGCGTCCATCAAATGATTTAACATCTCATCCGAGTCATCAAAGGGTTTGCCAGCGGCGTCTTTATAATTACTTTTTGTTTTAACAACAAAATCAGCAAGCACAAATTTTGACGGATCATCAATCGTGACTTTATTCACAGTCACTGAACGTGCAGAACGTAACAGCGTGGTTAACTCAGTGGCTGTTTGCTTCAGGTCTATGTTAGCCAGTGCAATATTCGCACTCAGCGTCAAAACAACGCCCAGAGCAATGGATAATCTATTCGGTTTCATGGCGAGCCTTTTTAAAAATATAAATTGCACCGACAGTCACGGATTAATTCACAGAGGAACGGTCAAGTAATAGTAGACTAGGAATTTCGATGCTTCCAAGACTTCGCCGGTAACGCTCCTAGGCTAAAAGCAGGCCCAGGGCATGACAATACTTTTCAATGTCTACACTGACATTACTATGATTCAACGCCTAGTTATATCTCGTTAGATCTCGTTTGACCCTCTAGCTAGACCCCGCCTATAAACCGCCCGCCATACAATGCAGCTCCATACACCACCGACTAATGCAATGTTCACTAATACAATATTCACTAACGCAGTGCCCACCAACACAATGTCTACCGAAGCAATGCCTGACACTGCTTCGGSAAAACTACAGGCTGAGGCGCGTCCTTGCTTCGGCTCAACACCGCTATTCGTCGTTCTTCACTAATGCGCTTAGCCTCTTCTGAAAACCACCATTACAGCTCATCATCACCAACCAACTCAGATGAGGCGCCGGGTAGGCAGCGCACAAGAATTATTTGATAGCTACTGCGCTCCGGCAATATCGGCCCGCGTCGGGCGTATAATCGGAGTTCAATACTGAACCTGCTATCCCCCGTCAACGCTTAACCGCCACCCTCGCGAGTAGCTGCCCAGGACTCGGGGCTCTAGCGGGCCGCT
Source organism: Gammaproteobacteria bacterium (assembly GCA_002402085.1). Classification (GTDB taxonomy): domain Bacteria; phylum Pseudomonadota; class Gammaproteobacteria; order Pseudomonadales; family UBA3067. The sequence goes on from NVVB01000132.1 coordinate 3,234, forward strand.
AACCCTTACTGGATTGAGGGATTGCACCGCTAATCTTCTACCGATTTAACTCGACACACTGGCCGGTCTTCAGTATTTTGCTAAGGATTTTTGTCCTTAAGTATTATGTTCTTAAATATTGCGCCTACTTTAGTGCCAAGAAAGTCTTCACTTATTCCCTTAATCGTTTCCTTAATCATAAAGAAAAACTCGAAAGCAAAATAATATATTAAATACATTACAGCTAGAAAAAATAGAAACCTACTCCAGCCCGTCTCTTTCGCATCGGTATTAATAAGCAGCCCTACCTTCCTCACCCCAGATAACTCCCTTACGTTAAGAGTAATTAAGTACTCCCCCGTTTCACCAGCAACAAAAATTGAGGTGCTTTTTATTGAATTACTTCTAGGCGATCGACTACTTCTGCCTTCACCGAATTCTAAATCCTTATCATGCTCAGCAAGCAGTGCTGACAGACCAAACGTGCCAAAACTCGTTCGCCGAGGAAATAAATCAGTCCTAAACACTGTTTTATTCCCATCCTTATAGATCACAGCCTCAACATCAACAATTGTAGTTTTAGCACCGACCATTCGTTGAACATACAACACGACTCTATAATTCTGGCCCTCATTAAGGATTATATTTTTTTTATACGTTACCTCTCCATCTAACGAGATCCAATCGATAAACTGGCAGTTCTCGTACTGCTCAGCATTATCGGCGTAAGCTCCAATATAAGCTAAAATAAAGCTCGTGACGGCTAAAGCTCTGAAAAACACCCTCCATCGCTTTTTACCCCACTTATCGGCCAAACTCCTAATTCCCACGATACTTCCTCGCTAACAAAGCCACCACCCGACATCCAATCTCGGAACCAAAAAACATCATCGAATAAACCTTCTTTAATTTCGATTATACGAACATCGAACTATATATTGGAGAGTTTCCTAAACGAAAGAACCTTGATATTGCCCATTAGCAAACTCCAACCTTCCAATGCTCAATCGCGTGTATAACCAATTGTGGTTTAAATAAGACAGAGAAATCAACCTCATCGTTAATACAATCATCGGCGGCTGCATTATACGACAATGATTTCAAGGCTAACAAATTCGGCCAGCCACCGGCAGCGCGTATCAACAACGCATTTAAACCGCGACCGACTAACACAATGCCCACTAACACAGTGTCTACCGAAGCAACGCCTGACACTGCTTCGGCAAAACCACAGGCTGAGGCGCGTCCTTGCTCCGGCTCAACACCGCTATTCGTCGTTCTTCACTAAGGCGCTTAGCCTCCTCTGAAAACCACCATTGCAGCTCATCATCACACGCGACCTTGGTCGGGGGTTTTTGGGGTTGACAACTCTTGGCGGTCTTGGGGCATTTTATGCGTACATGCAAATGATCAGCATGCCCCCACCAAGGCCTGACCTTCACCAACCAACTCGGGCGAGGCACCGGGGAGGCGGCGCACAAGAAATGTTTGATGGCAGGATTCACCAAYACGCGCGCCACSCTGGGGTGAGACGCCACAGTCTTTAATARTAGCGTTTGCTCATGYTCCCAATTAGCCTTCAGGCCCGGTGCCAACAGATCCTTAACATGACTCTGAGCACTCAAGCCTTGATGATCAACCATCATCCCAGGTGGCATCAACTGATACCAGACATCRGCATCCAAGCCATTTTGATGGCTGCTGTGCACGGGCAACATCGGCCCACCCCGAGGCTGGGAAAGATCCCCAATCAGCAYCCTCTTGCCAGTGAGTCGCTGCACGTCCGCACTCACCGTATTTAAAGTCTCGATCAAATCTGGATGTCCAAAATAACGACGCCGCGTTGGGCGCATCACATGGTAATTTTTTGAATCAACGTTCAACGACAAGCCACCGGTAAGACACCCCGACGAATACCCGCCAATACTATCGGGCTGCCCTTGAGTAGGCGCATCAAATCCAGCCCACGAATTCAACGACAACTGCGCGGCGAATGCGAAATTACTGCCGCTATAAACCAGTAGCGCAAGTAGTAGATAATGGCTTAGCCGACCATGCCTATATCTATACCTATACCTATACCTATACCTATACCCATACCCATACCTATACCTATGCCTATACCTATGCCTATTCATATGCCCACCGTCTCTACGCGTATGCCCCAAGGCAAACCCGTATTCAAAAACCAAGTGCATCACCCCGCCGCTGCTTCACTGTTGTGTTAGTCATGCCTTTAAACAATTTGTCTCTGGCTTGGAAAAATAAAGGGACTTATTTGAAGGTCGTTATTGTCCGGCACCGCAACCCCTGTCAGCCTACGCTCCGCTACGGCGGACCGGCGCTGCTCAATCCCCCTACCTGATTAAGCGCCTCCGCGCCCTTTTAGGCTCCGCCTCACTGCGGGTGACCTAGGGCCAAGCGAAAGCCGATGTCGTAGTCGCGACCATCAGGCTCGTGGCCGACGCGGCTCGCTGAACGGACGCTCCCGCCGACGCCGATCCAGCAGCCGCCCCGCACAACACGGCGCTGGCCTGAAGCAGGCCCTGTTGGGTTTACTTCGCTGTCTTGGGCATACTCCCTCTGATACCAATCCTCACACCAATCCCACACATTGCCGTGCATTTCATACAGCCCCCAAGGATTGGCAGGCAATGTTTTTACCGCCATCGTCTCCTGCCGATACAGGCCCTTTTTTCCCTGATTGTAAGGAAAACCGCCCCTATAATTCACCTGCTCAGGAGTTATATTATCCCCGAATGAAAACACAGTGCGGGTACCCGCTCGGCAGGCATATTCCCACTCTGCCTCCGAGGGCAGCCTGATACACAAGCCTTTAATTTCTTTATTAAGCCGCGAGATAAACGTTTGAGTCTCATCCCAACTCACCTGTTCCACCGGCTTATCCTGCCCCTGAAAATGGCTGGGGTTTTCCTCCATCACTGCTTGCCACAGTGCTTGGGTGCAAGCAGTATCGGCGAGCCAAAAACCTTCAGTGAGTAACACCTTATGTTGTGTTTCATTTTGACCTCGCTCGGCTTCGCCTTTCGGTGAACCCATCATAAAGCTACCGGGTTGAATCCAGCGGAACACTTGGCGCACGTCTTTATAAACCAGGGCATTCCACAAGCCCGTCCCGCCCGGCCCCACCTCGTCTTGGCCCCACTCACAAGCCCACGCCATGGGAAAACTTTCGGGCATTAAGGTTTCTATTTCAGTCTGTTCACGCATTAATTTTCACTCATGACATGCTTGGGATTCATTACGGTTGTGTGTTGTGTGTTAGCAAATAACTTACGTTGGCACTCCTAACCTGGGCATCATCAGAATGCTGGGCCGGAATGGTAAAAAAACGGTATTTCATAACACTGCCTCCCTTACTTTAAGATGAACTATTCGGCAGCAGCGCAAGCCCTGTCAGCCTGCGCTCCGCTACGGACGGACTGGACTCGCTTATAACACTGATCCAAACCAGCGCTCCGCGCCCCTTTTTTAGGCTCCGCCTCACTGCTGGTGACCTAGGGCCAAGCGAAAACCAAGG
>NVVB01000023.1 GCA_002402085.1 Gammaproteobacteria bacterium
TCGATAAACTTTTTATTGTTGAGCTTGCCTTCTATTCTAAGCAGGTCCTTGTCTAGCTTGACGATCTCTTTCGAAAGGCGGGCGATCTCAGCGTCTTTGTCAATGAAGCCGGCTAAGGGGACCAAAATCTCGAGCTTCTCAACTAACTGTGTTGCCGCAGGCGGTGGCGTGTCTTCTTCGCACAGCCAGGTAATGGATTCAATTTTGGCTAAGCTTTGTAAAAAGCCTTGATGCTTTTTAAGTCGAACTTGGTCGCTATCGCTGCCATTATTAAAAAATACCGGTAAGGCGATGGCGGGGGATATATTCATTTCGCCGCGAATATTTCGAATGCCAATAATAACGCCTTTGATCCACTGGATGTCCGCTTCACTCTCAGGGTTGATTTTGTCCGCGTCTGGAACGGGGAAGCGTTGCAACATTAAGCTGGGGTTTTGCGCCAAATCAATGCCCGCCAGGGGCGCCACTCGTTGCCAGATTTCTTCACTGATAAAAGGCATCATGGGGTGACTTAATCGCAATATGGTTTCTAAGACCCGCACTAAGGTACGTCGGGTACCTCTTTTTTGTTCCGCGTTCGCGTCGCCACTAAGTAGTGGTTTGGAGAGTTCTAAATACCAATCGCAATATTCATTCCAAACAAAATCGTAGAGAATTTGTGAGGCATGATCGAGACGAAATTGATCGATGGCATCAATAAATTCTTTTTCGGTTTGTTGAAGTCGAGACACAATCCATTCATCTGCGGTGCTTAATTCAAAGGCCAGCGATGAATCTTGGCCGCAATCCTCTGCTTCGGTATTCATTAATACGTAACGCGCAGCATTCCATATTTTATTACAGAAATTACGGTAGCCCTCGGCCCGATTTAGATCAAACTGTACATCTCTGCCGGTACTGGCTAATGAGCAGAAGGTAAATCGTAAGGCGTCGGTTCCATAAGCTTCAATGCCATCGGGGTAATGCTTGCGAGTGGCTTTGATGATTTTCTCTTTCATCTTTGGCTGCATTAGACCGGCGGTTCTTTTTTCCAGTAATGCTTCCAGCTCAATGCCGTCAATTAAGTCCAGAGGGTCGAGTACATTGCCTTTGGATTTGGACATTTTCTGTCCGTCTGAATCCCTGACTAAGCCATGGATGTAGACGGTTTTAAAGGGTACCTCGCCGGTGAACTTTAGTGTCATCATAATCATTCGGGCGACCCAGAAGAATATAATGTCAAAACCGGTGACTAATACGTTGGTGGAGTGAAAGGTTTTTAATGCATCGGTATTTTCGGGCCAGCCCAGGGTGGAAAATGTCCATAAGGCGGATGAAAACCAAGTGTCGAGTACATCTTCGTCTTGGCGCAATTTAACGTCTGGGCCCAGTTGATGCTTTTCTCTTACTTCTTGCTCATCCCTGCCGACATAAAATTTGCCTTGTTCGTCATACCACGCTGGAATCCGATGTCCCCACCAAAGTTGACGACTGATGCACCAGTCTTGTAAGTCACGCATCCATGCAAAATAGGTGTTTTCCCAGTTTTTAGGCACGAATTCGATATCACCATTCTCTACTGCTTCAATGGCGGGCTTGGCCAAGCTATCTACGGCCACGTACCACTGATCCGTTAAGTAGGGCTCTACGATTGCGCCGGAGCGATCACCGCGAGGGACTTTTAATCGGTGGGGTTCAACTTTTACTAATAAGCCTTGGGCATCAAGGTCTGCGACTATTTTTTTACGGGCTTCAAAACGATCGAGGCCTTGGTATGCTTCGGGAGCATTGTCGTTAATGGCCGCGTCGGCGGTGAGTATGTTGATCATGGGTAACTTGTGCCGTTTGCCCATTTCATAATCGTTAAAGTCGTGCGCGGGGGTGATCTTCACGCAGCCGGTGCCGAATTCCGGATCGACGTAGTCATCCGCGATAATGGGGATGGTACGATCACATAAGGGCAACTTAATTTCTTTACCGACTAAGTCTTTAAAGCGGGGGTCTTCGGGATGTACTGCAACGGCTGTATCGCCGAGCATTGTTTCAGGACGCGTTGTGGCGACTACTAAATGCCCACTGCCGTCGGCTAAGTCGTAGCGCATATGCCAGAAGTGACCGTTTTCCTCAGTGGAAACTACTTCCAAGTCGGAGATTGCGGTATGCAGCTTGGGGTCCCAGTTGACCAAGCGTTGGCCGCGATAGATTAAGTCTTCTTCATAGAGCTTTACGAATACTTCAGAGACGGCTTTGGACATGCCTTCGTCCATAGTGAATCGCTCGCGATTCCAATCCACTGAAGCGCCCATGCGGCGTAATTGTTGTGTAATAGTCCCGCCGGATTCTTCTTTCCATTCCCAGACTTTATCGAGAAATTTCTCGCGGCCTAGATCCAGTCGAGATTGGCCTTGTTGCAGTAATTGACGTTCCACCACCATTTGAGTAGCGATGCCTGCATGGTCGGTGCCTACCTGCCAAAGSGTGTTATCCCCTTTCATTCGATGATAGCGAATCAAGGTGTCTTGGATTGTGTCTGAGAAGGCATGCCCCATGTGTAGGCTGCCGGTGACGTTGGGCGGCGGGATCATGATGCTATAGGGCGTCCCGGTGCCGCTGGGGGCGAAGTAATTGTTCTTTTCCCAGGTTTGATACCAATGCTGTTCGATTTCTTGGGGCTTGTAGGTTTTTTCCATAATGCTGATCTATTGCTACCTGGTTTGGGTCAATCAGTGACTCTTCGCACGAGTACCGATCTAGACGGCTGCTGATGATTTGGAGGTTGGGGTCTAGCGTATTTCGTTTATTGCTTAGACTAAAGGCGAGAGATTATACATTGTTCACTCCCTAGGGTAATAATTTGCTACTGAGAATGCTGAACCAAAAGCGACTTAATAGATCGGCTTAAAGCACTCAATGTGCATCGAAGCCGTTAGCAGCCACCGCTATGCCGAGTGCCTACTGCTGCTATGGTTTCGTAATGTTTGTTCTAGGCCTTTTTCTAGGCGGATTCTAAATTCAGCTTCAAGCTCGGTAATATAGTCATCAACAATTTCTTGGATCAATACGTTGGCCTGCTCTTTGAGTGTGGTCATAAGCGCTGGGCTTTCGAGGAGTTGGCGAATTTGTTGGTCAGTCAGGGGCAGTTCGCTGGGCGGGGGAGGAGTATCGCTTTGTTCGGGTTCAAGCGGGTCTATATCGCTTGCCATCGGTGCGGCGTCAAAATTCTCATCGTTCTCGGCTACATTGCCGATATAGTCAGAAGCCGGCGCTGAGGAAGGGTTTAAGGTAGGGATATTGGTACTGCTGTAGGCGACTTCAGGTGCTAGAATTTCAGGTTCTAGGGCAGCCATGTTATTTGCTTCAACGCTATTTATTTCAAGGCTGATCTCATCTGCGTCATTGGTTTCTATATCATTTGCTTCTACGTCATTCGCTTTGACTAGGCTTGCTTGTGGACTAAATTCGTTGGGTGCGCTGTTCTCTGCATCGCTCTCTTTTGTACTGCTTTCTTCAGAATAGCTTTCTTCAATATGACTTTCGTTGGCCGCTGGCAGGGATTTGTTGTTTAGAAAGGAGCGGATCGAATCCAGCTCTTTCAGCATGGCTTGCTTGGGGCTTATGTCTTGCGGAGGTGAGTTAAGGTCTTGGGGTGGGGGCTGGCTTGTGGACATTGCTATACCGTGTTTTTGATGTCGTGAGAGCGAGGACTGAAGCCTTGAGCCTTATAGTGTTTAAAATGCTCCCGCGCTCGCTGTTTCTGGTCGGGGTGTTGAGAGACGATTTCAATCACTCGTTGGTACTGAGTGAAGGCCTCGGGAATCTGTTGGTTGAGGTTGATGAGTAAGTCCTTGGGCAATGTGTCCGGGGCAGGTTGCTCGGAGATATTGATTGCCGTTACGGCGCATGGATTGTTTGCGTCGGTTATTTCATGTGGTAAAAACGACTCCGCGCGAAAGCGCCACAATAATTCATCCAGTTGTTTTGCTTGATCGATCTGCTCAGTATAGATGAAGATTTGATGTCCTGAGCCATAGGCTTTCTCTGTCAGTCGAGCGATAAAGTGATGCGTTGCTTCGTCGCTTTGTTCCGATAAAACATAAAAGTCAATTTGGGTCATAGTGTGTGTGGTTTAGTTTGAGACATAGTTGAGGTTTAGTTGAGGTTTCTTAGGACGAGGCACAGCTAAAAGTATTGTTTGAGTGATGATCGATGCAATAGTTAATGTAATAGTTGATGTAACGATAGAGGTAATAGTATGGGTAATAGATTCGGATTATAGCGTGGTCGATCACTCGGGTAATCGCGCTTAGCTTTTTGTTTCCCCTATCTGCTTCACTCCTGAGAGTTACATCGTTCAAGGGGAGGTTCAGGATTTCTTTAACAGTGATTCAAAGGCGAGTTAGCKKTTGGTTTATCGGCCTTTGAATCACGTGCTTGTTACTGTCATATCACAGAGGTACTKAGATCCAGAATGACTATTTCTTCGTTGTTTTGGCTCGCTTAGCCTTCGTTGCTGCTGCTTTAGGTGATGCTTTAGGTGCTGTTGTTTTAGTTGTGGTTGCTTTCGATTTGACTGGCTTGAGCTTGGATTGGTCGATTAGGTATTGTGATAATAGAGGGACTGGGCGGCCTGTAGAGCCTTTGTTSGCCCCTCCGCTGGTCCATGCACTACCGGCGATATCCATATGCGCCCAATCATACTTTTCCGTATAGCGCGATAGAAAACAAGCGGCGGTAATGCTGCCTGCTGCTCGACCYCCTATATTAGCCRTGTCCGCAAACGGGCTATTGAGCAGCTCTTGGTAGTCGTCCCAGAGCGGCATAGCCCAACCACGGTCGGCACTGGACTTGCCCGCGTCTAGTAATGATTGTTGGAGCTGCTCGTTGTTACTATAAATTGCACTCGCGGGACCCCCGAGTGCAATAACGCATGCGCCAGTGAGCGTAGCAATGTCTACTACTGCACGGGGTTTAAATCGCTCCACGTAAGTTAGTGCGTCACATAACACCAATCGGCCTTCGGCATCGGTGTTTAGGATTTCTACGGTCTGACCTGACATGGTGGTGACAATGTCGCCAGGTTTCGATGCGCCACCACTGGGCATATTTTCGGCTGCAGCAACCACAGCAATCATGTGAATGGGCAGCTTCATTTCGGCGACCGCGTTGATAGTGCCGAAAACACTGGCTGCGCCACACATGTCATATTTCATCTCGTCCATGGCCGCACCTGGTTTTAAGGAAATGCCACCGGTATCAAATGTGATTCCTTTACCTACTAAAACGACGGGTTTGTCCTGTTGAGTGCCTGAAGGTTGGTATTTCATAACAATGAGCTTGCCAGGCAGGTCGCTTCCTTTACTAACAGAAAGGAATGCGCCCATGCCGAGCTTGGCCATTTGTTTCTCTTCAATAATCTGTGTGCTGACCGCAGTGTATTTCTTTGCAAGCTTCTTTGCTTCGTCGGCTAGGTATCCAGGGGTACATAAATTGGAGGGGTGATTCCCTAGGTCTCGAGAGACATTGACACCTTGGCCGATGGCTTCTCCTTGGTTAAGGGCTGTGCTGGTCGATTTACTTGCTTTGGTGGCACTTAAAAAACTTAAGCTGAGAGGCTTCGCTTTAGTCTTTTTCTGGTTTGATTTGAATAATAGGTATTGATATTGGCTGGTTTGGGAAATGATGCCGGCTTGACGGAATTTTTCGTCTTCGTCTACGCCCTCAATGGCTATTTCGGTGAGGGCGTTAAGCGCACTTTTGGCACCGCTGTTGCGCAGTGCAAGCATGCCCATATGAAGCGCTTTTTTGTATTTCACTAAGGTTAGTTTTTTAGCGTCTCCTAAGCCTACGACCAAAACACGGGCTGTTGAGACTTGTTTGAGGTTATGAAACAGTTGCGTCTTACCCAATGCGCCGCTTAGATCGCCACTCTCAAACCATTTTTTAAGTTGCCCGCCGCTAAGTTTGTTGATTGATTCGGTGCTAGGTGCCATGTCGCCATTTTGGTAGAGGCCTATAATGAGGCAATCGCTACGTTGTTTTTCTGCTTGACCCGATTTGATTGTATATGCCATTGTTGCTCCGTTAGAATTGGTAGGCGAGTGGATTTACTATTTCCGATTTTAGAACAAATTAGCCATCATTTGTTTAGGGCTTGCTTTGATTTTAGCGAATTAATCACTGTAAACCTCTTTAATACTACTTTTACACTTCATTGTGGACGACTCTCTGAGGGTTGATACAATGGCGGTGCTACTATTTCACCGGTTGGAACTGCCTCAGATGTTTTTCACTGAGGTTCATGAGGATACGCTTTTTGATTATCGGCACTTATTTATCTCGCCAATTACTTAGCTCGACTATAGCGATCACTTTTATACTAAGCCTAATTTTGGTGTCAGGAAGGTTTATTAAATACCTTGCTGATGCAGCGGCGGGTCGTTTGTTAGGCGAGGTGTTGTTGACCATTATGGTCTATCGATTGCCCGGCTTTCTTGAGTTGATTCTACCCTTAGGTTTATTCCTTGGGGTGCTATTGGCTTATGGTCAGTTGTATATGAATCACGAAATGACGGTTTTGTCGGCTTGCGGTATTAGCCAGGGGCAATTAGTCCGGTTCACTGCGCTACCGACGCTTTGTTTGGCTGTGATGGTGGGTTTGTTGAGTCTCTATGTCTCACCTTTGGGCAATCGAGCGGTAGAAACCATTTTTGCACAACAAGATTTACGGTCTGAATTTGAAACCTTGTCTCCGGGGCGATTTCATACCGGGGGCCAAGACAGTAGCGTGATTTACGCCGAGGGTTTATCGGATGATAAAACCCGGATGAAAAAGCTATTTATTTATAAAGGCGAAAAACCCACGAAGAAGGGTGGCTGGGAACGTCATAATCAAGTCGTGGTGGTTGCAGAGAGTGGTGTTCGGCGCTTGGATGAAAGTACGGGCATTCAATACTTGGATTTGTTTAATGGGCACCGATACGAGGGGGTGCCTGGTCACGCTGATTATCAGGTGGTGGGTTTTGAGCGTTACAGCTATAAGCTGTCTGATCCAATTTCTGAGGTCAAAGTCAGTAAATTAAAAGCTCTTTCAACGCTAGAATTACTCGGTAGTAAGGACTTAAATCGTCAGGCGGAACTTCAGTGGCGGCTGTCTTTGCCATTAATGGTGTTTGTGATCGTATTATTAGCGATCCCTTTGAGTAAAGTGAGTCCTCGTCAAGGGCGTTACAACAAATTGTTTCCGTCTATTTTGCTTTATTTGGCCTATGTGAGTTTGTTAATTAGCAGTCAAGAATGGATTGCGAAGGGAAAAATAAACGCTGGGATTGGCTTGTGGTGGGTGCACGGTTTATTTTTTGCCATTGCGATGTTGTTGCTGTCTTGGGAGCGAATCAAGATCTATTGGCGCGCTCGAAGTGTTCAGCGTGAGGCTGTTAGTCGGAGTGCTTGACCAAGGATACGGAAAAACCAGTCGTCGCTGGACGTCGGGAATGTTGGTTCGCACGGGTTATTWAGAGTATTAATTGARATTTATGGAAATACTTGATCGTTACATTCGTAATCATATTCTGGGTGCGTTAGTCGGGGTGTTGATTGTTATTGTCGGTTTGGATCTTCTCGCAGCCTTTATTGCCGAGTTAGAGGAGTTGAAAGGCAATTACCAGCAGTTGCAGGCAGTCACTTACGTGCTTAATACGATTCCTGGGCGGGTGTATGAGTTTGTGCCTGTGGCGGCCTTGGTCGGGTGCTTAATCGGCATGGGGTCGTTGGCCAATGGCAGTGAGCTGCTTGTAATTCGAGCGGCCGGAGTTTCCATTGGCAGAGTCGTGTGGTCGGCGTTAAAACCTACCCTGGCGGTGGCTTTTTTAAGTGTGTTGTTAGGGGAGTATGTGGTGCCAGTCACTGAGCAATATGCCCAAGGACAGCGTTCTGCCGCGATGGGGCGTGATGGTCTGATTAAAACAAAGTCAGGTATTTGGCATCGTGAGGGAAATGAGTTTGTACGTATTGATGCGGTGGGTGCTAATGGTGTTCTTTTAGGGGTGACGCGTTATCGATTTGATTCCAATCAGTCGTTAATTTCTACAACGGTGTCGCGTCAGGCTGTCTATGAGGATAATCATTGGCGCTTAACCGACACCTACATTACCCAATTCGATAAAAATAACACTAAGGTTCGTTACAGCGCGGAACAAGATTGGTTTATTCAGCTGTCACCAGAAAGTGTGTCGGTGGTTGTTTTAAAGCCTGAAAATATGTCTATTTCTGAACTGTATCAGTATAAAAACTATCTTCAGGCGCAAACCTTGGATGCAGATCAATACGCAATCGCTTTTTGGAAAAAGGTTTTTCAGCCTGCGATCATGGTCGCCATGATTCTTGTTGCTTTATCCTTTATTTTTGGGCCTTTGCGTTCGGTGACTGTGGGGTTTAGAGTGGTTGTGGGCATTGTTGTCGGTTTAGGCTTTCAGCAAGGTCAAGATTTATTCAATTACGCCGCCATCGTGTATCATTTTGATCCGTTAGTGGCGGTGGCAATGCCRGTGGTATTTTGTTTYGCTGCGGGTTTTGTCTTGTTAAACCGCTTACGTTGAGTCCCTTTTAAGTTATGATTTCATGGCTGGGCAAAGTGGGCTTAAGAAAAAGTTTCCCAAGGATGACACTGTGAGTAGGAATTTAGGGGTACTCCCTTGGCCCTCGTATGCCAAAACACATCGCGGTAATGTTAGAAAAGTAAATGAAGACTCATTGTTGTGCGCGCCTGAATTAGGTTTATGGGGCGTCGCGGATGGAATGGGTGGGCATGAAGCAGGTGATGTCGCCAGCCAGATGGTGGTTGAATGCTTAGCGCAGTTGAATTGGCGCGAGGGGCAGGCAATTACTGAGAAAATTGACCTTATTGAAGATCGCTTACTCGCGGCGAATGATCGCATGTGTGCGCTTTCGAAGCAGCATCATCAAGGCAAAACAATGGGCACTACGGTGGTACTGTTGTTGGTTGAAGGTTCTGTGGGTTGTTGTCTGTGGGCGGGTGACTCTCGATTGTATCGAATACGAGACGGAGCGTTGCAGCAAGTTTCTGAAGATCATAGTCAAGTGGCGGAGTTGTTACTGCGAGGACAGATTACCGAACAGCAGGCTATAAATCACCCTAACCGGAATGTGATTACCCGAGCCATTGGTGCGAGTGAGCGCTTATCACTGGATGTCATGGTGTTCGAGGTGTTGCCGAAGGATACCTTTCTATTGTGTAGTGATGGCTTATCTAATGAGTTAAGTGCCGAGCAAATACTGACGCATTTAAAGCAAGACTCGCTTCAGCTGAGCGTGGAACAAATGGTGGCACGTTGCTTGGATGGCGGAGCGCGTGATAATTTATCAGTGGTTGTTGTGCAAGCGCCTGGGGAACACGCGGATGGTCTGGCGGGTTAAAATAATTAGAGCGTGATAAGGGCGATCCGTGAAAATTTGGCGCTGTGTTATGTCCTTTAAGCCTAAATTTTTGAACCTTTATTTATGTGTGAATACGTAGTTTGGGTTTACTGATTAAACCTTGAGATTAAGTAATATGTCTAATCATGCTGAAGATCACTCTCGACGTTGCTTGATGCAGCAAAAAATGATTCGTGCCTTGGCGTTCGAGTATGCTCATGGCGCGATTGACAATGCTAATTATCGTCAGCAAAGAAAACTGTTGATCGAAGAGTTTGTAGAGATGCAGGCAAGGGTCGAATCGACAAGCCCAATACAACGATTTTTCGCTAAAGCGGTACAGATGACTCGTTTTAGTGCCAATGTTAAGCAGTCAGTGGTACTTGTGGTATCTATTTTAGCGTTATTCATACTCGCTTATATCCAGTCGCCGTTTATGGGCGGTTAAACGCAGCCGTCAATCAAGTGCTGCGAATTCTGTTTTATTCCGGATATCTACGTTAGATCGCTTGCTTTGTATAAGTAGGGCGGGCTTTATTTCTTGAGTGTTTTATTGGTAATAATACGAACCTAACTCAGCGCTGGAGACGGCAGTTACGCGACTAGCGTAAGTGCAAATGTTTAGGGTTGAGTTAGGCAAGATACAAAAAAGCCGGCACTAAGGCCGGCTTTTTCTGACTTCTTTTAAACTAAGGCATTCGACTTACATGAACGGCATGGAGTCTTCTTCACCTTTGTCTTCAGGAATCGTCATTAGCTCAGTGTACTGATCCAAATGGTAATCGAAATTACCAAACATAGAATCAATAACGGCTAAGCGAATGAAGTAATGACCGATTCTTAATTCTTCGGTTACACCCATTCCACCGTGGCTTTGTACTGCGCCTTGACCAATAAAACGACCCGCTTTACCTACTTTGTATTTCAGTGCGTGGATTAGTTTTCTGGCTTCAGAAGAACCGTTGTTCTTCTCTAGTGTGGCTCTGTATAGCAATGAACGGCATTGTTCTGCTTCAATGAACATTTCAGAGAAACGATGCTTCAATGTTTGAAAATCACTTAATGCATGACCAAACTGCTCACGTTGCTTACAGTATTCCACTGTATCTTGATAAAGCAAATCCATTCCGCCGACTGCTTCAGCACAAAGGGCTAGGATCGCTTCGTCACGAATCTCTTCAAGTAAGCCTAAGCCATTATCAAGCTCGCCCATTACATCGCTAGCAGAAACTTGTACGTTTGCGAAAGTTACTTCTGAAGCACGTAGTGCGTCAACAGTAGGGTAGTTCGCAAGGCTTACGCCTTCGCTTTTAGTGTCCACTAAAAATAGTGTAATGCCTTTAGCGTCTGCACGATCGCCGCTGGTACGTGCCGCAACGATGATGAAGTCAGCAGTTTCAGCGTTAGCAACCACTGATTTTGTACCGCTGATGACATAACCGTCGCCAGATTTTTCGGCAGTTGTTGCAACGTCGTTTAGGTTGAAACGTGCTTGCTCTTCTGCATAAGCAACAGTTGCTTTGATTTCACCGGAAACGATGCCACCAATCAACTTGTCTTTTTGTTCAGCAGTGCCGCCATTGCGCAGTGCTGCGCCGGCGAGAATGACTGACGCGTAGTAAGGCTCAAGAATAAGTCCTTTGCCCAATTGCTCCATCATTATCATTGTGTCAATTAAGTCACCGCCGAATCCGCCTTCGCTTTCTGAGAAAGGCAGTCCCAACCAACCAAGATCGGCGTACTGTTTCCAGAAGTCTTCTGAATAGCCGAGGCTGGTTTGCGCTAGCTTACGACGATCGTTAAGGTCGTAGTTGGCACTAATAAATTTTTCAACGCTGTCTTTTAGCAGCGTCTGTTCTTCTGATAAATTAAAATCCATCGTTTTGTCCTGTCTATATTCTCAATTCTCAAATACGAATGTGCTTATAAGCCCAGTACGCGTTTAGCGATTACGTCTTTTTGAACTTCGCTACAGCCGCCGTATATAGTCGCTGGTCGGCCGTTAAGGTACATTTCCATGCCGCCTTTAGAGAACTTAGGTCCAAATTTCTTATTGCCCCATGGGGTCGCGTAAATGCCGCCCGCTTCAAGAGTAAGCTCGTGAATGGTCTGCTGCATTTCGGTGCCTTTTAGCTTCAAGATTGAAGATTGGCTGCCGGGTGAACCGCTGTTGACCATGTCTGCTAAGCTACGTAATTCGGTGAATTCGAGCGCTAGAAGTTCGATTTCTGCTACTGCAATCTTCTTTTTGAAGCCAGCGTCGTCGATTAAACGGCTATCGCCAACAGGGACACGTTGGGCTTTTTCTTTCAGTTTTTCGAGTGCGTAAACAGAGCGAGAAATTCCTGCAATGCCTTTACGTTCGTGCTGTAAAAGACCTTTCGCGTAAGTCCAGCCTTTGCCTTCATCACCAATGCGGTTTTCAACAGGGACTTTTACGTCTGTGAAAAATACTTGGTTAACATGATGGCTGCCACCTAATGTGTATATAGGCTTTACTTCAACGCCAGGGCTTTTCATGTCAAACAGTAAGAAGGTGATGCCTTCTTGCTTAGGTCCATCGCTAGAGGTACGCGTTAGACAGAAAATCCAGTTGGCAACATGGCCCATAGTGGTCCAAATTTTTGTGCCATTGATGATGTAGTGTTTGCCGTCATCTGTGAGTTCAGCTTTACATTTCAACGAGGCTAAGTCAGATCCAGCGCCTGGCTCGGAGTAGCCTTGACACCACATGACTTTGTTGTCGCGAATATCAGGAAGGAAGCGTTCTTGTTGCTCTTTGTTGGCGTATTTCATTAATACGGGCGCAAGCATTACTTGTCCGAAAGGCATTACTGGCGGTAATACTTCTCTGCAGGAGACTTTGTCCCAAATGTAATGCTGAGTGGGGGACCAATCAGGGCCGCCAAACTCTTTGGACCAATTGATTACGTCCCAACCCTTTTCTTTAAGGGCGGCGAACCATTCGGCTCGTTTGGTCCACATTTCGTGCCCTCTGGGCAGATGTTCAGCAAGAAAGTCTTCGACTTCCTTTTCAAATGCTAGGTCTTCTTTATTAAGCGATATATCCATTGATATAGCCTCCTAAGTGATTACGTTAGGCAAATTCAATACTTTTATTTATCCAGGACGCTTCAGAAGTGTACGACGGTGTGCATAAGTATTTGAGATATAGCCAGAAAGTTAAAAAAGTATGGGTCATCAAATAGGATGATTGCGATATTTTAAAATTCTTATTACTCGCCAAATTATTATATGCCCTTCGAACCTAACTGAAGAATCTAGGCTTATAGGATTGTTCTAATTTCCCACGTTAAAACGGAGGATGAATTTTAGAAGCAAGGCATTAAAACAGACTTTTCGGTCATATGCATGGATTCTTTGGGTGCTGGGTGGCCACATTGGTATATTTTCCTGTGTGACAAGTAATAAATGTGTCTTTGCGACGYGCATGCGGCGTATTGGATCGCGGAAATACATTTTGTGGTGTTTTGGGGTGACGTGCTGTCGTACAGGTAAGAAAGCATGGTTTGATGGTGCCCGTATTCGGCTTTGGGCCCATCAATTAGCTGGGATTTGCTTTAGCTAAGAAGGTTCGGGTAAGGCCGATTGAAAGGTTTGGCCCCCATTTCTTTTAATTTGAATGCCTTATGGGCTTGAATTGTGTTTAAACGAAAGGAAATGGGTGAACAAACCATGAAATAGGCGAACTACTAAGCAATTTGAGTGAGACAGCTCTCAAAATTTTTGAATTAAGGGGGTATACTTGGGGCCTTTTTTTAGGTTTACAGACGGCCGTTGTGTTTTTGGCGGCTGGCCCCATTAAGTGGGGACTCCTATTGGCATCGAATTGCGCTTGGCTCAGCTCTCACAAAACCACTATCGAGTGGGTTGTTAGAAGAGTTGAATCGGCACTCGGTGAAGGCTCGTTTAGTGCGAACTTGCAATAGTTTTGGGTTTTCTATTGGTTAACCCTTAAGTCTTTACGAACGAAACTCTGTTGGGTTTCGTCGAGCTCCGCGTTGAGTTCTGCGCGGTGCCACAAAGGCAGAACAAAAAATAGAATTATGTTGCACGCTGTTTAGGTGGTGCATCCTCATTGGGTAATATTTTCAAGGTGTTAGTTGAATAGTTATGGGGCAATCAAAGGATAATGCAGTGGATCAACCGAACGTTGACGTTGATCAGCTATTTTTAACGGCAGAGAAACTGTCGAAAGATTTTTCACTCTTTCCTGATCAAGAGAATCTGGGGCAAGGCCTTAAGATGGAAGGCTTGTTGAGTGAAGAGAGCATTGAGCAGAATTTGCAGGCAATGCAGAAGCTGGCAGTCGATGAATATATAGAAAAGACCGTTTTGCCTGCTGAGGACCCGAATCGTCCTAGCGCTTTAGCGATCATTAAAAACCTTAATGGTAAGGTGATTCAAGAGCGCAGTGTGGGCCAGTTTTACAGTGCTGAGATAGAGCTGGATTTCGGTGATTGTTTTCGTCGTGTCGGTTTTATCGCACAAGATCGCACCACAAACAATGGCGCTTGGATGCCTGAGCATCATGACTTTGCCTGCGAAGCGGTGCGTAACTTTGCTGATTTGTCGTTGCCTATTGTGAGTTTGATTGATACTCCAGGCGCGGATGCGGGAGAACTTGCTAATTCCACCAATCAAGCGCATTCGATTTCCCGTTTGATTGCTGAGATGTCTAACGTAGATGTGCCGACTTTAGGCATTATTGTAGGTATTGGGTATTCTGGCGGAGCGATTCCGTTGGCCAATAGTAATATATTACTGTCAGTTAGGGATGGTATTTTCAATACAATTCAGCCTAAAGGCTTGGCTAATATTGCTCGAAAGTACAACCTTTCGTGGCAGGAGTGCGCCAAATCTGTAGGGGTTGCTCCGGAGGAGTTATATCGACAGGGCTGTATCGATGGCATTATCGATTTTACGCCTAACGACAAGGGCGATAAGCAGCTCAACTTTTTGCGCGCTATTGTATCGAGCATTAAATCGATTGAATTGGGCGCTCGGGAGTTTGTGAAGGCGAATCCTTATATTCTTGAGCATTACCAACGCAGTATTACGCGTTATCTAGATCCCTCGGATATGTTGAGTTCGGTTGACGATGCTTCGACCTTAAATCTCGCAGGGTCTCCGACTGTTTATCTGAACGTGTTTGGGATTAGTTATCGTTATCTTCGATACTTGACTGTACGTAAGCGTATTCATTCAATTTCTATAGAGAACTATGGCCGTCTTGCTGAGCAAGAAGTGCCTAAAGGCGATTTATCCGAACGTATCGAAAATGAGCGCCGGGTCGCCTTTGATGGTTGGTTGCGTGATCCCGATCGAGTGATTTATGACGAGCAAGTGCTTAAGCAATGGAAGAACTACTTAACTCGTAATGAAGAGTTGAAAGGCGATCGGGGTGCGATTGCTAAATTGATTCTCGGTGAGCCAAAAGAGAATTACGAAAAAGCCAAAAGAGAATTGTTTTTCACTATTGGGATTTATTTATACAATCGCTGGAAAATAGACGCACAAAGTAATTTCCATTCATTGATTGATTATTTGCGTGATAAGAGTGCATGCAAAAGCAATAATCATTTCCCTGAAACAAAGCGTATAACGTTGCTGGATATATTGTTGCACGAAGATCTTCGTGATGACTTTATCGTGGAATGTCARAACGTATTGATTTTTGATTACATTTATAATGATGTAATCAATAATTTGGTTTCTATTTCTCAGGAAGCAAACCGAGATAAAGTATTGTCTCGTGAGAGCGTTGATCGCTTGCTGGAGAATGCATTACAGTCGGCGATTGAATCGTTTAGACGTCGTAAGCGTTCTTCGGATGTGGAAGTTTTAGAAAGTTACGATGCGGAATTGTTGAAAGCGCAGTTCAAAGACTGGCTGAAGGATTTTGTCGGCTTACCTAATAGTGGTGAGATGCTCAAAATGGTGGAAGATTGGAAGAGTGTTGGATACCCTCAATTGTCGGATACACTCTTCGTAATAGTAACGTTCTTCTTTGAGAAATTGTTGCCTGAGTATTATCGTTCTGAATCTGGCGGAACGAAGTATAAAGGGGTGATTAACCCTGTGCGTATTGGGCGTCGTAAAGATTTTTGGAATCGACTGACCATTGCTTATCATGATTTGTTAATTCAAGAAGTTCTTAAAAAAGAAAAAGCAAAACGTAATTGCACGTCTGACGCGTTGTTAGAACGTTTTGTGGATAATTTTACTGAGCTGAACGGCAATGTTATATCGTCCAACCCTGTCGATTTCCCCGGGTTTCGAATATCTATTGAAGCTGCTTTGGATAAAGGCATTGTTCCCTGCGGTGTAATAACAGGTGTAGGCGATGTGAAATTGCCTGACGGCCCTCGTCGGGCGGGTATATTGGTTTCTAATATAGAGTTTCAGGCCGGTGCTTTTGATATGGCCAGTGCAGAGAAGTTCTGTAAGTTGCTGGTTGAGTGCGCAGTTCAACAGTTGCCTGTGGTTTGTTTTGTCACCTCGGGTGGCATGCAAACGAAAGAGGGTGCCGGCGCACTCTTTTCCATGGCTATTGTTAATGACCGTGTGACTCGATTTGTAAGAGACAATGAGTTACCTATTATAATGTTTGGTTTTGGTGATTGTACTGGCGGGGCTCAAGCCAGTTTTGTAACCCATCCGCTGGTTCAAACCTATTATTTCTCCGGTACCAATATGCCTTTCGCTGGGCAAATGGTTGTGCCTTCTTATTTGCCTTCTACGGCCACGCTATCGAATTATCTTTCTCGAGTGCCGGGTGCGATGCAGGGCATGGTACGGAATCCTTTTTCTGAAACTATCGACGGTGAGTTACGAGACGTTGATGCTAGCATTCCTGTTCCAAGCCAAACGATTGAAGATGTGCTGGGCCGGTCTTTGAAAGGCTATGTGTTATCTATTCCTGACAATGAAATCTCTACTAAAGAGCCTGATTGCCGTGAATTGATGAAGCCCATTAAACGTACGTTGATTCACGCCCGAGGTTGTACTGCGGTTAAATTGATTCGCAAAGCGCAGGAATTAGGCATTGAAGTCGTATTAGTGGCCTCTGATCCTGATATGGACTCCGTTGCTGTGGATATGTTGGGCGACAAGGATCGAGTGGTTTGTATTGGCGGTAATACGTCGGATGAAAGTTATCTCAATGCGCATTCTGTTTTGAAAGTGGCGGAGTATGAAGAGGTTGATTCTCTCCATCCTGGCATTGGTTTCTTGGCAGAGAATTCCCAATTCGCATCGTTGTGTACAAGTCATCACGTGAATTTTATAGGTCCTAGTGTATACAGCATGAATACCATGGGTAATAAATCCAATGCGATTAATACTGCTTTGCGTGTTGGAGTACCGGTGGTGCCAGGCAGTCACGGGATACTCACCAGTGCCGATAGAGCGGCGTCGGTTGCTAATGAGATTGGATACCCTGTATTAATTAAGGCGGTTCACGGCGGAGGGGGTAAAGGCATTCAAGTTGTGGAACGAGCCGAAGAAATTCAATCTTATTTCCACCAAGTGTCTGCAGAGGCGAAAAGCGCCTTTGGTAATGGTGATATCTATTTAGAGAAATACATTACTTCGCTTCGTCATATTGAGGTGCAAGTACTGCGAGATCAGTTTGGTAATACCAAAGTGCTTGGTCTACGAGATTGTAGTGTGCAGCGCAACAATCAAAAAGTCATCGAAGAATCCGCATCTACAATGTTGCCGGAGAATCTTAAGCAAGATGTGTTGAAATACACTCAGTTGATTGCTGATGAAGTGGATTATATCGGTGCAGGTACGGTGGAGTTCATTTATAACTTAGATTCCAATTCAATCTATTTTATGGAAATGAACACGCGTTTACAGGTAGAACACCCAGTAACGGAGTGGACTTCCGGTGTAGATATCGTTGCGCATCAGTTTAAGATTGCTGGTGGTGAAAGTATCGAAAACCTCGCCATTAAAGATCAAGGGTATGCCATTGAAGTGCGAATCACCGCTGAAAAAGCAGCCTTGGATGCTAATGATACGGTTCAGCTGGTGCCGGACCCTGGTTATTTGTCTAAGGTGGATTACCCCGAGCGTGATTACATTGAAGTTATCTCCATGGCGGGCACTGATAAAGCAGTGTCGCCATTCTATGATAGTTTGATTGCGCAAGTGATTTGCTATGGTACGGATCGTAATGACACGATTAAAAAGTTAGTTCAATACTTGGACGATGTAGCAATCATTGGCATTTGCACCAATATCCCGCTGTTACAACTAATCTTGCAAGATAAAGTGTTTATCGATGGTGATTACAGCACTACCTATCTTCCTGAGTTGTTAGCCCGCACTGACAAGACTGCATTAATCGATTCAATTGAGAGCTCGTCAGGAGTTGCTAGCAAGGTCGTGGATATCGACAGTCTACGAATTGAGGGTACGCAGGAGCTTAAAGTGGTGTCTCGCTCGACTGGAATCTTCTACTCTTCAGCGTCGCCTAGTGAACCGGACTTTGTTAAAGCCGGCGATGTGATCTCGGTTGATCAAACGTTGGCTTTGTTAGAGGCAATGAAGGTCTATAGTCCTGTGACGTTGAATTCGTTCAACAAGAAAGGACAAGAGCTTTATTCTTCGTCTAAACAATATCGGGTTGAGAGGATTAATAATGCTACAGGCACCCAGATCGCTTCAGGGGATCTTTTGTTTGTGGTAAGTCCGGTTTAGCTTAACGTGTTTTTTTAAGCTATTTCGAGGCTAAAATCTAAAAAGGCTGAGTGGACTATTATCGTTCACTCAGCCTTTTTTTATACCATCGTGGTTTTGAACTTATGGGGTGTGAGCTAATTTGGGGGTATCTTGCGTGTAGGCCTAGTGTTTAGGTCTAGTGTTTAGGAGTTGTTCCGTGGGGTGGGTGCTTCGGTATGTTTATTAATGATGTCGAGCAGAGCGACTGGGTCCAACGGTTTACGTAGATAATCGTCCATGCCCGCATCGAGGCAACGGTCTTTGTCGTCTTCCGGCGTGTTGGTGGCCATGGCTACGATCGCGACATGTTGCTCAAGGCCTTCAATACTTCTGATTATCTTGGTGGTTTCTAAACCGTTGAGTTCGGGCAGTTCACAGTCCATTAGAATAAGATCCCATTGCTTATTTTTAAATTTATTAATGGCATTGTTTCCAGAGTTTACAATAGTGCATTGGTAGCCTGACTCTTTAAGGAGTGTTTGGGTGAGTATTTGTTGATCTTTATCGTCGTCCACCAATAAGATTTCGAGGGCTTGACTAAGGGGCGGTGGTTGAGTTGTCTGTGACAAGCCCTCTGAATCGCTAGGCAGACTCTGGCTATGCGTGGACGGGACGTTGTTTTCATAAGCCAGTAGTAGTTTTATTAAGTGCTGGCTGTGAACTGGCTTTGTGAGCACTTCGCTCGCCCAGGGTTGGGCGCCTGATTTTGCATTTATTTTCTCTAATATTGGGCACACCAAGATGATTTTAACGCCGTGCGTTTTAGTTAGACTGCGTACGAATTTTTTGTTTCCTGTTTGGTACAACGGGTAAGCGATAAAGAGAATTGATATCTCGGTGAGATTGTTTTGATTCAGTGCGTGGAAGTCTTCTACTGAGTTGTAGCAAGTTAATCTTGAACCTAAGGCCTGTAAGTTTTCTTGCAATGAAGTGGCAGCGAATTTATTTGCCTCGATGTAGACCAGCTTGAGTTGTTCTATGTTGGGRATTACGRCTGGATTGTAGGGGACGATTGTTTCTAGTGGGATGCTGTATTGGATGTTGCAGCCTTTGTCTTTATCGCTTTCGATCCAGATGTTGCCCCCCARCGCAAAGAGCAATTGCTTGATTATAAACAGGCTSGCGTGGGTTTTATTAAAACGTCGAGTGCCCGCTTTTTGAGCTTGCTGAGGTGGCACAAAATAACTTTGTTGTTCGTTGACAGTAATTTGCAAGCTGCTCGAATGGACTTTATAGAGCAGTAACGGTTTAGAGTGCTCGTTGGTGGCGTAAGCAATGGTGACTAGTATTGTGCCTGTATCAGTACGATCAATGAGGTGGTTGCTTACGGTTAATAGAGATTCTTGAACTATTTTTATTGAGCTTGAAATTTTTTCTGGGATTTTGGGGCTGACTTGCAGCGTAAACTCTAGCTTTCTTTGCTGAGCGTTAATTGCAATGATGTCACAGACTTCTTGGGTGGACTGCCTTAAGGAAAAGGTTTCCTTATTGACTGGAATGTCGCCGCTTTCAATTCGAGAGTAGTCGAGCAAGTCATTAAAGAGATCTAAAAAGCCATAACTTGAATTTTTAATGACGGTGACGTACTCAAGTTGTTCTTCGTTTAGCTGTGTGTGTTTTAACAGATCCACTACTGCAAAAACGTTGGTCATTGGGGTTCGGATTTCGTGCGCAAGGGTGTTGATTAGGTGAGATCTAGAGGCGGCTGAGGTCGACAGTTCCAGTTGGGTTTGTTCTAGGTTTTCTTGGTTGCTGGACAGTTGTTGCTGCAGTGTTTGGTTGCGCCGGGAGTGATCTATGGCATTGGCTGCTTGATTGATGATGAGTTGAAGTAGTGCTAATCCCTCAGAGCAGAAGGCATCGGTAATGAGGTTGTTTTCAAGGTAAAGCACTCCAATTGGGCCGCTGTTTTTCGTGATGGGGCAACATAATATTGATTTTGCTTTGGTATTCTGGACCCAAAGGTCTTTGCAGAATAAGCCCTCATTACAGGCGTCTCCCAAGGAAACTACTTTGTTTGTGCGCAACGCAAACTGGAGCACCGAAAACGGTAAGTCAGCACTTTCCTCTAAAGTTTGTTTTT
Organism: Gammaproteobacteria bacterium; assembly: GCA_002402085.1. Classification (GTDB taxonomy): domain Bacteria; phylum Pseudomonadota; class Gammaproteobacteria; order Pseudomonadales; family UBA3067. The sequence goes on from NVVB01000023.1 coordinate 20,249, forward strand.
TTCTTGAAAAGGCATCTCCTGCAGCGCCTGTGGCTTCAATGATTAGATCGCCGTCCTCCTCTAATAACAGTGCGCCGCGCTGAGCCTTGGTGCTTTGGATGGCGTAGGTGAGTAGCTTTTCAAGAGTAGAGTCGAGGTCGGGTTGCCCTGTAATGATCTCTATCATGTGAATTGCTGCGATTGGGTCATTATTCGCGGGATGATATTCGGTGGTCGGGTTTTGCTCAGTTGATGTTGTGTTGTTTAGATGTAGGCTGGCCGTATAATCGACGCTGTAAGACCGGTTTTGGTCGGGGTTTAATAAAGTGGGGAATTCTTCATCGAGCTTTTGGGCAATATGTTTTGCGCCCCAGAATTGAAACCCGTCCCTGGCATTTTTCAGCCAGATGGCTGCTTCTTGGTCCATTTTCAACGCTAACGCTAAAGTGCCACGTCGTTCTTCGATCATTGATCGTAGGTGATGGTATCCACTCTTGTGTGCTTGTTCCCTGGCTCTAAGGTAGAAGTCCAGCGCTTGGGTGCTCTTTCCTTTAAGTCGGAATTTTTCTGCCTGCAGCCATAATAGAGGGTATTTAAACTTTGGATCGTCGGCGCGGGACCATTTTTTGAATTGTTTAAGGGCGAAGCGTAACGCCTGTTGATATGGCCTCTTTTTGACTGCTTGTTTGTTTTCGAGCATTCGAGCAGCGGCTAAGCCGTAAAATAAAACGCTGTCTACTAAATGAGGAAGGCCGACGATGTCTTTGCCCATAATGCGTACTAGGCGTTGTGCACCAATAAAGGATTGTTCAAAATGGCGTAGTAAGTAGTAAATGAGTGCGCTATGACCGGTTAATATAGGGTAAATGTTTTTGGTTTCTAGGGTCAGCGCAGTTTCTAAATTAAAGTATTGCACTAGGGCTGTATCGGTATAGTTTTTAATGGGCTCGCAAGACTGTAGTACGCTAATCAGTCGAAGACAGCTTTTAGGGAAAAGATCCCAATTTAAAAAGTTGGTTTCATGGCAATGCTCTATCGCTTTTTTTGCACTGCGTTCGATGGTGGATAAATGTTCCCCAGCAAGCAATTGCATTGATGAAACGGCGATACTCGATAACGAGGCTATCTCGTTGTCACCATTTTCTAGGGCTTTCGAAATACCCGCTTCGATTGATAAGGTGCAGTCCTGTAGAGGCTCAATCCAGTGCCTAATGATAATGTTGTAGGTGAAATTAATTTTATCGGCCCAACGGTTAGCCCCATAGGTTCGGTTGATCTCCAAGGCTGTTTGGGCTATGTCATAGGCATATTGATAGTTGCCTAATACTGGGCCTCGTAGAATTGCATAATTGATCAACTGATCTGCTGTGTGTGGGCCGAGTCCGTATTTAGGGGTGTTCGCAACCATCCATAAAGAATTCGAAAGCGGTAGGTTGATGTTGAGTTTGAATGCCGGTGAGCTCATCTCAGAGATTATTTTGGCCGTGGCTTGCCAGACTTTATCGGTTTCTTCCGGCAATGCTAATATTTTTTTTGGCGTGAATCGCCAGAACTTGATCCATGCCAAGGCCATGTGTAGGGATAGGCCAATCTTGCCTATGTTGATGTTTGTTTGCCGGCCCAATAAGGCTTGTGCCTTAATGCCTAAATGACAGGCCTTTTCGGGCTTATCTATAAAACTGTATAGCGCAATGAGTCGTTCGTAGGTGGTGGATGCGTCAAGGGGGGTTAATTGCTGCAGTAATAAATTTTCGTAACCCGTGAGGGCTGCGTCTATCTTTCCCGTTAAGAAGTTGGCTCGAGCTGTACAAAGGTGTAGCGTAAATGACAGTTCATAGTGGGTTTGCCAGCAAGATTCATCGAGAATCGAGAGGCCTTGATTGAAATGTTGTTCAGCACTCGACCAAGCCGATGCCTCGATGGCTTTTTGTCCTGCGATTTGATTTAGCTGCGCGATTTGAATTAACTCTTCTTGTTTATCAATTAACGCCAAGGCTTTGTTAAGGTGTTCAACTATTTCGAATACTTTATGAGTGTTAAGCTCTCTTGTTCGATGTTTAAGGCTCCAACGGCCGACTTTAAGGTGAATGAGTTGCGCTTTTTTGGGTGCTATTAGCTGAGCTGCAGTTTCTTGTATGACGCTGTGAACAAAACTAAAGGTGCCGTTGAGCGAAGAGAAAATACCTTCGGCCACTAGGGTATGTAGCGCGTGAACTAAGATCCGTTGCTCAACCTCAATGACACTTGAGAGTGTGGCTATGTCGAAGCGGCGGCCAATAATGCTGGCTTGAATTAGGATCTCTTTGACTTCGGGTGATAGGTGTTGGATTTTGGCAGTCATCATTCCGGTAACGTTATCCGGAATTCCCGCGCCTTCGATTTTTTCGAGYTGCCAAGTCCAGCCTTTTTTTAYATCAAATTTAAACATGCCAAGGCTGTGCAAGTGTTTTAAAAATTGATGGATAAAAAAGGGGTTTTTATCAGTCTTGCGTGCCACTAACTTCGCTAGCGGTTTGATTTCTTCTGGGTCTGCATGGACGGTGTCAAATAATARGTTTTCTATGTCGATTAACTGTAAGGGGGCTAGATTGGTCTGAGAGATCGGCGCAGAGATTTGAGTCATGCGCGCAATCATTTGCTTCAATGGGTGGTGGGAGTGTAATTCGTTGTTGTCAAAAGAACCGAGTATTAATAGTGATTGATGCTGGGTGTGCTGACGCACAGATTCGCTAACGATAGACTCAATTAACATTAAGCTACTGGTATCGGCCCACTGAAGGTCCTCGAGAAATAGAACGAGGGGCTGTTCTTTGGTGCTAAAGAGAGCAATGAATCGAGAAAAAGCTTTTTTAATTTGGTTCTGTGTTTCTGCAGGGGATAAGTTTACGTCGGGGTTTTTCTGCGGCCCAGTGAGCAGCCGCAATGCGGGTGCGATTTCAAAAATAACCCCTGAAACTGAGTCGGTCTCATTCACTAGTATCGAACGAGCCCGCTCAAGTTCGGAGTGGTTTTCCTCGAGTAGTTGATCGACAAAGTTTGAAATTGCTTGGCCTATACCTGTGAAGGGGATGGCGTTTTGCGATTGGTCAAACTTACCGGTAATAAAATGGCCGTTTTTTTCAAGTAAAGGGCGTTGARGCTCGTTGAACAGCGCTGATTTGCCAATGCCTGTTGCGCCACTGAGCAGTGCTAATTCGGTATGTCCGGAACAGACCTTATTAAACCGCTTAATTAGCGCTTGTTTTTCTAAGTCGCGACCGTAGGTTTTTTGGGGTAATAAAAAAAGTCTCGGCTTGTCATGTCGAGCTAATTTGAACGCAGATATTTTTCTTTTGAGTTTTAACTGATTGCGACAGCTCTCCAAATCTGCGGATAAACCTTCGGCGGTTTGATAACGGTTCTCCGGCGCCTTTGATAGCAATTTCATTATGATATCTGAAAGTGCTTGTGGGATATCCTGTTTGAATTCATGGGGTGCTTGAGGTGTTAAAGCAAGGTGGGCGTGAATCATTTCTAAGGAAGATTTTTTTAAGAACGGCAGCTGGCCACTTAGAATTTCGTAAAAAGTGACGCCAAGTGAATAAAGGTCACTACGGTGATCTAGGTGATGATTTATTCTTCCGGTTTGTTCGGGTGAAATATAAGGTAGTGACCCTTGTAAGGAGGCGGTTTGCCCGTCAGCACTTAGATCCAAGCTTGCGGCTGTGCCAAAATCCGTAAGGCAGATCTCATTATGATTGGTGTCGATAAGGATATTAGCGGGCTTGATATCTTTGTGGATGATGCCTCGTTGGTGAATCCACGCAATAATGTCCGCAAGCTGAATGGCGATGTCTATAAAGGAGTCGATGGAGATTGGTTTTTCGCGCGCGTGCTGGCTTAGATTGTCTCCGGGGAAGCGTTCGAGAATTAGTGCCGGGTGCTCTCCAAACTGCTTTATCTCAACCCCTTTGATGATGCCTTTTCTTTCAAGTGTAAGGATTACTGCGAGCTCTTTTTCGATTCGAGCCTGGGCCTGAACAATGTCTTCATCGTGGGAAATATTGATGACCACGGGCAAGCCGTCGGCGTCTCGGGTTCCGTTATATATATCGGAGTGTTTTGTAATGTGGATACGGTCTAATAGGGTGTATCCGTGAATTGAATTCATTCCTATCCAGCGGCTGATTTTGAAACGGGGTGCTCTTGTACAGTATAGATGAGAGCCAGCAACTAGTGAGGGAGTCGCTAGTGGAGAGGGGCGGGGCGTGGGTATTGTAAGGGGTCAGCGGATAGAGTGACTGCATTAAGAAGGTGAGCTTAACCTCTTGTTCATGGGGGTATTGTTCGTAGTGAGATTATTGTTCGTGGTGAGGTTGGTGTATGATGTGGCTTGAGCTGCATCCATAGCATAGGTGTTTTAGAGGCTTAGTTTTATGAGTATTGGTCCTGTCACCCTAAGCGAGTGGTTAGTTTGGGCTACAAATAACGGTATATTGAACATAGAGGGACACGACATCACATGACTGAAGTAATAGATAAAGAGGTAAAGGAAGCGGTGAATCAATCCTTTCAAATCAAAGGAGGAATGGTAACTTTAATGGTCCTTGAGTTGCTTTATATTGATTACCGTAGATTTGCCCAAGAACTTCAGAAAAAAGTGGCTAGTGCGCCGAACTTGTTTAACGAGACACCCATCATAATAAGCTTAGAGAAGCTGGATCACCCAAGCGAATATCTCGATTTTGAACGCTTGATTGAAATTTGCCGTAGTAACGATCTTGTTCCCATCGCGGTACGAGGCGGTACAGAAGGGCAGTCTCAACAAGCCCAAGTGCTGGGGTTGGGGAAAATCCCTAGTGCAACTAAATCATCAGGAAAAAGTGCTCAAGAGCAATTGCTGCGAGACACTTCGGCCCGAAGTATTAATGAATCAGTGGAAACCAGTGCCGCTAATAGTGAAACCTTAACGCTTGAGACGACCCCTAAATTTCAGTCTACCAAGATCGTTCGGCAGCCTGTCAGGTCGGGGCAGCGGGTGTATGCGCGGGGAGGTGACCTAATTGTTTTAGCCTCGGTGGGAGATGGCGCTGAAGTGCTTGCAGATGGCAATATCCATATCTACGGCTCTTTAAGAGGGCGTGCCATCGCAGGCATAGAGGATAAAGATAACGCGCATATTTTCTGCCAGTCACTGGAGGCGTCGTTAGTGTCTATTGGCGGCGTCTATATGTTGGACGAAGACATGCGTGCGAATCACTGGAAAGACAGCGTGCACATACATTTAGATAATGAAAACTTGCATATCGAAAAACTTTAATAAATACTCTGCGACGAAAGCATATTTAAGCAGTGTTCAATTTCGAAGGAATCCACTTTGGCAAAAATTATTGTAATCACCTCGGGTAAAGGCGGCGTAGGAAAAACTACCTCCGCTGCAGCGATTGGCACAGGCCTAGCCCAGCAGGGCCACAAAACAGTGATCATTGATTTTGATGTTGGCTTGCGTAATCTTGATTTGATTATGGATTGCGAAAGACGTGTGGTGTATGACTTTGTTAACGTTATAGAAAATGACGCAACTATCAACCAGGCGTTGATTAAAGATAAGCGTGTAGACAATTTATTTATTCTACCTGCTTCGCAAACTAAGGATAAGGATGCGCTGACTATCGATGGGGTAGAACGAATTTTATCTGAGTTGTCGGAAAGTTTTGACTATATCCTGTGTGATTCGCCGGCGGGAATTGAACAAGGCGCTTATTTAGCACTTTATTTTGCTGATGCTGCAGTGATTGTGACCAATCCTGAAGTGTCTTCTGTCCGGGATTCTGATCGAATCATTGGTTTGCTACAGAGTAAATCGCGCCGAGCCGAAAAGGGCGATACACCCGTTGAAGAACATCTTTTACTTACTCGTTATAACCCTGAACGGGTTGAGAAAGGGGAGATGCTGAGCATTGAGGACGTGAAGGATATTTTGGCAATCCCTTTGTTGGGGGTTATTCCTGAGTCTAAGTCAGTGTTAGCCGCTTCAAATAAAGGCATTCCGGTGATTTTAAATGACCAAAGCCGAGCTGGGAAAGCCTATGCTGACGCAGTATCTCGATTTTTAGGTAAGGACGTAGAACATCGCTTTATCGAGCCTGAGAAAAAAGGGCTATTGAGACGGGTGTTCGGGAGATAGATATGGGGATTCTGAATTATTTTCGTTCCCGTGATAAGGGGTCGGCATCGATTGCAAAAGAACGATTACAAATCGTAGTCGCTCACGAAAGGCTGCAGCGCAATCAACCAGACTTTATCCCACAGCTAAAGCGGGAAATTCTTGATGTGATCGCCAAGTATGTACAGGTGGATCAAGAAGACATCTCGGTGAGCCTAGATAAGTCTGAGAACTGTTCTATTTTGGAGCTTAACGTTACATTGCCTTCAGCATAGTACGAAGACTTTAGTACGAAGGCTTTAGTACGAAGGCTTTAGTACGAAGGCTTTAGTACGAAGGCTTTAGTACGGAGACTCCAGTGAGGGGCATCTTGTAATGAGGTGCCTTGTTTACGGCTGAGCTTTGTTGTGTTTTGGGTGGTGGCAGGTCCGTCTTTTAGAGAGTAGAAATAGACGTGACAGAGAGACTTAAGGAGGGAGTTTAAGCTTAAAACCCCCTCTTCAAGTAGCAAGTGTTTACTCTATACGTAAAACGTATAGGCACTTTAACTTGCTGTTTTTATGGGCTTTAATCGTTGGTGTTGGCTACAGGCCAGCTAACTGGATTTGACAGCCAGTAATAACGATAATTCCTAGAGACAAAGTTGCTAAACAAATTATTTTTTTCATTATTAAATTCCTGCGAAATTGATTGAATAACTTTATTTAGACAATGATTTATTGGAGTAATACGTGATTGTCTAATCGCTAGCCTATCACGCGCATACACTCCCCCGCAATAGCCTTAAATTACCGCCCTTACTTAAGGTGAGACTAAGTTGTTCGATCAAAAGCCACGAACGAATAAGCGTTTTTCTGTGCTTATTCGGATACTACAACCGCACCTTGTTCGAAACCAATGCCTATGTCTAACGATAGAACGCCAATATCACAACCGGAAAGTGCGATTGTGCCAAGGATAAAGGTAGTCGTGATTAGTAGTTTTTTCATCAGAAATACGCCTATTGTTTTAAATTGTTGGTCGTCCTTGCCCTTCGTGTGTCTTCATTGAATTTAAGTGATTCAGTTCTCTATTCCGAAACCACAAAAGCGCCGGGCTCGAAACCTGCACCAATGTCCAATGAAAGAACGCCGATGTCGCAACCGGTCAGGGCGATAGCGCTAAGAATTAAAGCGGTGGTGATCATTAACTTTTTCATTGTGGTGATTCCTATTGTTATGAGTTGATCAATAAGTGATCAGATGTAAATATTTCGATGATACTAGCATGGCCTATATTGAATTTTCAAATTTCAGGGTTTAGAGAAAGTCCTTTAAATACAACGTCCTGAATATTCTGTTTAAAATAAAAACAAAAATGTCGGTTTTTCTTAAGTCTGTTTTCTAACGGGAAAGTGATCAGCCATCATTACAACAGAGGTTTGGTTATAAAGAGTAACTGTATGTATTTAAGGCGTATGAGTTGCGTGTATAAAGCGTGTTGAAATGTACGCTATCGAGTTCAATGCGCAAGCGTGATTGTGAGGCGATGGGCTAGACTTTATTCGATATCCCTTAATGTTAGGTTTCAACAATACTTCAATAGGCATTCATTGCCTCGATTGTAATTTGGGTAAAGTTGGCCATCTGCAGTAATTCATGGGAATGTAAATGAAAGGATACTCAGGTTAGAGGGGCGCTTATGGATACCAATATAGATCAGCTCTTAGATAAAGGGATTACTCACCACAAGGCGACTCAATTCAATGAGGCCGAAGCGTGCTATCAGCAAGTGCTTGGCGAACAGAAGTCGAATGTAGAGGCACTTCATCTCTTGGGGTTGCTGCGTTATCAAAGTGGCAGTTATGACAGTGCATTACAATTGATTAAAGAAGCGATTAATCTTAAGTCGGATTACCCGGATGCACTCAATAATCTAGGTCTGGTCTATGAAGCTAAAAACCTCCCTGATCTGGCTCAAGAGCAATATGAACAAGCGTTGTTACTCAATAGAGAAAGCGAGCAAGCGTTATGTAATCTGGGGGGCCTGTATTTAGCCAATTATCAGTTGCAGCGTGCTCGGTCTTTGTTCGAGCGTGCGTTAAAGCTCAATCCGAAATCTGTCGAGGTGCTTTCAAACTTAGGCAAAGTGGCACACGATGAAGGCGATTTAAAAAAGGCGTATGACCTGTATATTAAAGCATTGGAGGTTTCTCCCAATTATCCCCTGGCCCTGAATAACTTAGGGCAGTTGTATTTAGATCAAGGAGATGTAGAAAAAGCGTTTATTTTTATTGACCGGTCACTCACCTACGACGCTGATTTTACTGAAGCTATTGTTAATAAAGCATTAGTGCTGTTGCGTCTTGGGGTGTTCAAGGAGGGTTGGGCTAATTATGAATCTAGAGTTAAGCGTACGTATCACCGTGATTATTTGTTAGATCCTCGTAATCCGAAAGTAGAGCTACCACGGCCTTCTACTTATTGCCCTATTGAGTTGGATTCCAAACAGCTAGTCGTGCTGTCTGAGCAAGGCCTTGGTGATGAGTTGTTTTTCCTGCGGTTTGCACAGACAGTTAAAGCCAAAGGAGGCCGGATTCGTTATCGAAGCTCCAAAAAGTTGTTTAGCGTACTGAGCCGAGTAGAGTGTTTAGAGTCTGTGTTTGTTGGGCCTTCAGAGATTGGACAGCCTGATCTGATTGCCTCGGTCTGTGAATTACCTTTACTGACGCAGATGGGGGCTGTGGACGATATCCCTGCGCCATTAACGTTGACGCCGGATGAATTCGTAATGGATAAAATCGCGTCTAAGCTGGAGCAGTTCCCAAGGCCTTGGATTGGGGTGTCGTGGAAAGCAGGTACGCCTTATTCGCAGTATTCACTTTATAAAGAAGCACCACTAAACTTGCTGATTAATCTGATGAAGGGGGTTCGAGCCACCTGGATTATCATGCAACGTGAGCCGGATAAACGTGAGCTATATAATATTGTTGAAGATGTGGGGCGCGATAAGGTGGTAGATTTTAGTTTCATCAATAATGATTTAGAGGAAGCGTTAGCAACCACTGCGCTATTGGATGATTACGTGGCTGTGAGTAATACCAATCTACATTTTAGAGCATCCGTTGATAAGCCCGCCCGGGTCTTGATACCTGTTAAATCAGAATTTCGTTGGATGGTGGATGGTGAGACTAGCCCTTGGTTTCCGACTTTCGAACTCTATCGTCAAAATGACAAAAGTGGTTGGGAAGATGCCTTTAATCGTTTAGAAAAAGACTTAGCAATACGCTATGCCAATCAATTCAATACCTAGATAAAAGCCGGCAGTTAAATAGTGTGTTGGCTGCCGGCTTTAAGTTTCGTGAAGTTTATCTTTAGTGCAATACTGAGCCCGTTTATAGCGAGGCCGCTCCTGACTGCGTTTCAGTGGTTGAGCTTATAACATTGCCTTCTTTATCGAGTACGGTAATGACCCCTAGTTCAAGTTCGGCGATCGCTGGCTGTATCTTTTCAAGGTCCCCAATAATCACCCAAATAAATTGATCAGGATGAAGTACTTGCTGGGCGGCTTGATGAATGTCATCTAGCTTAATGGCGCGTAGTTTATCGCTGTAGGTGATGATGTAGTCATCGGGGCGGTGGTAGCGAGTGAGGCTGCTTAAGCCACCAAGGAGTGCGCCATTGGTTTCGTATTGTCCGGGCAGTTTTAGCGTTTTACTGGCCACGACTTTTTCAAGCTCATTATCCGTTGCCGGCGATGCGTTTAAGTAGGCTTTGAATTCCGACAGGATCTCTTTAATTGATTCGGCTGTTTTATCACTCTGTACTGGCGCGTAAGCGAAAAAGGGCCGTTGTGCGAAAGCGCCTGAGACGACACTGCCTGCGCCATAGCTCCAGTGTTTATCTTCGCGGAGATTTAGATTAAGTCGCGATGTAAAGCTCCCGCCGATAATCGTATTCATAAGCTGTATAGCAATGTTGTTTTCTACTTGCGACGACGGTGCAATGTGGCCGGCAATAAGCGTTGATTGCAGCGCTCCTGGCTGGTCAATTAGGTAGACCTGGGCTTTTTCAGGGAGCCCTATAGTGGCAAGATTTTTTTTCGATTTAGCGTGCTTGGGAGCTTGCCATTGACCGAATTGTTGCTCAAGTTTGGGAATGATTTCCGCTAGCGTGGTGTCCCCTGTAATGACCAGCGTTGCGTTATCCGGTCTAATCCATTTCGTGTGRAATTGACGAAGGTCAGATTGATTAATCGACTTTACTGACTCGCTAGTGCCGCTGCCTGTGAAAGGAATTCCGTAAGCGTGATCCGAACCGTAAATCAATGGTGGCAATAACCGTAATGCCATGGAAATTGGGCGAGACTGTTCGCTTTTGATGCCTGCCAAYCTGAGYAGTCTTTTTCGTTCTAAATCTTCTGACGAAAATTTAGGGTTGAGAATTATGTCTGCATAAAGGGCTAACGACGGATCTAATTTAGATTTCAAAGACGATAAAGAAATCGATGAGGTATCTAATGAGGAATGCGTACCAATATGAGCCCCTAGTAGTTCAGCTTGATTGCTAATCTCGAGCCCGGTTAATTTTTGAGTGCCTTCTTTTAACATGCTGAGCGTTAAACTAGCAGAGCCCAGTTTGCCAAATTGATCGGCCGCGTAGCCACCGTCAAATTGCATTTCGAACTCTACCGTGGGGAGATGATGGCGTTCGGCAAGTACTACGTTGAGCCCGTTGCTTAATTGGCTACGTTGGAATTCAGGCAGTACGAACTTAGGTGATTGACCCATCACAGGTATTTTACTTCGGTCTGCGTGTTTCTTTGAACGGGTGTATTTTTCTGCTGGTTGCACTTCAAGGACGTATTGACCATCGCTTAGCCATGTTTTAGAGACGTCACGGATGGTTTTTTTATTCATGTCCCGGATTATATCCAGGGAGTCTAAAAGAATGTCGGGCTTGTCGAAATAAACTTCGCCGTAGGCGAGCTGTTCGGACTTTCCTCCGTAGCCGCCGACTTTCTCAAGCACGCGCACGGAGTCTGAGAATATGCCGGTGATGACGCGGTCGAGTTCTTTTTTCGTTGGGCCTTTATTGATGAAACGAGCCAATTCTTCATCAATGACTTTTTCTAAGGTTTCAAGGCTTACCCCAGGTTGAGCGTCTGCTGTGATCCAGACTTGTCCGGCGATCTCTCTGCCGTAATAAAACGCACTGACGCTGGTGGCGATTTGATCATCGTATACCAAGCGTTTGTACAACCGTGAATTCTTTCCTGAGGCAAGTAAGGAGGTGGCTAGATCAAGTTGGTCGGCTTCGTCGTGAGTGATGCCAGGGACGTTCCAAACCTTATAAATTCGAGCTCGGGGAACATTGTCAACCATCACTTGGCGATGAGTGCCGGTACGTTTGGCGATCCAGCTTTTTTGTTTTACCAACGGCTTTCCTGGGCTAATGTCACCGAAGTAGTGTTGTACTTTTTGTTTGGCGGTGGCCAAATCGATGTCACCAGACAGAACGATCAAGGCGTTGGAGGCGCCGTAGTACTCGGTGAACCATTGATGTACGTCTTCTAGAGACGCGTTGTTAAGGTCTTCCATGGAGCCAATGACGGACCAAGAATAGGGGTGTTGGGCGGGGAAGGTGTTTTTGGCAACGGTTTGCCACACTTTTCCATRGGGCTGGTTTTCCCCTTGTCGTTTCTCGTTTTTAACTACGCCACGTTGTTCGTCGAGTTTTTCTTGCGTGATGGCGCCCAGCAAATGCCCCATGCGATCGGATTCTAACCATAGGGTTAAATCCAGCGCGGGGGTGGGCACTGTTTGGAAATAGTTGGTCCGGTCGTTATTGGTTGTGCCGTTCATTCCGGTCGCACCGACTTTTTCCAACGGCAGAAAGAATTCGTCATCGAAGTTTTCTGAACCATTAAACATTAGGTGCTCAAATAAATGAGCAAAGCCAGTTTTGCCAATTTGTTCATCTTTTGATCCAACGTGATACCAGGTTGATACCGCAATGATGGGGGCTTTATGGTCTTCATGAACAATAACGGTGAGGCCGTTCGACAGGGTGAACTTCTCATAGGGCAGTTCAATTTTGGGGTAGTCTGAGCTGCTATTTTTGCTCCATGCGCTGCTGGCGAGCGACATTAAAACGGAACAGCTGAGAAGTATAATCAATCGATGAAGTTGCATGGTTATAGCCTTCGAGGTCATCTGTTTGTCGGGGTGGCAAGTGAGTATTAGAACGTTTTCTGCGTAACAAAATTGATAAAGGTTAATAGCTTAGCTGTGAATTTTGCCTAGGTCGATGAAAACTTGGGGCTTTCTGTGACGGCTGTAGCAAGGCTGCAATTAGCTTGCTTTGCAACAGAGGATATTCAGCTTGAGCGCACGGGTTAGAGTTCTCAGCTAATCTATTGGATAGAGGTGATTTTACTTGAGAGTTACAACTATCGCCCGGAGTCTGCTACTTCGGAGAGTGGCAATAAGGATTAAAAAGTAGGCTCGACGTATTTATGGTTGAAAAGGCACGAAAAATTCAAGTGTCCAGAGGCACTCAAGAGTGGGTTGACCGCCTGAGTGACCAGGAGATGCCAGCCCTAGCGACTACCGTGCGACGGCTTAGAAAGCTTGCCTGCCAAGACGACGCTTCCGTGGGCCAGTTAGTGAAAGTGATCCTTAAGGACCCGTCCCTGACCTCTAATGTGATCCGAATTGCCAATAGTGTTCACTACAACGTTTCAAACACTAAAACCAATACCATTAGTCGAGCCATTATTATTGTTGGTTTTGAAGCGATCCGGTCCATTTGCATTACTGTTAAGGTGATTGAGGCATTGTTGGGAGACACACCCAATGCCCGCTTGATGAATTTAGTCGCGCAATCTTTTCACGCTGCGATGCAAGCTAAAAACTTAGCGAAAAAACTCAACACGGAAGAGCAAGAAGAGGTCTTTATTGCCGCTTTGCTGTATCACTTGGGGGAGGCTGCGTTTTGGTGCTATGGCGGGGAGTCCGCCCAAATTGTGGATTCCAAATTACGCATGCCGGGGGCTGGTAAACGTGCTGTTGTGGAAGAGGTGCTAGGCACCGGTTTTGATCAGTTATCTTGCGGGCTGGCTAAATCTTGGCGCTTAGGAGAGACCTTAATTAAGGTATTGGAAAACCCGCATCAAGATCATCCGTCTGTGCGGGCGGTGATTTTGGGGCAAGCGATCGCTGAGGCTGCGAAGCAGGGGTGGGACTCTGTGCCGGCCCAGAAAATGATGAAGCGAATGGCAAAGTATGCCGGGCTGCCTCTGAAGGATCTTCAGCAGCAAGTGCTTGAGTGCGCTGACAAAACCGCCAAAATGAGCAAAGTTTGGGGCGCGGGGAAAATCAGGCATTTGATTCCTAGCACACAAAAGATGAAGGACGAGTTGGCCTCTGGTGAGCTGCCTGAGGTGGAGACGGTGGCCGCCAACGAAAGTGAGTTTATTCAAGCCAATCACGAATTACAGCTCAGTATTTTAAGGGAATTATCCACCTTAATGTATGCCAAGGTGGATGTGAACTTGGTGTTTAATATGGTGCTGGAGGGGATTCATCGAGGCGTAGGGTTGGATCGGGCATTATTGGCGCTGAAGTCTGCGGATGGAAAAGTGCTGGTGGGTAAGTACGTGTTGGGGGAGAGTAGCGATCAATTCGGTGAGCGTTTCAGTTTCCCTTTAAGGGGCGATAATATCTTTAGCTATTGCATGAAAAATTTAGAACCGGTTTGGTTTAAACATCCATCCTCGGGGCCTATCAAGCACTTATATACCTCCGAGTTAAGCGCGGTATTGGAAGTGAAGGATTTTTTTTGCGGACCGATAATGGTGAAAAATAGAAGTGTGGGTATGTTTTATGCCGACTATCATCATTCCCAACGGCCCTTGGATGAGGAACAGTTTGCTAGTTTTCGGCACTTTGTCCAGCAAGCCAGTATGAGTTTATCGATGCACGGTCAGAAATAAATAAAGTAACTCGTGCATCACTAGGAGGCTCATTAGTAACGTATTTTACTAATGCTTATATTTCTGCGTTTGTAATATCTACAAAAACAGTTAGGGATTGCCCTGGTTGCAAATAGCGTCGCCGTTCCAATTGATTCCATTCGGCTAGTTGAGCAACATTGACATTAAATTTCTGTGCGATACGTGAGAGTGAGTCACCTTTACGCACGCGATAATTCAACTTTTTGATAATGTTAGGCCGGTGGCTCTGACGCTTAGTCTGGGGCAGCCAAATGGCTAGCTTTTGATTGATTTGCAGTGAATCTTTTTTCGCTATGCCATTCCATTTTGCTAATTGGCTTGAGGAAATACGGTATTTCCTTGCGATAGTCCACAGGCTGTCACCTTTTCTGACTCTGTAGAATGTTTTACGTTTTCCTTTAACCGGGCGGTTTTGTTTGCTAAGAATCCGTTGTTCAGCCGACAATGAGTAGGCCGCTAAGGTGTGGGACGGCGAGGGGATTAGTAAGGTTTTCCCAGCTCTGATTAAGTTGCCTTTGAGCTGATTGACTTGTCGCAATACGCTGGCTTTGGTATTAAATTTGGCTGCGATAGTGCTTAAGCTGTCGCCCGATTTAATCTTATAACGTTTCCACTGTACTCGCTCACTCAGGCTTAGCTTTGCTAGGCCTTGGCGAAGAGGTTCTGCGTTAGCGATGGGCACCACTAAGCGGTGGGGGCCTTCTGGGTCGGTGGCCCAGCGATTAAAGCCAGGGTTTAGTCGATAGAGTTCGTTGATTTTTAGGCCCGCTAATTGGCTTGCTTGCGCTAGATCAATTTGGCCCTTTAAGGTCACTAGTTCGAAATAAGGGGTGTTGGGCAGTGGGTCTAAGGTGATGCCGAACTTCTCTGGAGATTCAAATATTTGCGCGAGGGCAATTAATTTAGGCACATAAGCGCGGGTTTCTCTTGGTAGCGCAAGAGACCAAAAATCCGTTGGGCGGCCCTTGCGCCTATTTTTGCGCATTGCTTTGTTGACGGTACCGCCGCCAGAATTGTAGGCGGCAAGGGCGAGCAACCAATCCCCATCGAATCTTTTGTTGAGGTCTGTTAGATAATTTAACGCGCCGTTCGTGGAGGCAATTACGTCTCGGCGTCCGTCATACCACCAGTTCTGTTTTAGACCGTAGACTTTGCCTGTGCCTGGAATGAACTGCCAAATACCGGATGCTTTGCTGTGAGAGTAGGCAAATGGGTCAAACGCGCTTTCTACGATAGGCAGTAAGGCTAATTCCATGGGTATATCGCGTTTCTTTATCTCTTCTGTGATGAAATAAAGGTAAGGGCCAGCCCTACGAATAACCCGTGACAGATATTTAGGGTGGCGCAGGTACCAGTTTCGCTGGGCGATAATCTTGGGGTTGGATTGACTTAAGTCCAGTTGAAAGTTATTTCTTATTTTTGGCCAAATTGAATCATCTGCTTCTAAGAGCTTGGATTCAGTTTTCGAGTCGGAGTTTGGGTCGAGGCTGCCGGTCTCTGAGGAATTAAGGAGAATGGGGTGGGCGAGGGCTAGTAATGGCGTGTAAGAACGAGGGTCTGTACTGAGGGAATCAATTAGCTCTGACGGTGAATCGATCGGGACGGGTGTAATTAGCTTGTGGGGCGACTGGGACGCTAAGGAGGATTTCTGCTCGACTTTCTCAGAAGGTGCGCCTTTCTGGGCTCCAAAGGGGAGTGAGGTGCAGCCGATAAGCCCTATCAAAGCAATAACATAGGTAMTATTTCGAAGCCTACGCACGGCCTTATTATAGCCGTTAACTTTGTTGCTATTGTTCGTTTTAGTATTCAATAATTTCGACATCTACAGCCAACCCAATGCTTTTAAATCTATTCGACTGCGTAATAAACATCAATATTCTATTTACGTACTGTCGCGCTGGAGTGGATTCTAGATTGTCTAGCTTGCTGAGGTCAAGATATAGGCTGCTGATACGGTGCAGCTTTCGGTTTATCAGGGTAATTATTTTCAAGTGCCTTATATTTCCATAGCATGTTGATGTGTATAGGGTTGGGTATGCCAGGTGCTTGGCCAGCATTGATCGAAATACTGTAATAAGTATCGTACAAATTTAAGGGAAGCAGAGTGTGAGTTTTAATAAAGCATAATAAACTAAGCAAACGTTCTCCCACGTGTTACATGTCGCCTAAAGCTTTGTTACGCTAAAGCAGGCGTCAAGGGCGTGCGGCACATAAAGTTGCTCATTTTGTAGGTCAAAGTTGAAGGTGTTCTGCTATGGCATTGCCTCGGTTAATTAAACCCTCACAGAGAATTCATAAGCCGTCAGTGGATGTCGAATCCAATCTATCTGATTGGTTTGAGAAGTCTGTTGGCAGAGCGATTGTGGATGTGGAGACGGAGATCTTGAAGCACGTCCTACCGTATCACTTTGGCTACCATCTACTTTATTCGGGCTTGTGCAATCCGAAAGAAATACTCTCAGAAAGTCCCATCAGGCACCAATTCGCTGTCACTCGCCAAGTGAACCATCGAAGTGGGGTGCCCCAATTGGTTTGTTCCCCGAGTGAGCTGCCCCTTGAATCGGGGAGCGTTGATGTGGTGCTTTTGCATCATACGATGGATTATGAGCGCCACCCGCACCGTTTACTGCGAGAAATGTCCCGAGTGTTAATTCCTGGGGGCAGTTTGATTATTGTTGGTTTTAACCCCTGGAGCTTATGGGGGGGCTGGAAATCTATGGCACGATTGAGTCGCAACCCTCTTTGGCGTGCGCGTTTCATTAGCCCCTATCGCATGAATGATTGGTTATCACTGCTTGAATTTGATGTTTCGGGGTGTGAAAGTGGTTATTACTTGCCTCCGCTAAACAGCCTGGCTGGGCGAGCACGATGGAGTTGGTTTCAGTCCTTAAGTAAAATCCTGTGGAATCAGGGCGGGGCTACCTATATCCTCGTTGCCAAGAAGACCGTATCATGCCTGACCCCAATTAAGCCGAAGTGGAATAATTCTCGGCGTAAAATGGTGGTGTTGCCTGTCGCTAATAGAGACAACCTAACGGGTAAAGAAAAAACCTAAATCGAAGCCAGGCTGCCAATACTCATCTACTAACGTTCAGTTTCCAATGCTCGGGTTTATTGCGTAGACCACTATCGGTGCGCATTAGCGGGTCTGTTGGTTTAAGCGCGACCGTTGCTGGCTGATTCCGTTGGAGCTTGATATACCGTGCCTTACGTGGGCTTGCCCAAGTTTACGCCTAATCACCCCCTTTAAATCAAATAACTGAGTGTTCATGAGACAAGTCATTCTTGATACTGAAACCACCGGATTAGAAGCCGCTCAAGGTCATCGCGTGATCGAAATTGGTTGCGTAGAAGTGATCGAGCGTAAATTCACCGGTAGAACCTATCATCAATACATCAATCCTCAGCGAGAGATTGATGATGCGGCCATGGAAGTGCATGGCATTACCAACGAGTTTCTGCAAGATAAGCCGCTATTTGATCAAATCATTGAAGAATTTCTAGGGTTTATTAAGGGGGCTGAGCTGGTCATCCACAACGCGCCTTTTGACGTAGGCTTTTTGGATCATGAGTTTAAGCGAGTGGATCGCAAGTGGGGGCAGATTAGGGACCACAGCTCTGTATTAGATACCTTAGTGATGGCTAGGAAAAAGCATCCTGGGCAAAAGAATAATCTGAACGCACTTTGTAAACGTTATTTTATTGATAACAGCCACCGTGATTTGCATGGTGCATTGTTGGATGCTGAAATTCTAGCGGATGTCTATCTTGCCATGACCGGCGGGCAGATTATGCTATCCCTTGCGGGAGAAGATGAGAGTTCAGGTAAAGCCGCGAGTGTTAATCGAAAACTAGTGTCTAATGAGCGCGGGCAGTTAAGAGTAATAAGGGCAGAGCCTCAGGAGCTTGAAGAGCATCGGCAGGCTCTGCAGGGTATTGATAAGGCTAGCGGTTCAAACTGTCTTTGGCTGGCCGGTGAAGAGCCAGCCAGTGAAAAGCCTGAACCGTAGCTTTTTGATTAGGCTATGAAGGTGACTAGAGAGATGTATCCAGAGATGCCTAGAACAACGGTGTAAGGCATGGCCATCCACACCATTTTACCGTAAGAAAGCCTTAACAGCGGGGCGATAGCAGAAGTCAGAAGGAATAGAAACGCAGCTTGCCCATTAGGCGTTGCAACACTGGGTAGGTTGGTTCCTGTATTGATGGCAATCGCTAAGCGCTCGAAGTGTTCGCGACTGATTTTTCCTGCGTCAAAAACTGCGCTTACCTCGTTGATATAAACTGTCGCGACAAATACGTTGTCACTGATCGCTGAAAGTACCCCGTTGGCAATAAAGAACATACCTGCTTGGGATGATTCGGGCAGAGCAAGTACTGCTGCGATCACTGGTTGGAATAGATGCTGGTCGTGAATGACCGCGACTATGACAAAAAACACCACGAGTAATGCGGTAAAAGGCAGCGCTTCTTCAAAGGCTTTGCCTAATTGATGCTCTTCAGTAATGCCATTAAACGCAGTTTGAAGAATTATAATCATAAGCCCTATTAGGCCTACTTCAGCGATATGAAAGGCCAGTGCGAAGACTAATACGGCGACGGTGAGGCCTTGAACGATAAGCTTGGCCTTCGCTCGATTGTCCCTGTCTGCGGTTTCTTGGGCGTCAAATTCGACTAATATCTTCAGAACGTTAGGAGGGATTTCGGCGCCGTAATCAAACCATTTTACTTTTTCTAAGAATACACAGGTGWKYAWACMGCRGGCNANNWCWGGMAAKYYGASAKRNNCMTNCATTTNAATRNAGAWKWCRWYWRAMTSSMRTMSWMGYTTGSCCGCAATCAATAGGTTTTGAGGTTCACCTACGGAAGTGGAAACACCACCTAACGCCGTACCCACGGCGCCATGCATTAGCAAGCTTCGTAGAAACGCTCTAAATTGATTCAAATCTTCGCGGTGGAAGTCGGTGAGGTGGTCGTCATTGCCGTGATCATGACTGGATTGGACCTTCTTGCCGGAGGCGACTTTGTGATAAACCGAATAAAACCCTAGGCCGACACTAATTAGCACAGCAGTAACGGTGAGTGCGTCCAAAAATGCAGAAAGTACCGCGGAGGTAATACAGAATAAGAATGAAAGTAAGACCTTTGATCGAACGTTAACGAGTAGCTTCGTAAAGGCGAATAATAGAAGGTCCTTCATGAAGTAGATTCCGGCGACCATAAACATCAGTAATAAAATTACCGGGAAGTTAAGGAAAACTTCATTTCTAATGGTTTCAGCGGAGGTCATGCCAATCGCAGCGGCTTCTATCGCAAGTAGTCCGCCCGGTTGTAGGGGGTAACATTTAAGCGCCATGGCTAGGGTGAATATAAATTCAATGACGAGTACCCAGCCGGCTACAAATGGGTCAAGCGTCCAAAACAGAATTGGATTGATGGCCAAGAATGCCATGATCGTATACTTATACCAGTTGGGCGATGACCCAAGGAAATTAAGAAATAATGCGCGAGGAACAGAAACGGGAGACATATTAAGTATTGTATTCCTAAAAAATTAATAGGCCGCTACATTTAAATCAAAGACCTAGAACCTAAACTATAGCAGTAGATGAACGAGGAGGAATGATACGAAAATGATAGCCATAGTTGAAGCAGAATCTTATGTTTTCAGCGGCTTGAAGACCCTCTGTGAACAAAAAATTGACGGATTGACACCTATTTAGGGATTGTTGATGTTAACGTTGACTGCTTTAGGAATGTTTTTGTCAGGAAACTTAGGTTCAGTTAGGACGATTAATTTAAAGATGGTAAGATTTTGATCTGACTTTAATTCGCTGGTCGCTAAGCGGCAGTGGTCTTGTTTTATGTGTATTCGCGCGCAAAAATTAGATTTAGTGGACTCGGGTTTTAAATAAGTAAAACGAGTTAACAAAGTGTGTGCAGGGCTTTGACTCTATAATGAATCTATTCGTCTTGTAGGCAGGCCGTGACCGCGAAGTAGGCAGTATTTGTGGGGATTTGGGGATTTAGGTAGGCGTAATGATAAATATACAAAATACAGCGTTGTTAAGTCTGGTCAAAGATGAGCTGGAAAATACTATTCGCGAATTAGAAGCCCACTTGGAGGCTTTTGCGGATGAACGAGAGGATCGCTCTCATTTGCAGTTTTGCGTAGACACATATCATCAATTGAATGGTGTATTTCAATTAGTGGGCTTGCCGGGAGCCTCAATGTTGGCGGGTGAGCTTGAGGAGGCGAGTAAATATATTCCGCTCAAGTCGAGTCAGGCGTTGGACGAAGACCTCACCTTGCTGGGCACTGCAACGACAATTCTTGCGCGATATTTATCCTATGTCCACATTACCCAGAAGCCGTTGCCTCAGTTACTAATTCCAAGCATTAATGACTTGCGCGTATTACGTGGCGARCGGCTTATTCCTGATTGTACGTTTTTCACCTATAACCATCATAGTGGCATCGGGAGCTTAGTGGCGGAGCAGGATCCTTCTGGAGTAACGCCATCGCTTGATCAAAGTAAGCTTGATTTCAACTTTGCTCGATTGCGGCATATGTATCAGGTGGGATTACTCAGCGTGTTTCAATCTAAAGAGCCTTGGGCCGGATTGAAAATGATGACGCGAGCCATTCAACGAATTTCAAAATTGACCCAAGGTGAAGTCAGTTATCCCTTTTGGCGCTTGGTGGATGGCGTGCTCTGTGGTTTTCAAGAAGGTAACGTATCTTTAAACCGCGAAAGGAAGATCATGCTGGGCCAAGTGGATCGGCAGATTAAGCTGCAATTGCTACAACAAACGAGTGATTCGGGACAAGCTCCCTCGGAGCTGGTGAAATCTTGTGTTTATATCCTGACACTTGCCGAAGGTTCTATCGAGTTAATTACTGACCTGAAAGAAAATCTTGAATTAGCGCCACAAAGTTATAGTGATGTAACCGTACAGGCTGAGTTGCATTATATGACGGGCCCCGACGGTTCGGTGATCAATGCCGTTGTTACGGCGCTGAAAGAAGAGTTGTCTCAGATTAAGGAATGGATAGACCTGGCGGTACGCGGTAAAAATGTTGAAAGTTACGAATCMTTGGAAGCCAAGYTACTTAAGATAGGTCAAACTTTATACATGGTTGGGCTGCCGAAAATTTCAGAACAGATTAAGAGTCAGGTAGAGAAGTTGAGTCGGTCTAATTCTGAGGATGATACAGCGCTCACTTTTGAATACGATGAAGTRGCTGAAATGTTGGTCAAAATTGAAAACGCTGCAGTGTCACTGATGACCGAAGGCGCGAAGAAAGAGCAAATTGATGACAGCGATATTATGTCTAATAAGCATGTCGCGTTGTCTGTTTTGGAGCAAGTAAACGGCATCGTGGTGAAGGAATCGCGTGCAGGATTGACGCTAACTAAGCGGGCAATCATGACTTATATCGATTCTGAGTGGGACATCATGCATCTTGATAATGTCCCCACTACCTTAAATTCTGTGTGTGGTGCTTTGGGGTTTCTAAAACTAGATCGAGCGGCGCTAATATTAACGTCATGCCAGACGTTCATTAAAGATTGCTTATTATCTTCCGCAGAGGGGCATCCTGACCCGGAAATATTAGAAACGCTGGCTGACGCGCTTTCTAGTGTGGATTATTACCTTGAAAGTTTGGAAGAAAAGAAGCCAATCGGTGACGGCATGTTAGATGTGGCGGAAGAAAGCATGAATGAACTTGGTTTTCCTGTAAAGGCGGCCTGAATAAACAACCCTACACTAGCCTAATTCCGCTACTTTAATTCATGGTGGGCTGTGTGACGAGGGATGAACTTTTTCAGCGCCTTTATTCGATGATTCATTGCCTGGACTTTTAAAAAGAAACTTGTTTTTGCTGCAATGATGCTTGATAGTCAAGATTTGCCAGAGGATGGAGTCATGGATCTTGAATTTGAACCGGGTGTGATTGAACCAAAAGCGTTCCAGGGCGAGGCCAATTGGTTTGCTTTCGTGGGCGGCAAAATGGTGATTTTGGATGGTGATGCAAAAAATCCAATTCCTTATTTTGAAGACCCTGAAAAAGTAGGCTTAACCGTAATTAAGCGCTTTTATCTCGGAAAGTTTCGCGGCGAGCATAGTTTTGCCGTGGCTTTAGATCCATACGCTGAACTCCCCAGTGGATTTACCACCATCGATTTACGCTTTATGCTAGCGCGCCTACCAGAAAATTGGTTTATGTTAGCTGGGCGTGCGCAGCAAGTGTTGGATTGGGATACAAATCATCAATTTTGCGGACGCTGTGGTACACAAACTAATCCTCACGCCAGTGATAGAGCCAAAGAATGCCCTGAATGTGGGCACCTTCAATACCCACGCTTATCGCCTTGCATTATCGTGTTGGTAACTCGAGGGGAAGAGGTTCTGTTGGGTCGGTCAGCGAATTTTCCTCCAGGTCTTTTTAGTACCTTGGCTGGATTTGTAGAACCTGGTGAAACCTTAGAAATCGCTTTAGCCCGAGAAGTTCAGGAAGAGGTCGGTGTAAAAGTGAAAAATGTTCAATACATGACCAGTCAACCATGGCCATTCCCCAACTCTTTGATGATTGGTTTTCATGCCGAGTATGAAAGTGGTGATATTGTTATCGATGAGAAGGAAATTGTTGAAGCCGGTTGGTTTCCTGTTTCGAAGCTTCCGATGATTCCGCCTGGCGGGTCTATTTCTCGTAATCTTATCGATAGTTATGTAGAAAAGTTCGGCGAAAAATGATCCTCATAACAGTCGCGTTGATGTGTTCGGGTTGAGTAACCCGACACTCAATAGCGCTGGCTTTATGCATATACTTTAATTGCACGCATCGACGGCGAGTAAAGGGACGGCGAGATTCCGAGTTTTAGGCAACATTAATTATTCTGGTTGAGGGGTTATGCAATTTAGCGGGTTAGCGTTTTTTATTATGTTCGGTGCATTGGTAAGCCTGCTGCTCGCTGTCTTTATATTATGGAGGCCGTATTGGGTCATTGCTTGGTTGAAAGGCAGTGCAGGTCTTGGGTTTATTGGTTTAGCGATATTCTTGGCGCTCTTGGCGGCAAATTTCCATTCGTATCAGGGGCTTTTGACAGAGGAACCAGTCGCCACCTTAAGCTTTTCAAAACAGGCGCCGCAACGTTATTTGGCAACTTTAGTGGATGCCAATGGCAGTGAATCTGAATTCAGCTTAGATGGGGATTTATGGCAAATTGATGCCAAGATTATCAAATGGAAGGGGTATCTTGCTGCGCTAGGAATGACGCCTGGCTACAAGCTAGATCGCATTCAAGGCCGATATCTATCCATTGAGCAGGAGCGGAGGAGGTCTCGAACAGTCTATGGCTTATCCTCTCCAGGGATGGGCTTTGATTTATGGGATGCGGCAAGAACTAATGCGTTTTGGTTGCCGTGGGTAGATGCGAGTTACGGCAGTGCCACCTTTGTTCCGATGGCTGACGGCGCAATTTATGCGGTCAATTTAACGGCTACCGGGTTTATTGCCCGACCTCTTAATCCAAGTGCGGAAAAAGCCATCACTACCTGGGAGTAGGTTGGCGAACAAGCAATTGAAATAGCTTTCTTGAATTAAAAATATACATTCGAGTGGGTCTATTGGTGTTTGACGTCTTATACCTACTCTAATTATTTCGTGCGTGAACCTTTCTGGCCGGATGCACTGGTTTTTGGACTGGCACTGCTGAGGCCTCGATCTTCCATTCTTTGTTTTCAGTTTTAATTACTTTATGTATAGGTCTCTTTAGCTGGGCGCTGCATTGAACAGTACTGTGTCTCATTAGGCAGTACTTTCCGCAGCAGGGCTATTATCGGCTCCAGGGATAAACTCTGATCGATTAATAATGGGCTTTTCAACGGCGTTAACAGTTTTACTAATTGGCTTTGCCTGCAAAGCGTATTAATCTCTACTGCACATACATATAAGAGGAGTCTGGAGTGGTTACTTTTTTTGCGGAATATGGCCTGTTTTTGGCTAAGGCGTTGACAGTTGTGGTTGCGGCGTTGGTAGTATTCGGAACACTTTTTGCGTCGTCGGCCCGAGGCCGGAAAGAGCCTGGTGGGCAGATCAAGGTGCGTCAGTTAAACGATGACCTAGAAATGGTGCAGCAAACCATTAAAGAGGCTGTGTTATCAAAGGAACATATTAAAGAAGAATTAAAGCAAGAAAAGAAGGAGAAAAAGAAACAACGCAAAGCGGATAAGAAAGCGCTCAAGAAGAGTGCTAAAAGTGATGACTCAACGGTTAACGATAAAAAACGAGTATACGTGTTGGATTTTGATGGCGATACTCGCGCGTCTGCCGTGGAGAGCTTGCGTAAAGAGATCACGGCCGTTTTATCGATGGCGAGACCTGAAGATGAAGTAGTGCTTCGATTAGAGAGCCCAGGTGGGATGGTGCATTCCTATGGATTAGCGTCGTCACAGTTGGAACGGATCAAAAACAAAGGCGTTCCCCTGACTATTTGTGTTGATAAAGTGGCGGCAAGTGGGGGCTATATGATGGCCTGTATTGCCGATCAAATCGTCGCAGCACCCTTTGCAATTCTTGGCTCCATTGGGGTGATCGCCCAGCTACCCAACATTCATCGTTTACTGAAGAAAAATGATATTGATTTCGAGATGTTTACGGCTGGTGAGTACAAGCGCACTGTGACAATGATGGGAGAGAACACCGAAAAAGGCCGTGAGAAGTTTAAAGAAGAGCTTGAAGATACGCATATTTTGTTTAAGGAGTTTGTAGGTAGCCAGCGATCAAAGGTGGATATTGATAAAGTTGCCACTGGTGAGCATTGGTATGGCATTAGAGCGAAAGAGTTAGATTTAGTTGATATGCTACAAACCAGTGATGAATATCTAGTGGATGCTTGCGGTGAGGCAGACGTGTTTGAAGTGACGTATAAAGTAAAACGGTCGATGGCGGATCGTATTGGTTTGGCGGCGGAAGATGTTTCGGAACGGTTGATGCTAAAAGCATACCGTGCATTCGATAGTCGGTTTCTTTAACTTTATCCTTCTAAAAGGTTGATTATGACAACGTATAAAGCACTTCGAGTCACGGAGCAAGATTCACAGTTTGTTATGGCTGTGGAAGATAGGGATATTGATCAGCTGCCTGAAGCTGAGCTTTTAATTCGTGTTAAATACTCCTCGTTAAATTACAAGGATGCGCTTTCGGCAAAAGGCATTAAAGGCGTCACCCGTCAGTACCCGCACACGCCTGGTATTGATGCGGCAGGTGTGGTCGAGCGTAGCAGTGTGAATCAGTTTCAGGCTGGGGACGAGGTCATCGTTACTGGTTATGATTTGGGTATGAACACCGAGGGAGGGTTTGCCGAATTTATATCGGTACCGGCTAGCTGGGCGATTAAGAAGCCTGAAACGCTTTCCTTACGTGACAGCATGATTCTGGGTACTGCCGGGTTTACGGCGGGCATGTGTGTGGATTCTTTGCTTCAAGTGGGCATCTCSCCATCTCAGGGAGATTTGTTAGTCACGGGTGCTTGCGGCGGTGTAGGCAGTGTTGCTGTTGCATTGCTGGCTTCGCTTGGCTTTGATGTGTATGCGGGCACTGGGCGGGCGAGCGAACGGGACTATTTAATAGGCCTCGGGGCTAAAGACTTGCTGTCTCGCGAGGAGCTTACAAAGGGTGCTGATAGACCCATGCTTAAAGAACGTTGGGCTGGGGTGGTGGATACAGTCGGGGGTGAGATCTTATTTAATGCGATTAAATCAACCCAGTATGGCGGCAGTGTAGCTTGTTGCGGGATGGTGGCGTCCGCTGAGTTTCAGGCCAATGTATTCCCGTTTATTTTGAGAGGGGTGAATTTGTTGGGCGTTGATTCTGTTGAATTGCCATTGGAAGTGAAGGCCCATATTTGGCAAGAGTTCGCGACGCATTGGAATTTAGAATGCTTAGAAGCGATATGCACAGAGGTCTCTCTCGAGCAATTGCCGACAATGATCGACGCTATTTATTTAGGTAAACAAAAAGGGCGGGTACTCGTTAACCTCGGTTAAGAGGGTCAAAGTAGTGCGGGCCAAATAATAAATTAAATAAATAAAATCAAAAAACCAAATAAACACAACGCATAAAAAAAGGGCCTGTATTTAAGGCCCTTTTTTACGTGCGGAGTCTTTGTTTCGCTCGCCCTACCTGTATTGGTAGAGCGGTTTTTGCTCAACGGCATCCGCTTGATAGTTGACACTGAAGTCATTAAACGCGTTGAGTGCGTCATTGATACAGCGATCTTCACGGACTGCAAAGGCATTAAATCCACAGCGTGCCATCAGGTATATTTGATCTCTGAGTACGTCTCCTACAGCACGAATTTCTTTGTCGTAGCTGAAGCGAGTGCGAAGTTCTCGTGCACTACTGTAGCCACGTCCATCTGCGAACTTAGGAAAGCTGATGGCAACAAGGGCAAAGTGCTCCAGGTCTTCAGCGATGTCGGCAGGCTGCTCGTCTGGTGCTAATAGAATGCCGATTGGCTCAGCGTGGGCGATTAGCTGTTCTTTGTGGGCTTGCCACGCGGATACGGGGACAATCAACTTGCCCTTGGGCAGTGTTTCAGCGCATTGTTCATCGCTTAGCTCGACCCATTGGTCTTCGATCACCTTTTGGTCTTTAATTATTTTTCGCATAAACTCGCTCCTTAAATGGATCAATACCAATACGGCGACAGGTATCAATGAAGCGTTCACCGTCGGTGCGTTGCTCCACATAAACATTAATGATTTTTTCTACCACATCAGCGACGTCGTCTTCGTCAAAAGACGGGCCTAAGATCTTGCCGATGGCTGCGTCTTCTTTCGATGAGCCGCCGATGGAAATCTGATAGAACTCAGAACCCTTCTTGTCCACGCCTAGCACGCCGATGTTGCCAACATGGTGATGGCCACAGGCATTCATGCAGCCCGATATATTAAGTTCAAGCTCGCCTATATTGTGGAGCGTATCCAGATCGTCAAATCTTCTTTGGATTTGTTCTGCGATGGGGATTGATTTCGCATTGGCTAGGGCGCAGAAATCGCCGCCGGGGCAGCAGATCATGTCGGTTAATAAACCGATGTTGGGGGTGGCAAATTGATGAGTTTTCAGTGTTTGCCATAACTCATACAGTTGGTTTTGCTTAACGTCTGCCAGTACCAAGTTTTGTGTGTGGGTACTGCGCAGTTCTGAAAAGCTATATTTATCAGCCAGGTCGGCAATAATTTCCATGTCTTCAGCGCTGACGTCACCTGGGGCACGACTGGTATCTTTTAAGCTGATGTTGACAATCGAGTAGCCATCAACCTTATGGTCGGCGACGTTTTGATTGACCCAGACTTTAAAGGAACCATCGGATTCAAGCTTTTCAAGAAATTCGCTGTCTTGCGCGTCTAATTGCTCGTAAGCAGGAGGTTGAAAGCATGCTTTAACACGATCAATTTCTTGTTGTGGCAGCTTCATAGGGCCGTCTTTTAACTCGGCCCATTCTTGGTTTACTTTTTCTGCAAAGACTTCGGGAGTCATCGCTCGAACTAAGATTTTGATTCGCGCTTTATACTTGTTATCTCGGCGACCGTTGCGGTTATAAACCCTAAGTACGGCTTCCAAGTAGGATAATATGTCGTGTTCGGCTACGAACTCATTGACTAGAGGAGCGACAACGGGAGTTCGTCCTAAGCCTCCACCTACATAGACCTTGAAGCCTAGTTGGCCTTCGCTGTTGTGGGTTAAGTACAGCCCGACGTCATGAACTTGAACCGCCGCTCTGTCTTGTTTGGAACCCGACACTGCAATTTTAAATTTTCGGCCAAGAAGTGCGAACTCAGGGTGGAATGTAGACCACTGACGGATTATTTCGCAGTAGGGTCTCGGGTCAACCGTTTCATCTTTGGCGACACCGGCGTATTGGTCGGAGGTCGTATTGCGTATGCAGTTGCCACTGGTTTGAATCGCGTGCATCTGGACTGAGGCAAGTTCTTCAAGAATGTCAGGAACTTGTTCTAGCTTGGGCCAGTTTAACTGTAAATTTTGGCGCGTCGTAAAATGAGCGTAGCCCTT
Source organism: Gammaproteobacteria bacterium (assembly GCA_002402085.1). Lineage (GTDB taxonomy): Bacteria > Pseudomonadota > Gammaproteobacteria > Pseudomonadales > UBA3067. The sequence goes on from NVVB01000023.1 coordinate 48,451, forward strand.
ATCGTAAGTACGAGAAAGCTCGGCCATTTTTCTCATTTGGACCGCGGTGAACATTCCGTGAGGAATAGCAATCCGAAGCATGGGGGCGTGACGCTGCACATAGAGCCCGTTTTGTAGGCGAAGCACTAGGAATTCGTCCTCAGACAAATCTCCTGCTAGGAAGCGTTCGGTCTGGCCTCGATACTGGGCCACTCGCTCCTCGATGATCTTTTGGTCGTATTCTGAATAAACGTACATGATTAGCTAATACCTGAGCTGCTATCAACAACTTATTTTTTATGGATAACCTAATGATTAATAAGTATTTAATCTTGTCTGGTCAGTAGACTGTAAGTCGCCTGGTATGGCGGCGCTAGCGGCGCATTATACCCTCTCAAGGCTAGGAGGGGTAGATAGTGTACAAAGAGCGTTGATTCGGTAACAAGAAAACGAGTGAAGTCAGGGGTTTTGGCTGAATTGAGGCTTTAAAAGTGGTGTTAGTGAGGCGTTTTTTAGGCTTTAGGGTGGGGGTTTAGATGGCCTTGTCTTGTGGTAGGGGCATAGGTATGATCAGA
>NVVB01000024.1 GCA_002402085.1 Gammaproteobacteria bacterium
AGGCAGGGTTCAGTTTGGTGGTGCGCTGAGTGGTCGTGATACCAATGGTGTAAATAAAACAGTGTCAGGCTTGTTGAAATTGCTCTATCCCGATATGAATGCTCAGATAGAAGAAGAAGATTTGGAGTGGGCTGTACGTCAAGGTTTGGAAGTAAGGCGCCGTGTTAAAGAGCAGCAGAAACGCATAGGTGCCGCCGAGTTTAGAAATACCCATTTCAGCTACATCATGGGTACTGACGGCATTGAAAAGTTCGTAGCCACCCCAGAACTACAGGCCGACAATTCAATCGGTACCGATCCATTAGAGCCCGGTCAGATCTGGGCGATTAGTGAAGGTGGTACTGATGTCGATGATAACCCCGGCCTGTTTCGCATCGAAGTGAATGAAGGTCCTGGCAGCGGCGTTAAAATCCTTAATAACCCAGTTCCTCCAGCGTTTAGAGAGTCTGTTCGCTATGCAGAACAAAACTTGTATTCGCGAACTTCACAACTAGTAGGAGATCGTGACCCCCGGTCTCACGAGTTCACACTTCAACTAAGAGCCTTCGACGCATCGAAGAAAGGATCGAAGCTAGGTATGCCTGCTTTAGTCGCAATGTGTAGCAGTATGTTGAAGAAATCAATTAAAGGCGGCTTGATCCAGATTGGAGAGATTAATCTAGGTGGGTCTATTGAGCCGGTTTTGAATGCCGTAAATATTATTGAATTGGCTGTGGAGAAAGGAGCCCAGGCTGTACTTCTTCCTGTTAGCTGTAGGCGACAGTTGTTTGATCTGTCGGATGATATGGCTACAAAGGTTGATGTGCAGTTTTATGCAGATGCAAAGGATGCGATGTTGAAGGCGTTGGTAGAGTAGGGAAAGTCGCTCGTTCATAAAGCTCCTTCTCAGGGGATAATTAAGTGCTAAATTTCAGATAGCCATATTTACACGAATTTCGGTACGAGGGCGGAGCCGCTGGTTCTGTTGGGGCTTTGTTTGGGTGATGGATTGCGAATAATCATGTGGTCCAAGCTATATTGGCTAGGACACTCCGACTTTGCTGGTAAGACAGGGGTTTTGAAGAAGCTATCTACGCGGAAGTCCGCGTAGATAGTAGATATGGTGGGCCTTCGCAGACTTGAACTGCGGACCTGCCGATTATGAGTCGGATGCTCTAACCAACTGAGCTAAAGGCCCAAATTTGTGCAGCTTGGAACTGCTTTGTTGAGGTACCTACTCGGACTCGGTAATTATGAGTCGGATGCTCTAACCAACTGAGCTAAGGGGCCATTTTTGCAACGGCGCCATTATACCTATCTAGGCATAGTGGCGCTACTGATTGGGGGGGATAACTTACTCGTTATCGAGAAAGCTTCGTAGATGCTCGGAGCGAGTGGGGTGTCTTAGTTTGCGAAGTGCCTTGGCTTCGATTTGACGTATCCGTTCACGGGTGACGTCAAACTGTTTGCCTACTTCTTCTAAGGTGTGGTCTGTGTTCATGTCGATGCCGAAGCGCATGCTCAGTACTTTAGCTTCTCGTGCGGTAAGGCCTGAGAGTACTTCGCGGGTGGCTTTGCGTAGACCGGTGATGGTGGCAGAGTCTACGGGAGAGTCTGCTAGTTGGTCTTCGATAAAGTCACCTAAGTGCGAGTCTTCGTCGTCACCAATGGGCGTCTCCATGGAGATAGGCTCTTTGGCGATCTTGAGGACTTTACGTACTTTGTCTTCTGGCATTTCTAAGCGCACGCCCAATTCTTCGGGAGTGGGTTCGCGGCCCATTTCTTGAAGCATGTGTCTGGATACACGGTTGAGTTTGTTGATGGTCTCAATCATGTGTACAGGTATACGAATGGTGCGCGCTTGGTCGGCAATGGAGCGAGTGATCGCTTGTCGAATCCACCAGGTGGCGTAAGTTGAGAACTTGTAGCCGCGACGGTATTCGAATTTGTCTACCGCTTTCATTAGGCCGATGTTGCCTTCTTGGATTAGATCCAGGAATTGCAGGCCACGGTTGGTGTACTTTTTGGCAATGGAGATAACCAAACGTAGGTTGGCTTCGACCATTTCCTTTTTAGCGCGGCGGGCTTTGGCTTCGCCGATGGACATGCGTCGGTTGATCTCTTTGATTTCTAGAATCGAGAGGTCAACGCTTTCTTCAATTTTGGTGACTCGCGCGAAGCATTTTAGTGCGTCAGGCGTGAGTGCTTTTAGTTTCGCAGAGAAGGGCTCGTTGAGGGCTACTTGTTCTGCAATCCATACGGCTTTGTCAGTGGCGCCAGGGTAGGTGTTAATAAAATGCTTACGAGGCATTTTGGATTGGCGTACACACAAGGACATGATGGAGCGTTCTTCTGCTCTTACTGAGTCGAGTTTTTCTCTAACCATGATTACGATGGTGTTGAAAATTCGAGGGGTAAACTTAAAGACTTTAAAGCTTTCAGATAATTCTACTTGGGCTTTGTCCGTGTCTTTGTGTTTGCGGCCGTTTTTCTGCGTGGCGTCAATATAGGCTGCGTAGGCTTTTTTGAGTTTGTTGAATCGCTCATCGGCTAATACCGGGTCGATGCCGCCTTCGAAGCCTTCGTCTTCGTCGTCTTCATCTTTGTTGCCGGCTGCTTGTTGGTTGTTGGCGCCTGGAACAATATTAACCGCATTGACTTTGCCGGGTGGTTTCGGTGGGTCGGTGGGGTCGAGGTAACCGGAGATTAGGTCGGTGAGTCGTCGTTCTTCGGTTGCCACTTTGGCGTATTCTTCGAGTACGAATTCAACAGTGCCGGGCCATGAAGCGAGGGATTGTAATACTTGTCGGATGCCGTCTTCGATCTTTTTGGCGATAACGATTTCGCCTTCACGCGTCAGTAGTTCGACGGTGCCCATTTCGCGCATGTACATACGCACGGGGTCGGTAGTTCGGCCTGGCTCGGACTCGACTGATGCGAGTGCGGCGGCGGCTTCTTCGGCGGCGATTTCGTCGGTGCTAGAATCCGAATCTTCAGACATGATCAGGTCGTCTGCTTCTGGCGCAGTTTCGTAGACCGGAATACCCATATCGTTGATCATGCCGATGATGTCTTCGACTTGATCCGGGTCGGTAATGTCTTCAGGAAGGTGGTCGTTTACTTCGGCATAAGTGAGATAGCCCTGCTCTTTACCTTTGGATATAAGTTGTTTAAGCTGGGATTTCTTTTGTTCGGATTTATCTACCATAGAAGAAAGGCCATACGTCCGCGTCTACGGAGTAATTCATAGTTAAACGACCCATTATAGTCGCTGAATGGCTCTTTGGCCAGCTCGGTTTCGGTTCTTGTGCGCACGTATTTTTAACTACTTCCAATCGCCTGCTTTAATTCAAGCAGTTTTTTCAGCTTGGAGCCATCTTTTGTCTTGCTGTGACGGTCCTGCTCTATTTGCTTGCTGATTAGTTCGGTGATGTGTAGTCGTTGCAGTTGTAATATTGCGTCTTGGATTTCTGTTTCTACTTGCTCTTGGTTGAGTAAGAATTCTTTCGCGGCCATGCGTGCAATCTGCTCTCCCATCTCTGTACCGTGCCAGTGGCCGATTAAGCTGGCGGTGTTGGAGGTGGGGTTCTTTTTAAGGAATTCCAGCGTGCCGATCAGAAACTGAACGCTTTTTGAGTCGACTTCTTTNAACTCGTCAGGAAGCACTATTTGTTGGGCTTTTTCTGGGGATTGCAAGAGTGGGCGTATGGTTTTTTCGACCAGTAAATAGGACCGGTCTTGCTCTTGGCTGGGTCTGTCTTGATTTCGGGGCCGGGGTTCTGCGTTGCCGCTTGAGTAGTTGTGGTCTGCAGGTGGGCTGGAGTCGTAGTGACTGTATGGGTCGCCGGATTCGTTGCCGTAATCACTGGGCGGCTGGCTTGCACCATAAGAGGATTGACTTGCTTGCCCGCTGTGGTTGGTATTTGGGTTGGTATTAGGACTGGTGTTGTAATCGCTATTCGCGGTGGCGGGCTTTTTCTTACGGGCAGTGCTGGGTTGGTTTTCGAGGGTTCGAATGAGCGTGTCAATGGGCAGGCCGGCAAGTTCTGCTAGTCGCGCAAGCATCAGTTCTTTATAGATGCCTTCGGGGATTTCGTCGAGGTAGGGTTTGGCCAGCGCTGCCAACTTTGCTTTGCCATCGACGGTTTGAAGGTTGACTTGGTTTTCCAGCTCGTCAAACAGGTGCTCGGAAAGCGGGATAGCATTGTTGATCCGGTTCAGGAATAGCTCGACGCCTTCTTTGCGAACCAGTGTGTCGGGGTCTTCGCCTTCAGGTAGAAATAGGAATTTGATTTCACGGCCGGCTTGCAGTGTGGGCAGGGTGGTGGTCAGTGCGCGTTCTGCGGCTTTGCGCCCGGCCTTGTCGCCATCAAAGCAAAATATGATTTCAGGGGCGTGACGAAATAGCTTTTCTAAATGTGAGCGGCTGGTGGCGGTGCCTAAGGTTGCGACCGAAAATCGAATGCCATGTTGGAATAATGCAATAACATCGAGGTAGCCCTCGACGATTAAGAATTTGTTGGGCTTCTCGTTTCGGGGGGTGAGCTTGTCGCTAAGGTGCTCGTGCAGACCGTAGAGGACTTCTTGTTTGTGGAATAGCGGTGTTTCAGGCGAGTTAAGGTATTTAGGTTTGTCGTCTCCCATGACGCGACCGCCAAAAGCGATGGTGCGCCCGCGCGGGTCGGTAATGGGGAACATAACGCGATCACGGAATCGATCGTAGACGCGTTGTTTGTCACTCTCGACGGTTAATCCGCTAAGGATGCCCACTTGGGGGTTGTTTTTTAGGTGTAGGTGTTGAATTAGGTTGTCCCAGCCTGGGGGCGCATAACCTAATTTAAATAAATCGATGATTTCGTTGTTAAGGCCGCGATCGCGAAGGTATTGGCGGGCCTTTTTGCTTGCGGGAGTTTTAGCGAGTAGTTGTTGGCTAAAGAATCGCTGGGCTTGCTCAAGTGCGCCGGTGAGCTGTTTGAATTGCTGGTTTTCTGCAGAAGAGCGTTCTTCGACGGGGATTTCTAGGCCCGCGCTGTGGGCTAGCGATTGCACTGACTCGATAAAGCTGAGTCGACTATATTCCATTAAAAAGCTAACGGCGTTCCCGCTCGCTCCGCAGCCAAAGCAGTAATAAAACTGTTTGTCGCGTGAGACAGTAAAGGAGGGGGTTTTTTCGTTATGGAACGGGCAGCAGGCAACGTAGTTCTTACCGCTCTTTTTGAGCGTGACTTGGCTGTGAATAAGTTCAACGATATCGGCGCGAGCGATTACCTCATCGATGAATGCTTCAGGGATTCGGCCTTTCATAGTGACTTTAGATGCGCTGCTGGTGATCGGAGGTCTAGAGTAGCTGGATTAGTGTCCGAAGGGTAATCGGATTGAGCTGCCTAGATTTAGCTGTTTGGGTGTTAGCTGCCTGACGTATTAGCTACTTAGTTTGCTTTTGATTAAGCCGCTGACTTGGCCCATATCGGCTCGACCTTGAAGCTGTGGTTTCAGTAAGCCCATTACTTTGCCCATGTCTTTCATGGAGGCGGCTTGGCTGTCTGCAACGGCTTGATCGATGAGCGCGCTAATTTCTTGTTCGGTAAGGGCTTTCGGGAGAAAGTCCTGAATTACAGATATTTCAAAAAGCTCAACATCAGCAAGGTCTTGTCGACTCGCGTCCGCGTATTGAGTGGCGGAGTCTTTGCGTTGTTTAAGCATTTTGTCGAGAATTGCCAGGCTGCGTGTCGCATCGACTTCGATTCTTTCGTCGACTTCGATTTGCTTGAAGGCAGCCAATGCCATCCGGATAACACCCAGCCGTCCTTTATCTTTGGCGCGCATGGCGTCTTTCATTGCCTGGCTTAGTTGTTCTTTCAAACTTAATTCTGGCATGACGATCTCACGGATTGGGTTTACAGATAGGCAGGCGGTGAGCCATTAGGAAACACGTGAATCACGGTGTTTCCTATGGAGTGGCTCTAATCTTGATGGTGCTTAGTAAAGACGTTTTTGACGAAGTCTTTCGCGAGACACTTTTTTGGAGTGACGTTTAACCGCGGCCGCAGCTTTACGCTTACGTACTTGAGTGGGTTTTTCGTAGAATTCTCTGCGGCGTACTTCAGCAAGAACACCTGCTTTTTCACAAGAGCGTTTGAAGCGTCTTAAGGCTACGTCAAAGGGTTCGCCGTCTTTAATCTTTACTTGGGGCATGCATTTATACCTAAATTATTTCAATACCTTAAAAGGTTCCAATGGGTTGATCAGAGCTTCTTTTGTGAATGCGCTCAGGATCTTAATAATAGCCGAATATCTCAGGTCTGGGTGCCAATGACAGGATTGGACTGATGTTCCGCTAACCTTAAGGAGATCGGTCTGTACTTCTAGAGGCCGCATTACTACCCTCAGGGGCGCAGAATTTTAATCGTTTGTGCTCCTAAATGCAAAATATATACGTGGATTAACGACATATTTCCGGTTTAGGGCCAAATAGTGGGGGAGGAATTTTGGTCTTGTTTCTATATTAGGCATTTCAGGCGGTAAATTAGGGGGTGATTGGTTTTTCTGAATCAGTTAAACCTGACGCCGGCAGTTGGGTTAAAATACGGGTTTTAAGYGGCTCAAAGGATGCGGACCCCAGTCTATGACCTCGAGTTAATGACTTTAAGTAGATGACTTGAACGGGTTCAGGTGGGGGTGTTGCCCGGAATGGGCGCTAAGCCCCGAATTAGTTAGGCGGAATAAATTGTTATGTTGGTGTTGGGAATTGAAACATCCTGCGATGAGACAGGGTTAGCGTTGTATCACAGTGAGCAAGGGCTTTTAGCGGATGGCCTTTATAGTCAGGTGGCGTTGCATGCCGATTACGGCGGCGTTGTGCCCGAGCTTGCGAGCCGAGATCATGTGCGCAAAATTACGCCTATGTTTGAGCAGCTGCTGAAAAAGGCCAATATCACAAAGTCTGAAATACAAGGCGTTGCCTATACTGCGGGCCCCGGACTGGTGGGGGCGTTGATGGTGGGGGCGTGTTGGGGGCGGAGTTTGGCGTTTGGATTGGGTATCCCTGCGTTAGCGGTGCACCATATGGAGGGCCATTTGTTGGCGCCATTGATGGAGGAGTATCAGCCTAAGGTGCCTTTTACGGGGTTGCTGGTCAGTGGTGGGCATACCCTGTTGGTGCGTGTGGATCACATTGGCGCGTATCAACCCTTGGGGGAGACGGTGGATGATGCGGTCGGAGAGGCCTTTGATAAGGTCGCGAAAATGTTTGGCCTTGATTATCCCGGTGGACCTCATATTGCCAAGTTAGCCGAGCAAGGCGATCCGTTGCGGTTTAAATTTCCGCGCCCCATGGTGGATCGCCCTGGCTTGGATTTTAGTTTTAGTGGTCTTAAAACCAGTGTGATGCAGATGATTCGTAAGCTAGGCGGCGAGCCTAATAATGCCTATACCTCTGGGGTGGGGTTATCGCTTCAGGATCAGGCGGATGTTGCTGCGGGATTTGAGGTGGCGGTCGTTGAGACGCTGGCGTTAAAGTGCCGGCGAGCAATGAAGGCTTCGGGGCATTCTCAGTTGGTGGTTGCGGGCGGTGTCAGTGCTAACGTTCGCCTTAGAGCCCGGCTGCTCGAAGAGGGGCGTAAGCATGGCTTCGAAGTGTTTTACGCGCGCCCAGAATATTGTACGGATAATGGCGCAATGATTGCGCACGTGGGTTGTTTGCGTCTAGACGCTGGCCAGAGTACGCCTTTGGATGTGGCGGTACGCGCGCGTTGGCCTTTAAGTGAGTTAAAGGCCTTGGCTTGAATTTAAGAGGACTTCTTTTTTCCGATGCGGCTTTCAGTGCCGTTAATAAGCCCTTGAATATTGGCTTTGTGGCGAATGATTAGTAATACCGTCATGGCGGTGACACCCAACAGGTATTGGTCGCATAAAAAGTAAGCCAGAATGGGCGCGGCAGCCCAGCTCACCAAGGCGGCTAATGATGAAATCCGGAAAATTAGCGCAACCAAGAACCATAAACCAATAATAGAGGCGCCTAGGGGCCAGTGAAGGGTGGTGACTACGCCCAACGCGGTAGCGACGCCTTTGCCGCCTTCAAAATTGAAGTACACCGGGAATAGGTGGCCTAGGAATGCGGAAAAACCGATAAGCCCCAAGACGTAGGGGGTCATTTCTAGCCATTGGCCAATCATTACTGCAAAAACGCCTTTTAATACGTCTCCAACGAGGGTCAGTATGGCGGGAAATTTGCCGCCGATTCGCAATACGTTGGTGGCGCCGGGGTTATTGGAGCCTTCGCTACGCGGGTCGGGGTAGCCCATGATTTTGCAGACAATTATCGCGGTGGAGACAGAGCCCATTAAATAAGCGAAAATGCACAATGTAAAAGAAGAGACTATTAATGCGATCAATGATTGGCCTTTGGGGGTGTTGTTGAAGTTGGATTTGCACTTGATTTAGACTGGCGCATTGTAGCGCCAATTGATTCGCTTGTCTTTTGCGCTATTTTTCGAACGCTCGGTGGGTTTGCTTACATTGCCCTCGGAAGGCTTGGATTGAGTGTTTCGCCTAAGGTGTTTTACTATAGGCAATTGGATTTAGACAATTGAATCTAGGCAATTGCCTATAGGTAAGGGTAAGTCAGCATCGATAGGCAGTTCAGTTTAAGTATTTCAATTTGGGCAGTTCAGTATAGGTAGTTAAGTCTAAGCAGTTAAGTTTAGGCAGTTAAGTTTAGGCAGTTCTGTATTAGGTCGTTCAACATAGACAGTTGGACATAGGTAGTTCAACGATAGGTGATGCAATCTGGGTGTCGTGCTTCGCGTGACGGAATAAATTTTTGTGGGAAGGAATAGAAACGATGGATGTTGTGTATATAAGAGATTTACAGATAGAAACGATTATCGGTATTTTCGACTGGGAGAGAAAGATTAAGCAGGTCGTGAGTATGGATCTTGAGATGGCCAGCGATAACCGTCTTGCGGCTGATAATGACTCCATCGAAAACGCGCTGGATTATAAGTCAGTGGCCAAGCGAATTATCGCCTATGTTGAACAAAGTAGTTTTCAATTAGTCGAGACATTGGCCGAAGAGGTCGCCACGATTGTGCGTGAGGAATTCAACGTGCCGTGGTTGCGGTTGCGCTTGGGTAAGCCCGGTGCGTTGCGAGGGGCCACCGATGTGGGGGTCATTATTGAACGAGGTGAAAAGAGTTAATGGCTCGAACGTATCTGAGCGTAGGCAGTAATGTAGAAAGCCATAAGAATATCGTTAGTTCGATTACGGCGCTGAAAAGCACGTTTGGCGCGCTAACGTGTTCGAAGGTGTATGAAAGTACAGCGGTAGGATTTGATGGCGATAATTTTTTGAATCTGGTGGTGGGGTTTGATACTCAGCTTTCGGTGGCTGATTTAAGTGCCGCACTAAAAGCCATTGAGGTGAGTCATGGGCGTAAAAAGGGCCAGGCAAAATTTAGCGCACGAACCTTAGACCTTGATATCTTAACGTATGATGCGTTGTGTGGGGATTTTGATGGTGTGKAGTTACCGCGCGGAGAAATTCTCACTTATGCGTTTGTTCTGCTGCCAATGGTGGATGTGGCAGCAGATCAATTATACGTCGGTACTCAGCAAAGCTATCAACAACTGTGGGACCAGTTTACGGGTGATAAACAGGGCTTGTGGCCGGTTGATATTAAGCTGCCTTTATAGATGCAGCGGGCCGCCGGTTTGTTGTTGGCTTGTACTGGATTTACGGCGGGTTGTTTAGATGTTAATCGAGCGGCCGCCATCAATTTTAATGATCTGCCCTGTTAGATATTGATTTTTGGATATGAAATCAATGGTTCGGATGATGTCCTCCACTTGTCCAAGTCGTTTTAAGCAAGTCTTGTCGAGTAATTCACTTTGATTGGATTGCTCGCCTCCCTCTGGCCAAAGGATTGCGCCGGGGGCAATGCCATTAACGCGTATGTCGGGGCCTAGTTCTTTGGCCAGTGATTGAGTCATCATCGCCAGCGCTGATTTTGCCATRCAGTAAAGGGTATGGTKYTGMAGMGGYYTKTCTGCRTAAATATCYACCATRTTRATAATRCARCCRGARYGYTTTTTAAGCTCAGGAAGTAATGCTTGGCTGAGGAAAAAGGGCGCCTTTGCATTGCTGTTAAATAGATTATCCCATTGTGCTTCAGTGGCTTGCCCCAGCGGTGTGGGGGTGAACGATGACGCATTGTTAACCAATATRTCGACTCGACCAAATTGTTGGCGAGCATTTTCGGCAAGCCTTGATAACCCCTGAATGTCGTTTAAGTCTGCCTGTAATGTGGCTGCGCTATTGTTGCGGGTATCGTTGAGTTGTGCCGCTAAAGCTTCAGCTTCTTGTTGGGAATGGTGGTAGTGAATGATTGTGTTGAATTGGCGGGCGTGAAAATAGCGCGCAATTTCGGCGCCAATACGTTTCGCTGCACCGGTGATTAAAACGGTGCCGGGGCAAGAATCAGTCATGGTTGGTTGGGCTCCTACTACCAGCAAAAATCTTGTTTGTGTTGTTTAATGATGGACAGTCTTTGGTTGTGAATCGCTTCCCCAATTGCCTTGCCTTTGATGCCTGCGTCGATAAAGGGCTTGGTGGGAATGTGTAGCGTGGCATTGAGTATGTCTTGTAAGTATTTCTTTTGAGGGTAAGGGCGTTCAGAAAATGAATGCCTGCCTCGGCTGTCGGCTTCACAACAAATCAACAGTGATTCAAAACGCTGAGGTTGCCGGTAAGCGTCGGTTTTTTCCAAGAGGCCCAATACAGTTTGGGCTTTAAGCTCTTTTGAGCGGTGTATGTTGGTGTGGTGTGCGGCGACTAGTTTGGCCAGTTGCATGTGTTTGTTGGGAAACTGTATGCGCTGATTCATGGTGTGGAGTAAATCAACGCTGCGTTGTTCATGCCCAATGTGACGCGGAAATATATCGGCCGGCGTATTGCCCTTGCCGAGGTCGTGGGTCAGGGTTGCAAACCGTACGCAGGTGTCTTTGGATAAACCAACGGCCATTTGTAAGGCCAGCATCGTGTGCAGGCCGGTGTCTATTTCGGGGTGATGGATTTTATTTTGGCTAACGCCGAATAAGGCGTGGATCTCTGGGAATAGTTTTTCAAGTGCGCCGCATTGTAAGAGTACGGTAATAAATATTTCCGGATTATTCTCTGAGAGTGATTTTTCAAATTCAGTAATTATGCGCTCAGAAGGCAGTGCTTCTAGCTCGCCGCTTTGAACAATGCGCCGCATGAGTTGCATGGTTTCTAGGGCAACCCGAAAGCCTAGGTAATGATAGCGCGCGGCGAATCGAGCCACACGTAATACGCGAAGTGGGTCTTCGATGAAGGCCATTGAGACATGCCGAAGCCAGCGGTTGCGAAGATCCGCTTGACCGTTATAAGGGTCGACTAACTTGCCGTGTTGATCCAAGGCCATCGCATTGATGGTTAGGTCGCGGCGTAATAAGTCTTCTTCAAGCGTAATGTCTACGGAGGTATCGCAAGTAAACCCGGTGTAGCCCTGGGATATTTTTCGCTCGGTGCGAGCGAGGGCGTATTCTTCTTTGGTTTTTGGATGAAGAAAAACCGGGAAATCTTTGCCTACTTGTGTGTAGCCTTGGGTCAATAGTTGTTGTGCGGTTGCACCGACTACCACCCAGTCGATTTCAGTGACATCTCGATGCAGTAATTGGTCTCGTACGGCACCGCCTACTTTGTAGATTTCCATAGTAAAAAATCACATAAAAATTGTTGACGAATATTCAAAGTGACTGCATTATAAACCCACTATGAATACAATTGAAAATCTCACAGCTAAATTAGCCCATCTTAAACCGCGCGTCATTATGGCGAACGCGTTGAAGCCGGGTTGTGCTCATAATAAACCCGGTGCGCTTCGCGTTGTTGCGAAGCGTTGCGCCTGGCATGTCATTATGGCCCGCCAAATTATTGGCTTAGCTGCGAGGAGTTGGAGAATATAGCGATTGTTTCAAATCGTTTTTTCAAAAAGCCGCAGCTTAAACCCTGCGGCTTTTTTTATGGGCGGCAGAAAATACCAAGGAACACGCATCGAAATTTAGTTTGGATGTAATTGATCAATAAGGAAAACTGTAATGACCGCTATCGCATATCTGATTACCGTGCTGACATGGGCGACCACGCCGTTGGCTATTCAATGGAGTAGTGTTGGCCTGCATCCACTGCTTGGCTTGGGATTACGGATATTGTTAGCGGTAGTCATCTGTCAGGTAATTTTGCGCGTGTTTAGAATCCCTGTGTCGTGGGATCGTCTTGCTATTAAGAACTATTTAGCCGGTGGGCTGGGTCTGGCGGGTGGCTTGGGGTTTGTCTACGTCGGGGCGACGTCTATCCCTTCCGGGTTGATTTCGGTTTTATTCGGATTATCCCCTGCGGTGTCGGGGTTGCTTTCACGATACCTCTTGGGGGACGCGCCACTGAGTGGGTATCAATGGTTTGCGTTTGCTTTAGCGTTAGTCGGGTTAGGCGTGCTGTCTTATGAGCAATTGCTAGTAGACCTGCAAGCGTTGGTGGGGGTGATCATGGTGATGGTGGCGGTATTGTTGTTTAGCTTAAGTGGCGTTTTGGTGAAACGCTATCAATTGAACAGCCACGTTATTGCTCAAACCTACGGCACGCTTTTGTTTTCCTTGCCTATTTTTGTGTTGCTTGGCTTGCCTTTGATAGGCGATGCGCAGTGGGAGCAAGTGCCTACTAGTACTTATTTGTCGATTACCTATTTGGCTGTGGCGGGGTCGGTGATTGGGATGTTGAGTTATTTCTACATTCTTAGAGTGCTATCGCCTGCGACGGTTGCATTGGTGACGTTAATGACTCCGGCAATCGCTTTGTTATTAGGGGCTTTGTTGAACAACGAGCAAATTCAACCGATGACCATGCTTGGGGTGNTTTTTATCTTGGCGGGCTTAGGCTTGTATCTTTGGGATAATCAAAACACGACCGCAGGCGTTGCGGAGACTGCTTAAAGCGAGCTCCGCTAGCCCTTGATGTGCGATTAACTTGCTTGAGCCAAGGCGGTATCCTTGGCTGAGGCATCTTCTTTGGATTCTTCCGGGCAGGTGAAGCGTTGCACCACGGCGTCGTCGCGTATGGATTCAAGGTGTACGTCAAATTTCCAAAGTCGATGTAAATGCTTAATCACTTCTTGGGTGGTTTTGCCGAGGGGGCGATTATTGTGTTGAATGTGACGCAAGGTAATCGAACGATCACCGCGTATGTCGACGCTGTGGACTTGGATGTTGGGTTCATTCATGCTGAGGTTGTACTGCATGGAAAATAATTCGCGTATGCGTTTGTAGCCCACTTCGTTGTGAATCTCTGTGATTTCGAGTTCTTTTTTAGAGTCGTCATCTAATACGGAGAATAGTTTGAATTCACGAATTATACGCGGCGATAAAAATTGTAATATAAAACTCTCGTCCTTAAAATTCTGCATGGCAAAATGCAAGGTGTCGAGCCAGTCGGAACCGGCAATGTCAGGGAACCACTCTTTATCTTCTGGGGTCGGCTCTTCACAGATTCGACGGATATCGCACATCATTTTAAAGCCCAGGGCATAAGGATTGATGCCGCTGTAATGAGGGCTGTCGAATGAGGGTTGGAATATCACGTTGGAATGAGAAATTAACAGTTCCAACATAAAGCCGTCGGTGACTTTACCTCGGTCGTATAATTCATTGAGAATGGTGTAATGCCAAAAAGTGGCCCAGCCTTCATTCATAACCTGGGTTTGGCGTTGAGGGTAAAAGTATTGTGCTATTTTTCTAACAATACGAATGATTTCTCGTTGCCACGGTTCTAACAGCGGTGCATTCTTTTCCGCGAAATAAAGTAGGTTTTCCTGAGGTTCTTTTGGAAAACAAAATCGATCCTCATTGGCGGCGTGATCCGACGATTTCGGGATGGTGCGCCATAATTCGTTAACCTGCGCTTGTAAGTATTCTTCGCGTTCTTTTTGGCGTTGTTTTTCGGCCCCTGCAGAAATGGGGTAGGGGCGTTTGTAGCGATCGACGCCGTAATTCATTAATGCGTGACAGGAGTCGAGTAAGGATTCCACTTCGTCGACGCCATACTTTTCTTCACATTTAGTAATATAGTTTTTAGCAAATACTAAGTAGTCAATAATGGAGCTGGCATCGGTCCAGGTTTTGAAGAGGTAATTGCCTTTAAAAAAAGAATTGTGTCCGTAGCAGGCGTGAGCGATCACCAGTGCCTGCATGGCCATGGTGTTCTCTTCCATTAAATAGGCAATGCAGGGGTCAGAGTTAATGACTATCTCGTAGGCCAGGCCCATTTGTCCGCGTTGATAATCTTTCGCAACGGATACGAAATGTTTGCCATAGGACCAGTGGTTGTAGCCTACAGGCATGCCTACCGAAGAATAGGCATCCATCATTTGTTCCGCAGAAATTATTTCAATCTGATTGGGGTAGGTGTCCAGCCGAAAACTCTTGGCGATGTCGGCTATTTCGTGATCATATTCTTGTATTAGTTCAAAGGTCCAGTCTGAGGTTGTCGAGATGGGTTCTTTTTTCATGCCTGCTTCCTCTGGAACAGCTCGCGGAAAACGGGGTAGATCTCACCTGCATCACTGATTTGTTGCATGGCAAAGGTGTCGGAATTGTTTTCTAATACGGCTTCGTATTCTTTCCACAGCGCTTGGTGGCGACGTGGATTGATTTCAATGTAAGAAAAGTATTGTGTGTGCGGTAAAATGTCTTCTTGTAAAATTTTTCCGCAAGTAGGGGAGTCATCGTTCCAGTTGTCGCCATCCGAGGCTTGGGCTGCGTAAATATTCCACTCCGAGGCGGGATAGCGATCATCCATGACCTCTTTCATTAGCTTTAATGCGCTGGAAACGATGGTGCCGCCGGTTTCCCTGGAATAAAAGAATTCTTGTTCGTCGACTTCTTTGGCGCTGGTGTGGTGACGAATAAAGACCACGTCTATTTTCTTGTAGTTTCGTTTTAAAAACAAATAAAGCAGAATAAAGAATCGCTTAGCCATGTCTTTCATGACTTGGTTCATCGAGCCCGAGACGTCCATCAGGCAAAACATGACCGCTTGTGAGGTGGGCTGAGGGAACTTGATGTAATTGTTGTAACGTAAATCGTAGGTGTCGATAAAGGGGATTTTTTTGATTCGTCTAAGRATTTTATCGATTTCAAGGTTTACTTCTTTGAGACGCTCTTGGTCTCGTTGCTCGATCTCTAGCGTAAGGATTTCTTCGCGTTCAATTTCTAGTTTTTGCATGCGCCGTTTGCCAGCGGTAGTGAGCGCGATGCGCCGCCCCGTTGCTGAACGCATGGAACGTACGATGTTGATGCGGTTAGGGGTGCCCTCATTGACTACGCCTGCTCGAATAAACTTAAAGGATTCAATGCCAGCAAGTTTCCGTTTGACCAGGTTGGGTAGCTCCAGGTCTTCGAATAAAAATTCTAAAAATTCATCTTGGGTGATTTGAAATACGAAATCATCAATGCCTTCGCCGCTGTCGCTGGCTTGGCCTTCGCCACTGCCTCCCCCTCCGCTGGGCGGACGGGGTACTTTATCACCCTTGATAAACTCTTTGTTGCCGGGGTGAATAGTGTTGCGTTTTCCGCCGGTGCCATGATGGAACACCGGTTCGGAAATATCCTCCCGGGGGATGGTGACATTCTCCCCTGACTCGAGATCAGTAATGCTTCGCCGAGTCACTGCGTCAGAGACCGCTTTTTTAATGTGCTTTTTATAACGCTTTAAAAAACGCTGACGATTAACCGTGCTTTTGTTTTTGCCGTTTAAACGGCGATCCACAATATACGACACATGCCTCTCCTACTGCTGACGACTACTGAGACTTACGTACGCGGAGGTACCATTCAGATAATAATCGCACTTGTTTTTTGGTGTATCCGCGTTCGATCATGCGCTCTACGAAATCTTGATGCTTGCGCTGGTCGTCGTTGGACGCCTTGGAGTTGAAGGATATGACTGGTAACAAGTCTTCCGTATTGGAGAACATTTTCTTTTCGATCACGGTGCGTAATTTTTCATAGCTAAGCCATGAAGGGTTGACGCCGTCGTTGTTGGCGCGTGCCCGTAGAACGAAATTAACCACTTCATTACGGAAATCTTTCGGATTACTGATGCCGGCTGGTTTCTCTATTTTTTCTAGTTCGTCATTGAGCGAGCCCCGATTAAAGATTTCGCCTGTGTCGGGGTCTCGGAACTCTTGATCTTGAATCCAGAAGTCTGCGTAGATAACGTAACGATCAAATATATTTTGGCCGTATTCAGAGTAGGATTCGAGATAAGCGGTTTGGATTTCTTTGCCGATAAATTCGACGTATTTGGGTGAGAGGTATTCCTTCATAAAGCGCAGGTATTTCTCCTGCCTCTCGGGCGGGTATTGCTCTTGTTCTATTTGCTGCTCAAGGACGTGCAGTAAATGCACCGGGTTAGCGGCGATTTCGACATAATCGTAGTTGAATACTTTGGATAATATCTTAAACGCAAACCGTGTCGATAGGCCKGCCATGCCTTCGTCGACYCCRGCGCTGTCGCGGTACTCTTGATATGATTTTGCTTTCGGGTCGGTGTCTTTTAAATTCTCGCCATCGTAAATTCTTGCTTTTGAATAAATGCTCGAGTTTTCAGGGTCTTTAAGTCGCGATAACACGGTGAACTGCGCGAGCATTTTTAATGTGTCGGGTGCGCATTGTGCATTCGATAAGGAACTGTTTTGAAGCAGTTTTTCGTAAATTTTAATTTCTTCGTTAACGCGTAAGCAGTAGGGCACTTTAACAATGTAGACCCGGTCGATAAACGCTTCGTTATTTTTGTTGTTTTTAAAGGTTTGCCACTCGGATTCATTGGAGTGAGCAAGGATGATGCCTGTGAAAGGAATCGCGCCAAGCCCCTCGGTACTGTTGTAGTTRCCTTCTTGGGTRGCGGTGAGTAGCGGATGCAAAACCTTAATAGGGGCCTTGAACATTTCTACAAATTCCATAATGCCTTGGTTGGCTCGACAAAGRCCGCCGGAGAATGCGTAGGCGTCTGGGTCGTCCTGGCTGTATTCTTCCAGCTTACGGATATCCACTTTACCCACCAGGCTGGAGATGTCTTGGTTGTTCTCATCGCCCGGCTCAGTTTTGGTGACCGCGACGCGATCTAATATGGAGGGGTTTAGTTTAACCACTCTAAATTTAGTGACGTCACCGTTGTATTCGTGAAGTCGTTTGACGGCCCAGGGAGACATAATGGAACGTACATAGCGGTTGGGAATGCCGAAGTCTTCTTTGAGTATGTCGCAGTCTTCATCCGGGTTAAATACGGACAGCGGTGATTCAAAGACGGGGGAGTCTTTGATAGCGTAAAATGGGGTTTTTTCAATCAGTGATTTGAGTCGTTCAGCCAGTGAAGATTTGCCGCCGCCTACAGGCCCTAATAGATAGAGGATCTGTTTGCTTTCTTCGAGTCCTTGCGCGGCATGCACAAAGTAGGAGACGATTTGCTCGATGCATTCTTCCATGCCATAAAATTCACTAAAGGCTGGGTAGCGTTTAATTATTTTATTGCTGAATATTCTGCTGAGCCTGGGGTCTTTGGACGTGTCGACTAACTCAGGCTCTCCAATGGCAAGCAGGATGCGTTCTGCTGCGCTGGCATAGGCGGCCCTATCGTTTTTACACAGCTCGAGGTATTCTTGTAATGAATATTCCTCTTCCTTGGCTTCTTCGTAGCGTTCTTGATAACGACTAAAAATACTCATTGTAAACGGCCTCTTTAACTTTATTGCCTGAGTGTTTTGTTGCGCAAACTTTAAATCATTGAATCGTATTTACGCTGTAAAATTCTTGGTGCTGCAAATCCATTTTGGGGCGCTATTTCTTTATTCGATAATTCTTTTTAAATGCGTGGTGTTTGTGGTCTTTCAACTTTAGACGTTAGTTTGTTAATACGTCCAACGACAAAGATTATTTAGTTGAAAAAATTTTGTTCGTTTCTTGGTATCTTTGGTTGGTTTTTTAACGGTTAATTTTTTTCTCTGAGGTTTTTATATCGGTTAGGGAAAAATAAAAACGAGATATTGAGTTAGGTTTTGCGAATTTTTTTAAAAAACCTGAAATAAAAAACGCGGCGATTCACTTGGTCAGCAGAGCGTGCCGCTGATCGGGGGGTGCCTAAGGAATTGTCTTCGCTATGGTGCTAAAAACCTAAGTTAAATATAGCCAAAGAGAACTATATAGCAATTAGATATTAGCAATTACATTGGAATACCTGTTTCGATTTCAGTTCCACTGCGGTTAATTTGTTGCCCCAAACACAGCCCGTGTCTAATGCCGTAATGTTGGGGTGGGCGCAGCGGCCATTTAATGCGGCCCAGTGGCCAAAATAGATATGAACAGAGGGGTGGGCTGGGCGTAATTCAAACCATGGCGCGTAATCGGGCGGGCATTTTTTGAGGTCGCCNTTGAAGCTTAAGTCCAGGCGACCGGCTGCGTTGCAAACGCGCATTCGAGTCAGGTAGTTGGTGATGACTCGCAGGCGATCGGGGGATTCGAGTGTGGGGCTCCAAGTGTGCGGCTTATCGCCGTACATAACATCGAAATACTGTTTGGCGCGATCCCCCTGAAGGACATTTTCAACCTCTCGAGAATACTCAAGGGCTTGCTCGACGGTCCATATATGAGGGATTCCGGCGTGCACAAGCAGGGCTTGTTGCGCGTCGTCGTGATGCACCAAGGGTTGGTGCGTAAGCCAATCCAGTAGCTCGACTTTGTCGGGGGCGGTGAGGATATCGTTTAAGGTGTCTTTGGATTTGGCTGCGCGGGTGCCGTGGGCAATGGCCAGTAGGTGCAAGTCGTGATTGCCAAGAATGCAGGTGGCGGCGTTTCCTAAGGATTTAAGATAGCGTAGACATTCTAGGGATTGAGGGCCGCGATTGACCAAATCGCCGGCAATCCAGAGCTGGTCTTGCTTTGGATTAAAGTTAATTTTCTCCAGTAAGCATTGGAGAGAGGAGTAACAGCCTTGAATGTCGCCTATTGCGTAGGTAGCCATGGTCAGTGTTGTTTATTATCGGTTGATTAATAGGGTGGGTTGATTGTGGGTGATGCGTTGTTTTTCGGTCAAGGCGTGTTGCGCTAATCGGTCTCTTGATCGGCATTTCGCTGAGGATCGTATTGCTCACTTAACCGTACGAAATCATCGACGCTGAGGTTCTCGGCTCTTAACTTGGGGTTTACATTGGCATCGGCGATTTGTCCGTCATCTAAAACGCCTTTGAGCGCATTACGTAATGTTTTGCGACGTTGATTGAAGGCCTTGCTGACTACCAGGCTGAAGTGGGCGGGTTCGATGGCGGGAAGGCTGCTTAAGGGCTTGGGGCTCAGCTTTATGATTGCTGACTGCACTTTGGGTTGCGGATTAAAGGCATGGGGCGGCACGGTGAATAAGTATTCGGTGTCGCAATGGTACTGACTAATGACACTCAGGCGACCGTATTGTTTGCAATTATGAGGGGCGGTAATTCGATCCACTAGCTCTTTTTGCAACATGAAAAACATGTCTTTGACATGATGGTTGTAGCTGAATATATGAAACAGTAAGGGCGTGGAAATATTGTAGGGCAGGTTACCGATAATCCGCAGTTCATGCTCGGCTTCCGTGATGCGGTTGAAGTCGAATTTAAGGGCGTCCTCTGCATACACTTGGGCTTGCTCAGGGGTGAAGCGTGCTTGTAGTTTTGCTGCAAGGTCGCGATCGAGTTCCACCAAACTGACGTTGTCGCATTGAGCGACTAGCTCTTCAGTAATGGCGCCGAGTCCGGGGCCAATTTCTACGATGGTGTCATTTTTTTGAGGATTGACTGCCGTGGTAATTTGGCTGATGACCTGTTCATCCACTAGGAAGTTTTGCCCAAAGCGTTTTCTTGGGGTGTGGCCTTGGTAAGATTTTGGCATAGCGGGTGGGTCTCTGAAAATTAGTGGTATCGATGAAATTGATAGACTTGGGCAGTATTACTTGAGTTCGATTACTTGAGTTCGATTGTTTGTGGGTGAAATGTTTGTGGGTGAAATGTTTGTGGGTGATTATTTCGGGTGAAATGTTTGGGTTTAATCGTAGCGTTTTTGCTTCACAGGACTTGTTTTCTTGAATGTGAATGTCGATGTGAACGCGATACTGCGGGTGGTTTATTGAGTGTTCACGAGAATTTTCTCAGTTAGGCGTAATGCCGCTAATAAACTGGACGGGTCGGCTTTGCCGGTAGCGGCTAAATCCAATGCCGTGCCGTGGCCTACGGAGGTGCGCAGATAGRGTANNMMKASGGTANNNYTSMCMRMWTCMCMAAAATCTTSNNTNNRRWWWSAARACCGGCAGTCCTTGGTCGTGATACATCGCCACGACTACATCGCCTTGTTGCAGTACCTTCGGCGTAAACAGGGTGTCGGCGGGTAGGGGGCCGATTAGCTGAAGGCCTTGGCTTTTTAGTTCTTCAATGACGGGAATAATAACGTCTATTTCTTCAGACCCGAGGTGGCCGTCTTCGCCAGCATGGGGGTTAAGGCCGCAGATTAGAATGCGCGGGTTCTGAATGCCGAATTGTTGTTTCAATGCGTGATTTACAATGCTCAGGGTCTTACGCACATTGTCCTTCGTAATCGCTGCCGGTACGTCTTTGAGCGGTAAGTGAGTGGTCACTAAGGCCACCCGCAAGGACGAGGTGGCGAGCATCATGACTACTTTTTCAATGTTAGCTTGTTGGGCAAAGTATTCGGTGTGTCCGGTAAAAGGGATGTCGGCGTCATTAAGCACTGATTTTTGTGCCGGGCAGGTAACCAATGCGCTGAAGTTTCCAGCTTGGCAGCCTGCCGACGCTTGCTCGAGTTGCTGTAATACCGAATGCGCGTTGTCGACATTGAGCTGGCCCGGATGACAGGGCGCTCGCAGCGGTATGTGTAGGACGTTGAGGTGGCCCGGTGATTGTTGCAGGCTTTGGGGTTGCGCTCGGCTTTCCACGGCATGCAGTGTGATGGGCAGGTTTAATTGGTCCGCGCGTTGTTCTAGCAATGCGATATCGGCCATGACCACGATGGGTCGGGCGTGTGTGTGTTGTGCAATTTGCAGGCACAAGTCTGGGCCAATACCTGCCGGTTCACCCGATGTCAGTACCATCGGGAGGGTGTCATCGGGCGGCGTGCTGAGGGCTTCAGACCTGTTGTGTGATGCGGTGGCGTTCAAATTTTTATATTAACGTAGGCTTCTTGGCGAATTTCACGAACCCAGGTTTGTAGCTCTTCTTCAAAGCGTCTTTTTTGWARAAAKGCRCGGGCTTGATTGAGGCGRTATTCTTTRCCYAYGTTTTGGTCYCTGCGRCCYAKKACYTCTAAWATATGCCAGCCGTATTGRGAYARRAAGGGCTCACTRAYYKTRTYRAYSGTSGCRTTRTTCATSGYTCTTTCAAATTGAGGCACTAAGGCGCCAGGATTAACCCAGTTTAAGTCACCGCCTTTACGGGCGCTGGTGGGGTCATCGGAAAAAGTTTTGGCCATCTCTTCAAAGGATTTGCCTTTTTGAATGTCTGTTCGAATACGCTCAATGACATTTTTTGCTGCCAGTTGGTCACGGATTTCGTTGGGCTTAATTAAGATATGTCGAACGTGGGTTTGCGGAATAATATGTGTTTCACCGCCGCGTTTTTCGATCAACTTAATGATGTGAAACCCGCTTGGGCTAGAGATGGGGCTGCTCACGGCGCCGGTTTTCATTTGTTCCACTTGGTCTGCAAATAAGCTGGGCAGTTGGGCTGAGTTACGCCAGCCTAAATCGCCGCCTCGAAGTGCGTTTTGGCCCGCTGATTCGGCCGCGGCGGTGTCAGCAAAGCTGGCCCCGTCGAGTAAGGTTTGATGCACTTGCTTGGCTTTGCTAAGCGCGCTATCGAGCTGTGCGGTAGTGACCTGGGCGGGTAGCGGAATTAGGATATGACCAATGTGGTAGACCGTAGAGGTTTCCGCTTTGCCTGATTCTGAGGCTAAGAAATTGCGAATGTCTTGGTCAGTAATGTTAATACGTCGGCCGACCACTTGTTGGCGTAGTTGACTGATTAATAAATCGCGCCGAATTTGATCGCGCACATAGGCGTAGGACTGTCCGTCTTGCTCAATGTTTTTGCGAAACTCATCAACGCTGAGGTTGTTTTGGGCCGCTATTTTGCTAATGGTGCCGTTAAGGGAGTCGTCATCGATGCGTAGTCCGCCTCGCTGAGCCATTTGTAATTGCAGGCTTTCGGTGATGAGTTTCTCTAATACTTGAGAACGAAAAACATCTTCAGGGGGCAGCCTGCCAGCGCGTTGTTGGAAGTCTTTGCGAATGTACTCCATGTTCTGGGTAAGCTCACTGGCGAGAATAATGTCCGATTCGGCAATGGCTACAATATTRTCCAGTGACGTATTGGCGCTGCTTAGGCCTGAGCCCAACAGGAGGCAAGCAGTGAAGGCGGGGACAAGCAGTTGGCTTATTTTACGTTGGCAGCGATCCAAAAGGCTGCTTTGGCTAGCCGTGGTGGGTGAGTGCATGGCGAGGCTCTTCCTTGTAATTGGGCTATGTGTCATTGAACTATGTGTAACTGAACTATGAGTAACTGAAGTATGTGTCATTGGGTTTGATAGGGGCTGGCGTGGCAATGAAGCGTTGGCGGTAATCATTGGGAACTCGATATTTTAGTGAATGCTTGATTGGCTGCTTCCAAAGCGTTCATTATAGCCTGGAATAGTGCGATCAAGAATATTGCGTATGTTGTCGTCAAAATTTGCCAGCCCTTTAAGCTGGAGTTGTAACATAATTTGCTGGCGAGGTTTGAGCTCGGCGTCCGTTTCACGAAGAAAGCGGTGATTAATAAGGCGTGCCTGTAAGCAGCAGTTTTGATATTCCAGGCCTAGAAAAGATTCCAGCGTGGTGTGGCCTGGCAAGGCATCGCCGTTGGCTAAGGCTTGGTCTTTAAGATTGTAATTCCAATGTCCAAACACGGTCCATTGGGATTTCAGCGGGAGTGCGAATGACACTTTCGATTGGCGTGTACTGGTTCGGGCGTTGAAGTCTGGTTGTTCAAATTCAGTTTGTTCGCGCGAGTGATATGAGAGTTGCAGTAGGCGACCGTTACCGGGCAGGTAGGTGGCAGACAGTGTATTGGCCTCGTTGATATTTTGGTCCGCATCCCAGGAGAAGGAACTCGATAATTTCCAATGATCAAATACCATTAAGCGCGCTTCACCGGAAATGGGGGATTGTTCTTGTTGGCTGATGACTTCATTAAGCGTGTTTTCGGTCAGTGCAACCTGACGGTCTTTCAGAAAGAAACTTTGACCTATGAGTAGCTGGAATCGTTCTTGTCCGGATTGAGTCTCGAATGTCGAGCTGCTGAGCCCAAGGGATATTTGATTGTGATCGCCAATACGGTCTCCGCCGCTGAATCGTCGATCCCGAAACAATTGATTGTAGCTATGAGTCAGGGTGCTTGAATCGAAGTCTGGGAAATCGTCTTGATCTTTAAAGGGCGCGTGTAAGACGAATAGACGCGGGTCGAGGGTTTGTAAAAAGGATTGGCCGCGCCATTGAAGGTCGCGCTCGAAATACAAACCACTGTCTAAATTAAACACGGGAACGGTGGCCGAGGGGCTGGTGTCGCTGCCTTCTTGGCGTCCGTTTAACTGGTATTGTAAGTGCCTTAATTTTAAGGTTGGGGTGACAAATCCCCATTGAGGTGTATAGGGCAGACTTACGGACGGTTCGAGTTGTAATCGGTGTCCGGTGGGGTTGATCAGCACGCTGTCTTCGGCGTTGCGATCGAAGTACACGTATTCGCCTTCAAAACCTACGGTAAGCCATTGCTTGGGGGTTTGTAGGGTGCTGAGTTTTAGCAGTGGAAGTTGGAAGTAAGGCTTTTGGGTGTCTTCGAGGTTCGGGTCTAAGGTTTGAAACCCTTGCAGGGAGCCTGAAAAATTCCAATCTACGCCGCTGTAACTTAACGCGGCTTGGCGTTCTAAGTGGGTGCGGTTATTGACTGAAAAGTCGCTGCCTAAATCCTGGAAGTAGGCTTGGTCTGAGGCGTATTGCGCATTGATACGCGAGGTCCAGCGAGATAAATAGTGGCCTTCGTGGAGGATGGCTGCGAATTTCCGATTAGGCTCGGTGTTGAGAATGTTGCTGGGGTCTAARTTRGCCTCTTCTTGCTGGATGACTTGCTTGTCTTTACGYAGGCCTGCAAGTGCGATCTCTCCGGTTCCGAAGGCATTTAAGTAGCGCAGTTGCGCTTGGTGGAGTGCGCCCCGGCTTCGAATGTATCGCGGGCTATAAGTGAGGTCGTAATTGGGGGCCAGGTTGAAGTAGTAGGGCACGGTAAGGTCCGCGCCGCCTTGATCATCGAGGCCGATATTCGGAAATAAGAAACCGCTTTGACGACGATCGTCTAAGGGGAATTTGAAATAGGGAATATAAAGCAGTGGGACTTGATAGATTTCTACACGAACGTGTTTAGCGCTGCCCCAGCCCGAACTTTGGTTTAGGCGCATCTGTTGGCTACGTAATTGCCAAATGGGACGTTTTGCGGGAGGGCAAGAGGTGTAGACGCCATTATCGATTAGGGTGATGTCTTGGTTCTTTTGCAGTTTTTCTGCCGAACCGTGAATATGGTTTTGGTGCAGCACGTATTGCGCGTTTTTAATTTCCACGCGATCTTTTTCTAGGTCGATGAGGGCATCTTCACCGAGGATCAATAAGCCGGGTTCACGGAATTCGGTTTTACCCGGCATGCTGGCGTGATTAAGTCGGTGGTCAAAGTGAATGGTATCGCTTCGGAAACTGCGTGTGCCTTGTTGGACGTGCACGGAACCGGTGAGCGTGGATGAGTCTCCGGGCTGGTGGTCGGCACGGTCTGCCTCGGCGGTGACGAGGTGTTTATTGGTTTCAAGGCTTTCGCTAGTACCTGTCTTGGCATCGGCGGCGGTGCCTGTATTGGTGCCTGTATTGGTGCCTGGCTCGGTGGGCGAGGGTGCGTAAAAAGTACCACTGCAAAACTGAGGCACTTGCTCAAGTGCAGGGTCATCAATCTGATCGAATTGCTGTCTTGGTAGCCAATCTAGGTGGGCGTAAGGGGTGTCGTAATTTAAGTGTTGATCGGCGCTTTTTTCGGCCCCGCTTAATGTTGAGGCTAATAAAAACGGTATCAGTAGAAAGGCCGCCACGAGTCGAGGGGGCAGTGCGGCGCAGGTGCTGCGCGTTGAGTATGCTTTGGCGGTGAGCTTCACAGTGAGCAGTATCTCAATTGGCCGCCACTGTGTGCGGGATACGGTGGTGATGAAATTCGATCGGCAACGATCGCTTGTGCGTGCAGTATTATCGCTGCGCGCGCATAGTAACATGGCTTGGATAACGTGACATGGGCTATAGCGATGAGGTCCAATGTGGCGATTGATCGCTGATTTATTTGGCTCATAAAAAGAGTGAAATCCCGCTCCAAAATTTAATTAAAGTGTGCATTCTCTGCTACCTATTGTATAGCGGGATGCGAGATAATGGCGTTTTATAGGTTCCAGCTCCAGATGTGCTGATTATATTCAATTTCTGGGGGCTCTACCAAAAATTAACCTATGGCTGTTCGGCTTGCTAAGATTATGGGCCACGTTATAGCGTTGATATT
This sequence comes from Gammaproteobacteria bacterium, assembly GCA_002402085.1. Classification (GTDB taxonomy): domain Bacteria; phylum Pseudomonadota; class Gammaproteobacteria; order Pseudomonadales; family UBA3067. The sequence goes on from NVVB01000024.1 coordinate 25,701, forward strand.
AATCACGGGTGAATGACTGAATGGATGACAGGTTAGCGCTGCTGACTGCATGGGTTGCACAGCAATGGGACGATGAGGGTCACAATGGCACGTTAGAATCAGTTTCGGGGGATGCCAGTTTTCGTCGMTATTTYCGCTTCAGTMGAGAKGRSYGYRSCTAYRTCGCAGTGGATGCGCCGCCCGATAAAGAAGATAACGTGGCGTTTATTTCACTGTCTAATTTTCTGCTTCATCATGGGGTGCGTAGCCCGAATGTCATTGGCAAAGATCTGGAACGCGGGTTTTTATTGTTAGAGGATTTTGGCGATCAATTATTGTTGCCTATGCTCGAGCAATACAAAGTAGACGATGACCTCGCCCAAACCAGTCTTGGGCAATCAACGCTTACGGATAATAAAGCCAAGCTGGATCATTATTACGGTCAAGCATTGGATGCAATGTTACGTATGCAGCAAATGGATTGTGGTGATTGTCAGCCTGCTTTGGGGCGCGCGATGCCGCTCTATTCCCAACAAGCGTTGCGGGATGAGTTGATGTTATTTCCTGAGTGGTTTCTTGAGGCTTATTTAGGCATGCGTCTGTCCACTGAGGAACATGGGTTATTGGATCGGCTGTTTGTAACGCTTGAACAATCTGCGCTTGATCAGCCCCAAGTGTTTGTTCATCGTGACTACCATGCCCGTAATATTATGCTTTTAGAGGACGGCCAATTAGGCATTATTGATTTTCAGGACGGCGTGCTGGGGCCGATTAGTTATGATTTAGTGTCGCTGTTGAGGGACTGCTATATTCGTTGGCCGCTTGAGTGGACCCAGGATTGGGTGAAGGGCTATTGGCAACGCTTGATTGATCAAGGTTTGCTAGAACCTCAGGTCGAGTTCGAACAATTTCTACAATGGTTTGATTGGATGGGGGTGCAGCGTCATTTGAAAGTGGCGGGGATCTTTGCACGCTTGAGTCTACGAGACGGTAAACCGGCTTATCTGAATGACTTGCCCCGTGTGATCCGTTATCTATTCGATGTGGTGGGCCAATACGATGAGTTGAAGGCGTTGGATACCTTTCTGAGTGACACCGTGCTCCCCATTTATTTAGATAAATGTCCTCAAGCCCGCTCGGAATTCGACGCGCTACTTCGAGACCGCGAGCAATGAAAGCGATGATTTTAGCGGCCGGGGAGGGCAAGCGCATGCGCCCTCTAACGGACACCATGCCTAAGCCGCTATTGCCGATACAAGGCAAGGCGATCATTGAACATCACCTTGACCGACTGGCGTTGGCGGGGTTTGAGCAATGCGTTATTAATGTGTCTTATCTGGGCGAGGACATTGTAAATTACCTTGATGCCCGCGTTAAGCCGGCTTTAAACGTGCAGTTTTCCCGAGAAGCGGAACCTCTGGAGACGGGCGGCGGGATTTTTAACGCCTTGCCGTTGCTGGGTAGCAAGCCCTTTGTATTAGTGAACGGGGATGTGTGGACAGATTATCCTTTTCAGGGTTTGGCGCTGCCCAAAGGCATGTTGGCTCACATGGTCTTGGTAGAGAATCCGCCTCAACATGTTGGCGGAGATTTTGCTTTTGCACCGGCTTCGGAGCAAACCGCTAGCCAGGCGAATGGGTCGGAGTCGCGCGGACAGCCGCGACGTGGCTTGTTGATGACTGAGGGCGAGGAACAATATACCTATTCTGGAATTGCCGTGTTGGACCCGCTTTTGTTTGCGGGCTGCCAACCCGGATACTTTCCGTTACCACCTTTGTTTCGCAAGGCCATGCAGTCGGGGCAAGTGTCGGGGGAATTGTATCAAGGGCGATGGTTCGATATTGGCACCCCTACGCGCTTAGATGAGATTAATCAGTTGCTTGCTGGCGCTGAGTAAATTGCGCCGGCGTTGAGAGCCTGATTGATTTAAGTGGCTTGAGATTGCTGGTGGGTTTTTATTGCGGTGATTTCAAGATTGCTTGCATGCCGCCGGCGTTGGTTTTGAGCCAGCCACGAATTCGTTTAACTAAAAAATCTTCAGCACCGGCGAAGGCATGATTTGCGCTAGGGATAGTGTATTGCTGGTAATTTTTTTTCAGGTTTTGGTTTGTTTTAGTGATTCGGAAACGTGCGAACTCATGCTGGCGGCCCAGTTCTGGCACTAAGTCTAAAATGGGCGCAGTGATCTTGCTCATTTGGGTGGCAATTTCTTCTAAGCGTTGGTCATTATCGTGAGTGATGTTTAGCGTGATAAATCCTGCAATGCTGCTAGTGGGCACGTCTTTGAGTATGGTGACGGCGAAGCGGGCGTGAGTGCCTTGGGCAACCACTACGATGTTGTACAGGCCCTGCCGGTTAAGAAATTTGAACGCGGAACGTATTCGTAGGCCAAGGGCTTTTCTAGATTTTTCGAGTCGCATTTTATTGGCTTGTGCGTTTTGTTCAGCGGGGGTTGCATCTGCTTTTGCTGTCATGGTGTTGGGCGTTCTGGGCGCTTTGTTGTGATCGGCTTGAATGGACAGCGTGCTCCAGCCGTAATTGGGTAATTGACGTCGTAATCGGCGTATGGGGCCGGGCCAGTCTGGGTTRTGGYCTAGATCRTGAATGATCAATAGAGCACCTGCGGGGGTGCCCGTGGTGTCCTGCTTAAATAAGGCGAGAGTTTTTTCGCCGCCGGCGTCTAAGAAGTGAGTTTCAGTGCCCTGATCAAAGCGCCAGTCATCCGTAGCGTGGTTCATGGGTAAGCCCATGGCGGGGTTCGCTGAATAATTGGTATTCGCTGACCCGGACGGCTCTTCAACGTCAGGAGTCTCGTCACCAATGTTATTGAGTACGTCAGACTGAATGGCTTGATTAGGGTTGGCGCCTAAGGTTAGCGTAGGGGCACTTAAGAGCAGGGTTAAAGTGAGGGCATACATTAACGCGAATGGATTAGCCATAGTAAGCAGTCGCAGCGGGGGTCGATGCGTCCAGTGAGTGGTGTTTAACTGGCGAAATTATCAGTTAAGTATAGGGTAAATAGAACGAGCCAAATTAAGCGCCAGCAGGTAGTATGCGGAACTTGCGAAATTCATCGATTAATTCAATAAAAACTGGAGACGACATGGGCAAGTTTTTGATAGCGCCTTCCATTTTGGCCGCTGATTTAGCCTGTTTAGGGGCTGAAGTGGATCGTGTGTTGGAAGCGGGGGCTGATATTGTTCACTTTGACGTGATGGATAACCACTTCGTACCCAATTTGACGTTTGGCCCAATGATTTGTAAAGCGCTTCGAGATCATGGCGTAACCGCACCGATTGATGTGCATTTAATGGTGTCCCCGGTGGAACGCTTAATCGATAGTTTTGCTGAAGCGGGAGCGGATTACATTACTTTTCACCCTGAGGCGACTAATCACGTTGATCGTTGTTTGCAGCAAATTAAGRATCACGGTTGTAAAGCAGGGTTGGTCTTGAAYCCAGCGACGTCATTGTCACATCTTGATTACGTCATGGATAAGCTGGATATGATTCTACTGATGTCGGTGAACCCAGGCTTTGGTGGGCAAAGTTTTATTGAGTCGACCTATAAGAAAATCGCCTTGGTGAGAGAAAAAATTACTGAATACGGGTTTCCTATTCGCTTGGAAGTCGATGGTGGCGTGACGCCAGATAATATTCATCGCGTCGCCAGTGCCGGTGCGGATACCTTTGTAGCGGGTTCGGCTATTTTCGGRCAGCCGGATTATGCGGCYGTGATTGAGAAGATGCGTAAAGAATTGGAACGCGTCGAATAGACGGCGGTTTCTGATCGCGATCATTGGCTGCGCATTTAGATAGGTTCCTGCGCAGTTCAATGATCGCAAAATAATGAAATAGTATTCAAGAAAATAGCATTCAATAAAAGAGCACGGGTTCTTCCTGGCTTCCCTGGCTAGGCCTTAATAGTGATTCGGATATACCTTATCTGTGAATAATCATGGCTCGATGGTGGGCCGTAATCGTAATGAATTCTTAGGCTTAGCTGTGAATCGGCATCTCTGCTTTCGTTGATGGTTCGCTCAACTATACTCTCTATAGGGTAGTTTTTGAGTCCTTCGATAGTGTTTACTCGTTTTTTGACAGAGAGCCAGTTTCCTAAACGCGTCCTCTTCATTGTGGTGTGCTTAATCCTGTTTGTCCCTCGGGTGAGCTTGGGGGCGCCGGAGCGTGTCAGTGTTGATATTGATGATGAGCTGACTCAGTTAGTAGTGGGCAAACAGCTGGCCTACTCTACGTCAGAAAAACTCTCCATTGAAAGTTATCTTGATGCGGCCAGGACGGGGCAAACGCCACAATTTGATTGGCAGGAATCTACTAGTGATGTACCAAGCTTCGGCTTCGACGGCCGGCCGCATTGGTTTCGCCTGGCCATTAATAATAAGTCTACGACGCCAAGGGAGGTRTTATTSRARRWRRGRWATYYYRTSTTNWKWTTWTSWGGWAWTWTATCTWRTAYATSANAAKSARYKAAKCKANMARYMWMRMRRMKSTKWTWRWYTWAANTYWTTWCSATNCSSCYWWYTAACCATAGAAATTTTGTTTATAAGCTTCCGTTAGACCCGACCCAACACTATGAGATACTCATTCGAGTGCAAACCAGTGGTTCACTTCAACTGCCGCTGTCTTTATGGGAACCGCAATATTTTTGGTCTTCGGATCAGCGCTTCTTAGTGGGCCAAGGAATATTCTTTGGCATGATGTGGGTGATGGTGATCTACAATTTCTTTCTTTTTCTTTCGGTTCGAGATTCAAATTATCTAATTTATATTTTTTCAGTCTCCGCTTTTGCTTTGTTTCAAGCCTCCCTCCAAGGATTTACCTTTCAGTATCTGTGGCCCTATGCTACGCATTCAAATGACACCTTAATTGCCTTGTCATTGCTGGGCTTTGGCTGTGCGGGAAGTCTTTTTACGATTTACTTTTTACGCCTTAATGAGCACATGAGGCATGTCTATTATGCGCTCTATGGGGTGGTTTTGTTTTGCGCTGTGGGCATGGTGGCGATTTGGTTTATCCCTTATCAATACGGTATTCGGTGGGCTTCGATGCCGTCAATTCCTGGTTGTTTGTTGGCGCTCTATAGCGGTATATGGATGTGGTGCAAGGGCCATTTACACGCCAAATATTTTACCCTGGCTTGGTTTTTTCTATTAGTGGCAAGTATTGTTTTGGCATTGAATAAATTCGGCATCGTACCGAGAGTATTTTTGACCGAATTTGCAGGTCAAATTGGCGCTGCGTTGGAAGTGGTGTTGTTGTCTTTTGCTCTCGGGCACCGGATTAATTTAGAGCGTCATGAAAAGTATGTGGCGCAACGACAGGCGCTTGAGAATGAAAAGTTGGCTCGGCTTGAGCAGGAGAAGGGCGCTGCGATTGCAATTAAGGCCAAGGAAGATGAGCTGATTGCGCAACAAAAAATCCGTAATTCGAAAGCGGAAAGTGAGGCCAAGAGTCGATTCTTAGCCACCATGAGTCATGAGATCAGAACGCCCATGAATGGYGTGTTAGGCATGGCGCAGTTGTTGAGGAAGAGCGAATTGCTGCCTCAGCAGCGCCAATACGTCGAAGTGATTAATAACTCTGGAAAAGCGCTACTGACGATTATTAACGATATTCTAGATTATTCGAAAATCACCGCGGGACAGATGCAGATCGAATCGGTGAGCTTTCATTTAGAAACCTTGATTGAGGAATGTACCTGCATTTTTTCTCTGATGGCTGAGAATAAGGACATTGAGTTGATCGCCTCGGTGGCACCCGGTATTCCTGCGAATTTAAAAGGCGACCCAACTCGAATACGACAAATTTTATTAAACTTACTGGGTAACGCGTTTAAATTTACCAGTGACGGCTTTGTCCAACTACGTGTCAGTGAAGACCCTCAAACGTCTGACAAAGCAGACTGTATACGTTTACGGCTTGCCATTCAGGATTCAGGCATAGGCATTAGTGAAGAGGTTGTTGGGGGGTTATTTGAAGCCTTTAAGCAAGCGGATTCGAGTGTGACCCGTAAWTATGGCGGTACCGGCTTAGGCTTAAGCATTAGTAAGCAATTGTGCGAATTAATGAATGGATCGATTGGGGTGGAAAGTACCTTGGGCGAGGGGTCTACATTTTGGGCAAGTATTCCTTTTGGGCGAGAACAAACGGCTAGTCCCGATAATAATCTTGAGGCCCTATTTGTCAATAAGCGACTGCTAATTGTTGATGACTCCATTGAGTTTTGCACTGCATTGCAAGAGGTGACTAAATTTTGGGGCTTTGATTCAGTGATTGCACCCAATGGGCCATTGGCACTTAAAAAATTAAAGGTGGCGGCTCTAGAAGGGCGTTGCTTTGACATGGTATCGCTTGATTTACACATGCCCGATATGTCGGGTTTGGAGATAGCGCGAGTGATGTCTGAAGACGTTGATTTACGAGCTATCCCGCGTTYATTGCTGACCGCTATCAACAATCCGCCTAAGGATGAGGAATTGCGTGCGCTCGGTATTTCCTTAGCGATTCAGAAACCCTCTAGTCTTTATCTGATTAAAGACGCATTTATCAAGCTGTCTAAATCCATGAATGAAGAAGCGGGTAAGCAGGATGTTGTAGGGGATAATAGCTGTAAGTTAGACACACTGAATGTATTAGTGGTGGAGGATAACCCGGTCAATACCATCGTTATACAAGGCATGCTTAAAAAGTTGGGGGTGAAGGCGATATATGTTGCAAATGGTCTGGAAGCTGTGAATCAAGTGAAAGAGGATGGCGATGGCTTTGATATTATTCTGATGGATTGCGAAATGCCTACGATGGATGGGTATACCGCTACCGAAAAAATCAGGCTTTATGAATCGACTCATGGGCAGCGCCGGTGTCCTATTGTTGCGTTAACGGCCAATGAGCTGGAACAGCATGAATATAAATCTGACCAGTCTGGTATGGACGGCTATCTTGCCAAACCGTTGATTTTAGAAAGTCTCAAAGCCATTCTTAATGACTACCATCCTGGGCTGCATTGACAAATAATAGTGCTCGCCGTAGCATCATTTAACCAATACCCACAGACCCTTGGTTTGAGTAAAGGAATTCGTGTGGTGATAGGGGGATGTGTGATTTGGTTAGCGTCAGCGTTAGTTAACGTATGTTAGGACTAGCAGCTATTTGAATTCGCTAGAGGCTCTCCCAAAAATAACGGATTAATAATAAAAATATTATCGAGTAACCATTCATTCTCAAGAGGATCGCTTCCTAGTCGTGTGAATGAGTGACAATTTCATAAGGATTTAGAAATGACTAATAAGAAATACCCCARAGTATGTATTATCGGTGCGGGGTCAAGTGGTATTGCCGCCTGTAAAGTGTTTCATGAGGCGGGTATTCCATTCGTATGTTACGAAGCCGGCGATCAAGTGGGTGGCAATTGGGTTTTCCAAAATAAAAATAATATGTCCTCGGCTTACCGTTCATTGCATATCAATGTCTCCACCTTGCAAATGGAATATTCAGACTTTCCAATGCCGGAAGACTTTCCTGATTTTCCCAGTCATTTTCTTATCGCCAAATATTTCAATGATTATGTGGCGCATTTTGGCATAAAAAATAAAATTCGATTTAACAGTACCGTGACTAAAACAGTGCGTCTAGACGATGGTTTGTGGGAAGTTAGCGCGACTACGATAATGCCAAGCGGTGAAGTAGAAAAAGAGACGCAACTGTTTGATGCGTTATTGATCGCTAACGGACATCATTGGGACCCTCGTTGGCCCGAGCCTGGATTTCCTGGAAACTTTGACGGCATTGAAATGCATTCTCATCATTACATCGACCCCAAAGATCCACACGATTTCACTAATAAAAATGTGGTGATCGTAGGCATGGGTAATTCTGCTATTGATATCGCGTGTGAATTAGGGCACCAAGGCGTGAGTGATTCAGTCTATCTTTCAGTACGTCGTTCGAATTATATCTTTCCGAAATACATTGCGGGTAAACCCTTTGATCGGCTCTTGAAGCATCCGTCAAAGGATGATTACTTGGCGGTATTTTTTAGAAARTACACGCCGCCCTGGGTTCAGGATAAATTAGTTAAATTGTTTTTGGGGATCTATGGCGGCAATCCGCAGAATTATGGCTTGCAGGCGCCCTCCCACGGCGTGCTAGATGCGCATCCTTCTATCTCGGATGATATTTGTATTCGCTTGGGAAGCGGTGACATTCTCCCCATGACCAATATAAAGGAATTAAAAGGGCATCGGGTGCTATTTGATAATGGCACCGAGGTGGATGTTGACATAATAATCTATGCCACGGGCTATAAAATCACATTCCCGTTTTTAGACGAGAAATTTATGGAGGCCAAAGATAATGAGCTTCCCTTGTATCATCGAATGATTAATCCTGCTTATGATAATTTGTTTTTCCTCGCCTTGGTGCAGCCGTTGTGTGCCATGATGCCCATTGCAGAGGAGCAGTCGAAGTTTCTAGCGGCTTACTTAACGGGTAAGTATCATTTGCCAGAGCGATCAGTGATGGAGCAAGAGACCCATGACTATTATTACAGTACTAAAAATAGTTACGTGAATTCAAAACGCCACACCATTCAAATTGACTGCCAGTCGTATGCCTATAACTTGAGAAAGGAACTGAGCAAGGGGCAGGCCCGAGCCGGCAAAGAACATAATCGACTGCCAATCGAGAATCGATCTGAGGCGCGCGTATTGGAGCCGTTAGAGGTCAGTTAGTGCCTAGTTAATAAGTGGTATGAGTAGTATGAGTAGTATGAGTAGTTGATGCATTGATGCGGGGTTGATGCATCGCCAGTGAACAATTGGCTCGACTCCTTGGTAGGGTGCTAATCATCTTATGAATAGAACTAAAGGTGTTAAGTGGATGCTTACGCGTTGCCAATGGGTCTAATGCGCTCTGAATTACCGTGATGGCAGAAAGTATTTTGTGCCAAAAAAATACAAAGTTTATAGACGGTCTATTAAGTCGACCAGTACTATCCCCTTCTTCATTCTCTTGATGCACTTATTCTATTATTTATAGATAGATATAAATTCGATGGTCTGAAGAGAATTATTAAGCATGACTTCAGTGCAAGGGTATCAGACGCTAGAGTTACAGCATTCCAGTGTCAATAGCATGGTCTACAAGGGGCTTAGGCTCGAGGATAATGAACACGTTATCCTTAAGAGTATTAACCCTGAAAATTATAATGCCGAGTCTCTCGGGCGATTAAAGCATGAGTATGAAATCGCCCATTTATTTGACGGTGAAGAGATTATTAAGGTGCTTGATATTATTCAAGAAGCCGATAATTGCTCACTTATTATTGAAGACATAGAAGGCGAATCCTTAGCGAAACTAATGGCTGATGGTGCGCTGGATGATTTTAATGAGATTCTTCGCATTGCTATCCGGGTTGTGGAGGGCATGGCGAATATTCATAAGGCGCGGGTGATCCATAAGGATATCAATCCCTCAAATATTATTTATAACCGCGCAAAGGACCAAATCAAAATCATTGATTTTGGTATTTCTTCTCAGCTACCCAAAGAGAATACGCCCTTATCAAGCCCCGCTTCTATCGAAGGCACATTAAGCTATGTGGCGCCTGAGCAGTCAGGTCGAATGAATCGAACCTTGGATTACCGGACCGATTTTTATTCCTTTGGGGTCACTTTGTTTGAGATGCTTACTAGCCATACGCCATTTGAGTCGGATGATCCGCTTGAGGTGATTCACGGGCATATCGCTCAATCAGCGCCTTTAGCGAGCGACCTCAATGCGTCGGTGCCTGCGACCTTGTCGAAAATCGTCGCGAAATTAATGTCTAAATCAGCAGAAGACCGCTATCAAGGCAGTTGGGGGATTAAGGCGGATTTGGAGACCTGTCTTGATTTATACAACAAGCACAATGATATACCGGATTTTGATATTGCTCAGCATGATACCCCGGACCGTTTTCATGTGCCCCAAAACTTATACGGTCGAGCCGATGAAGTCGCCAGTGTTTTAACCAGCTTTGATCGGGTTACGCTAGGCAGGCGAGAGGCGTCCTTTATTGCGGGTTATTCTGGTATTGGTAAAACTGCGCTGGTAAGAGAAGTGTATAAGCCACTGACCAAAAAAAGGGGGTATTTCATTAGTGGTAAATACGACCAATACCAAAAAGAAAAACCGTTCTATGCCATAACCATTGCTTTTTCRATGTTGATTAAGTATTTGATTTCCGAAGGTGACAGCAAGGTTCAAATCTGGAAGCGAAAAATTACGGAAGGGTTAGGGTCTGGGCTCAATGTAATTACCGATGTTATTCCTGATTTGGAATTAATCGTAGGGGAGCAGCCAGCACTCGATCAGCTGCCTCCCATTGAAGCGCAAAACCGGTTTAAAATTGCATTTAAACGCTTTATTCAGGTGTTTTGTGAAAAACGCCATCCCTTGGTAATATTCCTTGATGATTTGCAGTGGGCTGATGCCGCCTCGCTGGGTGTGCTAAAGATTCTGTTGCAAAGTAAAGACCTTAATTATCTTTTTCTGATTGGTGCCTATCGGGACAATGAAGTCAGTGCTTCGCATCCGTTACAGATCTTGCTGGATAATATTTCTGAAGACGATATTGTTTTAAATCAAATTACGCTGACAAAACTGACCCTTGAGGATATTAGCCAGCAGTTGGCCGATGCGCTCTATCATCCGGTGGAGAAAGTACGCGAGTTAGCCGAATTAGTCTCGAGTAAAACCAACGGTAATCCGTTTTTTAACGAAGAACTGTTGAAGTCACTGTACAACGACCACTACATTGGATTTAGTACTGATCAAGGGTGTTGGACCTGGGATATTGAGAAAATACGCCAAGCTGAATTTACAGATAATGTAGTCGAGTTTTTAACACAACGTATCATCTTGTTACCAGAGGCTACGCAGCGAATACTTTCGGTTGCCGCATGTATTGGTAATCGTTTTGAAATATCGGCGTTAACGTACATTCTCGGTGAGAGCTTATCCGAGACGGCCGGTAAGCTGCGTAGTGCTACCATTGAAGGGTTTTTGGTGCCTACGGATACTAATCTGAGGATTATGGAGCTTTCAGATGGCGAGATTAAAGAGATATTACGTAACAATATAAAAATTGAGTATCGCTTTGCCCATGATCGTATTCAGCAGTCGTCCTATAGTTTGCTTGATGTTGATTCAAGGAATACTATTCATGAAAATTTGGCATGGTATTTCTACAAGGAAGATCATCGTGATTTAGAAGATCGGATATTTGAAATCGCGGCTAATTTTAATGTCTACTTTACCGCCAGTGATGAAAATGATTTCCTGGTCGCAGAGTTGAACTTAAAAGCAGCTAAGAAAGCAAAAAACAGTACTTCCTATAAGACCGCCTTAAGCTATATTAATCACGGTTTGGCGTTACTTTCTGATGAATGGAATGACCGTAATTATGCGCTTCAATTAGCGATTCATTCAGAACTTGCCGAAATTGCTTATTTAAATGGCCAGCATGACTTGATGCATCAAAGCGCGGATCTTGTGATTGATAATTCCCGCTCTATTACTGACACGCTTGAGGTTAGGTTGATACTCATTCAGGCACTCAGTGCGCAGCATGAGCCTGCGGCCTGTGTCGCCTTAGGGGTCAAAACATTAGGGGTGTTAGGGATTAAGGTGCCTTCGAACCCCAATCCACTGCATATCATTAAAGAGTTTGTTAAACTTAAATTTCTGATCGGTAAGCGATGCGCTGCAGATTTTTATGCGCTGCCTACGCTTGATAACCCTACGGTGATCTGTGCGCAAAAAATAATCTCAAATATCTCAAATGCTGCGTTTCTAGCCAACCAAAATTTGTTCTTGATTCTTGGCTTAAGAGCAATTTATATGGCCATAAAGCACGGTAATTGTGCTGCGTCATCCTATGCCTATTCAATTTATGCCGTGGTGTTATGCGGCGTTTTTGAAAAGTTTGATGAGGGGGAAGAGTACGCGCTAATGAGCATTAAGGTGGCTAAGAAATACAACGCGAAAAGTTCGATGTCTTTAGCGACTACSGCKTATTGTTTTACGGTGCAGCACTGGAAGGARCCKACAAGAAATGGCATMGAGCCCTGCTTAGACGCCTATAATATGGCGTTAGAAGCGGGCGCCTTGGAAAGCGCCACCACCAATCATTTGATTGCCACATTCTTAAGTTTTTACAGTGGGCACAACCTTCAGCAAGTCACGTCAGAAATAGAAAGTTCTTTCAGTATTGTGCTGGAGTACAATCAAACTTTAAATGCGGCTCAAATTATTATATTACGCCAGTTGGTTTATAACCTGACTCATCCGGTAGAGAAAGTGTCTCGTTTGGTGGGTGAGTACTTGGATGAAGATGAATCATTCCGAGAGTATGACAACGGGGGCGATGAAGCCGTCGTGTGCTGCGTGTATTACTTTAAGGTGATGGCGGCCTATATTTATAGGGAGCCTGAGGATATGTGGCATTTGTGCCAGAAATCAATGAAGCATCGACATGCTGCGCTTTCTTTGCCAGTGATTCCCAGCTTGTACTTTTTTTGTTCGCTCGCTTACATGGCGCTTTATCCGGGTTTAACCTTGGGTCAAAAGAAGATAGTGCAGATTTCTGTACGCTGGTCTAAATATAAGTTAAGAAAATACAGCGAGCATTGCCGTGAAACTTTTGAGCATAAGTATCTCTTGCTTGAGGCCGAGTATCTGCGAATTACAGGGCGCTTAGTGGATGCAATTCCTTTCTATGAAAAAGCCATTGATTTGGCATGTAAAAGTAAAATATTGTTTGAGCAGGCGATTGCTGAAGAGTGTGCTGCTCGATTTTATATGGAGGTTGGTAATTCGCGCGCGGGACAGTTTTATATTCGTCGAGCGATTCATTCTTACCATGCATGGGGCTCTCAGGGTAAAGTCGATGCCCTACAAGATGAATTTAAAACCCATATCAATCATGAGCAGGCGTCTTCGCAATACAGTGCAACGATGTCAGCTAGAAATGCGCCCGCTACAAGTACGTTAACCACCTCGACGCTTACATCCGATATTGGCTTTGATAGTATTTCACTGGTGAAAACCTATCGTGCTTTATCCAGTGAAATGGATCTGGATATATTGATTGATAAGTTAACACATTATTTAATGGAGAACGCGGGTGCGCAGAATACCTATCTGTTACTGCCGGCAGGAAAAAACTGGACTATCAAGGCGCGAAAATCCGTGCTTGATGATCATGTGTTTGAACCTTCTGCGTTAACTGAGACGTCTTCGGTGTCTTTTAGTGTGATCAATAATGTTGCAGCCAGTAACCGAGTAGTGATCTTAGAAAATGCTGAAGAGGATTCTCAGTTTGGCACGGACCCGCATATTGCTAGTCAAAAAGTAAAATCAATATTATGCATGCCGATCCGCCATAAGGGCAAGACCAGCGCCATCCTATACGCCGAGCACATGAGTATTGAAAGTGCGTTTACTCAGCAACAAACACAAATGCTCGATATCATCGGGTCACAAGGGGCGATAGCAATAGAGAATGCCAGTTTATATGATTCGGTTAAATCATCTGAAGATCAGTATCGTGGCTTGTTTGAAAACGCGGTTGAAGGGCTCTTTCAGGCTGATGTGGACGGCAAGCCGGTGCTTTGTAACCCAGCCCTGATTAGTATATTAGGGTATTCCGATTTTGATGAACTGCAGAATAATGTTGCCAACTTACAGGAGAGCTTGTACATGCCTGCGCAAGTGCGCAGTCGCTTGAATGAACGGGTGGATGAGCAGGGGGGGGTCGTGGACTTTGAATCTCAAGTAGAGCGTAAGGACGGCACTATTATTGATATTCTTTATAGCACTAAGTTAGTCTTTGACGATAAGGGTAAGTTAAGTCGGCAGGACGGGGTGATCAAAGATATTACCGCGCTAAAACACAATGCTCAGCTTTCCATCGATAAAGAAAAAGCCGAGGCGGCGGCGCAAGCAAAAAGTCAATTCTTGGCCAACATGAGCCATGAAATACGCACCCCCATGAACGGTGTATTGGGCATCGCTGAATTGTTGAAAGACACTAAGCTTGATCCGATGCAGTCCCACTACGTGAAAGTGATTGGTGACTCGGGCTCTGCGTTGCTGGAAATTATTAATGACATCCTGGATTATTCAAAAATTGAATCCGGGAAGATGGATATCGAGAGTATTGATGTTGCCATACACAGTGTCCTCGATGACGTGATCAGTTTGTTTTCGATTCGCTCCTCAGAAAACAAAGTTGAGTTGGCCGCTAATATTGACGCCAATGTACCCGAGATATTGAAGGGCGATCCTACGCGAGTTCGTCAGGTGTTAATGAACTTAATTGGTAATGCGTTTAAGTTTACCGCTAAGGGCTCGATCGTACTAAGCCTTAAGGTGATCAAGGAGCCCCAGGAATCGTTTGTTTTGTTTTCTATAAAGGATTCGGGCATTGGCATTGATGAAGCAGGACAAAAGAAATTATTTCGCTCCTATGAGCAAGCCGATACCAGTACTACGCGGAAGTATGGTGGCACGGGCTTGGGCTTGTCTATCTGTAAGCGGTTGGCGGAATTGATGGGCGGTAAAATAGGCGTGTCTAGCGTTCCAGGAGATGGCTCCGATTTTTGGTTTACAATCCCTTTTGTGAAGAATGCGATTGGGGATGATAAACAAGCTCAGGGGAGCGGCGGAGCAGCGCCGCTGAATCCTATCGATCAAGCACGTCAGGCAGTGTTTGATGGTTTTGTGTGCAGTGATAATAAGCAGTTAACAGAGTCTCTGCGCCAAGGCTTAAGTCAAAATAAAAGCCAGCTGTTGTTTTTTTCTGATTTTGGTCAGATGAGAACTTCGTTTGAGCAAACTGAGAAGGATGCCAATCGTCAGTACTTTCTATTTATTCATAGTCTCTATGAACCGGAGAGTGCGTTTGAAGGGTTTAAGCAGATGGTCCAAAAATGTGCTGGTTCTGATTTCATTAAGATAATCTATTTCTCTGAGCCGAGCTTTCCAATTAACGTTGAGGTGCTGGAACAGTCGGATTATAAAAATGCGTTTGTTATTGAACGCCCGCTGACCACGCGAGGCTTTATGCGTGCTTGCGATATAGTGGCCAAAAAATCTGACCCTGACCAAGAACAGGCTGGCACAGAGAAAAAGAAAAACACCTTCCTGGCAGGMAAGCATCTATTGATTGCTGAAGATAATAAAGTCAATCAATTGGTGATTAAGCGTTTGTTAGAAAATTATGGCGCCACGATTCAACTGGCGGAGAATGGTGCGCTGGCATTTGAAGCCTTTGAACAACGCTTATCCAGTCAGGAGCCGGATTTTGATCTGATCTTAATGGATTGTGAGATGCCTGAAATGGATGGCTATCAATGCACGACGCTGATTCGAGAAAAGGAAAGCAAGGAGAGTTTGGCGCCGATTAAAATTATTGCGTTAACAGCCCATGCCATGGCTGAGAATCGTGATAAGTGTTTGGCCTGCGGGATGGACAACGTATTGACTAAACCGATTGTACGGAACGATCTAGAAACCACGTTGGCGCAAGCCATTGCTCCGGTGTTGCATTAGTGATTGGCGTTGTTAAATCATCGCCTTGGCGTGTGGCGTGCAGGAGTTGCGTTGAGGGTTTAAGGTTCGTAAAACTTGCGAAAACATTAAAAGAAAGATAGGTTTATATTTGGTTTCAATATTGATTTTGTTCGCCGCTGGTTAAAAACAATAATAATTATAAACGCTGTATTTTAGGGGATGAATGATGACATTAATTCGCAGTCGTATTACCTCGCAAAAAACACCTTTGGACAATGTAGGCCATTTAATGTGTGCCAAAAGCCACTTTAATCGCTGGCGCAGTGGTTTCGCCTTACGCGGTGGTTTCGCCTTAATAGTCCTGAGCGTTTTTTTGTCAGGCTGTGCGGAATCAATCTTAGTGAAAGCCGAGTGCCGTGAAGCGGGTAACTTGTCGGTTATTTGTGGCTTCGAAAACCCGGAAGACTTGGTCAATATTCCTGGCACCGATGTGGTAATTGTCAGTGAGTTCAAATTAGGCGAAGGCACGGGGCAGCTTTCATTATTAGATACGGCTACGTCGTCTATTACACGTTTGTTTCCAGGTAACACGCCTCAGCCTTTGTTGGCAAAAGCGCTTCGCTGGGGTGACCCGTCCTGTGAAAAGTTGCCCGAGCAACGTTTTAATCCGCATGGCATTGGCCTGTCCACGCGAGCTGATGGTCTTTTACAGTTGTTGGTAGTCAATCATGCGGAGCGGGAATCGGTTGAGTTTTTTGAAGTCCAAAAAACCGGCGCATTGGTGGCGCTGACCTGGAAGGGGTGTGCGGTCGCCCCTGAAGGCCGGACTTTGAATGATGTGGTTGCACTGCCACAGGGTGGGTTTTTAGTGACTCATACGGGCACTGACCTAGTGAGCCCGAAGGGGATGTTGAATGCGTTGAGAGGTCTTGGCGGGGTGAATATTGGTCATGTACTTGAATGGTCTGCTGAGGCCGGCTTTTCTAAAGTGCCTGGCACTGAAGTGGCTTATGCGAATGGTATTCAGGTGTCTCCTCGCGGCGGGATTATTTATTTGAATGAATACTTTGGTAATCGGGTGAAAAAGATCAATCGTCATACCGGCGAGCTACTGAATGAAATTAAGGTGCTGCGACCGGATAATTTATCTTGGGATCAGGCCGGTAATTTATTAGTGGCGTCTCAGAGTGCTTCGATTTTAAAGATGGCATTTTGTCAGCCTAAGAAAGGTTATAGCTGCATCACGGGTTTTGATATTATCTCAATCGACCCGCTTACGTTTGATCAGCAAACCATTGTCAGCCATGACGGGCTACCCTTTGGTGCAGCAACCGTAGCCATTCGATTAAAGAACAAAATTTATATGGGCACGTATGTGGGCGATAGAATCGCAGTGGCGACTTTATAGCTGAGTGACGGGCTGCATTTCACGGCGCTAAGCGTTGGTTTTTGCTAGGCTAATGAGCGTGGACAATTTTGTCTCGGGTACTGTTCCTATAAATGTATTTGGGCTAAAATTCCCGCTCCATTGGCTTCGGCACTCGGTCCTGTATTGAGGGCGTGTAGAAGAGGCCTAAGATCGATTACCATGGGGCCTAGATTTGGCTTTCCATTAGGATTTACAAGTGAAATTTATTTACAGTAGGCAAGTGCAAAAACAGACAGCGCGTTTCGTTCAGCGTTGGCGATGGTGAATGCCAAGCTATTTTTAGTCTAAGCCTTTCAATGGCTTAGTGTATTTTCTGGTATTTATCGAACACTCTGTTGCCATTTGTTAAGGATACTGTAATGAACCTCGAACAGTTTCAGGCCTTGGTTGATCAAGGCTTTAATCGCATTCCTATCGTTCGCGAAGTGCTCGCGGATTTAGATACTCCTCTCAGCACCTATCAAAAACTGGCCAATGGGCCCTTTACCTATTTATTAGAATCCGTTCAAGGCGGAGAGAAATGGGGCCGGTACTCAATCATTGGGCTGCCTTGCCACCGGTATTTAAAAATTGTTGACCATGATGCGCAGGTGATTTGTCATGGTGAGGTGGTTGAAGAGCACAAAGTCGAAGACCCGTTGTTATTTGTTGAGCAGTTTAAGGCGCGCTACCGAGTGCCTGAAGACAAAGACCTGCCGCGTTTTAATGGCGGTTTGGTAGGGTATTTCGGCTATGACACGATTCGCTTTGTGGAAAAGCGTTTGCAGAAAATGCCTGACAATGACCCTATTGGTACACCGGATATTCTCTTGATGGTGTCTGATGAGGTGGTGGTTTTTGATAATCTGCGTGGTTCGATTTCCATCATTAAACATCTTGATGGCAGTGAGCCGGATGCCTTTGAAAAGGGCCATGCGCGGCTTGAGCAACTGGTCGCGCAGTTAAAAGCGCCTTATCTGCCGGGTGATAGTGATCACATGGGCAATGAAGTGGTGGTCAGTGATCAGGATTTTGTGTCTGATTTTGGTCAAGCTGAGTTTGAGCAAGCAGTCGATAAGATTAAAGAGTATGTGCTGGCCGGCGATGTTATGCAGGTGGTGTTGTCTCAGCGTATGACCATTGATTATCACGCCTCGCCTTTGGCTTTATACCGTGCATTACGGTATTTAAACCCTTCCCCCTACCTTTATTTTTATGACTTTGGTGAGTTCCATGTGGTGGGCTCATCACCGGAAATTCTGGCGCGGGCTGAGCACGGTAAAATTGCTGTCCGGCCGTTGGCGGGTACGCGTAAACGCGGCAAGACCGAAGCCGATGATTTACGCCTAGAAAAAGAACTGTTGGCGGACCCGAAAGAGATCGCTGAGCATTTAATGCTGATTGATCTGGGCCGCAATGATATTGGTCGAGTGGCAGAAGTGGGCAGTATCGAAGTCAGTGAGCAAATGACTGTAGAGCGCTATTCCCATGTCATGCATATCGTTTCAAATGTTGAAGGCGACCTGAAGCAAGGTTGCAGTGCGCTTGATGTATTACGGGCGACTTTCCCGGCCGGTACGCTCAGTGGCGCTCCGAAAGTGCGCGCCATGGAAATTATTGATGAGCTGGAGTCCGTGAAGCGGGGCATCTACGGTGGGGCGGTGGGTTACCTGTCTTGGAATGGCGATATGGATACCGCGATTGCGATTCGTACTGCGGTGATTAAGGGTGGGAAACTTTATATCCAAGCCGGCGCAGGTGTTGTGGCGGATTCGGTGCCTCGTATGGAGTGGGAGGAGACCTTAAATAAAGGCCGCGCCATTTTTAGGGCCGTGGCCATGGCATCCAACGGCTTAATCCCTTCTTAAATAGACAGTGGATAGGCTTTGACACGGTTTCCGAACAGCTTACAGAGAGTCCGATATGTTATTAATGATTGATAATTATGATTCGTTCACCTACAACGTGGTGCAATATTTTGGCGAATTAGGCGCAGAGGTTGAGGTCTATCGCAACGATGAAATTAGTGCGCAAGAGATTGCCGCTAAGAAGCCCGCCCACATTGTGATTTCCCCAGGTCCCTGCACGCCCAATGAAGCGGGTGTCTCGCTTGAGGTGATTAAGCGATTTGCCGGTGAGATCCCTATCTTGGGCATCTGCTTRGGGCATCAAAGTATTGCTCAGGCTTTTGGTGGCAAAGTAATACGAGCCAAGCAGGTTATGCACGGTAAAACCTCAGCGGTTCATCATAACGGTCAGGGCGTATTTTCCGGCCTAAGCAATCCCTTTGTTGCTACGCGATACCACTCATTGGTGGTGGATGGCGGCTGTTTACCGGATGATTTTATGGTCACTGCGTGGACCGAGGATCAAGAAGGGGGCATGGATGAGATTATGGGCATTAAGCACAAGCACCTGTCTGTGGAAGGGGTTCAATTTCATCCTGAATCGATACTGACCGAACACGGCCATGCCTTGTTAAAAAACTTTTTAATCAACGGCTAACACTGGCATTATTGGGCTTGGGGTGGTGCTAGGTATTTGGCATTAGCATTGAAAGCACTGTATTTGAGTGCTTTCTTTGAGTGCTTTCTTTKMGNCGYYYYMYTTGKYKYTCGCGTCAATACTCGATAAAACACCTGACCTAGACCGGTTACAACCCCCTAAAATCATTACCAAATCACTCGAATAGGCGAATTAGCATGAATATGAGCCAGGCGGTTCAGAAAGTAATTTCTAACACGGATTTGTCGTTGCAAGAGATGCAGCAAGTCATGGAGCTTATTATGACTGGGCAAGCCACTCCGGCTCAGATGGGTGGTTTTTTAGTCGGGCTGCGAATGAAAGGCGAAACCGTTCAAGAAATTACGGGCGCCGCTCAGGTCATGCGACGCTTAGCGACGCCGGTGCATGTCGATGTTGATTACATGGTGGATACCTGTGGCACAGGCGGGGACGGTGTGAATACCTTTAACATCTCGACTGCCAGTGCATTTGTAGCCGCGTCTGCGGGTGCTCATGTGGCAAAGCATGGCAATCGTTCCGTATCCAGTAGTTGTGGCAGTGCGGACGTATTAGAGGCCGCAGGGGTGAGTTTAAATTTAAACCCTGAGCAAGTAGCGCGGGCTATTGAGCAAGTGGGCGTAGGATTTATGTTCGCGGCCAAACATCACAGTGCCGTGAAGCATGTCATGGGCACGCGTAAGGAGCTTGGGATTCGGACTATATTTAATGTATTAGGCCCGTTAACCAATCCTGCCTCGGCCCCTAATCAAGTCATGGGCGTGTTTGATAAACGCTTGGTACGCCCCATTGCAGAAGTCTTACGAGACCTAGGCAGTGAGCACGTATTGGTGGTGCATTCTGAGGATGGCTTGGATGAAATTAGTATTGCAGCACCCACGTATGTGGCTGAGCTAAAAGACGGCGATATTATTGAGTACACCATTAAGCCCGAGCAGTTTAATATCTCCCGTGCTGATATTAAGCAATTATCCGTGCATACGGTGGAAGACAGTTTAAGCATGATCGATGCCGCGTTAACCCAAGAAAATGAGGCTGCTTCCGATATTGTCGCGCTGAATGCCGGCGCTGCGATTTATGCCTCTGGGTTGGAGAGCAGTCTCGCCGATGGCGTATTGCGTGCGCAAGATTGCATTGGCTCGGGTTTAGCGAAAGAGAAGATCGCTGAGTTGGCCAGTTATAGCCAGCTGTGCGAGAGCTAAGCGTAGACGTACCGGGTCCGTAGGATCATTATTATTTATTTTCATTAAAGCGAAAGCGTAATTCGATATGAGCACTGAAGTCCCTACAATTTTGAAAAAAATCCTGGCCCGAAAAGAGCAGGAAGTGATCGAGCGACGTCAAACGCTGCCATTGAGTGAGTTGGAAAATCGAGCCAAGGCACAAGCGGCTTGTCGAGGCTTTATCTGCGAGTTAGAAGCCAATATTAAACGCGGTCAGCCCGGCGTGATTGCGGAAATTAAAAAAGCATCGCCCAGTAAAGGCGTCATTCGTGAAAATTTTGACCCGGTAGCGATTGCCCAAGAATATCAGCAGGCGGGTGCGAGCTGCCTTTCTATCTTGACCGATAAAGATTTTTTTCAAGGCGATGAGTCGTATTTGATTGACGCGCGCGCGGCCTGTACTTTGCCTGTGTTGCGCAAAGATTTCTTGGTGGACCCCTATCAGGTGGTGGAGTCCAGAGCTTTAGGGGCCGACTGCGTATTATTGATTGTGGCGGCCTTGGATCAGGGCTTAATGACTGAGTTGGCGTCTTGTGCCACGCAGTTAGGCATGGATTTATTGATTGAGGTTCATGATCAGCAGGAGCTGGAGCAAGCCTTGTTGCTGCCTACTGGACTGATCGGCATTAATAATCGAGACCTTCATACCTTTGAGACGCGCTTGGAGACCACCTACGAATTGTTGTCTGGGATTCCTGAGGACCGAACGGTGGTCACTGAGAGTGGCATTCATTCGAAAAAAGACATTGTCGAAATGCAGGCCAAGGGTGTGAATAGCTTTTTGGTGGGCGAAGCATTTATGCGCGCAGAGCATCCTGGGCAGGAGTTGCAACGGTTATTTTTCGCCGCTGATTGATCGCTCGGGTGGCGTTAAGTTTAGGTTTTTCGGTAACTTGAAATATAGTGCTCTAAAGTAGAGCGTCTTAAATGACTGAGTCTTAAACTTAAACGGCTAAATCTTAAACGACTAAATCTTAAACGACTAAATCTTAAACGGCTAAACCTTAAACGTAAAGGACTGGGCGTTTAACCGCTAAATTGTTAACCGCTATGCCTTTAACAACAAGCCTTTAATATCTAAGTCTTTAACATCTAAACCTTAAATGGTTGCGTCTTAAATAATGGTGGCCTGATCGATTTTTATTGAGGTGGTTTCGGTCGGGTGGATTGTTTGTCGGATTTACGACGGAGTTAAGCCGGACCTTAGGCGCGAGAGTCGATACTGATATCGGGCTTAGGATTGGATGCTCGGTATTGGCCTTAGAGATGGGGCTAGATATTTACGGGAGTTGAAAGCAGCCCGAATGATTAATGGCGTGCTGTAGATCATTAATCATTCGGATTGAGTGGTTGATCGGTTCGCTCGCTTAGCGGGTACCGTATACCACCATGGTTTTTCCTTTGGCTGACACTAGCCCTTGTTCTTCGAGGGTTTTCAGTACGCGTCCAACCATTTCTCTTGAGCAGCCCACTATACGGCCGATTTCTTGGCGAGTAATTTTGATTTGCATGCCGTCAGGGTGAGTGATCGCATCGGGCTGAGTGCTGAGGTCAAGCAGTGTGCGGGCAACTCGGCCTGTCACGTCTACAAAGGCTAAATCCCCTACTTTACGAGTCGTGGCACGTAAGCGACGAGCCATCTGTGCGCCTACTGCGTAGAGCATTTCAGAGTCTTGGTCGGCAATTTGGCGAAATTTAGCGTAGTTGATTTCAGCTACTTCACATTCGGTTTTCGCTCGGATCCAGGCGCTTCGTCCTAGTTCTTCTTCGAAAAGTCCCATTTCGCCGAAAAAATCACCCGCGTTTAGGTAGGCCATAATCATTTCACGGCCGTCGTCGTCTTCAATTAATACGGTTACCGATCCTTTAATAATGTAATACAGTGCATCGGAATCGTCACCAGCATAAAGCAAGGTGCTTTTAGAGGGATATTTCCGTCGATGACACTGAGAGAGGAAACTTTCAATATTTGGAATCGGTTTATTCTGTCTAATTACCATGGGAAACTCTTATCTAAGCTAGCAGTGGCTTCATGCCAAAAATGGTTTGTGTTGTAATGAGTTAACACAGCTTTTGTTTTAATACTCTTTCTTGGATATCGTAAACCAAGGCATAGAAAATTACGAGATAACTACGCCTTGTTACGAGATAATTCCTCTTAAGTCTTATTATGGTAGGCTACACCAATTTTTGCCTATAGAGAGGAAAACTACCAGTGAAAGCTCGTATCAAATGGGTCCAAGACGCTATGTTCCTCGGAGAATCCGGTAGCGGTCATAGCATTGTCATGGATGGTCCAGAAGATCATGGTGGCAGAAACATGGGACCTCGTCCAATGGAAACCCTGTTAATGGGA
>NVVB01000133.1 GCA_002402085.1 Gammaproteobacteria bacterium
TAACTCTAAGGTGGATGTGGCGACGATAACGCAATCTGAACCTTGGGAAAAAGCCTCTTCAGCAGAGCTACGCTCATCGAGGCTGAGGCAACTGTGGGAAACATAAGTCGCTACGCCTAAGCGCCTAAGCTCCATCGCCAGCTCCTCCACACGGGGGCGGCTATCGACAAACACTAAACGCTTTTCACCACGGTGTAAGCGAGAGATAACAATAGCGGCATTAGTGACGGACCCCACCCAATCCACCTGCACATCGGTGCTTACGTTATTGTCGGCGGGAGGGTTAATAACACTGCGCTTGGATTGGCAGGAGCTGGCCAGCCACTCACACAACTCTTCTGGGTTACCCACGGTGGCAGAAAGGCCCAACCGCAGTAACTCTCTACCGGCAACAACACTGATTCGCTCTAATACTGATAACAAGTGCCAGCCACGATCATCACCGGCAAAGGCGTGTACTTCATCAATCACCACACTGCGTATATTGGCAAAAAAAGACTGATGCTCAATGCGGCCAGATACCAACATCACCTCTAGAGATTCCGGGGTGGTCAGTAAAATATCAGGGGGATCTGCAATTATTTTAGCTTTGCGAGAAGCGCTAACATCACCATGCCACACACCTACACTGCGCCCTAATAAATGGCCATAATAACTCAGCCGCTCTTCTAGATTATTGAGCAGTGCTTTAATCGGGCAAATATAGAGAACGCTCAAACCGTTCCAGTTGTCTGTCAACATCCGCGAGAATATTGGAAAAATAGCCGCTTCGGTTTTACCGCCCGCTGTAGGCGCAAGTAAAATAGCATGTTCGCCATCCAGCACGGGCTGAATCGTTGCCTCTTGTAAYGGRCGCAAACCTGKCCAACCCAAGCTATTAACAATATGGTGCTGTAGAGCCGGGTGGAGTTTGTCGAATTCGCTCATGCYATTGAATTCATAGGTYCAGCTCTATCTCATCAACACTGCCCGCCGATTTGCTCGCTCGTTCAACATCGGTTAATTCAGTGTCTGAAATAGTCAGCGCATAATGTTCACGGGGGGAAAAGTCATCAAACTGGTCGATACGATCCAGTACATCACTCACCAACTTTTTTAAGAAAATACGCGGTGCAATGCCCACTTTACCACCAAGGTTGCCGGTTACMGCACGGGCAAGGTCGGTAATATAYGCATCATCTGCAAGGCTGTTAATACGAGAGCCTACCTCACTATTCTGTGCATACAAATCCCGAACCTTACCGCCTACCTCTTCCAGTGAGGCAAGATCGAAACCTTTGAGGCGAATCTGTACCGCTCGTGGATTATCAAAACGCGTGTCTGTTGCAAAATCTACTGCTAAACGCTGCGCCAAAGGAGCTAAGCGTTGCACGCCCATCGGCCCCTCAAAAAATGCTGGTGTGCCGGTAATCACCAAATACAAACCGGGGAAGCGACCACTATCAATTTCATCCATTAATTGGCGCAAGGCATTAAGGCTTTTATCGCGCACATCACCACGCATACGCTGCAAGGTTTCAACTTCATCCAACACTAACAACAAACCCGGATGGCCTGAATCTTTTAAAATAATCAAAATACCCTGCAAAAAACTCAGTGCGCCAAAGTGATCAATATCACCTTTGATTTTTGCATAGCGTTTAATAGCAGCAGAAATATTCGGCTGCCCTGCCATCCATGCCAGCAAGCCATCGGCAATTTCATCTTCACCTTCAAGTAAGGCTTTTCTGTAGGCTCGCAGGGTTAAGGCAAAAGCGGGAGCGGTTCTCACTACCTCACCCAAACGTTTCTCCATTAAGGCATCGGTAGCGGCCACTAAGGCATCCGAATCATTAATATCAATATCTTGTTGGGCCAGCACATCTTCTTCCAAGGTATAAAACCAAGACTCAACAATATTACGAAATGCTCCCGATGCGGTATCTGGGGTTGATAAACGCTCCATCAATCGGCGATAGATTGTTTCAAGCCGGTGCAAGGGGGTTTCGGTTTCTGATATCTGCACCTCGGCACAGGCAAAGCCCCGCTTGTGGGCACGCTCACGCAACCAGCGCGAGGCGAATGTTTTACCACTGCCGTACTCACCACGGATGGCTTTAAAAACTGCACCGCCGCTTGCCACTTTATCCAGCTCTTCATCGAAGGCTTTTTCAAAAGGTTTTAAACCAACGGCCAAAGCATCTAAGCCATACTGCGGAACGGTACCTCGGCGCAGGGCATCGAGAATATCCTGTCTTCGTCGTTGGCTAATACTCATTAGGCATTCTCTTTTTTGTCATAGCTCACAATTCAAACTGATTTTTTAAGTCAGCTATATTCAATTTTATGGTTTGAGTATCTCTTTCTACCGACAATATAGGGTAGCCATCGACATTCAATAATTTTTTCGCACCGGCTAAAAAACCACGCAGGCGTATTTTAGGCAGCCCCAAATAACGCAGCATCGTCGCCTCCATCACCTGGCCCTGATGCTGGCTCAATAACTCGATTAAAGACCGCAATTGCTCATCTTTTACCATGGTGCGCCCAGCACGGGTTTTGATCTGTAAAAATACGGGCGATATAAATAGCGCATCTACCCATGGCTCAAGCTGGCTATTTGTTGCGGTAGCCGTTGCAGGCCTCGTTGGGTTGATGCTCTTATCACTAGCGGGCACAGCAAACATATCATCCATCACCTCCGCTGCCGCTTCTGCCTTTTTCGCTTTTTTACCCTTGCGTGCAGGGGACGTATCGGTTTCTGCACCGGTGATATAAGCGCTGGCAGTTTCTGCCACAACGGTTTGCGCATACCACCACGACGGCAAGCTACGAGGCACCTCTTCCCAGCCCGCTAGCACATCAACATCACGAGCACTCACAAATACACCTAAAGGAATAACCAGCTCTTGCAAACTGCCGCCGCCGTGGTAACCCCTATTTTTAGACTTGGTATAGCGAAGGCGCTCTGCCCAAGGCAATACTACCGAGTGATTAGCTGTTACCACACGMGCACCCGACACCGCCGTTTCATRCTCCGACAATGTATTAGCACTSAGCTGGTAACGCTCACCGTTATCGGAACTTGGCGCGTGATAAAAAGAATCRTGATCCAACACATGGCCGTGATCGCTGGTGATAATAACCACTCGCCCTGCCTCGCGCGCAGCCTCTAATACCTGACGCAATAAAGTCACCTTGTCTAACGACCAAGCAACCGATACTTGGGAGCTACTGCCAAGCTGATCATCAATGGCATTAATCACTGCGGCCAAAATTTTATATTCGGTACCGGCTAACTTCGCACGCACATCACTGTTTAATGCGCCACTACCTAACTGTTGTAAATCCTGTTTATGAAAAACCGTAGGGGGGAATTTGGTAGAGGCAATTTTCTTTAACTGCGCATGGGCACTAAAGGCTTTCTTTTCATCCTTTGCTCCACCCTCCGCTAAACAACCCGATAACAATGAACAGCGGCTTACCTGTGTAACCGAAGGCAGCGCCGCTAGCAAACATTGCTCAGCCGCCTTGCCGCTCTCTTTAAGTTCAAGCCAGTGGTGCCGAGTTAAATCCTCGCTCAACTCCCGATAAACGGCTTCGCTCATGCCATCTAACACCAGCAGTAATACGGGCGATTGCTCTGCAATAGGGACAACCAATTGCACCAAGGCCTGTTCAACGGGAATCACCCCTTCTCCCAAGGCATCACCACGCGCAACCCCCGCCAAGTGTTGACTAAAGTTTTTATTTTGTTGCTCTTGGTGGGCACTCACCTGCTCGGTTAATTGTTGATAAACCTGATTTAACGCCTCATGCACATCGCCCGACCACACCACAGAACGTGCCCAGTCGGCAAAGCCTCCCTGTTGGATGTAGTCAGTAATGGTTTGGCTTGCACCGCTTGTAGTTGTAGCTCTCGTTGTTGTTTGTTTTAACCATCGCATCAAACGCATGGCCATTTCTGCACGATCAAGGGATTCACGCTGCGCGTCTAAACCAATAAATACATGCTGTTTTACCTGTTCTAAAGCCGACTCCGCTTGTGCAAGCTCCGCGCCTTTCAATGCATCTTTTAAAGCTTCTGCATAGTGCGTGAGACGGCGCTGTAAGCTACCGGGCAATAATGTGGACAATTCCACCGCAGGCATTAAATCCAAGCTCGCTAAAATTTGTTCCGCCTTAGCCAGTACATTATTTATCGCTGGGTAGCCGCGCAGCTGTAACAACTGTAAAGCAGCCTTAACCGCCTCGTCACCAAACTGCTGCAACAAACGTTGCTCAATATTTTCACCAGCTAAAAAGCGCTCTTTAAATACGCCTCTGCTGCTATACAGTTGCGCCGTATCAACTCGGTTTAATGTTTCAATACTGGGGTAATACATCACCGAACAAGCGAGGCCTATCGACAATAAATCATCACCTTGGCCATTCAGCAGCAGTGCTTTAATTAACWCRTTACTATTCGGYAAGCCTCGGCTTAACCAATCGCCGAGATTATCTTTTACCTCTATGGGTAACTGCTCAATGAGATGAGCCGCCTCTTTATCGAGCGACCAGCTAAACAACGACTGTAAATCCAGGGTGGCTTCATCATAATCTAAATAACCCAAGGCCAAGGCGCGCCAAGCGTTATCTTGGTCCAACACTTGGCCAAAAGAAATACTCTGCCGGTAGCGATCAAAACGGCTGAGTARGGCCTCTGCCATCCAACGGCCATTTTTTTTCGGTAGGCGTGGGTCTATCTCTCGTACTCTAATTAACTGCTGTAGGGTTTTCCARGGRCTRATRCGYTGTGGCTCGTTTTTCCACAACCTAGCCARTACATCTTTGGCTAAGTGAATTTCATCAAATTTAGAGAGTAATACTAAGCGTTCACTGGCCTCACTAAAATCAACCAAGGCTTCACGCATGGCGAGTTCTGAGTGACAGTAGATAATGCGCGTTTGGGTATTATCTATATCAGCAATCACTTGTTGCTCTGGTAACGCTTCAGGCCACACTAAGGCAACGCAATTGGCCGCTGCATCACGCTGATAAATCGCTTGTAACTGCGTAATCACCGGCAAGGGTGCTGTAGATTTACCCTTAGACACCGTACTAAGCATACCCACTAGCTCTCGCTCCCTTCAGTCGTATCTGTTTCAGTAATGGTATAACTCACATCCAGCACACAACCTTTACCCAATTGCTGTTGGATTTCTGCAAACAGGGTTTGCGCTTGGCTATGGCTTAAGCCCGATTGCTGAGCCTGTTTAATAATACGCTGGCCTGCTTTGCGAGGTACGGGTGTTGGCAGTGGTACAGAGTCTGGAGCTGGTGCGGGTGTTTGGCGAGTAATAATACCCGTGGCATCGGTTTGTGCTTGCCTTAACGCGGGACCAATAGAAGTGACTAACTCGTCGGCTACTAATGCATTACACACCTGTTTTTTAATCAACTGCCCTTCACTGCTGCCGCTAGACCAAACACTGCTTAACAAATCCCAGTTATTGTCTTGCAGTGATTGAGTGACGCTGGCTGCTGAGGCCATGCTCTTTGCCAAGGCCGGTAAACTGCTAATAGGTTTAATCGCCGCTAAAGCTGCCACCAGTTCAGCACCCTCTTGGCTTTTTAACTGATGCAACAACTGCAACGCATATTCGGCATTCTGAAAGCGCTTGCACTGGCTGCTTTGGTTAAGCTTTAACAAGCAGGTTTTAATTTCTGCCACTAGGTGATCGCAATCGGCCAACTGCCGGTTAACGCTATCTAGCACTTGCTGTTGCAGGCTGTTTTGATGATTGGCCGTGCGTAAATTATTAACCGCAACACCAAATACCGCCGCCGCGTTTTTGATGCCTTGCTGCCAAATAACTGGCTCGGCTAAATCCTGTTTGAGCAACACTAAGTCATCACGAATATCTTTAAGTACAACCTCGCAATCACCACCGTGTAAGGTAAAGGCATATTGGCCATGTTCGGCGAATACCAAAATTAATAAATTTTGCAATATTTCCGGCAGGCCTTTCGCTGTTGGTTGGTCGATGGCTGCACGTAAACGCTTAACGGTTACCGGCTCCCCCGCCTGTTCATCTTTAGCCAATTCACGGCTTAATTGCTTTGGCCAATCTTCTTTAAAAATAAAATGACGCTCGTGCATTTCACCCAGTTTTAACGGCTGCGCTATCGAGCGCATTAAAGGCCGTAAAGGGCTGTCTACATCAATACGACCATTGGTGGCGTGAATGGCGCGCCGCAGTTGGCCTAGTACTTTTTCCAAGTCCACGGTTTTAATGAGGTTTTCAAACTCGGGGTGGTCGGCATATTGAAAGCTAAGCGCTTGGCTCAATAAGTTTTCAAAAGCTTTACCCAAAGATGATCCTCATTATAAAAGAGAATCAGAAAAATACGCCAACCCGATTCCAAGCCGAGAGTATATTCTCACCTTTCTGGAAAATGCTGGTGGTCCACTTAAATTTAAAGCCATTCAAAATGG
>NVVB01000025.1 GCA_002402085.1 Gammaproteobacteria bacterium
CAAGTGATTTCGACGACTATAAAACGCAGCTACCCCTGATGTAATGACACGCATAATTAAACCTTCTTAATACCAAGCAGATAGCTTAACAGTGGCTCACTAGCAGCGGCAAATGCTTTCAACCCTAAACGCACGACTTTCGAGGCAACCAATACTATCGATGTGCTGATCCCCAACAAGCCACTTAGGTCACAATTAAACTGTAGCAACTGATCACTTTGACCTTTAATGAACTCCAGTAAAGCCACCAAACCAAAAGTAATACCCCTTATTATTACCAATGACCGTGAACCATGCTTAAAACAGAGGATTACTCCCAGCGACAAATGCTTTTAATCGCATGAGGTCGTTTATTAGGATCTTCCGTATTTTCAATATCTATAATTTCCAATGAATTACTTAGGTCGCAATTGAGCCGTAACAGCTTTTCGCGCTCATCTTTAACCGACTCCAATGAATCCGTCACGCCCTGCCAAAGATAATATTCTTCACCGTTATAAAAAACATGTACAACATTCCAAATGCGGGGCTCATGAAATATTGAGCCCGGCTCTACTGCACTAACATTTTTTTCAGAGAAGGAAAAACGCCCTTGTTCATCCGTTTTGGTCTTCTGAGTTTTCTCGTAGACGCCGATATAGTCTAATTCTCGCAGAACCACCAAACCCACCACTGGCTTACCATCTAACTTAACGCTGCCGCGCACTTCTGGCGAAAGGTGGACATCATATTTTTTCTTAAAAAAATCAAACATACCCGCTGCTGCCTCGATTGGGTGAACGGACATTAGTGCGGCAAGCAAAAGAGTGCATACGCCACTTCGGCCTAACCTTAAAGATGAGTTCAAGTGATTTCGACGACTATAAAACGCAGCTACCCTTGATGTAATGACACGCATAATTAAACCTTCTTAATACCAAGCAGATAGCTTAACAGTGGCTCACTAGCAGCGGCAAATGCTTTCAACCCTAAAGGCACGGCTTTCGAGGCAAGCAATACTATCGATCCGTCGACCTCCAGCAAGCCACTTAGGTCACAGTTAAGTTGTAGTAACTTATTACCTTGACCTTTGACCTGTTTCAGCAAAGCCTCCAATCCAGTAGCGATATCTTTTATTATTACCAGCAATTGTGACACACGTTTAAAATAAAGAATTACTCCCAGCGACAAATGCTTTGAACCGCATGAGGCCACCTGGGGTCTTCCAAGTTATCAAAACCTATGATTTCTTGTGAATCACTTAGGTCGCAGTTTAGCTGTAACAACTTCTCACTCTTATTTTTAGCCGGCTCCAGCGAACTAGTCACGTCGTACCAAAGTCGATGCTTGTTATCGTCATAAAGAACATGGATGTCATTCGCAATACTAGGCTCATGAAAAATCGATCCAGGCTCTGTTGCACGAACACTTTTTTCAGGAAATGAAAATCGGCCCTGCTCATCCGTTTTAGTTTTCTGGGTTTTTTGATAAACGTCGATATAGTGCAATCTGCGTAAAACCACCAAACCCACCACCGGCTCACCATCCAACTTAACGCTGCCACGCACTTCTGGCGAAAGATGGACATCCTGTTTTTTCTTAAAAAAATCCAACATACCCGCAGTCGCCTCCATTGACGGCACAAACAACAACACAACCACTAGCAACGTGTATACGCCAGTTCGGCTCAACCTCAATGATAAACCCAAGTGAGCTGGGCATTTAAACAACGCAGCCCGTCTTAATGTAGGTACAAACATATTAGACCGTCCCCATATTCCCCAAGCAACTGAATAAAGAATTACTACCAGCGGCAAATGCTTTTAATCGAATGGGGCCATGCTGGATACTCTACATTATCGAAATCAATAACATTCAACGAATCATTTAAATCACAATTTAAACCTAATAACTTTTTACTTTTTCCTTGAGCCGCCTTTATTGACCCATGCACATCCCACCAAAGTTGGTATTCACGATCTTCATAGATAACCCTAATAACATTTAGCAAACTGGGCTGATGAAGCAATGACCCAGGTTTTACAGAATTTATGCTTTTCTCCGGAAAACAAAATCGCCCCTGCTGATCAGTTTGGGTTATTTCAGTTTTTTCGTACTCTCTCAAATAAGCCAATTCTCGAGAAACCACCAACCCCACCACAGGCTCACCATCCAATTTAACGCTCCCCCGCACCTCCGGCGAAAGGTGAACATCCTGTTTTTTCTTAAAAAAACCAAACATACCCACTATTGCCTCGAGCGCAAAATCTGCGCGTTAATTTAGAACCTTTTTAATCGAAGCTCCAGGGGTATTTTTCGTATTATGTACCTTGACACTCCACCGGATCACCCGCCTACGCGCGCCAGCAACCCCCCCTTACGCTAATCAATCCAAGCACGGCGTGTTATACTGCCGCGCTTCGCGCCTAGCTACACGGCACAGCTGCTGCGACACTTTCTCGCAGCTTAGCCACGACGCTAAGGATTCGACCTCTAAGCATCGACAACGCCCCACCGGCAACTAAACTTCGATCACTAGATTCTCGGTAAAATAGGGCCAGCGGCACGATTTACGCTTTATCCACCTACTACATTATTTTTAAAGGGCTGTAACAATGGCAAATGATCAAGAGAACAAATTATGGGGCGGACGCTTCACTGAATCCACCGACGCCTTTGTCGAAGCCTTTACCGCCTCCGTACAATTCGATCATCGTCTCGCCACCCATGACATTACCGGCTCCATCGCCCACTCGCGCATGCTGGCAAAAGTAGGCGTACTAACCTCCGAAGAAAGCGACACCATCATCAATGGCTTAGGCG
Source organism: Gammaproteobacteria bacterium (assembly GCA_002402085.1). Taxonomy (GTDB): domain Bacteria; phylum Pseudomonadota; class Gammaproteobacteria; order Pseudomonadales; family UBA3067. Next base: position 2,803 of record NVVB01000025.1, read on the forward strand.
ATATTTTAGCCGACATTGAAATGGGTCAGTTTGAATGGTCCATCGCGCTCGAAGACGTGCACATGAACATCGAAGCCAAGCTCACTGAGAAAATTGGCAGCGTTGGCAAGAAGTTGCACACCGGTCGCTCAAGGAATGATCAGGTCGCCACCGATATCCGCCTATACCTTAGAGAAGAGATCGATACCATTTGCCAACAGATCACTGAACTCTCTAAGGGTTTGCTGCAACAAGCCAAGCAAGAAAACGACACCATTATGCCGGGCTTTACCCACCTACAAACCGCACAGCCAGTAACCTTTGGGCATCACATGATGGCCTGGTTCGAAATGTTGCAACGGGACTATGATCGGTTTCAAGACTGCCGAAAACGCGTCAATCAGATGCCGCTTGGCGCAGCTGCACTAGCTGGCACTACCTTCCCAATCGACCGTGCTTACAGTGCTGATTTACTGGGTTTTGATCAGCCCTGCTTGAATTCGCTAGACGCCGTCAGCGATCGTGATTTCGCCATTGAGTTCACCTCAGCCGCCAGCATCTTAATGATGCATCTCTCGCGCTTCTCAGAAGAGCTAGTGCTTTGGGCCTCGGCTCAGTTCAATTTCATCGACATCCCGGACCGCTTCTGCACCGGCTCCTCGATCATGCCCCAAAAGAAAAACCCTGATGTGCCTGAGCTAGTGCGTGGTAAATCAGCCCGCGTCATAGGCAGCCTCAACACCTTACTGATACTCATGAAGTCCCAGCCTTTGGCTTATAACAAGGACAATCAAGAGGATAAAGAACCCTTATTTGATACCGTCGATACAGTCCAAGGTTGCTTGCGTGCTTATAACGGCATGGTGCCAGCCCTCAAACCTAATCGCGATGCATTACGAAAAGCAGCGTTTCAAGGCTATTCCACCGCGACCGATCTAGCGGATTACTTAGTGAAGAAAGGCATTCCATTCCGTGATGCGCACGAGATTGTCGGTAAATCAGTGGCCTACGGCATCGAACAAAACAAAGACTTAAGCGAACTCAGCTTGCCGGAGATTAAGCATTTTTGCGATGTCATCGAACAAGACGTGTTTGATGTATTAACGCTTCAAGGCTCTGTCTCTGCGCGTGACCACCTAGGCGGCACCGCGCCTCGGCAAGTATTAATCGCCATTGAAAATGCTGAAAAAATGCTCGCCAAACGTCTCTAGCACCCAACACACGTCTATCAACACGTAACGCCCAGCCAAGGATAGGCCGGGCATTGACCCGCGATCTCCGCACAACCCACCTTTACATTATTCTCCGCGAGCCCTGCCCCCAGCTTCTATACTAAGAGGTATGGCAGTAACAGGCATTATCGCCCCCAATTTAGATGACGGCATCGACCGCAAAACGCTTAAAGAGCTAAAAAAGCGTTTTATGGAGGTTAACAGCGGTCGCTTAGCGCGCACAAAATCCGCGCTGCCGCTTCGCCATCAGCGCTTTCTTGATGTGTTACCCCTACTACTTCATGTCAATCACCCGCTGCTGCCGGGCTACAACAACTCCTCCACCCCCGCGATCATCGGTGACTACAAACCCGACCGCCCCACCCTACAGCAAGCGCAATGCCTAACCCGCAGTTTCAAAKRMAAWMATMKYCMTWWWRYYAATSMRRAYRTYKAMAGCRTSTTMTTNMAWRGKSAGKMCYKKMACNCRKYKCCCATTCGGCTTCCAGCGACATGGACGTTTGGGTGGTCTACCGCCCCGAGTTAAAGCAACATGAAATTGATGACCTGCGGATAAAGCTAGACCTCATTTCTGACTGGGCGAAAAGCATTGGCCTCGAAGCGTATTTTTTCTTAATGAACCCCATTTCCTTTCGCCAAGGCGAACGGCAAACCCTACAAGGCGAAGACTGCGGGTCGGCACAACACTATTTATTACTGGATGAATTTTACCGTACCGCGCTACTCGTCGCTGGGCGTTACCCGCTTTGGTGGCTTATCCCCCCGAATGAAGAAGTGAACTACCCAACAATCGCTGAGACCTTACTCGACAAACGCTTTATCCGCGCCAAAGAAACCATCGACTTTGGCGGCATTGCAGAGCTGCCCGCAGGGGAGTTTATTGGCGCGGGTATGTGGCATCTCTATAAAGGCGTGGACTCAGCCTATAAATCCGTTTTAAAAATATGCCTCACCGAAATATACGCCGCCGAACATCCCAACGTCGAAAGCTTAAGTCATTACTTTAAACAAGCCATTTACAACAACCAACTCGACCTTGATGAACTCGACCCCTACATCATGGTGTATCGTAAAATTGAAAATTATCTTGAAACTAAAAATGAYTTGCCGCGYTTAGAACTTATCCGCCGCTGCCTCTATTTCAAAATAAACATCCCCATGAGCAAGACCAAAAGCGCCCAAAGCAAAACCTGGCGCTGGCACTTAATGAAAAAATTTATCTCTGAATGGAACTGGCCAAAGACAACTCTCGAGCGTTTGGATAACCGCCAAAGCTGGAGTGTTATGGAAATATTTGAAGAACGAAATGCCTTGGTAAACCAATTAACCTTGAGCTATCGCTACCTCGCTGACTTCGCAAGCAATCACAGTGATTCAATCTCAATTAATCACCGCGACATGATTGTTCTAGGGCGAAAACTATACGCGGCCTTTGAACGTAAAGGCGGAAAAATAGAACTGGTAAACCCAGGCATCGCCTCCAGCATGGCCGCCGATCATCTATCAATTCATGCAGACGAAGTCATTATCAACGACACCGACCTGCCTAGCTGGGTGTGTTACAGCGGACTSGTRACSACRGCACAAAAAGATTACCACACCCCCATTAAGCGCGCCGAAAGTATTATCGAAATACTTACCTGGGGGTATTTTAACGGCTTAGTAAGCCGCAATACGCGTTACTATCTTGATCCCGGCGACAGTGATTTAAATGAATACGAACTTCAACAAACTGCTCAAAGTTTTAATCGCTTATTTCCCGACCCAGATTTAGAAACCGGTCACGATCAATTCCATAAGCCCACCACGGTCACTCACGCGGCACTCTTTCTCAATGTCGGTTGCGACCCCCTTAGAGACCAAACCAAGAAAGGCATTAGTTTATTAACCAACCATACCGATGCGCTACGTTACAGCGCACTCCACAACAATCTTGCGGTGACCGTGGACCAGGTATCGATCAATAGTTGGGGCGAAATACTAACCTCTCGCTATGCAGGGGATCACGCCATTTTGGATTGCTTAATGGACTATTTAAAAACCCTCGCAGGGCAAACAGATGAACCCTTACCCGAACTGAACCTGTGTTGCTTTTGCGCCTCACGAAAATCCCTGATCGCTAATCGAATCGAAGAACTCTTTAATGACGTATGCCATTACTATTTCAGAGCCGACAATCCATTATCAGCACGCTATATCATAGAAATTGATCGCAATTATTACGTCATTCAATTTCAAAACGACAAACCCTCGTATCAACGATTCAAAACACTGCCTCGTCTTAAACTGCATCTAGGGACGCCCCAAGAAACTTACAGCCCCATTTTTCTAGACCGTCGCTCCGACTCAAAAAATGACATCAATTTAATCAACGACTATTTCACCAGCGATAAAATTCAAGTGTTTTATAAAATGGGCAAAAAAATCGACTTGTATGTGTCTGATTTCAGTGGCGCATTATTTTGTTGCCGAACACCCAAATGCAAAGAATCAATTTTGCTTTCGCATTTACAATTATTTATCCATTCATCACTTTATCGTCGCACCGCAGAAAGAAACTCAGTCGCACTATCATCACCCAACCAAAAAATTGTTTTTTACCGTATCAAAGCCCTTAGTAAAACCCAATCCAACCCAATCGAGCGGCAAACTATTCGTTGGAGTTATCAAGACCAGCAATATTACAACGTCCAAGCCATCGCAGACTTTGACGGTAAAGGCGGCATTACATTTACCATTTATTGTAATCACAAGGAGTTTTCAGAGCTGGAGCACGGTGACCACACGTATGAGGCGGTCGCTCAATACATTTTATCCCAACGCACTGAAAACTCCCGTTACCCCTGCTACCTTACGGATTTGGACTTATCCCGCATTGAAGAAAACCAGTATGACGACACCCCACTGCAAATTGCGCAGTTGTTTCGTTATAAACAACACATCGAACAAAAAATAAATAACACCTTGCTCCACTAGAGACTCAAGCTCAATCCTGCCCTCATTATCGATTCAAGCCTTCACGGCAACCAAGCCATCCATAGCGCCAGGCCTAGACCTACAACGCCTATACTGCTACCTAGACATGCACGCTATTGGCAGTAAGGCCCGTCAGTAAGAAACGATGCTTTTAACCCATCATGGGGGTATAATTTCGCCTTTGTTCAGTCATTCGCTYGTGCTCAATCATTGGAGGGCTCCTCGTGTTTCATTTCAGGCTCAAAGCAGCCGTACCATTGGCTCTCAGTGTTATTTTTATCACTGCTTGTGGGCAAAAAGGGGCGCTTTTTTTACCCGAACCGGCGCATCAACCCAATGTCCCAGGCTCTACGCTCACCCCGCAGCCTACTATTACTGTCATTGATAAGCCGTTGATCAAAGAAGACCCTGACGAGGTAAAAACAGCCCCGTCACTGACAACAAAGTAAATGCAAGACTGCCAGCACCACGCGCAAGATCAGAGCACTGCACACCACACCGTTACCCATCGATAACGCACTTTTGATTCACCCTGATTCGTAGACTTTAAACCATGGATTACTTTAACTACAAAGACAATTTACTTCACGCCGAAGACTGCCCCCTGACTGACATCGCGGAGCAATTCGGCACCCCTTGCTACGTGTACTCAAGGGCCACCTTGGAGCGGCATTGGCATGCCTTTAACGATGCCTTCACCGACGCACCACACCTAATTTGCTACGCGACCAAAGCCAACTCCAACTTAGCCGTGCTTAATATCCTCGCGCGGCTTGGTTCGGGCTTCGATATTGTCTCAGGCGGCGAACTAGAACGCGTTATCGCAGCCGGGGGCGATCCCAGCAAAGTAGTCTTTTCTGGGCTAGGCAAGCAAGCGTGGGAAATTGAGGCCGCACTCAAAGCGGGCATCCTCTGCTTCAATGTCGAATCCGCTCCCGAGCTGGAGCGCATTGCCGAGGTTGCACAAGCAATGGGCAAAAAAGCCCCCATTTCGATTCGCGTTAACCCCGATGTCGATGCGCAGACTCACCCCTATATTTCTACAGGCCTGAAAGAAAACAAGTTCGGTATCGAGATCCAGCACGCACACGACTTGTACTTACAATGGGCCAAGCACCCCCACATTGAAATCAAAGGCGTGGATTGCCACATAGGCTCCCAGCTCACCACCATTGACCCATTCATCGATGCCCTCGACCTGGTATTGGCATTGATTGATGACTTAGCAAGCCAAGGCGTTGCCATCGARCACTTGGACATAGGCGGTGGCCTAGGGGTTCGTTACAAAGACGAGCAACCGCCCGAACCTGCCGAATACGCCCAAGCCATTCGCAAGCGCTTAGGCAAACGAGACCTAACGCTGATCATGGAACCAGGCCGCGCCATTGCCGCCAATGCCGGCATATTTTTAACCCGCGTTGAATTCATTAAACAAAATGAAGAGAAAAACTTCGCCATCATTGACGGCGCTATGAACGACTTAATCCGCCCTGCGCTTTACCAAGCGTGGCAAGAGATTGTTCCGGTACAAGCAGGCAACCCAAACCAATCACCAGAGCGTGTTTATGACGTTGTAGGGCCGGTCTGTGAAACAGGCGATTTTCTCGGCAAAGACCGTTCACTCGCCATTCAAGCCGAAGACTTATTGGCGGTGCGCTCTTCAGGCGCTTATGGCTTCGTAATGAGTTCGAATTACAACAGCCGAGGACGCCCCCCCGAAATAATGATCGACGGCAATCGCAGCTATCTAACCCGCCCAAGAGAAACCATAAAAGATCAGTTTGCCAGTGAAAGCTTGCTGCCTTAATCGACTGGCTTTTTCTAACCGTAAAAAATCAATGCGCTGGAAACAGCGCTTTTGATCTCGTAATTAACAATAATATTAAACTCGCGACTATTGAGAGTTTCCCTAGCAAAACGAGTCACGCCCATGGAATTAAAGTTTACTAAAATGCACGGCCTCGGAAACGATTTCGTAGTCCTAGACGGCGTCACTCAAGATATCTCACTGACCGMCTCGCAGWTTCGYGCACTGGCGGAYCGTAACTTTGGCATCGGCTGCGACCAACTATTACTCGTCGAACCCCCAAGCCAACCCGACCAAGATTTCAAATACCGGATTTTTAATGCCAGTGGCGGCGAAGTCGAACAATGCGGCAATGGCGCCCGTTGCTTTGCGAAATTCGTTAGAGACCAGCAACTGACTGCAAAAAACACCATTCGCGTGGAAACCACCGGCGGCAATATCGTTCTTCATTGCGAGGACAATGACCAGATCAAAGTGGACATGGGCCCGCCAAGATTAAGCCCCTCGACGATCCCATTAAAGTTAGACTCTGACCATCAAACCGCCCAAGCGGATCTCTACACCGTGCAACTAGACCAACAATCGATCCAATTTGGCGCGGTATCCATGGGTAACCCCCATGCCGTGATCCAAGTCAGCGATTGCCAAACCGCCGAGGTAGCAACACTCGGCCCTCAGCTATCGACTCATGCATGCTTCCCAGAACAAGCCAATGTTGGCTTTATGGAAATCGTAAACCCTCATCAAATCCGCCTTCGCGTATATGAGCGCGGAGCGGGAGAAACCTTGGCCTGCGGCACCGGCGCCTGTGCAGCGGTGGTCAGCGGCATCACACAGGGGTTATTAACATCCCCCGTGCAAGTGGACTTAACAGGCGGCAGCTTGCAAATCGTCTACCATGGCGGCAATAATAGTGTCCTTATGACAGGCCCTGCGACCACCGTGTTTGAAGGAACAATAACAATATGAATAAAAATGACCTCACACTCACCGCACAACAAATTACTGACTATCTAACGCAAAACCCGGACTTTTTTCAGCAGCACCCAGAGACACTCACTCAACTTGATATCCCTCATCGTAATGGCGGAGCGATATCATTGGTAGAAAGGCAAGTCGCCTTATTGAGAGAGCTCAATATCGAGCTGCGCCATCGGCATGCCTCGGTGATTGAAGTTGCTCAAGAAAACGAAGACCTATTTGAGAAAACTAAAACCCTGTCGCTGGCCTTGGTCAAAGCCCAATCACTGATTGAAACGGTCACCTTACTCGACCAAACGCTCAGCAAAGACTTCAACGCCGACTGTTTTTCCTTAACCTTTTTTAATGCTGACCTGACGCTTTCGCATCCTCTGGTTTCTTTAGCGGACAAATCCATCGCCTTGGAATCAATCCCCAGCTTTATTGACACAAAAAAACCTATTTGTGGCCCGTTACGCGCCAGCGAAAGTGCCTTTTTCTTTCAAGCGCAAGCCGAACTAATAGGCTCTGCCGCCATTATCCCCTTACGCCACGAAACCCTTGATGGCTTTCTGTGTATTGGCAGTTTTAATGAAAATCATTTCCACCCACAAATCGGTACACTTTTTATCAGTTACATGGGCGAACTTCTAAGCCAAGTACTTCACCAACAAGCTAAAATTGAAAGCACCCCCATCGCTCTCGATTAGACACACTGATCGTCAATGCACTGTTAGCAATAAGGATGTTCAATCTCATGCCTTCGTTTCAATTAATCACTTTCGATTTAGACAATACGCTTTGGGACGTAACGCCCACGCTGATCAAAGCAGAACAGGTATTAGCGCAGTGGATTCGCAGCCAGCACCCCGATGCCAGTACACAGTATAATTTAGAAGCAGTGCAAGCGATCCGAGACCAGCTCATCACTAGCCATCCGTCTCTGCGCCACAATCTCACCGAACTACGGAAAACAACCTTAAAGGTTTTTTTTCAACAGACAGGAAGTTCAGAAACACAGGCTACCGAGCACGCAAAAACAAGTTTCGAGGTTTTTTTCGAGGCTAGAAACCAAGTCGAATATTACCCCGACGCACTCAACTGCCTCACCGTTCTAGCCAAAAAGTATACCCTTGGCGCACTGAGTAATGGCAATGCCAATATTAAAAAAGTCGGCTTGAATGACGTCATGAGTTTTCACTTTAATGCCGAAAGCACTGGGCACGCGAAACCTCACCGCGCCATGTTTGATCAAGCACTTGCCACACAAAACTACTCACCCGATCAATGCCTACACATAGGCGACCACCCCAGCGAAGACATTCTAGCGGCTCAACAGTTAGGCTTTCACACACTTTGGATCAACTTCGATAGCAAACCATGGCCTCTAGACCAACCACCCAGTGCAGAACTCACACATTGGCGCGATGGAGAAACGATCATTGCTAATTTGGAAGGAGTCCCTGCACAGAGCTAAGCATTAACACGCTAATCGTTGCAGGGCTTTACATTAAAGGCAGGTAATTAGATAGGTCGTCGGCCGTAAACCGACTCAGGCTTGCGTGGCGGATCATTGGTTACGCCTAAGGAGACCTCCTTAATGGCACCGCCTTTTTTGAGGAATTCTTCAACATCATCCCTTAGCTTTGCTCGAATTTCATTYTTGGATGARACRCTTCTRCACTCGGCAGARTCCTCACCTCGATAYCCWGCTCCSGAWCCYACTGCATCATTAATCGAGCCGCCATATTTTGCCATTGCTATTCCTCAAAACAAATTCAATTCGTTCCATATTTATAGCCTACCTACACCCCTTTGCTAGGCCCAAGATGCCTTTTAGGTATCTCATTTATTTCTAACGACGGGCTTTAAACACCCATTCAGGCATATGTAAGAAATAGCAGGTTTATTTTTCAATCAGAATTAGTTTTATTCGCCATTAAGGGTAATCACAACAGATCGCTTCCCAGCCCTATTGCGATGCTCACACAAATAGATACCTTGCCATAACCCTAAATTAAGCGCGCCCTCAGAAATAGGTAACATTAAACTAGAGCCGATGAGCACATTTTTCAAATGCGCAGGCATGTCGTCGCTACCCTCGAACGTATGGGTATAATAGGATTGATTCTCGGGCGCTAAACAATTTGAAAAATGACGTTCCATGTCTACTCGAACAGAAGGATCTGCATTTTCATTTAACGCTAACGAAGCAGAAGTATGCTTAATAAATAATTGGCAAATCCCAAGCCGAAATTCTGCAAGCTCAGGCACCTGCGTCAATACCTCGTCAGTGACTAAATGAAACCCACGTGCTCGTTGAGCAAGTTCAATCTCTTTCTGAATCCAAACCATAGTGTATCCAACATTAGACTCATCACTTTTTTAATCACAACAGATCTAATGTCCAACCTTGCAAGATTAATAGTGTAGACGACTCATTCATCATCGCCCGATTATTTTTTACTCAAATTAATTTGATGCATCGAGCCGCAATCAAAGCTACCTTTCTTCGTGTTGCGCTTGGTCGTGTATAAACCGTCTCTTGGCTTAGCCCTGCGTCCAAGCCCCTGCAACCCAATCTTTTTAGGCCAACACACGGACTTAGCCCYATTYCTAGGGCTTAAGGTAAGTCCCAGACCGCAAGCTATCTTTAAATCCCGCGATATAATCTTGGCGTAATGCTTCCGGTAACTCCGCCATTAAAAATTCTAACTGCCCAAGAATTTCACACGCGTCATAATTCACATCCTCTAATACCGACTGCACGGTATCTCCCGACGCAAAATCACTGAGCATCACGGTGCCATCAGCGGCATAATCCACGGTCACCGTATCCGTTTTGCCGAACAGATTATGATTATCACCCAATATTTCTTGGTAAGCCCCCACCAGAAAAAACCCAACCAAACTATGCGGCCGCACATTCGCGCTGGCTACAGAAAACGTCGCCTGGATATTCTCCCCTTCAATGTATTGATCGATACGCCCATCCGAATCACAGGTAATGTCTTGCAGAATACTTTGTTCGGTAAGCGCATCGTGCAAATTTTCCAACGGCACCATTGGAAAAATCTGATCAATGCCCCACACATCGGGAAGGGATCGGAATAAAGAAAAATTTAACAGGGTTTTATGCGGCGTTTTTTTCAACAGCTCGCCGCGTGCTTCTTCTCTCGATTTACTGCCACTGTCTAACCGCTGAATCAACGCCACACAACAGTGACCGTAGAGTGTTTCCGCCGAGGCTTTTTCATCAAGACCAATCAACCCATGTAAGAACTTCATTTGAATATCTTGATAATCACCACAGACCTGGTGATAAAGCTCCAACAACTCAAATTGTCCTGCCAATAGGATTTTTTCGTAAGCCTTAAATAGACGCGCGGACATCGGTCCTAAATCCGTTTTTTGCTGTACATTCAAGCCACTCATCTGCTCACTGCCCACCACTTCGGTAATTAACACCGCATGGTGCGCCGACATAGCCCGCCCAGCTTCCGTAATCAGCTGCGGAAATTTGACCTTATATTGCTCACAGATCTCATTAACGGTCTGTACCACGGTGTGCGCGTACTCCGATAAGGAATAATTCATCGAGCAATAATTACGAGTTCTAGATCCCTCGTAATCCACGCCTAATCCACCGCCAACATCCAACCAKTGAATTGGCAAGCCCATGCCCACTAATTCAGCGTAATACCGAGCCGCTTCTTTAAGGCCCGCTTGAATATCGCCTATATGACTAATTTGAGAACCCAAATGAAAATGCAACAACTGCAAACAAGCACTTAAACCACTCGCTGCCAAGGCCTCAGTGACCTTCAGCAACTCCGCCGCCGTCACACCAAACTTGGATTTCTCTCCGCCACTATTTTGCCAATTACTTTTACCCAGCGTATTCAAACGAACACGAACACCCAACAACGGCTCAACGGACAACTCCGCCGCCAAAGCAATAATCAACTCAAGCTCAGCGTATTTCTCAATCACGATAAAGGGCTTCAATCCACAGCGTTGCGCCATGAGGGCCAGACGAATATAGTCCCGGTCCTTAAATCCATTGCATATAATCGTTAAGTCAGCGCCCTTGCGCTGCTTTATCTTCGCGCCCTGAGTAATCGCCAACATAAGCTCGGCTTTACTGCCCACTTCTAAGCCAGTCCCAGGGCCACACTTGGCGGTCGGCGATTGATCCACCTCATTCAGCGCTAAGATTTCTTCCACGACTACCTTGTGCTGATTCACCTTGACTGGATAAACAGGGAGGAAATCAACAGCACACTGCTGATCGCTTAACGCACTGGCAAAAGCCTGTTTTAAGCGCTCAACACGGTGTCGAAGAATAGGCTTGAATCGCACCAGCAGAGGCAACTTGGCGCCGTGTAATTGAGCCTGCTCGACCACCGAGGTCAAACTAGACGACAGCGCTTGGCCATGCTCAGTAAATTGGGCTTGAAGCGATCCGGATTCATTGATTTTAAAGTAACCCTCGGACCAATGATCCACATTGTAATGCTTGCGCACGCTATCTTTCTCACGATCATCCACCGATGCTTTCCCACCCACTATTCTCTCCCATCCACTATTCTCTCCCACCCACCGTTCTCTCCCACCCACYAYKCTYTCCCACCCACTNCKMTTYMSCACNMCACYCTNTNCARMMCKACACCCTTCAAACCGAACTCCGATTCCAATTCCAATTCCAATTCCAATGACTACTCTAGCCCGACAAACCCAAGCCTTACTCATTGACAGACAATTTGCTAAAATTAAAACACGGACGCAGCAATAGAATTCACCATGAATGAATCAAGTACAGGCAAATCAATTCAACCCGACAAAACCGAGTAGACAATTCATCGCTGCGCATCATGCCAACCTCTCTATCCAGTCCGCATAGCCAACATATAAGGCTTTCAAACATTGCCTACATCAACGTCTAAATCCAATAGCGTAGACCCCATCACTTATGAATAAAAACCACCCCTCCACCGAGCCTCAAAGCAACGACTGGTACACCGAAAGATTTATCTCTGAAGGGTCTAGCATTGGATTACAACTCACTCAAACGCTTCATAAAGAACAGTCAGCGTTTCAGTCCATAGAAATCTATGAAACCAGTCATTTTGGTAATCTACTAGTACTTGACGGCTGCATTATGCTGACGGAAAAAGATAATTTTATCTACCATGAAATGATGGCCCATCCAGCGCTGTTCAGTCACCCGTCACCGAGCCAAGTGGCGATTATAGGCGGCGGCGATTGCGGCACATTAAAAGAAGTGTTGAAACATAAGGATGTGGAAAAGGTAGTCCAAGTAGAGATTGATCAACGAGTCACTGAGTTGTGCCAACGGTTTTTCCCGCAGCTCTGCGAAAGCAATAATGACCCACGGGCCGAGTTCTATTTTGGGGACGGCATTCAATGGGTTGAGGGCACTCCGAACAACAGCCTCGATTTACTGATCATCGACTCCACCGACCCGGTCGGGCCCGCCGAAGGCTTGTTTAGCCAAGGGTTTTACCAAGCCTGTTTTGAAGCCCTAAAACCAGGGGGGGTATTGGTGCTGCAAAGTGAGTCTCCGTTCTATCACAGCCACACCATTATTAAAGACATGAAACTGAAACTGAAGGCCTGCGGCTTTGAGAACAGCATCACCCGATTATTTCCCCAACCGGTCTATCCGTCGGGATGGTGGAGTTGCACGGCGAGCTACAAGAGCGCACCTCAAGGCTCCAATGAACACGCCATGAAGCGAGCAAAAACCTTCGCCACCGATTACTACAATGCAGAAATCCACTTCGCCAGCCAAGCCCAGCCGGAGTTTATGCGCTGAAAAGCATCAGCGCCTGCTAACYTTTRCAGTTRTCAGAAATTTTCTTCCCAATCCCCTTAAGGAAATTCGCGCGCTCCTGGTCATTGAAAAAAACCCGCTCTTTCGGGTCCTCTTTATCACGTCGATAGACCGCACCGGCATGCTTATAGCGTTGGTATTTCGCTCTAAGTCGCTCACATTGCAGCGCTAACTTGGCGTCTTTTCTCTTTTTAACCGAGGCCGCTTTTTGCTTAGTTTGACGCTCTTCAGTGATCAAATTCAGTAACTTATTCTGACTCTTTCGTCGCTCATGCACTTTAGGGTCAAACTTCAGCTGATTAACCTGGATGTCTAGCTCTTCAACTTTATTGTTCTGCGTTGCTGGCGGCGAATCACTAAAATGCACCCGCCCTTGCTCGTCAGTCCATTTATAGGTCTGCGCATTAGCCGAGCTCACGCACCCCAGGCCTACCCACAAAAACAAGGCGAGCATTGTCTGGCTACGATAAATATTGCGATGATTCATTTCCCTTCCCTCTTCAGTCGGCGCTATTCATCACGCACGTCCTTTCATTGCTGACACTGTACGTCATATCACCGAGGACATCAGCGATCAATTCACGAGCACCCTCACTTCTCAGATAAAGTCCATCAAATCAGTGGATTTGCCTAAGCGACACTAGTAAACCAACAAACTCTCGGCAAAAAAAAGGGGAGCCGAAGCTCCCCTATAAATCTAACTCTATTTTACTTATTGGTAAACTCTGGGTAAGCCTCCATCCCACAATCCACCAAGTCCATGCCTTCGTACTCTTCTTCTTCGCTGACTCGAATACCCGTAAGCAGCTTCAATGCGCCCCAAACGAGTAAGCTAGCGCCAAAGACCCAGGCAAAGATAACCGCAGCACCCATCGCTTGAGCAATAAATGAGGTTGAGTCATTGGTGAAAGGAACAACCATCACACCAAAGAWRCCAACCRYACCATGAACAGAGATWGCRCCKACKGGRTCATCMAKTYTWAGYTTRTCTAAWGTSAYGATAGAGAACACWACNNNAASWMCACCAMCRGCMMMGMYSATNARTRKCGMTNCAANCGGTGTCGGYGTATCAGGACCCGCAGTGATGGCAACCAAGCCAGCCAATGCGCCATTCAACAACATGGTTAAGTCCGCTTTACCGAATAACAAGCGCGCTAAGATCAACGCACCTAATGCACCACCGGCTGCSGCTGCATTGGTATTCAAGAATACTTGAGCCACTAAGTTAGCGCTGCTGATATCACCCAACTTAAGTACTGAACCACCGTTAAATCCAAACCAGCCCATCCAAAGGATGAATGTACCTAACGTAGCTAAAGGTAAGTTAGCACCAGGAATTGGGTTAATTTCACCATTCTTGCCGTATTTACCTTTACGAGCACCCAGTAGAAGTACTCCGGCAAGCGCCGCAGAAGCACCCGCTAAATGCACAATGGCTGAGCCAGCAAAATCAGTGAAGGCCACGCCACCTACTTCAAGCGCGAACAAACCAAAGACTTCTTTACCGCCCCATGTCCAAGAACCTTCCATTGGGTAAATGGCACCGGTCATAAACACAGCAAAGGCTAAAAAGGCCCAAAGCTTCATACGCTCAGCAACCGCGCCCGATACTATAGACATGGCCGTAGCAACAAACACAACTTGGAAGAAAAAGTCAGAAGCCGTGGAATAAACCGCGTCGCCACCAAAACCGTTTTCTTTAGACGCTTTAAGAGTATCCTCAACGTAAGTAGCGCCTGTCACTGCACTGCTCACAAAATAACCACCGCCGTACATAATGTCATAACCAACAATCAAGTACATGGTACAAGACACGGCAAACAACGCCACGTTCTTGGCCAATATTTCAGTGGTGTTTTTTGATCTGACCAAACCTGCTTCCAGCATTGCAAACCCAGCGGCCATCCACATAACCAGGGCACCCATGACCAAAAAGTAAAAGGTGTCGAGCGCGTATTGCAACTCTAAAATTTGATTTTCCACGATACTATTGCCTCTGTTGTATTTTTTGTGTGTTTATTAAGTTCATATTCAAATATTCAGTACTTCAATCGTTCAGATCCTGCAGTACATTATATTGCGTCGTCACCGGTTTCACCGGTTCGAATACGAATAACTTGCTCCAAGCTACTGACGAAGATTTTGCCATCGCCAATTTTTCCAGTGTTCGAAGCAGCCGAGATTGCCTCAATCACCTGATCTAATAAACCTTCCGAAGTGGCTACTTCTACTTTTACTTTCGGTAAAAAATCCACAACGTATTCTGCACCTCGGTACAACTCCGTGTGCCCTTTCTGACGACCAAATCCCTTTACTTCCGTAACTGTAATCCCTTGAACTCCAATGTCAGATAACGCTTCCCTTACATCATCCAGTTTAAAAGGCTTAATAATTGCCGTTACCAATTTCATGGGTCTACTCCTCGTGTTAATCCCCGCCCCTAAGAGCGGGTAATCTATTAGCTAAAGGCTTTTCGACAAACTAATGGTGAAGTTGTCAGAATTACCGGAAATAAGATCACCATCGATATTACTATCCGTATACGTCAATCCCAACTCAACACCACCTACTTCTTTACTGACCCCTATCATCCAATCGAGCACTTCGTCTGCTTCTACAAACTCGGGCTCTCCTGCTGAACCTTCAACGACAACAGCATCACTGTCAAAGGTCTGATATCCAAGGGCTACTGAAAGCAAAAAATCAGCAGGTAACGAGTAATCGTAACCTACGTTAAAATACGCCAGAGTGTTTGAGTTACTGTCATCAGCAACCTCCGCACTCTCATCCCCAAGGGTCAATCGGTCAGTTCCGGTATCGAGTTCTAACCAAACCCCTACGCTCAAATCGTTATAGCTGCCGATAAAATAAAGTTCATCGTCTTCTGAATCGGAATGGGGGAAATCGTAATGCAAATAGCCGAAATCAATCCCAACTCCATACTCCCTAAGCTCTGTGGAGTAACCTAGGTAAAAATCCACCTCAATACTATTGTCATCACCACCAGCAGCACTCGATGCCCAAATTCCGGCATAAGCACCCGTATCATGGGTAAAATCAAATCCACCCTGAATCGCCGGGACATTATTGGATAGATCCTGACCTCTAAATATATAATGCGTAAGTAAACTTACATTCGCTGAAACGACATCATCAGCCACGGCCACTTGACCGAAACCAGTCATCCCTATTGCAGCAACACTGCTTGCAGCTAATATCTTGCTTATCTTGCTCATTTCTAAAGCCCCCTTATACATACGATTAATAAAACAACTGTAATTAGTAAGAATCATGCTGCCTTAGTATGTGGAGCGCTCGAGAAACGATAAACAAGCCCCAATTAAGTGCAAGCATGATCCATGCCGATTTTAAAATGATTAGATACCCCAATAGCTTACAGCGCATACCCAGAAAAACCCTTTGGTGGGCGCGCCCAATTAGAGTGCACAAAACACAGCAAAGCTCGAAAGTGGTGCGCCCAAAGCCTCAGCTTTGTGCATCCCTAAATTCACCCTCGCAATCTGTTTACAGCGACCATAAACGATATACTTACATAGCAAATAACGAATAACAACGCAGGATTAGGGATATAATTCAGGATCTTACTGGCTAAAATCGGTTTCATTGTTACAATCATTTGTTCACTGACCTCTAATGCCACATCCTCTGGCAACATATGACATTAAGGCCRCGCCCTCGTTAGCTCCAACTACCCTCGAGCCCCCTATGAACCCCGAAGAATTCGCACGTAAAGTAGGTAACCGCATCGATCACCTGCTCCCAAAAGGCTTGTCCGACACCAAAAAAGACCTTCAAAACAACATTAAAAGCATCATTTCTGAATCTTTGACCAAATTAGACGTGGTAAGTCGTGAAGATTTTGAAATACAGCAAGCCGTACTGCTGAAAACAAGGTCTAAACTCGAAGCCTTAGAACAGCGGCTTCAACAACTCGAAGACCAACTGCAAAGCAAAAGCTAAAAACTAAAAACTAAAAACAAAACCAAAGACACGATCCAGAAGTCGATCAATTGATCAGGGAAGATTTAACCATATGTCCTTAGCTGTCATTCATACCCGTGCGCGCCTTGGAATCGAGGCGCCGCTGGTAACTGTCGAAGCGCACCTCTCCAACGGCTTACCCGCCCTTAACATCGTTGGCCTRCCCGAAGCCGCCGTRCGAGAAAGTAAAGATCGCGTGCGCAGCGCCATCATGAATTCTCAATTCGAGTTCCCGACCCGAAGAATCACCATTAACCTGGCCCCTGCCGACCTCCCCAAAGAGGGCGGCCGCTACGACCTTGCGATTGCCTTAGGTATACTCGCTGCCTCCGATCAAATCCCTTCGACTCTTTTAGAGGATCACGAATTCCTGGGTGAAGTCGCTCTTTCCGGCCAGCTTCGAGGCGTGCCCGGCGTGTTACCTGCGGCCCTCGCCACACGCGCACAAGGCCGCACCTTAATCGTGCCCTCAGAAAATGCCGATGAAGCCAACCTGCCCAGCGGCGCAAAAACCATTGCCGGCAATACACTGCTAGAAATATGCGCCTACTTACAAGGCGACAAAGAAGCTCAAGCCTCTAATACCCAGGCGCAGCAGACGCTTAGCTTACACAAGTCCGAACCCAGCACAGCACACACAGCACACATTGGCCCCGACCTTAACGAAGTTAAAGGCCAGCACCAAGCCAAAAGAGCCCTCACGATAGCCGCAGCCGGGGGGCACAGCTTATTAATGTACGGCCCACCGGGTACCGGTAAAACCATGCTGGCCTCACGTTTACCGAGCATATTACCGCCCATGAGCGAAGAAGAGGCCCTGCAAAGCGCCGCCATCGTATCCATCAGTGGTAAATCGTTTGATCCTGCAATTTGGTTACAACGGCCGTTTCGCGCGCCCCACCACACAGCGTCAGCAGTGGCCTTAGTAGGCGGTGGCAGCACACCGAAACCCGGCGAAATATCCTTAGCCCATAATGGCGTACTGTTTCTCGATGAACTGCCCGAATTCGACCGTAAGGTCCTCGAAGTGCTTCGCGAACCCCTAGAGTCCGGCTCTGTAGTCATTTCTCGAGCGGCCTCGCAAGCCCACTTTCCTGCTAAGTTTCAACTGATTACCGCCATGAACCCGTGCCCCTGCGGCTACCTTGGCGATACCAACCATCGCTGCCAATGCTCAGACAAGCAAATCAAACGCTACAAAGCTAAATTATCCGGCCCCCTCATGGACCGTATCGACCTGCATATCAATGTCCCCGCCCTGTCTCACGGCGAACTCACCAAGGCCTCGGAAACAGCGTCCAGCCAACAGATCCAGCATCAAGTCAATTGCGCCAGAAACCGCCAACTCACCCGCCAAGGCAAGATCAACAGCGCACTCTCCAGCAAAGAAGTGGACCACTTTTGCGCACTCGAGAAAACCCAAGCTTTACTCATGGAGAAGGCCGCCCAACAACTAGGCTTTTCAGCCCGTGCCTACCACCGCATACTGCGTGTCGCACGAAGCATTGCCGACCTTGAAGAGTCCGAACGACTTTCTACTCAACATTTAACCGAGGCGCTTCACTACCGCCCCCAGCCCCTTTAAACTGCCTGCCATTTACACACAACCAAAGCGGCTCGATCCATCACATAACACAGCCCACTAAGAGATCCTAGAGAGCCCAGGGATAATATAAAAAATATTGTGCCTTCCCCAAGGCCGGTTTCAAGGTAAAATCGTCACCTCTACAGCAATCTAATTTAGGTAGTGAGATCTTGGCCGATTTAAACGATGCGCAAAATAAAGCGACTAAATACATTGACGGTCCGTGCTTAGTATTAGCCGGCGCGGGATCAGGTAAGACTCGGGTAATCACCCAAAAAATTGCCTACCTTGTGCAACAATGCAACACCCCAGCCCACAAGATAGTGGCACTGACCTTTACCAATAAGTCAGCCCGAGAAATGAAGACTCGGGTCGGCAGGATGCTCAAAGGCCCTGAAGCACGAGGCTTAACAGTCTCCACCTTTCACAACCTGGGCTTAAAGATCATTCGCGCTGAAAGCAAACACCTGGGCTTAAAGAGTGGCTTCTCGATATTCGACGCCCAAGACGCCTCACAGCTAATTAAAGAATTATTGCTGCGCGACCAAGAAGATGCCGCCGATTTGGTACAGATGTATCAATCCCAAATTTCCAGCTGGAAAAATGACTTGGTGCGTCCTAGCGAAGCCATTAGCTACGCCAAAGACAGCGAAGAACTGATAGCCGCTACGCTATACGAAACTTACGACCGCCACCTTAGAGCTTACAACGCGGTGGACTTTGACGACCTGATCCTACTGCCGACCTTGCTCTTTCAAGACAATCCGCAAGTGTTAGAAAAATGGCAAAACCGCGTTCACTACATGCTGGTGGACGAATACCAAGACACCAACACCTCGCAGTATTTATTAGTCAAATTACTCACCGGGGTGCGCAGCTGCTTCACCGTGGTGGGCGACGATGACCAATCTATTTACTCTTGGCGAGGCGCGCGTCCTGAAAACCTGGCACTGCTGGCTAGCGATTACCCAAAATTAAACGTTATTAAGTTGGAGCAGAACTATCGCTCCACACGCACCATTTTAGCCGCGGCCAACCACGTCATCAAAAACAACCCTCATGTATTCGAAAAGCGCCTGTGGAGTGACTTAGGCGTAGGCGACGAAATACGCATTGTTCAATGCAAGAGCGAAGATCAAGAAGCAGAGCGCACCGCCTCAGCAATAATGAGCCACAAACTGCGCTACAACACCAAGTTCCAAGATTACGCAATTCTCTATCGTGGTAATTTCCAATCCCGAATTATTGAATTAAAACTGCAACAACTACAAATCCCCTACCATGTTAGTGGTGGAACGGCCTTTTTCTCTCGCGCCGAAGTCAAAGACACCCTGGCTTACCTGCGTTTAATATTCAATCCCGACGACGACAATGCATTCCTACGCATCGTCAACACCCCCCGTCGTGAGATCGGTTCCAGCACGCTATTAAAATTGGGCGAATACGCGCAATCTCGCGACACCAGTTTATTTCAAGCCAGCACAGAGTTTGGCTTGCAACAGATTATGAGCGAGCGCAGCCTAGAACGCCTACTTCGCTTTGTGCACTGGATAGAAAAAACCCAGCAAAACTTCGAAACCAACTGTCCCGCTAAAGCCATGAAAGAAATGGTCGATGACACCGGTTACGAAGCCTGGCTCTATGAACAAAATAAAAATGCCAAAGCCGCTGAACGCAAAATGGARAATATTCAGCAGCTGATTGAGACGGTCGAAAAGATGACCAAGAAGGCGGAAGAAGAAGGCGACGAAGCCAACCTTAAAGACATCGTCAACAAGCTAATTCTACGCGATCTACTCGAGCAACAAGAAGAAGCCAACGACCTCGACCGGGTTCAGCTAATGACCCTGCATGCATCCAAGGGGCTGGAATTTCCTTACGTTTATTTAATCGGTATGGAAGAAGAGTTATTACCCCACCGCAACAGCATCGAAGAAGACACCATCGAAGAAGAACGACGTCTATTCTACGTGGGCATTACGCGCGCCCAACGCCTATTAACATTAAGCCTCACTAGCCAACGAAAAACCTACGGCGAAATGAACAAAACCACTCCCAGCCGCTTCCTCGATGAATTACCCGAAGAAGGCGTCATCTGGGAAAACAAAGACCAACCCAAACCCGAAGAAGAAAAGAAAGCCATCGCACAAACTCACCTTAGCCATATTCGCAGCCTATTAGGCTCTGACAATTAATCCTTATTCCTAAACTGCACGCACAAAAAAGGCCTCACTCACGGAGGCCTTTTTTAATGCGTTCGATCCGTCGAACTTAGCTTTCCAAGCGCACTTCAATGCCACGACTACGCATGTGTAACTTAGCTTCTTCCACGGTGTATTCACCAAAATGAAAAATACTCGCGGCCAATACTGCGTCGGCTTTACCCGCCAACAAGCCATCGGAAAGATGTTCTAGATTCCCCACCCCACCGGATGCAATCACCGGCACAGAGACTGCTTCACTGACCGCGCGGGTTAAACCTAAATCAAAGCCAATTTTTGTGCCATCACGGTCCATACTGGTAAGCAAGATTTCTCCGGCGCCCATGACAACCATTTTCTTAGCCCACTCCACYGCATCCAAACCCGTGCCTTTTCTGCCGCCGTGAGTAAAAATCTCCCACTTGGGCTGATCTCCATCAACGACTTGTTTGGCATCAATGGCAACCACAATGCATTGCGAACCAAACTTGTCTGAGGCGCGCTGAACAAACTCAGGCTCAAACACGGCTGCGGTATTAATCGCAATTTTATCCGCACCGGCGTTAAGCATATTACGCACATCTTCAACTTTGCGAATACCGCCACCAACAGTCAACGGAATAAACACTTGGCTAGCAATTTGCTCAACCATTTTTACCGTCGTATCACGGCCTTCATGACTCGCAGTAATATCCAAAAAGGTGATTTCATCCGCACCTTGCTCGTCGTAACGCTTAGCAATCTCAACTGGATTCCCCGCATCACGAATATCGACGAACTTAACGCCTTTAACCACGCGTCCTTTATCTACATCAAGACAAGGAATAATTCTTTTTGCCAGACCCATAATTACTCTTTCCCAGCGACTAACTTATCGGCCAATTGTTGCGCCTGCCCTAGATCCAAGGTTTTTTCATAAATGGCACGCCCGGTGATCGCACCCAATAAACGAGGGCTAGTCACTTCGCACAGCTTTTTAATGTCTTCAATATCCGTCACACCACCCGAAGCGATAATGGGGATATTCACAGCTTGAGCCAATCGTTGCGTGGCTTCAACATTGACTCCTTGCATCATGCCATCACGATTGATGTCGGTATAAACAATCGCGCTGACGCCGTCATTTTCAAACTTCTGCGCCAGATCAATCACATTAACTTCAGACACTTCAGCCCAACCATCGGTGGCTACCTTACCGTCTTTAGCATCTAAGCCGACGATAATATGCCCGGGGAACTTCTTACACGCCCGCGCAACAAAATCAGGATCCTTAACCGCTTGCGTACCAATAATGGCGTAAGTCACACCCGCATCTAAATACGCCTCAATGGTGTCTAAATCACGAATTCCGCCGCCTATTTGAATGGGGATATCACGATGCGCCTGAGCAATCTGCTTAATCACTTCGCCATTCACRGGCTTGCCTTCGAAGGCGCCATTAAGATCCACCAAATGAAGACGCCGACCGCCTGCCTCAATCCATTGGCTAGCCATCGATACAGCGTCATCGCCATAGACTGTATTGTCTTCCATACGGCCTTGCTTCAATCGAACACATTTTCCATCTTTCAAATCAATCGCGGGAATAACGATCATTACTTTTCTACCTTCTTGAAAAAACTAATCTTGAATAAATAATCCGAAACAATCACTCCAGAACAACTATTCCGGAACATCGCTCCAGAATAAAAGGAGTATCACGTCAGCGGCGCTGCACATTGAAGCAGCTTAAGACACACCGCCATCCCATTGCGCAAAATTCTTCAGCAACTGTAACCCATGATGTTGACTTTTCTCGGGATGAAACTGTACCGCCATTATATTTTCTTTTGCGATACTCGCCACAAAGCGCTTACCGTAAACAGTTTCACCGGCACATAGTTCAGGCTGATCTAGCTCAACATAATAACTGTGCACAAAATAGAAGCGCGCCAAATCGGGAATGTCATGCCACACGGGATGATCCATTTTTTGGGTTAACTGGTTCCAMCCCATGTGCGGAACTTTTAAGCGCTGTGACGCACCCTCGGCATTGGTCTCATGCAGATCACTACCAAAAAACTTCACCTGGCCAGGCAACATCGAAAGACATTCCACGCCACCATTCTCTTCACTGGAATCCATTAAGCACTGCATGGCTACACAGATCGCTAAAAGTGGACGCGTACTCGCCACTTCTTGAATCACTTTATCTAATTCAAGACGGCGAATCTCCGCCATACAATCCCGTATTGCTCCCACCCCTGGGAACACCACGCGATCTGCGGCTAAAATCTGCTCTTTGTCGTGCGTGACGATCACTCGATCATTGGGTGCTACATGCTCCAAGGCCTTGGCGGCAGAATGGAGATTACCCATGCCGTAATCTATCACTGCAATCGTTTTAGAATTCATTACAACCTTATTGACTTAAATGTACTGACGCCACCTTTACCTAAACCCGACTCAAGTCTGGGTTTAGGGTAACGGTAGCAAAGAAACTAGAGAGAGCCTTTAGTAGATGGCGTCTGCCCCATCATACGGTCGTCCACTTCAACTGCCATGCGCAATGCGCGGCCAAAAGCTTTATAAACCGTCTCGATCTGATGATGCGCATTGCTGCCACGTAAATTATCAATGTGCAGCGTTACTAATGCGTGATTTACAAAGCCCTGAAAGAACTCCCGAAACAATTGCACATCGAAACGCCCTAAAGACTGACGAGTGAAATCAATGTGATACTCCAAACCAGGCCGACCCGACAAATCCAACACCACCCGTGACAACGCCTCATCTAAAGGAACGTATGCGTGCCCGTATCGCTGCAGGCCTTTTTTATCCCCCACTGCTTTGGCAAACGCCTGTCCGAGGGTAATGCCCACGTCTTCTACTGTGTGATGGTCATCGATCTCTAAATCACCTTTGGCAGTAATCTCTATATCAAAGCAACCATGACGGGCGATTTGGTTAATCATGTGCTCTAGAAACGGTACGCCAGTATCAAGCGTGCATAAACCGGACCCATCAAGATTCAATGCCACTGAAATCTGAGTTTCCAGGGTATCGCGTACCACCAAAGCTTTGCGCTCTGCCATCAAATTCTCCAAAAGTTTCATCGTCGACGTTGTTGCTCTGGGGCTCAACAGCCGATATTCAAAATCAAGCCGCCTATTATAATCGTCGGCAAGCGGATGCTCCAGGCCCCACGTACATCTAATCCCAGCAATATCCTATCTTATTGATTATAAAGAATATATAAACGTCACTCAGTCGCCTTCACCCCACAAACACATGCGTTTAAGGCTGCTCAGCGCCCCACAACGGCCTATTCCAGAGCAATGACCCCCATTGTCACCCCGATAGGGCTCAACAACATCCAAACTACCTCGATCTCAGAGCCCCAGGTTTAGCCCGTCACAAGAACCTAACCGTTCAAGATTCAAGCCCCAGCAACCCTCAACCCAAACGAGTGAGCCCGACGTCCCTTTAGTCTTTCCAACGAACACTTAGTCACAACAACAGAAGAACAGCCAGTAAGGAAACCCCAGCATGGGCAGTCACTGACCAAAAGAACAGCTCRCTCATAAAAACCACAATRATAAARCGCKCAAAACCAAGCAATATYTTCGAAYCTGCTCGCCTAAGARCACCTTCAATATAGGCCATKAWYAGACGGCCTATATTGATAAGATTACCAAAACCTCATGACGTAGCACTCACTTATTAGTATCAAATACTGTCTATTAAGGCCAATGGAGCGCCTAATTTTTAGCCTTCCAAAATTATTTAAAAAATCATTTTGTGCCATTTACAGAAATATTATCTCTTTTTTAATTCAATTCAGGCCGTTCATGCCTATCAAATAACGGGTGAATATTTACACACTGTGAGCGCACACTAACAACACACTATAGAGGATACCTTCAATACAAAAATAGACCCTCCAACCAACACGCCATCAAGAACAAGAAAAACATTCCAGAGCCGTCACACAGACCAGTAATCAACCAACCACCATCGCCACCAACTTTGTAATTAAAAGCTTTTACAAAGCTGGTTTTATTATTAGAATCGGCCAAACAATTAATTGTAAGCAATTGTTCACTCCTCAGCATGGCCCACAGGACTTGGGTAAAAAAACGAGAGGGTACCGGCACAAAAGTACAATCAAAAAAACGAAGTAAAGGTCGCAAAAAATAAAAACAATAGAGCTACAAAGTGACTAGACCGCTGCTTAAAGCAATATTTAAATTCATAGTTTTTTACCGCTAAGACCACTAGATAAAAATAGTCGTCAAACTAGATTGGGTTGAAAAATTATTGCGCAGACCTTTAAGAAACAAAAATAAATATTATTAATGGAGTTCCGCATGAAAAACCTAACCAGGCAGTGCATCAAAGCATGCCAGTCCTTATTGATACTAATCCCCTCGGTCTTTGCACTGACAGCACAAGCTGCTCCCAAGTACTCAGCCGTTGACTGGGAACTCCCCTCGACTCGCTTTGCAGAACTTGGATTAAGCGCAAATAAAGTCGCCGACCTTGCCCAAGGCGGTCAATTTGTAATCGTTGGCAACCCACAAGATTTTACTTTCTGGAATGCGCGCGAAAAAAAGATGCAGGAATATAGAAACCAGCGCGTTGTTTATGCCGCCATGGTGATTAACGCTCCCCGGGCAGAAATCCAAGAAATGGTTTGGGACATGGGCAGCCAAGATCAATTCACCCAATGGTTAAAAGACACTGAAAATCTTAGCACTGAAGGCAACGTACGCATTGCCTCCTACGAACAAGTTATTAAAGTMCCCGTAATCAAGCTYGCCAGCGATTTTGTAGTCCARCTTAATAAACAAGACAACGGCGATATTGGCATGATGCTAATCGACGAAGGTGATGTCGGCTCTTTATTCCAGTACTGGGAATTTTTCCCTATCGATGACAACAGAACTTTAACCGTATTATCTACCTGGCAAGATACCGACAGCGCCTCTTTCATGTACAAAACGGTACTTGAAGCAGAGCCCGTCATTGGCAGCGTATTTCCTATACTTGCCACCTACCAACGCCTAAGACAGTTTGAAACTGAAGCCTCGTCTCGTCATCCTGAACTAGCACCAAAACCTCAGCAAAAAGACTACGACATTCGCTCAGTCAACGGCTACATCACTGACAACAAAGCATTAGACGTCGCCGAACTTAAGAAATTAACCTCACTAGGCAGCGTACAATTTTACCAACAAGAAAGAATCTTCACTCACGAAGGAGAGATGAATGCAGTCACTCAAGTAAGTGCAGTGCAATACATTCCTTTGCCAAAAGAAAAAATCCAACCCCTTCTTAATGACTTCAGCAGCCTTGTGGAATACAACGTCCTTACCGACGGTTGGTCTGATTCGAAAAAAACCGAGGAAGACTGGGGTTTTCTAGAACTCGCTATTGCCATCGGGCCCTTTAAATTACCCATCGACATCTACGTGACTCTCGAAGATCACACCGACAATAAACTCATATTCCACACAGCTGATCACTCTTATATGCATCCCTTGTTCGGCCACGTTGAATACATAGAAATGGATCACGACCCTGAAGACAACGGCACCATTGTGGAATTAACCATTGGTGGCGTAATGGGGCCTGACGCATCATTCTTATTTAGAATGGCTCGTCACTTACCGTTCTCCAATGTTCTCATTGCCGCTGTATACACCATGGTAACGTCAGAGAATATGACTGACTGGGTGGTAGCGCGCGTMGAAAAAGACGAAATGGCTGCYAGCCAACAAGTCGCCACAACAAAGTAATCCGCTCCTAAACACCTTGATCGGCGACCCAAATCGTCGATCAAGGGTTTCTTCCTGACCCGCATCWATAATAMCCCTTGCCCCAAAGACTCCAGAYCCTAAGTAACGCCTCGTAACCCACGCATTGCAATCTATAGGCGTAACAATCAACGCTCTCCCAATCCAAACACGCCAAACTAGCCCCAAGCCAAGCCGCTCGGTTCGCCTAGCCAATGCAACGCGTCACGCTTGCGTTCTTGCGCTCACATCCCTGCGCCTTCGCTACATTGAACAATATTAGCTACAATGCCTCACGCTAAAAGCCCAACACCTTTCATTTAATTAATGAGCCCCGCCATGCCTGTACTGGTCGAAACTTTCCAACAATACGATCCACAACTGAAAGAGACCCTCGACAAGATCTATCGAGACGAGCCCTTTTGCCCCCAAGTCAGCGTAAACCCAGCGGAGCAAATCGAAAACAATTTAAACGATCCACACTGGCGCTTATTGGGCGCTCGCTTCAATGGCAAATTAATTGGCGCAGCATTACTTCAACAACATGAAGATGGTCCACTAGAACTACATAACTTTTGTATCCGGGAACTTACTCGTCGCAGAGGCGCTGGCCAACAATTTATCCGCGGCATAGTGGCCCTGGCAAAGAAGCAAAGCGACCAACATTTGATATGTAAAGTCAGCACCGACAACAGCGTTGGGCTTGCGTTTATACGTCATGCCGGCTTTCAGCCCAAATCTCCCGAAGTAGCCCACCAGCAAACATTTATTTTACCCTTAGCAAAAAGTTGATTATGCCCCACAGTACATTTTCCAGTGACGTCATTGACTGGCAAAAAAAACATGGCCGAAAAAATTTGCCCTGGCAAAAAAACCGTAATGCCTATCGCGTATGGGTGTCGGAGATAATGCTGCAACAAACTCAAGTCGCCACAGTCATCCCCTACTACCAACGTTTTATGGCGGTTTTCCCCTCTTTAACGGAGCTTGCCAACGCCCCACAAGATCAAGTCTTGCAGCTTTGGACTGGCCTGGGCTATTACGCCCGCGCACGTAACATGCACAAAACCGCGCAGTTATTAGTCGCGGAGCAACAAGGCCAATGGCCTCAGGACTTACAAGCACTCATCGATCTGCCCGGTATCGGGCGCTCCACCGCTGGCGCGATTCTATCGTTAGGCATGAACAAAAAAGGTGTCATTTTGGATGGCAACGTCAAGCGAGTCTTGGCGCGCTATCATTGCGTCGAGGGCTGGCCGGACTCCAGTAAAACCAATAAATTACTCTGGGGCCACGCAGAGACCTATACCCCCAATAGAGGGTCGAAAACCTTCAACCAAGGCATGATGGATTTGGGTGCATCGCTGTGTAGTAAAAAAGCCCCTCAGTGTTCGTTGTGCCCGCTACAACAACGCTGCGAAGCGTTTGCCACACACAGCCAAGAACAATTCCCTCACACCAAACCCAAAGTGAAACTGCCCCAAAAAACCACCTCGATGCTCATGATCATCCGCAACAAAAACCAAGTCCTACTTCAACAGCGCCCCCCACAAGGCATTTGGGGCGGACTCTGGGGCTTTCCTGAATGCGATGTTCAAGACCAAGCGAGCATTGAGGAACACTGCGTCAGTCAGCTTGGCGTCAAAGTCGACGTGCTCAGCACCTGGCGCCCTATCAAACACACCTTCAGCCACTTTCAACTGACTATTTCACCGATCGAATTAAGCTATAAACGATCCCGCAATCAAATTTCCGAATCCAGCCCTTCGGTCTGGCATCACTTTAATGAAACCCCAAGTTTTGGCGTCGCAACACCGATCAAAAAAATACTCGCCAAACTCAGTGACGGCTATCCCACAAACTAGTTAAACTCACACACTGATTGAGCCACTCAGCTCAATCAATAGACTATATCGTTACACGAACCCTTTACTGTTAAGCCCAGCAGCCTCTCTCAGCGCTGCTTTAACTGCTAAGAATGCCGCCACGAGGACACCATGACACGTACCGTACATTGCGAAAAATACCAATCCGAGCTTGAAGGCTTGCTCGCACCCCCGTTTCCTGGCAAAGACGGGGAGCACATATACAACACCGTATCCAAAAAGGCGTGGATGGAATGGCTGCAACACCAAACCATGCTAATCAATGAAAACCAACTGAATGTGCTGGACCCCACCGCCAAAACCTTTCTTGATGACCAAAGAGCAAAGTTCTTCGCCAATCTAGATTATGAACGCCCCAAAGGTTATGTCGCGCCAAAATAGATCCGTCGGCGAAAAAAATTCAAACCCTCTGCATTTAAACTGAATAATTTAAGTCACTTGAACTCCTCTCCGGCAAAATCACAACTGCCGGAGTCGGCAATTCTCGCTAAGGCCTCTTAAGTAAACAGCCCTATTTACCAAGAAAAACCTTCGAAACTTAAGTATTTCGCGCTTTATTAGCAATAAAGTTTATTTTCATTGAGTTTTTAGCTAATTTTAAACAATACCCTATTGACTAGAGGGATAGCAGCGGGTTTAATACGCGCCTCTTCGGCCAGATAGCTCAGTCGGTAGAGCAGAGGATTGAAAATCCTCGTGTCGGCAGTTCGATTCTGTCTCTGGCCACCATTATTCTAGATCGCCTCTTTCTGAGACGGTCTGCTGCAGAAGTTAATTCTGCGTCTGTCGTTTTAAGTAGTTATAAAATAGTTATAGCTACTTAAAACTCAGTTTGCTCTCCCCCTGGATTACACACAATCCGACCTTCGGGCAGCCTCAAAAAGGCCTTTCCTGATCACCATACTTACTCAAACCCTGCAATTAAGCCTTAATGCTTAATTCGACTTTGACAAACAAAGTCAGCTCGATTCAACAAACTAACAAAATCCCCAAATGCCTGTTCAGCATCCGCTTTGGATCGATAGGGCCCCTTGTCCTCGCACTCGCGCACCGAAAAATACCAATCACTATTCACCGAATAAAATCGGGCGGAACAAAACACCACCCCACTAGCACCATTGGCACTGCCTACCTCATCCCCTGATCGTTGCCCCCGCATGACACACCTCCACCCTTCGCGTAAATCCAAAGAACACTACTAACTAGCAGAACACCCAGTAAAGTATGGACCTTATCCATCCATTCTCCAGCATCGCCAACAGCACTCACCGCCCACCTCCCCCACTCAAGCGATAAAAGGCTCCCGACTAAGACAGAATCGACTTTTCAACTGGCCTTTTTCTACTAAACTTTCCTTACTAGGGGCATTGTTGGTCGCGCCGCCGCATTGCTATCCGCGGAATCGACCGAGATGAGCCCCTATTTAAGGCATCACAGCCTCACCTTTAATGCTTCAGGAGCATGGGAATGTCCAAAATCCTAATCGTGGACGATTCAGCATCCATTCGCCAACTTGCCTTATTTACCCTAAAAAGCAAGGGCTTCGAGGTGGAATCCGCCAACGACGGCAAGCAAGCCCTGGACGAATTACGAAACAGTCATTACGACCTAGTGCTTACAGACCGCAACATGCCTGTTTTGGATGGCATTGAGCTGGCCAAAGAAGTGCGAGGCATAGATGAATACAAAAGCATCCCGATCATCATGCTCACCACCGAGTCAGACTCTGACAAAAAACAGGAAGGCAAAGCAGCCGGGGTCACGGGCTGGATCATTAAGCCCTTCAACCCAGAAACCTTAGTTAAAACAATTAACAAGGTACTCGATTAGCGAGCGCCCGCATGACCACAGCCCAGCGGAATGCATTAAACGTCGCGCATATAGCTAAACGATTAATGCATGGCCGTTAATTCTGATGAATGTCATTTAAAATTTGCATCCAACGCTCGCTCGGGTCCGCTAAAGCCCAGAAATCACCATTAATAAGGCTTTCCCGCAGATTGTAACGAAAGGCCCGCCCCTGCTTGTCCAGCACACAGCCACCAGCACTCTCTAAGATCGCTTGCCCGGCTGCGGTATCCCACTCACACGTAGGCCCAAACCGCACATAGCAATCAGCCAACCCCTCAGCCACCAAACAAAATTTCAACGCACTGCCCACCGACTTAAGCTCATGACGACCAAAGGACGCCTCAATCTGGACCATTGCTCGGTCTAATTGATCCAAACCATAACGGCGGCTACCCAGCAACTGAACCGCGCTCCCCTGCGCCTCCCGCTGCTCAGCATTACGCACCTGGATCGGCTCCCACAAACCAGACATAACACGCTTAAACGCCCCAATTTGAGCGCAGCCAACATACAATGCGTTTTTATCCGGCGCATAAATCACCCCAAGTCGCGCGCAATTATCCACCACTAGAGCAATATTCACC
The DNA here is from genome assembly GCA_002402085.1 of Gammaproteobacteria bacterium. Classification (GTDB taxonomy): domain Bacteria; phylum Pseudomonadota; class Gammaproteobacteria; order Pseudomonadales; family UBA3067. The sequence goes on from NVVB01000025.1 coordinate 33,500, forward strand.
GTAAAATCACCGTTACGATCAATGAATTCACGCGTACCATCCAATGGGTCCACCAACCAATAAGTACCCCACTGACGCCGCGCTTCAAAATCAACCGCATCCCCTTCCTCTGACAGGATTGGGTAATCGGACATTGCCTTAAGCTCACGACTAATTACTTCATGCGCCTTATAATCCGCTTTAGTGACCGGTGAATCGTCCGACTTGATCTCAACATCGAAGCTTTCACCGCCACGATACACGTCCATAATTGCCTTTCCAGCCAACTCACTGATCGCTGCTACTTGCTGCATATATTCAAAGCTAATATATTCCATAGATAAACCTTATTGAGCCTCACGACTTTTCACCCTAAAACACCGACCAACAAACAGTCTCGTTAGACCAGGAACCGATATATCCATCATGATTAACTGGCAAGATATTAATACCGTCCTACTCGACATGGACGGCACGTTACTCGACCTGCACTTCGATAATCATTTCTGGCAGCACTACCTACCCACTTGCTACGGCAAGGCCAATGATCTATCTATAAGGGCCAGTAAACAGGTTCTTTTTGCCCAATTCGCTCAGCAGGCACATAAGCTGAACTGGTATTGCGTAGACTTTTGGTCTCAACAACTAGGCCTGGATATCGTCAGCCTTAAACGTGACGTCAAAGACAAAATTCGCTTCCGACCTGACACCGTTGCGTTCCTAACCGCCCTTAAGGACAAACAAATCCCCCGCACCTTAGTCACCAACGCTCACCCTAAAGCGCTAGACCTAAAGTTAGAACACACTGGCCTTGGCGGCTACTTAGACCATATATTTTCGTCACACCAATTTGGCGCACCGAAAGAATCACCCGATTTCTGGCAGCGATTCCAAGCCCAATACCGCTTCGATCCCGCCAAAACCCTACTGATTGATGACAGCGTTTCCGTCCTTAATGCCGCCAAGGACTACGGCATCGGCCACTTAGTTGCTATTGCCAACCCAGACAGTCAGCTCGGCAGCATCCCCATTCAAGGCTTCCCGGCCATTCACGACTTCAAAGAAATACTCCCCTCAGAATGAGCAAACATTCCAACAAGACATCATCCTCCAACGGCGTCCGTATTGATAAATGGCTATGGGCAGCACGATTCTATAAAACCCGGAGCCTTGCAAAACAAGCAGTTGAGGGTGGCAAAGTGCATTATCAAGGCAGCCGCGTTAAAGCCAGCAAAGAGATCAGCCCCGGCCAATTCATTACTTTGCGCAGAGCGGAAGAAGAACTGACTATCGAGGTGCTAACGCTGTCTGAGAAACGAGGCCCAGCCAAAGTAGCCCAAGGCCTTTACCAGGAAACCGAGCAAAGCCTGAACACCCGCACCCAGGTCAGCGCACTCAAAAAAGCCCAACGCCTCAGCAACCCCTCCCCCAGCAACAAACCCACCAAAAAAAATCGCCGCAAAATCATTCAGTTCAACAAAATGGAATAAGAGAACGCTTTGTTACAATTTTTCTTTTCAGGGCTTTCTTGGATTCTGTTAGCATCCCTTCCCAGATCGAGTCAAAACCCCGACGCGTTTAAGTCAGCGTAGGGCCGCTAAGTTTAAGTGATTGATTACCCTACTTAGCCTCCCTTTGCAGACCACGCCGTGTGGTATTGAACTCAATAACACTCGTTTTTTCAGACCATAAAGCGCCCAAGAAAGGCATCCGCCACATGTGCCGCCCAGTTCATTGGCACACCGAATGCCCACGGGACTCACTTAAGAAACCAGTCTTAACCGACCGTTTCAACTGCCTGTAAGTTTGATTTATGAACAATGATTTTTGCCAAAAGTTTATATTTGAAGATGCCGATGTTCGCGGAGAACTCGTGCGTCTAAATACCAGCTATCAAGAAGTGATCAGCAAAGCCTCCTATCCACCCCCGGTAAAGAAACTACTCGGCGAGCTAATGTGCGCCTCGGTATTGCTTAGCGCCACCTTGAAATTCGACGGCAGCCTGACCATTCACGCGCGTAGCAATGGCGCGATTCCTTTATTAATGGCCGAATGCCGCTCACACCAACTGGTTCGAGCCACCGCACACATTGATGAAAAAAGCCTTCAGTCCCCTGAACTCGCCAATAACCATGACCTTCAGGCGTTATTACAAGATGGCAAGCTAGCCATCCATATACAACCTAAAAACGGTAAGCAGTATCAAGGCGTTATCCCCCTAGAGCACAGCTCACTGTCGGCCTGCCTAGAAGACTACTTTACCCACTCTGAGCAATCGCCCACCAAGCTTATATTCACCTCCGAAGGCGACTACACATCAGGACTACTCATTCAGGCGCAGCACACGTCACAACACGCAGCAACGCATCAAGAGTCAGGCAAGTCACAATCACGCTGGGACCATTTAACCCAACTAATTCAAAACGCACACCCAAGTGAAATACTAGCCTTGCCCATCGAAAGGCTGTTAACGCGCACTTTCCCGTCAGAATCCATGAGAATATTTGACAAAAAGGCGATTTCGTTCGATTGTACTTGCACACGGGAGAGAACACTTAGTGCCTTGAGCGCGATGGATCGAAGCGAACTGAAGTCCTTGCTCGAAAAAAAGAGCGTAATAGTCGTCGACTGCCAGTTTTGCAGCACTCGCTATAAATTTGCCAATACCGACATCAGCCATTTAGTGTCTGAACAGACTCACGACCCATCGAACAGGCCCCATTAAACCTACAAGACCAAGGCTATAGCGCACACGAGCGCTCAGGCCAAAATGCCAAACCAAGCACAAATCGGCCTACAGGCTATAGCTATCAGGCAGGCAGTGTAATATAAGGCTAGCTGTGAGCCTCTATGGCTCGAAAAGCGCGCCACCAGAGGCCTCTACCTACCAATATTTTAGGTTTAGCGTTTTGCTCCGTGTTTTGGCATAATAGCCCCCCTTTTTTTAGCAAAAGTCATGAACTTTAGTGACTCATATCGGTGACCCCGACCCAAAGCGTCTCAACGAGACCCATATTAGGTGTAAAGAGATCGGCCAAAAGCCGAAGGAACAGATTTCAATGAGTGAACAAACCAAAGCCCCAACAGTCCATCAAGATCTTAGCCGAGCTCAATTAACCGAGTTCGCATTAGCCCGGGGCGAAGGCCGACTTGCCTCCACTGGCGCCTTTGTTGTTGAGACAGGCAAGCGCACAGGCCGCTCTCCTATGGATCGCTTTATAGTGGACGAGCCAAGCACAAGCGATGCGATTCACTGGGGGCCGATTAACCGCCCATTCGACAAAGACAAATTCGATGCACTTTGGGATCGAGCGGAAGCCTTCGTCGCCGAAACCGACACATTCTGCTCACTCCTGCACGTTGGCGCAGATAGCGATCATTACCTTCCACTTAAGGTAACCACCCAAACTGCATGGCATAACTTGTTTGCCAACAACCTGTTTATCACTCCAGAGCAATACAACCCAAAAGACAAGCAAGTTTGGCAAATCCTTCACGCAGCCAACTTTGAATGCGAACCCGAAAGAGACGGCACTAACAGCGACGGCGCAGTAATCATCAACTTCGCTGCCCGCAAAGTATTGTTAGCTGGCATGCGTTACGCCGGCGAAATGAAAAAGGCCATGTTCTCTGTACAAAACTTCTTGTTACCAGAGAAAAGCATCCTACCTATGCATTGCGCAGCCAATGTCGGTAAAGATGGCGACACTGCGTTATTCTTTGGCTTATCAGGCACKGGCAAAACTACCCTTTCTGCCGACCCAGAGCGCTATTTGATTGGCGACGATGAGCACGGCTGGGGCAAAGGCGCAGTCTTTAACATTGAAGGCGGCTGTTACGCCAAATGCATCGACTTAAGCCAAAAGAATGAGCCTGTAATCTGGGACGCCATTAAGTTTGGTAGCGTAATTGAAAACGTAGTCATCAACCCGGAAACTCGCGTTGCTGATTATAACGACGTAAGCATGACCCAAAACAGCCGAGCGGCATATCCGCTTGAGCATGTTGAAATGCGCGAAATTGCAAACCGGGCCGGCGAACCTAAACACATCATCTTCCTAACGTGTGACTTAACTGGCGTATTACCACCAGTATCATGCCTCTCGAATGATGGTGCGGCTTACCACTTCTTAAGCGGCTACACGGCCTTAGTGGGCAGCACAGAAATGGGCTCAAGCTCAGACATTCGCTCCACCTTTAGCACCTGCTTCGGCGCTCCGTTCTTCCCAAGACCGGCYGGCGAATACGCAGAGCTATTGATCAAACGAATCGAAGAGTTCGACAGCAAAGTATTCCTAGTGAACACTGGCTGGACTGGCGGTCCTTACGGCGAAGGCAGCCGTTTTGACATCCCAACGACACGTGCAGTAATTCGCGCCATCCTCAATGGCCAGCTGGACGATGTAGAAACAGAGACCATTGAAGCACTTAACCTTCAAGCTCCTAAAGCGGTTCCTGGCGTTGACAGCAAGATCCTAATCCCTAAAAACACATGGAAAGATCCTGCCGCATATGACCTGAAAGCCAAAGATCTAGCGAAACAGTTTACTGACAATTTCGTTAAATACGACGTTCCAGCACACATTCGCGACGCAGGACCAAAAGCCTAAATCGGCTTTGAAGGGCCACTAAAGCACCTTATATAATTCTTTAGTGGCCTTTCGATCACACCATATGTGAACCCCGTCACAAAACATACCACATCATCCCCTTCCGACCTTGCCGTCACTTCAAAAATCGCCCTAGAATCTTCTCACAGGTGACTTTTGTTCTTCGCTCGCAGCGACAGTAAGCGTCCTCAATAAACTCACCCAGAGAGGTTATATATACCCTCCGGTAATGGTTTATTGGCTCGATCAACGCTCTGTTAAATCAGCACTAGCTGCAGTAACAATAAGTACGCCTATATAAAAAATAATAAAAATAAGAATAATAGAGGTACTTTGATCATGGCAGAAGAACGCATTCTCGGTGTCGTAAAATGGTTTGATAACAGCAAGGGATTTGGCTTTATCCAGAGACCTGGCGAGGACGACGTATTCGTTCACTATCGAGCAATCCGAGGCGACGGCTATCGCACCCTGAAAGATGGCCAGACAGTAGACTTCCAAATTATAGAAGGGCCGAAAGGCTTCTCCGCTGAGGACGTTGGCGTAATCGACGCGCCCATTGCCCCGCCGCAACTAATGGAAGCCAACTACCCTAATTAGGTCAGCCATAAACACTAGATCTTGATCACTAGATCTTGATCACTACGCCTTAAGCACGATGGCTTAAACACCCTATTGTTGTGCGGCAACTAAAGCGCGGCCGGAATTTTCCGGCCCGTCAAACCCACACGCTTTAAATTTAGAAAACCAACCCAACAATTTCTGCGCCCGACGCTTAAGGCTCACGCATTAAAACACAAAGAAAAAACACGTAAAAATAATTCCAACAATCCATCTTCACCAATTTAGGGGCAGGGCCTCAAGCACCAGCACCGGCCCAACACATTTCGGTCGACTTAATCGAACAATTATACTAATTAGGATTGGACCCACGCCTTACAACAAAGCTGCGCATCATGAATAACCAACTATTACTCGGGACAAGTCACACCCAGGAACTGCACTCGAATCTATTGCACATAAAACTAATGACAAAAAAATAGTGGATTACCGATCACTACGAAGATTAAATATTAATCGTACTATTAATCGCACTATTAATCGCACTATTAATCGTTATCCTTACCATCAAAATAATTAGCATTAATGTTTTATAATCATTACTACTTTTATCTTCGCACTTCTCAAACCGATATCATTTTAACACTAACAAAATAAACCGGAACAGCCCTCCCAAAGACGTTCACCAATACTCTTTTCAATCAATGAAGTAATACGACGACAATAAATTATTTTTCATCTTTACCCCCTTGCTTTTCAATACAAAATGCCGCATAAATGTTTGGGTCCAATGTAAATAAATTCGTTTATATGGATAAACTAAATATAACTAAAAATAATAGCAATCATAGACAAGCAATCAAGGTTAGTAATATGGATGATCGACAAAAAGGAACAGTGAAGTGGTTCAACGACGCGAAAGGCTATGGGTTTATCCAACGAGTAGATGGCAAAGATGTTTTTGTTCACTACAGTTCAATAAGAGGGGAAGGACACCGCACACTACTTGAGGGGCAAATGGTTGAATTCGACGTTTCAAACGGCGAAAAAGGCCCTCTAGCAGATGACGTATCGGTAGCCGAGTAGTACTCGGGAATCAAAAAAGCCAGCGAAGCGCTGGCTTTTTTRATACTACCCWTTATCGAAAAMACACCSACCGTAATGAACGTCACCCTAGCAGCTCAAACACCGCATTAAGACTCCGACTCATTTACTTTTTTCAAGAACGCACTCACCAAAACAATTCGCACACCATTCACTCGGCCTTCAACATGCTCAGGATTTGAAGTAAGCGATATATTTTTAACCAGAGTGCCCCGCTTCGCAGTAAAGTTTGCGCCTTTAACGACCAGGTCTTTAATTAACGTGACCGCATCCCCTCCCGCTAATAATGCACCATTGCTATCTCGACACGGACTCTCCGCAGGCTCCTCCTGCTCAAACAATGACAACTGCGCCCACGCCAAAACGTCGTCTTCCAGATAAAGCATATCCAGTAAATCTTGAGCCCAGCTTTCTTCATTCAATCGGGTTAGCATTCGCCACGCCACAACTTGTACCGCAGGAACAGTACTCCACATACTATCACCAAGGCATCGCCAATGATTTATATCCAGCGACTCGGTGTCCGTCATCGGACCTATACAAGCCGGACATAAATACACACATTCCTGCGCGCCAGCGTCTTTCACAGGAGGCACTTCGTACACAGACAATGCCAACTGATCCGCACCACAAAGTTCACACTTAGATTCACTTCGTTGCTTTAAAGCTTCTTCCGTACTCATATCTCTACAACCCTACTCACTAATCAAAAACTACGTATGCCTACTACCAGACTGATCAAACATCACACACTTTATGCTTCACCTGACTCGCGCCCAACAGGTCGTTACTCAACCACTACTGCTTAATTCCTTATGCGCGAATTAAGACTGACTCAACGCTTGCCCTTTAAAACTTACCCCCTGCCAGCCATTACTGATAAAACTGCGGATATTGCCATGATCGTCCCCCTCAGGGTGCAGCATCACATCGTCTCGATAATAACGACCGAAACACGCTAAAGTTGCTTGCTCACTCAAACCTTGTAACGTTGCGAATGCAAATATCTTGCACGACCCCTCATTGCTGCCCGAAGGGTTCAATACATCACCGTTTTGAAACGCTGTAGCCGTATAATCATAATACGTCTCGATAACCGCCATAACATCGTTAAATTCAACCGTTACAGGCGAATCCTTTAATTGCTCTAATAATTGATCTAAAGTCATAGTCCACTCAATCGCAAAATCATTAAACCCGCAGGCTAACCAAAACACGCCTATAGAAAACACTTAGGTAGCGCAAATACAATCAAACACCTGCGTACACGGAATAACTAAAAGGCAGAAATGCCGCGAATACTAGGCAGATTCACTGCAATTGTAAACCCTCAACAATAGCCAAGAGCCCCACCACACCGCGCCTTACGGTTTATCACAACCTAAAGATGCTTTGATTTACCTTTACGAAATTACCCACAAGTAAAAAACGAACATTACTCTATCTTCTCGGCCATTTATGAAAACACCCACGCCAACATTGCGTGCGATATAATCCGAATCATCCAAATCCATGACCATTCACAACACAAGCTAATTCAACTAAACACAAAAACATACTCCACCTCGCTAATCCACTCACTTAATCAGCTTAACCAAAGTACGCCCAGGACATATAGATTTTATTGACCGCCACAACCAATAGCCGAATGTAAATAGTTATCCAATGGAATAAACAACACGACTCGAGGGCACATAACTTTTACTAATCCCTACACTTCGTATCAATAAACGATTCAAATAAGTGCTTCAAATAATCGTTTAAAGTGAAACACTGAAGCTAAAATATAAAAACAATTTAACGCTAAGTTTAGAGTCAAACAACGACGATACAATTAGTCGATCACTTGCCAAGACATCACCGAAGTAATCCCTACRGGCGACGTTACCGACACATCAAAACTTCCCGGATCACCCGCCCCTCCCGGTTCATCATCGCCCACGACAGTAAAGCTAAAAGAATCGGGTTCCTTAACTGAACTGCTCACCGTATAAGAAGTCACCCCACCCAGTTCCCCGTTAGTCACAGAGGCTGCAACCGTACTGCCACCAGCGACAGAGTTACTATTAAGATCCGCTACAGATAACACCACAGTCTTCGGACCAGCACTCACATCAATCACCCCGCCAGCCGCCAACAACACACCGTCGACGGTTAACGCCAGCGTGGCAGCACCGGTCGACATAACAAACTCTAACGTACGCCACACCGACAGCAGCTCACGATTATCACTACACAAAGTACTGTGCTCACACAAAGGACCGTTATACAAACCATCTCCAGTATCAAATAGCCCGTCGCCGTTTATATCTATAAATGGTTCTAACGCATCGTGACTGGAGTCAAAATCATCATCCCTAAACGCCTCCGAGATATCTGTAAAATTATCGCCATCATCAAAACGACCATTACCATTAAGATCCTCAAAGGACTCATGCCCCAGAGCCGACGCCAAAATAGTCACGCGACCATCAGTCGGCTGAGGATTCGAACTTGACCAAACCACACCGCATACGCCCGAAACAGTCGTGCAGGCCCCACCAATAGTTCCGCCTTCGGTAGTAAACGCAACTGCAGTTCCATCGGGTACGGGATTATTAAAGAGGTCCCCCATAAACACATTCACATCCAAATCTACCCCTGGCCGATTAAAAGCCTCAGGGTTTTGCATCTCAATCGTTAGCGTCATGCTATCCATATCTGGAATGCCAGTCGTAATATTCAGCAAATCAGATTGCGTAGCAATATCCGAATTAGAATTCAAACTTCCCTTCACCCGAACCGAGGTGGATACCGACCCGGACTGCACGACCGTTGAGACTTGACCATTACTGTCGCTAATTGCGTCACTTGGACTTAAGGTGATGCCGCCCACATCCGTACTCAGTACGAAGTCGACTTGCTCGTTCGCCAGCACTAAACCCTGAGTGCCTCGCACTTCGAAAGTAACTGTACTGGTACTGGATAAACCTTGCCCACCAGTGCCGGCTAAAGCGATCACCGACGGACTGGCATCGATAAACTCAATCGACCCTACCTGATCAGACGACACGGTAATGCTACCGCTAGCCGTCAAACTACTGCCGCCAAAACTAGCACTCGCAGTAATCGTATCAACACCTTCACAGCCTTGCGCTTTATAGGTTGCTTGGGCTTCGCCACTGATTGCCGTGACAGACGAAGTCAACGTCGCGCTACCGCTATCACTGCAATCCGAGCTAAAACTTATCAATATGGTAGAGGACGTAAATGGGTCTTGATTAACATCGACTAAATTCGCAATAACAGCACTGGTCCCGCCAGCCGACAAGGGCGACACACCAATTGCTAACTGCCCTTCAATAAACGTCCCTGAAGCACTACTGCCCATCTCAACCTGAGGCGGATTCACCGTGTAATTAAGCGTTTCACTCAGCGACTCAGTGGAAACGCTTGCTTTAGCCACCAGTGCATCAGCTCCCGTCTCGTCTTGTGCCAACAAGAGAATCGTCGCCTGGCCATCACTATTAGTGACCACCGAACCATTGGACGGGTCGAGCAATGCTAAATCGGTGCTTAGCTCAATCAATACCGAACCAAGCCCTGCTCCTTGCCCATCTACCAAGGTCACTGATACTGTACCTGGCGCGTCCGCTCTAATAATATTACTCTCATCATCCTCGCTAACTAAAGAGAGCGTCAAAACAGCTTCTTCAAGAGTCACACTGTCTTCACTCGAAGCGCCGTCCTCGTCACCATTTTCAACAGTGGCTACATTGAGAGACACCGATAATGTCTCGCTATTATGCGTGACCTCCGCACTCACTTCACCGGCACCCAATGCGTCATTCGGCTCAACCCCGATTTCTGCAACGCCCTGGCTATTGGTCAAGGCAGTTCCCGCCTCCGGGTCAAATAACACCGTCGACGAACTAAACGTAACGATCACCGCTTCCACAGGGTTACCGCCGCTATCTTTAAATACCACGGATAATTGACCAGGCACCGAACTAGAGACAGTGTTGGTTGCCACGCCGTCCGAGGCGCGTACAAGGGAGATGGTTAGAGTGGCGCCGGTTACCGACCGCACCTCAGCTTCGTTCGCCGAAGAACGCGAATTTTCTCCACAACCACTCAATAAAAATAAACAGGCGCATAACAATGACAAGGCCAGCCAAAAGACAGGTCGCCTTTGAATGTCTCCAAGCGGATGATGAAGTGCTAGCGGCGGGGAATGACTGAAGAAATGAACGCTTATGAACAGCGCATTAGTAATGCGATTATTGAAATCAGCTCGGCATTGAGCCATACGGGGACTTAAGCGTGTCCTCTTCTGACGCTTTAAATCAGGCACTATAAGGCGCTTCCCTATCCCAAATAGAAAAACTCTAGGCCTCCTTCTATCACAAGAACAGAAGAGGGCCTAGCAGTTGCTATCAGCTATTACCTCAGCATAGCAGCCGACGTAATATTTAGCCTGATCGGCAGGATATGGAATTAAACTCGTTCGTTAACCAGCTTCACGATGCCTTTCATAAACCGGCCAAAGGTTCCGCCAACACCACTGTCGTCGACCTGACTTTGACCTTCGACACGATCATTAGACGCTTCCGTACCCTTTGAATCAGAGTCACTGCCGTCATCCTTTGAACTGTCCTCGTCCTCGGAACCGTCTTCTTCCTCTTCACTTTCATCATCGGATTCAACAGGCTTTTTCCGTTTTCCACCCGCACGTTGCGCTCTGACGGAGCTTAGTAGGCTCGATTGACCGTCCTCACCTTCTGCAGCTTGGCTTTCAGTATCGTCTTGCTCTGCCAACCAGCGGGCTCTAGCGCGTGCCCGCGTTGATTCTGCAAGACGTTCCTGTTCGTCTTTTTCAGTTTCCAAGACTTCTGTTCGCTCTTGTTCGCGAACCTCTACAACGCGTTGCTCCTCAGCGGCAGCAACTATTTCTGCTTCTTTTTCAGCGGTATCTGTCACTGCAAACTCCGAGTCAACATTGCCATCGTTTAACGCGTTATTCGTCACATCAAAAGAAGTCAGCTCGGTGAAGATCGCAGGGTCAACAACAACCAACTCATCGGCTAAAGAATTCACCGCCGCGACCACCCCTGACGATACTAGCTGAGAGGTACGTGACAGAATCCTGTTTCCGATCCAGTCAAACAGATTCGGGTTCCCGAAAATAGTGGGCTCGATAAATAGTAGTGAATCGATTCTTAACGCGTTGGAAACGAACACACTGAAGGCTACATCAGTGCCCACGTTACCAGCCGCCTGCAAAGTCACATCGTTTGAGCGAATATGGAAGGCAACACCGCCATCAGTCAATGTCGGGATAGAAGCGATTAAATCGCTAGCAAGCCCCTCATTATCAAATCCGAAACTTTCCAAGCTAACACTGCCAGTACGCCCCGTATCTACGGCTTCAATAAAGATATCGCCTTCCGCACGAATTGAAATATTCTGATCGGTAGCTACGACACTACGAAGCAGCACATCACCTCGCTGCTCAATACTGACATCACTCCCAGCGTCAATGACTAACTCATTGACCTCCGTAAGGAGATCCACGCCGTCAACACTGCTCACTTGCAACAAATTGGCAATGACTACACCTGCGCCGGTTACAGAACCAGAGCTCGTAATATCCAACTCACCAAACTCCGACGACTCGAAACCCTCTATACTCACAGCGCCTACATCTAGAACCACTCGTTCGGGTTCAGCGTTGTAATTCAATGTCACATCGCCAATCTCGATTGAAGTAGCCGCCAGATTAACGTCTTGATTACTTGTTAAGGAGAATTCAGGCGCATTACTGCCGAAATCTTCTATTTCATCAAACTCAATCAGCTGAACACCACCACGCTCAGTCACACTATTGCCTAACTGATCATCAATCACCCAATCTAAAGAGTTGCCGGTGACATTTAAGATGTCGTCCCCAACGCCGCCTCGAATCACTAAGGCTTGATCACTAGTAATAATATTAAATTCATCATTCCCTGCGCCGCCGATTAATATTCCAGCATTGAAGTCTGCAGAGACATTAAATACATCGCCGAAGTCTCCACCAAAATAGCCGCCGTCAATATTTTGAAAACGAATACCCTCAGCAACGCCGACACCATCTGCACCCAGCTCGAAAACCCCACCGCGACCCACCAAACCTGCAGTCACGGTATCGTCTCCCAATCCACCATTGGCCTGATCAATCATAGTGAAGTTAATGCTAGACACCGTTACAGCATTGCCATCATTAAGCACAAACGCATCAACCTGATTTGTTCCTTGAATGGCGTTTTCGCCGCCATTACCGCGTACTTGTTGAATGCCATTAAAGTTAATTTCACTTACTCGAACAGCGCCGTCTGTTGGTAATAACTCGAAAAGATGATCCTGGGCAGAGCCTTCAATAATATCGCCTCCGCCACCGTTAACGATTTCAATATGGCTAAACTCAATACCGTTAGTGGTCAGTCTATTATCGACATCGCCTAAACCAAAGGAGTCTTCGCCATCTAAACCAAAGACACTGTCATTCCCAGCTCTTGCGTCCACCACTTCAATAGAAGTAAAACGAACACCTTGAATGGCTACACCACCGCCTTCTATCAACTGGAAGCTATCACCATTCGCTACAACGTTAGACCCGATTAACGTATCCCGACCATCACCGGCATTAATAGACAAATCTAAATCTGTACCAGTGACAACGAATAAGTCATCGCCAGCGCGCCCAACAAAGCCGCCGCCAATGTCGCTAAACTGAATGCCATCAACWAWCGCACTCTCGTTACTCGAGACATCGAAAGCAGAACCGTTATTCGCWGCCAGTACSAAATCACTTCCTCCGCCACCRGTTACGAAACCAACACCATTAAAYTGAATACCTGCGACCAGCACTGAATTAGTTTSYRCTAAWWKWKCKWRKWYTWMWWYKWMRYTYKYKSCTTCAWYWRTAYYCRMMACWSMRWKMSCMKWMMCSRCMYCARYSSCWKTWWMAWYAMYYKCRWWGTTAATCCCATTAACTTCGAATCCGTTCGCATCAATAGTAAATGTGTTCGCAACGGTAAGGGAGTTCACTTGATCCTGCCCCGTGCCACCTAGCACAGTTTCAAGTCCGGTGAACGCAACGCCGCTCACAGTCAACGCATTGCTAGCCGACGGAGATAGCTCAAACTCATCCCCTTCATTACTGCCGTTTAAGGTATCAACTCCCTCGCCACCTGAGATAGTTTCGATCTGATCAAGCGCAATGCCGTCTACACCTACAGGTAATACAGTACCTAGGAAAAAGTTGTCTGCCAACAAAGTGCCTGTTAAGGAATCAATACCGTCACCACCAGAGATAGCTTCAATCTGGTCCAGTGCAATTCCATCTACGCCTTCAGGCACTTCAGTCCCTAGGAAAAAGTTGTCGGCTACTGCACTGCCAGTTAGGGAATCAATTCCTTCTCCGCCAGAAATAACTTCAATTTGATCCAGAGCAATACCGTCTACACCCTCAGGAGCTGTAGTGCCTAAGAAAAAGTTATCCGCAACAGAGGTTCCCGTTAAAGAATCAACGCCGTCACCGCCAGAGATAGTTTCAATTTGATCCAGAGCAATCCCGTCTACTCCTTCAGGAACTATAGTCCCTAGGAAAAAATTATCCGCTACTGCGCTGCCAGTTAAGGAATCAAGGCCGTCACCACCAGAGATAGTTTCAATTTGCTCTAGTGCAATCCCGTCTACACCTTCTGGAACTGTAACCCCTAAGAAAAAGTTATCTGAAATCTCAGTTCCGGTTAGGGAGTCAATGCCGCCGCCACCAGAGATAAATTCAATCTGATCAAGTGCAATGCCGTCCGCGCCTTCAGGAACTGTAGCGCCTAGGAAGAAGTTATCCGCAAAAGAGCTACCAATAAGGTTGTCCAAACCGTCGCCACCCGATACAAACTCAATACTACTTATTACTAGATCATCAGCAGTGATCGCAGCGGAACCCAGAGTAATCGTGTCGTTTTCAACGCTACCAATCAGGCTGTCTAAACCTTCGCCACCCGACACAAATTCAATATCACTAATGACTAAATCATCAGCAGTGATCGCAGCAGAGCCCAGGGTAAAGGTGTCATCGCTAGAAGTACCAATCAGAGTATCTAAACCTTCGCCACCCGATACAAATTCAATGTCACTAATGACTAGATCATCAGCAGTGAGCGCAGCGGAACCCAGCGTAATCGTGTCGCTTTCAACGCTACCGATCAAGTTATCTAAACCTTCGCCACCCGATACGAATTCAATATCGCTAATGACTAGGTCATCAGCAGTGATCGCAGCGGCACCCAACGTAATGGTGTCGTTTTCAGCGCTACCAATCAAGTTATCTAAACCTTCACCACCCGATACAAAT
>NVVB01000134.1 GCA_002402085.1 Gammaproteobacteria bacterium
CGCCAATTACTTTATTTGTGAATAAAAATACTCAGGAATTACATCCAGAAACACCGCGCTTGATCGAAGAAGTTGCAAAGCTTGTCGAAGAAAGCGGTATGGATGCATGGTTTGAGTTGGATACTAGGGATTTGTTGGGAAGTGATGCAGATCAATATGAAAAAGTTACCGATACTTTGGATGTATGGTTTGATTCCGGAGTCTCCCATTCGGCGGTGTTAAAGCGTAGGGACTATTTACAGTACCCTGCTGATCTTTATCTTGAGGGTTCGGATCAGCATCGGGGTTGGTTTCAGTCCTCGTTGTTAACCGGTATTGCCAGTGAAAATAAGGCGCCTTATAAAACGGTTTTGACGCATGGCTTTACGGTGGACTCGGACGGCAAGAAAATGTCCAAGTCGGTGGGTAATGTTATGTCGCCGCAAAAGGTCATGAAGTCCTTGGGTGCGGATATTATTCGGTTATGGGTGGCGGCTACTGATTACCGTTCTGAAATGACGGTGTCGGATGAAATCTTAAAACGTACTGCGGATTCTTATCGTCGGATTCGAAATACCATTCGCTTTTTGTTGGCCAACCTCAATGGGTTTGAACCGGAGCAACATTGCTTGCCTGCGGATCAAATGCTTGAGATGGATCGTTGGGCGGTGGATCGTGCCTTGCAAGTGCAGTCTGAAATCATCGAAGCTTATGAGACCTATCAGTTTCATTTGATTTACCAAAAGCTGCATAATTTTTGCGTAGTGGATTTGGGGGCGTTTTATTTAAGTATTATTAAAGACCGTCAGTACACCTGTCAGGCCGATAGTGTGGCGCGACGTTCTGCGCAAACGGCGTTATTTCATATCGTTGAAGCCATGGTGCGTTGGATCGCGCCAATTCTTAGTTTTACTGCCGAAGAAGTCTGGCGCACCTTGCCGGGCGAGCGTGCTGAGTCAGTATTCTTGGTGGAGTGGTATGACGGCTTGCAGCAATTTGATGCGCAACAAGACGGTGGTTTAGAGCGCGAGCGTTGGGAGCATTTGATTGCGGTTAAGAACGCCTTGAATAAAGAGTTAGAAAGCCAGCGTGCTGATAATAAAATTGGTTCGGGCTTGGAAGCGCATGTGGCGTTTTATTGTTCGAGCGAGTTAAAGTCTGAGCTGGATCGCTTAGGGGATGAGTTACGCTTTGTCATGATTACGTCTGCCTGCAAGGTATTTGATGATTCAGAAGTGCCTGAAGGGGCGGTTAAAACGGATCTGGATGGATTGCAGTTGCTAGTGAGTGCGTCGGAGCATACCAAGTGCGTGCGTTGCTGGCATTTAAGAGAGGACGTGGGCAGCCATCAAGAGCATCCTGAGTTGTGCGGTCGTTGTGTGAGTAATGTCTCCGGCGAAGGCGAGCAACGGACTTTTGCGTAATTAGATTGATTTGACTGGGGGCCTAGATTTCTATTTGGGCCTTTAGCTGGTTGGGTTTAATGTCTCGGTCTAAGTTTCGGTCTGATGTATTTGGTCTAATGTATTTGGTTTAGTGCCAAGCTGAATGGCAGGAAGAAGTGTCCAGCCATACATCAGGAAACGTATTAAGTGAGGTTGTTTTTTTGAGCGAATCTAAAGGGATGAATGAAGCTGAGGCGAATCGCTCCGATATGGAAGCGACCGGTATGTTGTCTTGGTTGTGGATTACGGTGCTGGTCATTGGTTTGGATTTGTATACTAAATCCATGGCGACGGATGCTTTGGATCTTTATCAGTCGATTTCTATTTTTCCGTTTTTTAATTTTACCCTGCTGCATAATACCGGCGCGGCGTTTAGCTTTTTGAGTGATGCCGGCGGTTGGCAGCGTTGGATGTTTAGCGCCATCGCTGTGGGCACCTGCGTTGCCTTAATTATTTGGCTCTGGAAATTACCCAAGAGCGATAAATGGTTGGCGATTGCGTTGGCGCTGATTATTGGCGGTGCCGTTGGTAATGTATATGACCGGCTTATGTATGGTTATGTAGTGGATTTTTTAGATTTTCATTGGGCAGGCGTGCATTTCCCCGCGTTTAATGTTGCGGATGCTGGCATTTCAATTGGCGCAGTGATGATGGGTATCGATATGATTCGAAACCCAAATAAATGAGGTAAGTATGTTGGGCAGTGAAGTTTCTCCTTTAACCATCGGTGATGACACGCGTGTGTCGTTGTATTTTTCAGTGGCTCTTGAAGATGGTGCCGTTGTTGATAGTAATTTTGATAAGTCGCCTGCGACCTTTGTAATGGGTGACGGTAATTTCCTTCCTGGGTTTGAAAAGGCCTTGCGCGGTTTAAAAGCCGGTGACAAGCGCTCGATCTACATGCCGCCCAGCAAAGCCTTTGGCGAAGTAAACCCTGAAAATATTAAGGTGTTACAGCGCAATACTTTTGTTGGTGGTGTGGACCTAGAAGAGGGCTTGCTGATTTCATTTGAGACCGGTGAAGGCGAATTACCTGGCTTGGTGAAAAAGGTGCGTGATGATTGGGTGGAAGTGGATTTCAATCACCCGCTGGCGGGCCGGGAGCTGACTTTCCAGGTGCAAATAGTCACTGTTGAGCCTTGTGGTGCTGAGCAGCTAGTTAATTTACTGGGTGAATTGTCGGTTGATTCGGATGCCTTGAGCGCTAGCGCTAAAGAGTCTGCTGCATTTCCGGGACAGATTGATGAAAGTTAAATTAGCCAACCCAAGAGGGTTTTGTGCCGGAGTTGATCGGGCCATTGATATCGTAGACCGTGCTCTGGATGTATTTGGGCCTCCGGTCTAYGTGCGTCAYGARGTGGTGCACAAYAARTACGTGGTGGATAATTTACGAAACCGCGGTGCGGTATTTGTTGATGAGCTAGATGATGTGCCCAGCGATGGCTTGGTTATCTTTAGCGCTCATGGCGTGGCGAAGAGTGTCCAAGAGGACGCTAAGTCTCGGGGATTAAAGGTATTTGATGCGACTTGCCCCTTAGTGACGAAAGTCCACATGGAGGTCTTGCGTTTTAGCCGAGCCGGTAAAAATGTCGTGTTAATTGGTCATCAAGGGCACCCGGAAGTAGAAGGCACCATGGGGCAATTTGATGCCTCTATGGGGGGCGAAATCTATTTGGTGGAAGATTTGGCCGACGTCGCCGCGCTAGAGGTGAAAAGTTCAGTTGAGCTTTGCTACGTTACTCAAACGACTTTGTCTGTGGATGATTCGGCAGAAGTCATTGCGGCGCTGGAAAATAAATTCCCACAAATCCAGGGGCCTAAAAAAGCTGATATTTGTTATGCGACTCAAAATAGGCAAGATGCGGTTAAGCAACTGGCGTTAGAGTGTAATGTGGTGTTAGTGGTGGGCTCTCCGAATAGCTCTAACTCAAACCGACTGCGTGAGCTGGCCGAACGATGTGGTGCGACTGCCTTTTTGGTGGATAATGCCGAGCAAATTGATCGAGTCTGGATGCAAGGGGTTGATTCGGTAGGCGTTACTGCGGGGGCTTCAGCGCCAGAGAAGTTGGTTCAGCAAGTGGTYAAAAAGCTTGAATCTTGGGGCGGCGTTGGCGTCAGCGAGTTGGATGGCGAAATTGAGAATGTATTCTTCTCCTTACCTAAGGAATTAAGGCCTGTAGAGTAGGGTTACCTCACCAGTGTCCCTTTTTGGTTGGACTTTACTCGTATTCTAATCATGCTTTGTAGGTCTCATTTCGAGATCGAAACTTGCAGTCCGTCGCAACTGGTCGGCTGCCCCCCAACTCTCGTTGCAATGCCCTTAACTCTATTGTTAAATGCCCTGTACTGTTAATCAGTTAAGGATTCTGTGTCGTGGGTACTAAATTCGTTGGAAAGTCAGGCGTATCGGGCCTCACTCTTGTTGAGGTGCTTGTCGCGCTGCTAATTTTAAGCGCGGGCGTGGCCGGGGTCGCCGCGACGCAAACCGTGGGTCTACGCACGGTGCAATCTTCCTACTTTCGAACACAAGCTGATTTCATGTTGCGGGAAATGGCCGATAGGATTCGGGCCAATGCCGATCAGCGTGATTTGTACGCGTTTGGTTTTGGGGCCGCCCTGCCTGTTATTAACGATTGTATCGGTGGATGTGCAGGCTATGATTCAGCGCAATGGCTGAACAATATTCAAAATACCTTGCCCCTGGGGGATGCCAGCATTCAAGTTGATGGCACTGGGCAAGTCGTCATGACTATTCTTTGGCAAGATAAAATCGCTACCAATGGCGCAAGCTTTTGTGCGAACAACGGAAATAATTTGATGTACTGCATGACATTGAAGATCGAAACTTGACGGGTTGAGTTTCGATAATTGATCTGAATTATTGGCAAGCCAATGAGGAATAGCCCTTTCGGATTCAATGTTCTGTGGTTAGCGTTTAAAGACATTCTGCAAGGCAGATTAAGAATAACAAAACCGACATTATTGTGAGTGAAGTATTCCCATGAAACACCTCCGTGCTAGGTTWCAGAGCGGCTTGACCTTAGTTGAGCTATTARTTTCCATGRCTTTRGGCAMKKWTTKAKCKGTYRYWAYSCWWYRMAYWKATMYMWMKRKKRRYSMGAMKRAWGWRGTYWTTMGWRWTWWYWYMWTWWTTSAWGWKWRYGWTSSTKWYKMMWTYRAMRTTATGRKMRWTRGTNTTTANAAAGYYKKTTATCGTGAAGTAGGGGAAGATCGCGATGTCTTTGGCCTTAATCCGGATTTTTTTCCTTTTGCAGGTGATGAACCTGATCAGGTGGTGTTCACTGCGCCTTCTCATATTATTTGGGGGCAGGACGGTGATGACGCAAGCGATGAACTTTTCATTCGTTACCGGGTCTTCGGGGACGTAGGGCAAGGGTTGGATGCCGCTATCGTTGATTGTCATGGTCAACAGATAGCGTTTAGCGGTAATTCCGAGGGCGATGGGTTTATTCAGCTGCGGTATTTTGTGACTGCGAATGGCTTGAGCTGTGTGTCGAATCGAATTTATTCTCCAGGCAATACGGCCCCTAATGGAAGCGCAAACCCTATAACCACTAATCAGCCAATTGTTGATGGCGTGACAGATATGCAGCTTCTATACGGCTACGATAATAATGGTGACGGATCTGCGGATCAGTATGTTTCAGCCAATGACGCCTTATTGAATCGCGTGGATGGTCGTGCGCCTGGCGGGGCTTGGCAAAATGTGGTGTCAGTGGATATTCAAATGAGCTTTACTGATCCGATACCCGTGCTAGGGTCTGAACCGGTTGATAGACAATTTGGCCAAGTAGTAGCTTTGAGGAATTTATGATGACAGCCTCTAATGATTGTTCACATGTGACGCGCGCGCCTAATGGCCGTGAGCGCGGCGTTATTTTAGTGACCACGTTGGTGTTTTTATTGCTGATTGCTTTGTTAGGGTTAAGTTCGTTAGAAGCGTCGATTACTCAAGAACGAATGATCGGTAATGCGCATCATTATAGCTTGGCGTCTCAGTCTGCAGAAACAGCGCTATTTAGCTTGGAGCGTCAGTTGATTGATGAGGGAGTTGGCGGTGCAGCGGGAGGTCTCGAATTGATTGATATACAGGTAAACAGCCAAGACGAGCTTTCTCAATTTGATTCAAGCAGCGTGCGCGTTGAAGTGGTCAGCATCGGCGGGGTGCCTTATTCGATTACTGAAAAAGGCGGCGTGTCGGATAATTCTAATTTTCATGCCGGGAGTAGTTTAGGGACGGGTGCCACGTCTTATGCGGGTATTGATTACCTTGATGACTCGGAGCCTCATCAATTAAATGCGCAGCCTCTGGTAATCATTGAGCAAGGCCGCTTTATTCCGGATGATTTAAGTGTAGAAGCGGCGGCAGAATATAGAGGGCGACAAGAATTTATTGTATTTGCCCAAGCGGTGAGCCGGAATACGCGTATCACCAGTGTGGTGCAAACCAGTGTGTTGGTGCGAACGCAATAAACGCCAGTGATTGATCGTAGTTGAATTTATTGAATGGAATACTCATGCCGTTAAAGCGATTTAAAATTTTCTTAGTCACCGTCGGAGGTTTAGTGGGCGGCGCTATCTTTGCTGTCTCCAGTGCTGGCGCTGCCGAACCTTTGGATTTGGTTCATGTGCCGTTAGCTGCGTCTGAACCGATACCGCCAAATTTAATGGTGACCCTGGATGATTCGGGCAGTATGGAGAGAGGATATATGCCCAATTCGGTGGGTAGTCTTGTATTTGGTGGGCGCGCCTACAAAGCGTCTTCGGATAACCGTCTGGCCTATAACCCAGAGGTGACTTATACACCAGGCGTAGACAGTTCTGGCGTTGAGTTTCCTGATGCCGACTTTGAAGCTGCCACTTTGGTGGGTGTATCGGGTAACAATCGCAGGGGTATCTATGTGTTTCTCCACAACATTATTAGCGCGCATAATTTAACCATGAGACGAATCCGTCTCCAGCCTGCCAATACTAGTACAATTTTATCGC
>NVVB01000026.1 GCA_002402085.1 Gammaproteobacteria bacterium
GTGGGCGGACTCGAACCGCCACTCCCAGAAGGAACCAGATTTTGAATCTAGCGTGTCTACCAATTCCACCACACTGGCTCTACAACAAGGCATTTGCCTTTGATCACTTTGTTCGGTGCTTTATTTTCTAGACGATGAATGCCATTTAAATAGCAGCATTCGTTGTCTTAGTACCCATTATACTAGCTGGGTATTGGCTGTTGAAAATAAAAGCCGTGTAAGAATTTACTCTTTTAGCGGTGCCTGTTTGGGCTAAGCCGAGTGCATCCCTACTTAAAGTGGCGGCCATTATATCAACGAGATTCTTTGGGTCAACTTAATCCTGCTTTGTTTATTCTCAGTGTGTGGTGTATTGCGGTTAATCTGCTGATCCAGCCGTGTTCGGCGCCAATTTGAATTGAGCTTCTATACTGCCTTAATAGCATTGCTGTTATGCGCGCTGATTCGGCGCAACGCTAGCACTTGCGGGGCTTTTGCTATAGGCTTGCCGTCCTTTTTAGCGGGATATTTTTCTTAGTAATGTCCCTAAATCTAAGCGTTAACTCCTAAATAAGAGGGGTTGGGTTTTAAACCCTAGGTCTGGCGTTGAAAGTATCTGATTTCCATTTTGATTTGCCCGAAGAGCTCATTGCCCATTATCCGGCAACGGATCGCTCTGCAAGCCGTTTATTACACCTTAATAGTCAGTCGGGCCAGCTGGATCACGGCGCGTTCCCTGATTTATTAAATTATTTACGCCAAGGCGACTTATTGATATTCAATAATACTCGGGTGATGGCCGCGCGTTTATACGGTCATAAAGCCAGCGGGGGTAAGGTCGAGCTGCTGGTTGAGCGTGTATTAGAGGATGGCTTGGCGTTAGCAATGTTGAAATCCAGTAAGCCTGCGCGGGCGGGACTTCGGTTTGAATTGGATGATGGTATTCAAGTCGAGGTAGTGGAGCGTCGCGATGCACTTTATTTAATCCGCTTGGTGGATGGCTGCGATTGGAATTCAGTTTTTGAGCGTATTGGGCATATGCCTTTACCTCCCTATATTAAACGTGATGATGAAACGGTGGACGAAGAGCGCTACCAAACGGTTTACGGCGAGAAGCTGGGTGCAGTGGCTGCGCCTACGGCGGGTTTGCATTTTGATGAAGGCGTTATGGCTGAATTGAAGGCGCGCTCGATTGATACCGGCTTTGTGACCTTGCATGTAGGCCTAGGCACTTTTCTGCCGGTGCGAGTGGACTCTCTTGAAGATCACGTTATGCACAGCGAGTGGATGGAGCTATCGACTGAGTTAGTCGAAAAGATTAATCGTACCAAAGCCCAGGGCGGGCGAGTCATTGCGGTGGGCACAACGTCGGTTCGCTGCCTAGAAAGTGCGGCCCGTAATGGTCAGTTAGAGGCCTACCGGGGTGAAACCGATATCTTTATCTACCCAGGGTATGAGTTTCAGGTGGTGGACGCGTTGCTGACTAATTTCCATTTGTCTCAATCCACCTTGATTATGTTGGTGGCGGCAYTTGCCGGCTGGGACAAAATCAAGCATGCCTATGAACAGGCAGTTGAGCAGCGCTATCGATTCTTTAGTTATGGTGATGCGATGTTTATTGATCGTTAGTCTTGTATTTTTGTTTCTTTGCCCGATATTGCTATTGGCCTTTATAAACTTGTTAAAGCCGAGTCTTTAGCCCTGATGTATTAAAGTAGAATCATGAAATTTGAAAAATTAAGTCAACAAGGCTCTGCCCGTCGAGGCTGTATTACTTTTCCTCGCGGCCAAATTCAGACGCCCGCGTTTATGCCCGTGGGCACCTATGGCACGGTTAAAGCCATGTTGTCGCGAGATGTGGAAGAGATCGGCGCGGATGTTATTCTGGCCAATACCTTTCATATGATGCTGCGTCCTGGTACGGAGGTGGTTAAACAGCATGGCGGCCTGCATGGCTTTATGGATTGGTCGAAGCCTATTTTGACGGATTCGGGCGGCTTTCAAGTCTTTAGCTTAGGCAAGATGCGTAAAATCACGGAGCAGGGCGTGGAGTTTCGATCGCCTGTGGATGGCTCGTTGGTGTATCTAGACCCAGAGATCTCGATGAAAGTGCAGCGTGATTTAGGCGCTGATATTGTCATGATCTTTGATGAGTGTACGCCTTATCCTGCGACTCATAAGGAGGCGGCTGACTCGATGCGCTTGTCCTTGCGTTGGGCGAAGCGTAGTAAGGTGGCCCACGGTGATAATCCCTCAGCGTTGTTTGGTATCGTGCAAGGCGGTATGTACCCTGACCTGCGCGATGAATCCTTACAAGGATTGGTCGAGATTGGTTTTGACGGCTACGCTATTGGGGGCTTGTCGGTGGGGGAGCCTAAGCCAGAAATGATGGCGACTCTCGATAATATTGTGTCTCAAATGCCCGATCATGCGCCGCGTTATTTAATGGGGGTCGGTACCCCGGAAGATCTTGTTGAGGCTGTTCAGCGCGGGGTGGATATGTTTGATTGTGTGATGCCCACGCGCAATGCGCGCAATGGCCATTTATTTACTTCTCATGGCGTAGTGCGAATTCGTAATGCCGTGCATAAGACCAGCCAAGAGCCCTTGGATTCGAATTGTGATTGTTATACTTGCAAGCATCACACGCGCGCGTATTTACATCATTTGGATAAATGCAAAGAGATGTTGGGCGCGCAGTTAAATACGATTCATAATTTGCGCTATTACCAGAATTTAATGTCCGATTTGCGCAATGCAATTGAACAGAGTAGATTGAGCGATTTTGTGGCCGAGTTTTATCGACTCAGGCAAGTGTAGCGTTGATTTGTTTAGCAAATTAATGGTTTTGGTTAAGGGGAAAGTTAGATGAGTTTTTTTGTTTCTGAAGCGTTCGCGGAAGCGGGTGAAGTTGCTGGAACACAAGGTGCCGATATTGTTGCTCAAGTGGTGATGTTGCTAGGCTTTGTGGCGATCTTTTATTTTCTATTGTGGCGTCCACAAAGCAAGCGGTCCAAAGCTCAAAAAACCTTGTTAGGTGAGTTGGCGAAAGGGGACGAAGTGGTGACTACGGGTGGGATTCTAGGCAAAGTGACTCGCTTAACGGATGGTTTCGTGGTGATTCAGGTGTCTGACAATATGGAGCTTAAATTCCAGAAAGGCGCAATCTCAGCCAGTTTGCCTAAAGGCACGATTAAGGCGATCTAAATTTAAGATCACTTAACGACAGGTTATTTTACTGCCGGGCATYTARCGCCTGTACACCCAGTAATTRGCTGTTTTGGTAGAAAGTACATARATAGACGGCGCTTAGATAGAAGGCGCCAAGAAAGTAAGTGTTTAGAAGCTGGCTGTGCTCTGTTGGTTTTTTGGCCCAGTGATTGATAACTGGGCCTGCACAGCTTCGCGCGTTACGTGGCGTGAACTAGCTCCTAGGTTGTATTTTAATAAAGCTGAACGTTGGCCGATTTAAGGCGTAATTATGCTCAATCAATACCCATTATGGAAAAATTTACTGGTCGTTTGTGTGGTTGCAATCGGCTTGCTCTACTCGATTCCCAACTTTTATCCTGAACAACCTATTATCCAGGTCTCGGGTGCTAGCGCCTCGGTGGTGGTGGGTGAGAAAATTATTAATCAATCCAAAAGAGCCTTGGATGATGCGGGCATTGCTTACGGTGAAAGTGAGTTCGAAGAGCATTCAGGTCTGATTCGATTTGCTTCAGATGAGGCTCAGCGTGAAGCGCTCGGGGCTATTCGTGCAGCGCTCGACGGAGATTACGTGGTGGCTTTGAACCGCGCGCCTACTACTCCCGGTTGGTTGGATTCGTTGGGTGGTTCGCCAATGAACTTAGGCTTGGATCTTCGCGGCGGTGTGCATTTTCTGCTCGAAGTGGATATGGACAAGGCCTTGGAGCCTCGGGAAGAAGCCTACGTTTCAGAGATTAAGACAAGCTTTAGAGAAGAGAAAATCTATTACCGTTCGGTGAATCGTGGAAACGGACAAATCCGCGTTAAGTTTAAAGATCAAGAGCAACGCGACAAAGGCCTTGCGTGGCTTAAAGAGCGTTACCGTGAGTTCTTAATTGAGTCGGAAGATGTGGCGGGTGTGTTATTCGTTAATTTATCGTTCACGGCGCAAAAGATTAAAGAGATCCAAGATTACGCCATTTCGCAGAATCTCACGGCATTGAGAAACCGAGTCAATGAGCTGGGTGTTGCTGAACCTTTGGTGCAGCGTCAAGGGGTGGATCGTATCGTGGTCGAGTTGCCGGGCGTGCAAGACACGGCGAAAGCAAAGCGAATTATTGGTCGTACCGCGAGCTTGGAATTCCGTTTAGAAGATTCGGAGCATGATTTACAGCGTGCGATTAATGGCATCGTGCCCCCTCAGTCAGAATTATTTGAGTTCAAAGGTTACGGCGGTGGTCGCCCCGTGTTGACCATAAAGAAAGTTATTGTCACCGGTGAGCATGTGGTCGGTGCTAAGCAAGGCTTCGATGAGAATGGCCGTGCTGAGGTAAATATTACGTTGGACGGCAAAGGTGGCAAGTTAATGAACTTGTCTACCAAGACTAATGTCGGTCGACGCATGGCGGTTATCTTCGTTGAGCATAAAGAGGACGTTGAGTATAAAGGCGGCGTTGAGACCAAGAGGCGTTATGTGGAAAAGTACGCCATTAATGTTGCGACTATCCAATCTGCGTTAGGGTATAACTTTAGAATCACCGGTCTTGATAATACGATTGAGGCGCGGGAACTTGCGTTATTGCTTCGAGCCGGAGCGTTGGCTGCGCCCATGTACTTTGTTGAAGAGCGCACCGTTGGGCCGACTCTGGGAGCGGATAATATTGCCGCCGGTATGCAGTCCATTGCTTGGGGCTTTGCAGCAGTGCTTTTGTTTATGTTGTTCTATTACCGAGTGTTCGGCATTGTCGCTAATATAGCATTGGTGATGAATATCGTTATATTGGTGGCGGTGATGTCATTAATTCCTGGCGCCACGCTGACATTGCCTGGGATTGCGGGGATTGTATTAACGGTGGGTATGGCGGTGGATGCCAACGTACTAATTTTTGCGCGAATCAAAGAAGAGTTAGCCAATGGCTTGAGCCCTCAAGCGGCCATTAGTGCCGGTTATGATCGCGCCTTCGTGACCATTATGGACGCCAACATTACTACCTTGTTGGTGGCCTTGGTGCTGTTTGCAGGAGGAACCGGGCCGGTGAAAGGCTTTGCGGTGACCTTGTCTATCGGGATCCTGACGTCGATGTTTACCGCAATTGTGGGCACGAGAGCGTTAGTGAATTTAATATACGGTGGTCGTAGCGTGAGCCGATTATCAATATAAGCATTGTGGTGAAAGGATAGTTAGATGTCTGAATTTGATTTTATGTCCAAGCGAAAGATCGCGGCTGTTTGTTCGGCGCTTTTAGTGGTGGCATCCATTGTGTCTTTGGGAGTTCGCCAGCTAAACTTTGGCTTGGATTTCTCGGGCGGTATGTTGATTGAGGTGGGCTATAAAGCACCGGTTGAATTGGAGCCCATTCGTGCTGGATTGAAGCAGTCTGGTTTTGATAGTGCGGTGGTGCAGCATTTTGGTGAGTCCACGGAAGTGCTGGTTCGCTTACCGCCTACAGATATTGCCTTGCCGAAGTTAGAAAAAGACATGGTTGAAGTGCTTAAGCGGGTCAATGGCGGTGAGGTGGATATTCGTCGTATTGAGTTCGTTGGGCCGCAAGTGGGGGACGAGTTAAGAGACCAAAGTGGTATCGCGATGATTGTGGCGCTGTTTTTTATGATGGTGTATGTGGCGTTTCGATTTCAATTTAAGTTTGGCGTCGGTGCAACCACGGCTTTGTTTCACGATGTGGTTATTACCTTGGGCTTGTTTTCTATCTTTCAATTGTCGTTTGATCTAACCGTATTGGCGGCGATTTTGGCGGTCATTGGTTATTCGCTGAATGACACGATTGTGGTTTCAGATCGAATCCGCGAGAACTTTAAAAAGCTACGTTTGGATACGCCAGAAGAAATTATCAATGTCTCGCTGAATCAAACTTTGGGTCGAACCGTAGTGACTTCATTCACTACGATATTGGTGTTGTTAGCGCTGTTACTGGTGGGGCCTGAGTTGATTAGGGGCTTTGCAATCGCCTTGTTGATTGGGGTGTTGGTGGGTACTTATTCATCGATCTATGTGGCCAGCAATGTGTTGCTAAATATGGGCATTAGCAAAGAAGACTTCTTCGATGTGAAGCCTGATGATGTAGATGGCATGCCTTAGGTTCTAACCTTTGTGTTAGTTCTTTTATTGTTTGGGGCCATTTATTGGCTAGGGGCATCGTAGTAGCAGTGTTTACGTCTGCTTTGCCCTTTATGTTAGATTTTAATTTGTATTGAATCGCCGGGACGCTTTTTGCCCTCATGCATGGCTTAATGCATAGCTTAATGCATAGGAGCGTCCGGGCCTTTGGTTGAAATTATACGTTTCAACTGAGCCTTCTCTGATTTTTTACCCCTATGGTCCTTCTTTAGCGCGGGCGCTTCTTTGAGCTCGTTAATGTGGTCGTAGTCCGCGCCTAAGTTAGACCCCATTGATACGAAAAACTGCTGCAGCTGTTGTTGTAAGTAGCTAGACATTGATTGAAGTCCTCAAATTCAATAGTGATGTTGATCATTAAACCTGTTGAATTATGGCCTAGTGAATTGTGGGCGGATTATCGTTGTCTGTGGGAGGCGTGGGGGCTGATGCTCCTTCTAGCGACTGATTAAACTCTTCATCCATTGTGGGCGCATGAAAAAATTCAGGGTATACCTGTCCGCATAACTGAAGTGTTGCCTTGATAAAGCAGGTGTTCAGGGTGGTGAGGTCGATCATGAGGGTGCTCTCTATGC
The DNA here is from genome assembly GCA_002402085.1 of Gammaproteobacteria bacterium. GTDB lineage: Bacteria > Pseudomonadota > Gammaproteobacteria > Pseudomonadales > UBA3067. The sequence goes on from NVVB01000026.1 coordinate 6,877, forward strand.
CGATTAACTGGGTGCTGTAGAGAAAGTATAGGTGGGCAGTGACCGATTGTAGAGGCGGGTTTTAGACTGCTTGGTGATATCTTTGCGGTGGCTAGATTGACCGCTTATAAGGGCTAGAGTTTGTGGGGCTAGAGGCCTAGCGCCCACAAAAATCAAGCATCTACGTTCCAGTACTTAGAGGTAGAACSTAGCTTTTCGAGTTGTTTTATAAGGACTAATCTTTCAGGGGGCCTTCGACAAATGGACGAATGGTTTTTAATATTTCTTTAAAGACCTTCGGTCCTCCGCAGACAACGTTGCCGCTGTTTAGATAGTTGTGTCCGCCATTAAAGTCTCCCACGAGTCCGCCGGCTTCGCCAATAATCAAGCAGCCCGCGGCGATGTCCCAAGAGCTTAAGCCAAACTCCCAAAAACCATCSWRYCGKCCYGCTGCRACGTASGCKARRTCMAGKGMYGCTGMSCCKYSGCGRCGAATSCCRGMGSWSTSTTSGGYAARGTSTTTWARCATGCYGAGGTAGTTGTCCATGTAGGGCTTTTGGTCAGGGCGAAATGGGATGCCTGTGCCAAGCAGTGCGCCGTCAAGGGTTTTGCGAGAGGTGACTCGTATGCGGCGATTATTCAGGTAAGCGCCTTGGCCGCGGCTGGCGTGAAACTCTTCGTTTCTGATGGGGTCGACGATAAGCCCGTGTTCTATTTGTCCTTTGTGCTTTAATGCGATGGAGATGGCGAAATGAGGGATGCCGTAGAGAAAGTTGGTGGTGCCATCGAGCGGGTCAATGATCCAGCAATAGTCTTTGCCTTCGCCTGTGCCTTCAGTATGCCCGGACTCTTCACAAAGGTAGCCGTGATCAGGGAAGGCTTTTTGTAAGACGTTGAGTATCTCTTGTTCTGCGAGACGGTCTACTTCGGAAACAAAGTCGTTTCGGCTTTTGACTTCCATTTTGACTTGTTCGCTGCTTTGAGCGGCGCGAGCGATTAGCTCTCCTGCATTACGGGCGGCGCGTAAGGCAACGTTAAGCATTGGTTTCATTAAAAAGTACCTTGTTAATCAGATGCTTGTGTCACTAGTTGTCGTAGGGATGACGACTTCAGTGATGCGTAAAAGCGGAGCATTAAAAGTGTGTATTAAAGTCGTATATCAAAACCATGCTTTTTAGGAGGCTAGAAAACTTTCTTTCTAGTGTGTGGTTTCTTGCTAGATCGTGGTTTGAGCTAATGTTGGGACGTAAGCTGTTCCCGAAGGCCTAAAATTGAGCCGGCGAATTATAAGATATATTTGTTGGAAAAACATCAACTGCCGGTCCTTGGTTTGGGTTCTTTGGGCGGCGTTGGGGGTGTTGGTTCGCAGTCGTTGGCAGCGCCTAGGCGGTTGGCTGGTTAATATAGGCGGCGAGGAGGTCGTGAGTGGGGCTGGTTTTAAATCAAACATGGGTCGGAACCAGGCTGTAGTTTTGTTAGTATTGCCGACTTCGAGAACGGCGGGAGTGATAAGTTTAGTATGTTTCAAAATATTCGCATCGTAATGGTTAATACCAGTCATCCCGGTAATATCGGGGCTGCTGCACGGGCATTAAAAACCATGGGGTTTGGTCGTCTTTATTTGGTCTCCCCTGAAGACTTTCCTTGTAATACCGCTACTTGGCGCTCAGCAGGCGCGGCTGAGGTGCTTGAGCAGGCCGTAGTGGTGGATACGTTTGATGAGGCGATCAAGGATTGTCAGTTAGTGATTGGCAGTAGTGCGCGTAACCGACGTATTCCCTGGCCGATGGTGAACCCGCGCGAGTGCGGCAAACTCGTGGCTCAACATGCTGAGGTTGAGCAGGTGGCGATTGTATTTGGTCGTGAGGACCGGGGCTTAACCAATGAAGAGCTTCAGCGTTGCCATTATCACGTCAATATCCCAGCCAACAGCGACTACGGTGTGCTGAACATTGCTGCGGCTATTCAGGTGGTGGTGTATGAGCTGCGGATGGCGATTACGGAATGGCAAGAGGCTGATGTTGCGCCCGGTAAGCGCCAGCCCATGATGGAAGTAGCGACTGTGCGTTGGGATGAGGAGGTGGCCAGTGCGCACGAGTTGGAGCTGTTTTTGGAGCACTTGGAGCAAACCTTGATTGATATCGAGTTCCATAACCCAGAAAACCCGCGTCAATTGATGACTCGCTTACGGCGTCTCTATACGCGTAGCCGTATGGATAAAATGGAAGTTAATATTATGCGCGGCATCCTCACGGCTGTGAAGGCGGCCAGTAAGGGTAAAAGCTAGTCTGGAGCGGTGGGGTATGGGCTGTGAGCGGTGCTGAGTGGCGGCTCAAGGGCTTCGTGTTGGCATCTAATATGCAGCTTAAATTGGCCTATTGGCCCTCTTCGCATTGACTTATTGCTAATAACCTAGTAATTTAATCAGGTATAGCTTGGGTTCGTTATATCCAGATTTGAAGATTAAGGGTGAGAGGATGGCGAGGCACTCGCGATGATTCTCCTGGAATCTAAAGTTATGACCCTTATTCAGTATTTCGTTTATGGAGCGAACTCATGAGGCTTACCACCAGAGGGAGGTATGCGGTTACTGCTATGTTGGATCTTGCTATTTATGCGAAGCAGGATCCGGTTTGTTTGTCGGATATCTCCAAGCGTCAAGCCATCTCTGTTTCTTATCTTGAGCAACTGTTCGCTCAGCTGAGAAAGAATGGGCTCGTGAAAAGTGTTCGAGGGCCTGGTGGTGGTTATAAGCTAAATCGAACCAATGATGAAATTTTCATTCTTGAAATTATCGATGCGATTAATGAAAGCGTTGACGCCACGCGGTGTCAGGGCAGTGGTGATTGTTTAAATGGCCAGCAGTGTATTACCCATGAACTCTGGTCAGATTTAAGTGAACAAATTCGTGGCTTCTTGGGCGATATCAGCTTAGGGCAATTGGTTTTAAAACGTCAGCGCAATCAAGCGTTGAAAGGTGGCGAAAACGACGCCACGTGCGAAAACCTTGCGAGCGAAACGTTCTTGAACCCAAATAGTATTGAAGTAACGGACATTTAAACAAACGTTCGTAGTTTTTTTAATTTAGATTGTGGAGTGAATATGAAGCGTCCGGTTTATCTTGATTATGCGGCGACTACACCGGTTGATCCGGCGGTGGCCAAAAAGATGATGACGTGTTTGGAAATGGACGGCAATTTTGGTAATCCCGCTTCTCGCTCCCACGGTTATGGTTGGCAGGCAGAAGAGTTGGTTGAAACTGCTCGTATCGATGTTGCTGAACTAATCAATTGTGACCCTAGAGAAATCGTGTGGACTTCCGGTGCAACCGAGTCTGACAACCTGGCTATTAAAGGTGTGGCGCACTTCTATCAAAAGAAAGGCAAACATATCATTACGTCGATGGTTGAGCATAAGGCGGTTTTGGATAGTTGTCGTCAGCTTGAACGCGAAGGTTTTGAAGTGACCTACTTGGAGCCTAGTAGCCAAGGCATTATTGATCCGCAGTCTGTACAAGACGCGATTCGTGATGACACCATCTTGGTGACTATCATGCACGTTAATAATGAAATGGGCGTGATTAATGATATCGCTGCCATCGGCGAAGTGACTCGCGCTAAGAAGATCATTTTTCATGTTGATGGCGCTCAGAGTGCCGGTAAAGTGGCCATTGACCTTGATGTTATGAAGGTCGATATGATGTCTTTCTCTGGGCATAAGATATATGGCCCGAAGGGTGTCGGTGTGCTTTATGTGCGTCGTAAGCCTAGAGCGCGACTTGAAGCTCAAATGCATGGCGGTGGACATGAACGTGGTATGCGTTCTGGCACATTACCTACCCATCAGATCGCAGGCATGGGCGAAGCATGTCGCATTGCTAAGCGAACCATGATTGAAGAAGGCGAAAAAATCCAACGCTTGAAAATGCGTTTGTGGGACGGCTTAAAAGATTTAGAGCAGGTTCATATTAACGGTGACTTGGATCGATCGATTCCCGGAATCCTAAACGTCAGTTTCGCCTTTGTTGAAGGTGAGTCACTTATTATGGCGTTTAAAGATATCGCTGTGTCCTCTGGTTCAGCGTGTACTTCTGCCAGTTTAGAGCCTTCGTATGTACTGCGTGCGATCGGTTTGACGGATGAGTTGGCTCATAGTTCGATTCGTTTTTCTATTGGTCGTTTTACGCGTGAAGAAGAAGTTGATTTGGCCATTGAGCAAGTTCGTCATGGCGTGATCAAGCTTAGAGAATTGTCTCCCCTATGGGATATGTATAAAGATGGAATAGACCTAGAGTCGGTCCAGTGGTCTGCTCACTAGATTAGTGGGTTTGCACTAACGTTCATAGAATATTATAGAGTTGATAAGGTTTAGAAGAGATTATGGCTTACAGTGATAAAGTGTTGGATCATTACGAGAACCCAAGAAATGTAGGGTCTTTGGATAAAGACTCGAACAAAGTGGGCACTGGCATGGTTGGCGCACCCGCGTGTGGCGATGTAATGCGCTTACAAATCGAAGTTAACAGCGACGGCGTAATCGAAGACGCGCGCTTCAAAACTTATGGCTGTGGTTCTGCTATTGCCTCTAGTTCGTTGTTGACGGAGTGGGTTAAGGGTAAAACCTTGCAAGAAGCCACTGAAATTAAAAACACTGATATCGTTGAAGAGCTGGCATTGCCGCCGGTTAAGATTCACTGTTCAGTGCTAGCGGAAGACGCAATCAAAGCAGCTATCGCTGACTACAAAAGTAAAAACTAAGAGTATTCTTAATCGAATCTTAAGGTTGAGTTGTAGAATTGAGTCGCACCGTTACTTTGTATAGTTGAATTGTCTTTCGCCTAAACCCAGTAACCCCCTGTTGTACGCGCCACCAAGGAAAAGCCTTTCCTTGGTTTTTGGCTTGTCGGGGCTAAAGTTTGGGTAAGGCGTTATCGTTATTTTGGGGCTGTGTAGCTCCTGTTCTTTCCTTGTTTTGTTGGAGAATAAATTGGCCATCACAATAACCGACGCTGCCGCCAATCACGTTACTAATTATATTCAGCAACGGGGTTTTGGCTTAGGCATACGTGTGGGCGTTCAAACTACAGGCTGTTCCGGCTTGGCGTATGTGCTTGAGTTCGTGGACGATGCCAACGAAGAAGATGAGAAGTTCGAAAGCCGTGGCGTGACGCTGTTTGTGGACCCGAAGAGTCTTGTGTACTTGGAAGGCGTCGAGCTGGATTACGTTAAGCAAGGTCTCAATGAAGGCTTTGAATTCCAAAACCCCAACGCGAAAGGCGAGTGTGGTTGCGGTGAGAGCTTTACCATTTAGTTTTACTGTTTAGCGTTGTTGTTTAGTCTGGTTGTTTAGGCTGGTTGAATAGATTTACCATTTTGTTTTAAGTTAGTAAAAGATTGAGGTTGGCACTTGGATTTCAAGCAAAACTATTTTGAACTATTTCAGTTGCCCATTGCATATCAAGTAGATTCCCACCGTTTAAATGATGCCTACCGCGAACTACAAACTCAGATCCATCCTGATCGTTACGCACAAGGCAGTGAAGCTGAAAAGCTTAGTTCGGTACAAGCCTCTTCTTTTGTCAATGAAGCGTATCAAACCTTAAAGTCTTCAGTTTCTCGTGCACGTTATTTAGTGGAGCTAGCAGGTGTGGCGATTGACCTATCGGCCACTACCATTGCTGATGGCGCGTTCCTGATGCAGCAAATGGAACTGCGTGAAGAGCTGGAAGATGCGAGTCACAGTGCTGACCCAGAAAAGCTGCTTGAAAAAATCGCCCAACAAGTCCACGACAACTTGGCTGACTTAGTACGTAGTTTTAGTGCGTTGAGCGAGCCATGGGATTTTAATGATCTCAATGTGGAGAGCGTCGGTCAGGGTGCGCAATTAGTGTATCAAATGAAATTTCTCGAAAAGCTCAGTATCGAAATAGAAAATATTGAGCAGTCGTTACTGGATTAGTCTTTTAGACAGGGTCTACCAGATTAGAGTGTATTGATTAAGGTTGTATCGGATTAGGCATGGCATTACTACAAATTGCAGAACCAGGGAAAAGTGCAGCACCTCATCAGCGTCGCATTGCGGTGGGTATCGATTTGGGCACTACCAATTCATTAGTAGCAGCGGTGCGTAGTGGTGTTAGTGAAGTGCTTGCTGATGAGCAGGGCCGATTTCTTTTGCCGTCGATTGTGCATTACAACGAAGACGGTGGTGTTGAGCTAGGCTATAACGCTGCTGAGAAAGCCAATCAAGACCCATTAAATACCATTGCTTCAGCGAAGCGTTTAATGGGTAAAGGGTTTGATGAAGTGGCGCAGATGCAAGCTTATGAGCTGGTCTCTGGTCCGTCTCAGTTGGCTGCTTTTCGTACCCGCGCAGGGGATAAAACGCCTCTTGAGATCGCTGCTGAAATATTAAAGTCCTTAGTTAATCGGGCTGAACAAAGCCTGGGCGATGAGGTCAATGGTGCGGTGATTACTGTGCCGGCTTATTTTGACGATACCCAGCGTCAAGCCACTAAAGATGCCGCGACTCTAGCGGGTATTAATGTACTTCGGTTATTAAATGAACCCACCGCGGCCGCTGTCGCTTACGGCCTCGATCATCAGGCCTCAGGTATTCATGCAATATACGATCTGGGTGGCGGTACTTTTGATATCTCAATATTAAACCTTAGTAAGGGTGTTTTTGAGGTGTTGGCGACGGGCGGCGATACTGCCTTAGGCGGGGATGATTTTGATCTTTTGATTGTTCAATGGATTGCCTCTCAAGCCGATTACGAAAATTTAAATGTACAGCAGCACCGTTACGTCAGTGCGGTGGCGAAAGCGGCAAAAGAATCATTGGCGGAAGCGGCGACAGTAAACGTTGAGCTGAATGAATTTGGCTTGCAGTGGCAGGGTGAACTAACGCGCGATCAAATGAATGAACTCATTGATCCGGTGATCCGTCGTACGCTGCGGGCGTGTAAAAAAACATTGCGTGACTCTGGTGTTGATGTATCAGGCATTGAGCAAGTGGTCATGGTCGGTGGTTCTACGCGCGTGTTAAGCGTTCGAGATCAAGTCGGGGCGTTGTTCCAATCGGAGCCTTTGGTGTCTATCGATCCTGACCGAGTGGTGGCTATGGGCGCTGCAATTCAAGCGGATATTTTGATTGGCAATCGACCTGACAGTGAAATGTTATTGCTGGATGTGTTGCCTTTGTCTTTAGGCATTGAAACCGTGGGCGGTTTGTCTGAGAAAATTATTCCTCGCAATACCACCTTACCGGTATCGCGTGCACAAGAGTTCACCACTTATCAAGACGGCCAAGTGATGATGTCTATTCATGTCCTGCAAGGTGAGCGGGAGATGGTGCAAGATTGTCGTTCGTTAGCGAAGTTTACGCTGAAAGATATCCCACCAGCGGTAGCGGGCGCAGCGAAGATCCGGGTTGCTTTTCAGGTCGATGCGGATGGCTTATTAACTGTTTCGGCGCAAGAGTTGACCACGCAAAAAACCACTCAAGTGGAAGTTAAACCGAGTTTTGGCCTGGAAGAGGTCGAGATTCGTCGAATGCTGCAAGAGTCCTTTGCCAATGCTGCTGAAGATGCCGCAGCGCGAGCGCTTAGAGAAATTCAGGTGGATGGACAGCGATTATTGGATGCCTTGGATGCAGCGATTGCAGAAGATGGCAAGCTACTCTCTGAATCAGAGACCTTGTCATTGCAAACTGAAATGGATGCATTGAGAGTGCTCGTGGCTGGCGAGCAAAAGACCGACTTAGAGCGCGCTATTGCGCATTTGAATAAATCCAGCGAAGCCTTTGCGGCTGCGCGTATGAATGCCAGTATTGAAGTAGCACTGACTGGCAAATCAATTGATTCCTTGGAGTAGTCATGCCAAAAATTATCTTTTTGCCTAACCCCGATCATTGCCCTGAGGGTGCGGTGGTTGAGGCGGAAAAAGGCGAAACCGTTCTGGCCGCTGCTGCACGCATCGACATCGATATTGAGCACGCTTGCGAGATGTCTTGTGCGTGTACCACGTGCCATGTAGTGGTGCGTGAAGGCTTTAATTCAATGGACGAAAGTGATGAGCTTGAGGATGACATGCTTGATAAAGCATGGGGGCTAGAGCCCGATTCGCGATTGAGTTGTCAGGCGGTTGTCGGAGATGAAGACTTAGTGGTTGAGATTCCAAAATACACGCTGAATCAGGTGTCGGAAAAGCATTAGTAGTGACTAGCAGAAACGCGTTACTCAATAGTGGGAGATGGAAATGGGTTTAAAATGGACCGATGTGAATGACATTGCCATTGAGCTGTATGAATCACACGATAATGTTGATCCGCTCACTGTACGCTTTACCGATCTGCGTGAGTGGGTGTTGGCCTTAGCTGATTTCGATGATGATCCCGAGCATTGCGGCGAAAAAGTGCTTGAGGCGATACAAATGGCCTGGATCTCTGAATTAGATTAAATCTCTGCTGTTCCCTAGTGCGACAGCTATTATTAAGCCGCTAAACTTGAGTATAATTGCCGCCCCCAACCGTTCCGGTCGGTTTTGTCTGAATGTTTTGTCTTGATATTAGCCTGAGCGTTTTGGCAGTGAATTATTGCCGATTTGCGGATGTATCCTAAGTGTTTGATCTGTGGGAATATAATCGTGAATCTGGTTTGCATGTGACTATCCTTTGCACTTTTTGCACGTTTGATAACGTGCGTAATAGTGCATCAAAAGAAATTATTGGAGTGAACAATGGCGATTGAACGTACTTTATCGATCATCAAACCTGATGCTGTAGCAAAAAACGTAATTGGTGAAATTTATACTCGCTTTGAAAAAGCCGGTTTGAAAGTGATCGCCTCTAAAATGCTTAGTTTGGATGATACTCTAGCGGGTGGATTCTACGCAGAGCATAAAGAGCGTCCTTTTTACCCTGACTTGATTTCATTCATGACCTCTGGACCCGTAGTGGTACAGGTGCTTGAAGGCGAAAATGCGGTTTTATCACACCGTGATCTAATGGGTGCGACGAATCCTAAAGATGCTGATGCGGGCACTATCCGTGCTGATTTCGCTGAGTCTATTGATGAGAATGCGGTACACGGTTCAGATTCTGTAGCGTCTGCTGAACGTGAAATTGGCTATTTCTTCAAATCTGAAGAGCTTTGCCCTAGAACTCGATAGACCGCTGCTTTTTAACAGTGGTTGTGAGTTTAGTGTGTAGATCCGATATTTTAGCCTTAGTGGCTCAAGTATCGGATTTTCAACGTTATATACTAGACCTGACTGGCGATTGATTTTGAGTTGTCCTGCTGCACCAGTCGTTATTTGTGGATGATTTGGTTGCGAGGGTGAGAAAAGTTAAATGTCTGTAGTCGAAATTGAACGCACTGAAAAAATAAACCTGCTTGGTTTAGATGGTAAGGCCATGGAAGCCTTTTTTCTCGATCTTGGAGAGAAAGCATTTCGTGGTAATCAAATGATGAAATGGATTCATCATCTTGGTCAATCTGATTTTACTGAAATGACCAATTTCAGTAAGGGACTTCGTGAACGTTTAGCTGAAGTCGCTGAAATACTCCCTCCTAAAGTAGCGCATAAAGAATTCTCGAAAGACGGGACTCGCAAGTGGGTGTTGGAATTCCCCTCTGGTGGACGAGTTGAAACCGTTTATATCCCGGATAAAAAACGTGGCACCTTGTGTGTTTCTTCTCAGTTAGGGTGCGCGCTGGATTGTAGTTTTTGCTCCACCGGTAAGCAGGGCTTTCAGCGAGATTTAACCGCTGCTGAAATTGTTGGCCAGGTTTGGGTGGCACAAAACTCTTTTGGGCCTGTTGATAATGTCGGTGATCGTCCTGTTACCAATGTGGTGATGATGGGCATGGGCGAGCCCTTATTGAATTTCGAAAATGTTGTGACCTCCATGAACGTTATGATGGCTGATTTCGGTTACGGTATTTCCAAACGTCGTGTGACTCTCAGTACATCAGGAGTGGTGCCGGCGATTGATCGCTTGAGTGATGAAATTGATGTGTCATTGGCAATATCTCTGCATGCACCTAATGATGCGCTACGAGATCAATTAGTGCCTATTAATAAGAAGTACCCATTGCAGGTGCTGTTGGCTGCATGTGAGAGGTTTTTAAATAAATTTGAATCCAATCGGCGCCGCATCACCATGGAGTATGTTATGTTGAGTGGCGTCAATGATTCGGTAGAGCATGCGAAGGAATTGGCCGTGTTGTTGCGAAATGTGCCGTCAAAAATAAACTTAATTCCATTTAATCCGTTTCCTGGTTCTGAGTACCGGCGTTCTTCTAATAACGCGGTGCGTCGTTTTCAGACGTTTATGCAGGATGCGGGTTACATCACTACGGTTCGGTCGACGCGAGGCGATGATATTGATGCCGCATGTGGCCAGTTAGTAGGGAAAGTGGTTGATCGGACTAAGCGAAGTGAGCGATGGAAAAATAAAATACAGCTCCAAAACGAATAACGTATCAGCCCCGTACCTTTGTTTTAACGAGGCTATYCCCCTGAGGATTGTTTGCAAAAGCGAATGGGGGCCTTGATCTACATCTTTTAGATTGTAACTTCTTGCTAGTTGAGTTTAGTGTTGAATMCTTGATTAGTAGTGAAGGTTTTCCCATCATTATGCCAGTGGTATTGCCGAGGTTTTGTTGGATGAAAAGAATAACTCAGTCGTTAAGCAAACAAATTTTTCGAGGCGTTGTGCTTGCGAGTGTATTGGTTTGTTTTGGTTGCTCAGTGTTAACGACTGACAAGGGCGGGCCTCAATTCAGTCCGGTTAAAAAAGCATCTAAGCAAAGAACGATTGATATTGATAGGGCCGTGTCAGCACGAGTTGCTGCGGGCAGTGCTTATCTTGAAAGTGGCGATTACGAGCGTGCTCATCGTCATCTTGACCGCGCTTTAGAGTTAGACCCCAATTCGTCCGTAGCCCATGGTGCAATTGCTTTATTGTATCGYYTGGAGGGTGAYGGCRAAAAAGAAGAAAYYCAYTACCAAAAAGCCATAAAACTCGATAGTAATAATTCYGCRGCTCACAATAATTATGGCTCGTTTCTGTGTGGGCAAAATCGTTTTGCTGARGCTGAGCGAGAATTTGGTTTGGCGGCTGAAAACTTTCGATATGATCGCCGAAGTCAGAGTTATGAAAACTTAGGGCGTTGCTTATCGACTCAAGGGAATGTTGAGGGTGCTCAAAAAGCATTCTCGAATGCCTACCGACTGGATAAAAACTTACCGAGAACACTGTTGGCTTTGGCCGTGATCTACTACGACCAAGGGCTTAATCAACAGTCTTATAGCCTACTGACGCAATATTCTGAAATAGCCAAAGCGAACCCTGAGAGCCTATGGCTTGGTATTCGATTAGAGCGAATTTTTGGGGATTTAGATGCGTTGGCGAGTTACGAAGTCGCGTTGAAAAACCTTTATCCCGGCTCCAATGAATATGCGCAATACACGGGTTCGGCTGTGCAAGGATCCACGGCTCCTTGATGACCAATTCTCAATCCATTAAATCAGATTTGTTAGAGGATCTCGATCATTCCCAGGCAGGGGATACGTGTGCGGGATCAATCCCTACCCATGCCTCGCTGTTGGACACCCTGTCACGTGATGTGATGTCTTCGGATGGGGAGCTGTGTGGTGAGGATGCTTTAGTTTCCAATACTGTTTCTCCCGGGACCATGTTACGTGAAGCGCGGGAAGCGTTGGGTTGGAGCATTGGCGACGTAGCCGAACGGCTCTATTTGACGCGCTCTAAAGTAACTAGTTTAGAGCATGATGATTTCAGAAGGCCTTCAGAGGTCACCTTTATTCGTGGCTACATGAGATCCTACGCCAATTTAGTTGGCTTGTCGGGCGATGACGTGGCCCAGGCGTTTAATCAGCTCCATTTAAGCAATGGTAAATCCTCCCTGAACCCCCAGTATTTGGGGGGTATGTCGACCGATGTGGATGGTGTGCTGGTAGGCGTTTCAGTGAAGCATCAGGCACACTGGGGCGATGCAAAAGTACGCTGGTTTACCTATGGCGTGGGGTTGATGCTGGTTTTAATGGTGATATTCAATTGGGAGCAAATCGAATACAACGGTTTTATGGATATCGGCTTTGAACGCATTGCGGTGGAGCGCGTGGATGGTTCTCTTATCGTAGAAAATTTAAGTGACCTGAACTCAAGTTTACCTCCGTTACACCTATTACAGGGCGGCTTGAGTGATTTGCTGGACCAAAACTTACCCCCCAGCCAAGCAGAGGCAGAAGCTCAGAATTACCCAGAAGAACTGCCTCAGTACGAACGACTGGTTGAGGGGCAAGGCATCTTTATGTCGTTTAGTGGTGAATGCTGGGTTTCCGTTAAAGATCATGAAGATCAGGTGATTTTTGCGTCCATAAAGAATGCAGGCGAAACACTCGACATTAGCGGAATTGGTCCATTCAAAGTATTATTAGGTAATGCACCCGTGGTGGAGCTAAAATACAACGGTCGAGCGGTAAATCTTAGACCTTTCACTCGAAAAAAGACTCATACGGCGGTAGTCCGCCTTCACTCCTAGTAGTTCATCATGTTTAACGAAAATCCCATAAAAAGACGTAAAACCCGGCAAGTTATGGTCGGTAATGTACCTGTTGGAGGCGATGCGCCGATTGCAGTGCAAAGTATGACTAACACTGAAACCTGTGATGTTAAGGCGACGGTGGGTCAAATTCGACAACTTGAAGACGCTGGCGTGGACATTGTCCGGGTCTCAGTGCCTTCGATGGAGGCTGCTAAAGCATTTGCTGAGATTCGCAAGCAAGCCAAAGTGCCGCTTATTGCTGACATTCACTTTGATTATAAAATCGCCTTAGCAGTGGCGGATTACGGCGTTGATTGTTTACGCATTAACCCTGGCAATATAGGCAAAGAAGCGCGGGTGAAAGAAGTGGTCGCTGCGGCTAAGGATAAGAATATCCCTATTCGTATTGGCGTCAATGCAGGCTCACTTGAGAAAGATTTACAGCGCAAATACGGCGAGCCGACTCCAGACGCTTTGGTGGAATCCGCCATGCGTCACATCGATATATTAGATCGATTAGATTTCCAAAATTACAAACTAAGCCTTAAGGCCTCTAATGTCTTTATGACTGTGGCGGCCTATCGCATAATTTCTGGTCAGATTGATCAGCCCCTGCATTTAGGCGTGACTGAAGCGGGCGTGTTTCGTTCCGGTACGGTTAAATCGTCGATTGCATTAGGTGCGCTTCTGATGGAAGGCATCGGCGATACCATACGGATCTCGTTGGCTGCTGATCCGGTGGAAGAAGTGAAAGTCGGCTTTGATATCTTAAAAAGCCTTCAGTTACGTAAGAAAGGCGTGAATATTATCGCCTGCCCGAGTTGTTCACGACAAAATTTCGATGTCATTAAAGTGGTCAATGCGTTGGAAGCACGTTTAGAAGACGTTAAAGAGAGTCTTGATGTCGCCGTGATTGGTTGCATTGTGAATGGCCCCGGTGAAGCGAAAGAGGCAGATGTAGGCTTGGCCGGCGGAACGCCTGCTAATTTGGCTTACCTCAATGGCGAAAAGAGCCATAAAATTGATAACGAAAACCTGCTTGATGAATTAGAACGAATGGCGCGAGAAAAAGTCGCGATGATTCAGAAAGAAGCTAAAAATGAAGAAAATTTGATCGTTCGTGGTCCGGGTTAATTGGCGGTAATTATTTAGCCCGTATTGAACAGATTATAGGGCGATCAATAAAACTGGGGGGGTGTCGGCACAACGTTCACGCAGAATTTCCGGCACTGCAATGAGTCTCATTCAAGTGGCATTGCGCTCAGCGTCGGTGGCATTTCGGCCTGCTCTAACACCTCGCGGTTCTTTTCTAAATCTTCAAATAATCGATCTGTTTTTTAGATGACCTGTGAGCCAGTGTCGTCTAAATAGCACGGTATAGATGCCTACTTTTAATGAGTAGATTTGATGAATAGTACGGGTGAGTTGTTTAGGCGCGCGGTTTAGTTTGAAGTACATACTTGGCACTATTGGCTTGGCCGTACATAATTGGCAGTACATCGCACAATTGGCATTACATTGCATAGTTAGTAGGCCTCGGTGGCTAATGAATAGGCCATCGTGAACGATAGATTGATTCGCATAAGGTAGAGAGGAATTGGGTTGAGCAAGCGTATTCAAGGGATTCGAGGAATGAATGACATTCTGCCGGATCAGACAGCCCTGTGGCAGTATATTGAACGAAAAGTGGAAGCTGTATTGGAACAATACGGTTACCAAGAGATTCGCTTACCTGTTCTTGAAAGCACTGACTTGTTTAAGCGTTCGGTGGGTGAGGTAACGGATATCGTCGAAAAGGAAATGTATACCTTTGACGATCGCAATGGCGACAGCGTGACATTACGTCCGGAAGGCACGGCCGGTTGTGTGCGAGCGGGCGAGCAGCATGGATTATTCTATAATCAGCAGCAACGTTTGTGGTATCGCGGCCCGATGTTTCGTTATGAGCGACCGCAAAAAGGCCGTTATCGTCAGTTTCACCAAATGGGCGTTGAGTCCTTTGGGATGGCTGGCCCGGATATTGATGCAGAACTCATCCTGTTATCACAGCGTCTTTGGTTGGCTTTAGGAATCGCGCCTTGGGCGACCTTACAGCTGAATACGATTGGCAGTTCGGACAGCCGAAAACAGTTTGGTGAGGCATTACTGACTTACTTAAATGCACATAAAAGTGAGTTAGACCCTGACAGTCAAAGACGCTTGGAAAATAATCCGCTGCGAATTTTGGACAGTAAAGACGCCAATACCCAAGCATTGCTCGATAATGGCCCTTCCTTAAGTGACTTTATCGATGACGAGTCCAAGGTGCACTTTGAGCAGCTATGTAAAATTCTTGATCGTGCAGGGGTGAATTACCAAGTTAATACTCGTTTGGTTCGTGGTTTGGATTATTACGGTAAAACGGTATTCGAATGGGTCACCGATAAGCTCGGCGCGCAAGGCACCATTTGTGCTGGCGGACGTTACGACGGTTTGGTCTCTCATCTGGGCGGTAARCCTACGCCTGCCGTTGGGTTTGCGATTGGTCTTGAGCGCTTAGTTTTGTTGGTCGAGCAATTAGACCTAGGCGCTGAGTTAAAGTCGGACAATGATATCTACATCATGCCTTTGGTGCCTGAAGCCATGGTTGAGGCCTCGGCGTTGGGTGAGCTATTGCGTAGCGAACTCGTCGGTTTGAAGGTAATGAATCATTGCGGTGGTGGCAGTGTTAAAAGCCAAATGAAAAAAGCCGACAAAAGTGGCGCTCGGTGGGCGTTGATGATCGGTGAGGAAGAGTTAAAGCAGAACCAAGTGGTTCTCAAGCCGTTGCGCAGTCGAGCGGAACAGAAAACCGTGGCGTGGGATGAGGTCGTGACGACTTTGAAAGACCTTARCGTAGAATAATCGCGTTAAAGTCCTGCTCTTCGGAGTGTTTTATCCATTACCAATAGTGWATTGACTCAGTAAATCGAATAAGCAATTTGAACAAGCAATAGGAGATGCAAGTGGACGTTTATCGTACCGAAGAAGAACAAGTAGCAGCGATAAAAAAGTGGCTTAAAGAAAACGGCTCGCAATACCTGATAGTCATTGGGTTGGGCATGAGTATTCTATTTGGCTATCAATGGTGGCAGGGCGAGCAACAAACAACCGGAGAAGCTGCGTCAGGCATATACGGCGAGATGATGCAGGCGGCACAACTTGTTTCACCGACAGAAGATGAAGCCGGTGAAAACTTAAGTACGGCAAGGCATTTGGCCAAGCAGCTTATGGACCAATACGAGGGGTCGCACTATGCCAGCTATGCCGGGTTAATGTTGGCTAAGCTTGCCGTGCAAGAGAATGATTTAGAGACCGCTGAGCAGCAACTTCGTTGGGTATTAGAGCAGAGTGCGGATAAACCACTGATGCTCACAGCCACCATGCGTTTGGCGCGTGTGTTAGCGGCCAAAGGTTCACCAGAGCAAGGCTTAACATTGATCAAAGCCGCAGTGCCTGCAGCTTGGCAAGCGTCTTACGATGAAGTGCGCGGAGACCTACATTTACAGATGGGTAAAACCGATGAGGCGCGTCAAGCCTATCAACGAAGTGTTGATGCAGCGACCGCTAAAAAGGATGGTCGGGCTAATCCTATTGTACAAATGAAGTTAGATGATCTAAGTGTATAAGAGTTGATGAAAAAGATCGCTTATCTTGAATGTTATGGAATAACCCGTGCTATGAACAAAAAAATGTTATCGCCTTTATCCGTTACTGTGGTTAGCTTGCTTCTGAGCCTCAGCGTGGGCTTTGGAGTTACGCAAACGCAAGCCAAGCCGCGGGGTGTTTTTAAACTCACGGTTGCGCAGCAAAGCGAAAAACTCACCTTRCCTGTAATTAGCAATGAGTTAAAGATACGTCAAAAGTGGGCGGTACGTGTGGGTGAAGGCGTGGGCCAGTTCGAGAGCCAAATTGCTCCGGTGATTACCGAGCAGCACGTCTTTATTTCCGATACAACAGGCAGTGTGAGCGCTTTTCAACGAGATTCCGGTGAGCTAGTTTGGCGCTCCGAGTTAGAAGTGATCGTTCAAGGTGGCGTGTATGCCGGTTATGGCGTGCTKTTAGTGGGCACYCGAGAAGGCGAAGCGATCGCTATAGACTCGAAGACGGGTAAGATTCTTTGGCGGCAAGCGTTGAGCAGTGAAGTGTTGGCGACGCCTCAGTCCAATGGTGACATCGTTGTGGTACAAACCAGCGATGGAAAGTTATTTGGCYTAGACAAGAAAACCGGTGAAAGACGTTGGGTGTATGACACCTCGATTCCTTTGCTGACGTTGCGTGGCACCAGCACCCCCTATATTTTGGATGATGTGGTTGTTGCCGGATTTGCCAACGGTAAAGTGGCAGTGGTGCAGTTGAACTCGGGTCTGCCCTTATGGGAGCGGCCAATTTCGCTGCCTACTGGACGTTCTGAGCTAGAGCGTATTGTTGATATTGATGGTGATTTCATCGTTCAAGGCGGTTTGATTTATGTCAGCAGTTATCAAGGTAAGATAGCCGCACTTGAATTGACTTCGGGGCGTACCGTCTGGCAGCAAGATAATTCCAGCAGTTTAAGTCTGGCTGAAGGATTGGGAAATATTTATGTCACCGAAGCCAATAGTCAAATTAAGGCCGTTGACCAAAAGACTGGCGGTACAGTATGGCTGCAAGAGTCTTTGGTGAATCGTAAATTGACGGGCCCTACCCGTTTAGGCAATTACCTAGTGGTAGGTGATCTAGAGGGGTTTGTTCATTGGATCTCTCAGATAGATGGCCGTATCGTCGCTCGTGAGCGAGTGACGTCCTTAGTGCCTAGAGATAACCCTGTAGTGAAGCAAAAAGCGCGTTATCACAATACGGTTCGGGAAGTGGGCGAAGGCCTGCGAACGCAACTGATTGAAAAAGATCGTGTGCTTTATGTATTGAATAATAGCGGCACGTTAGCTGCGCTGGAAATCGTGGAGTAAGGTCGCTAGCGATCTACACTGCGCCATTCGTTATTTAAGAGCCCTGGCCTTGGTCAGGGTTTTTGTTGTTAATGTTTTAAATTTCTTAACTTGAAAGGCTTAGCCTCATGAAACCCGTCATCGCCCTAGTAGGCAGGCCAAACGTTGGTWAATCAACGCTATTTAATAAACTAACCCGTACTAAAGACGCCATCGTGGCAAATTTTCCCGGATTAACGCGGGATCGTCAGTACGGCAGTGGTAACTACGATGACCTGCATTTTACGGTGATCGATACKGGTGGTATTGGCGAAGAAGAATTGGACGTTGAAACGCACATGTCCAATCAATCGTGGATTGCTGTAGAAGAAGCCGACATCATCTTTTTTATGGTCGATGCGCGGGCTGGTTTAACGCCGATTGATTCTGATATCGCTCAACGATTACGCAGCTCCGTGGATAAAAAAGTCTACTTGGTGGTCAATAAAATCGACGGTGTCGACGAACACGCGGCTGTCAATGAGTTCTATAGTCTGGGCTTTGACCTTAAAGCCGTGGCAGCATCCCAAAATCGTGGGGTGCGCTTACTTATTGAAGAAACCTTAGCGGATATCGTCTCAGAGCAAGGCGAAGAGTTGACTGCTGAGGAAGAAGTGGATGGCGTTAAGATCGCCTTTATTGGTCGGCCGAATGTGGGTAAATCCACGTTGGTGAATCGTATTCTCGGTGAAGAGCGCGTTGTGGTATTTGATATGCCGGGCACCACGCGAGACAGTATTTACATTCCTTTTGAGCGTTTTGACAAACAATATGTACTGATTGATACGGCGGGCATTAGACGCCGAGGAAAAATCAAAGAAACGGTTGAAAAGTTTTCAGTAATTAAAGCCATTCAAGCCATCGATGATTCTCATGTCACCATTATGGTCGTCGATGCACAAGAAACCCTCGTAGACCAAGACTTGCACTTACTCGGTTACGCGCTGAATTCGGGGCGGGGTGCGGTGATTGTGGTGAATAAATGGGACGGTCTTCCTGAAGATAAAAAGAATGCAGTCAAAAGAGAGTTGGATCGCCGATTAGGGTTTGTAGATTACGTTGATATTCATTTCATCTCTGCGTTACATGGCACCGGTGTTGGCCATATTTATAAGTCCATTGATGTGGCGTATAAGTCSGCTATGAGTAGCCATTCTGCAAGTCGTCTAACTCAGATTCTAGAAGGCGCTGTTGCCGGTCATAACCCACCATTGGTTAACGGGCGACGGGTTAAATTGCGTTATGCGCACATGGGTGGCACCAATCCGCCTTACATTGTGATCCACGGTAATCAAACGAAATCAGTGCCCGACTCCTATCGTCGTTATTTGAGCAGTACTTTTCGAAAGGTGCTCAAGCTGCGTGGTACGCCGGTACGTGTAGACTTTAAAACGGGCGATAATCCTTTCTCGGATGGCATGAGTGAAATGACCAGTCGGCAGCAAGCCAAGAAAAGACGTTTGCAGGAAAATATTGAGCATCAACGTGAACGTAATAAAAAGAAAAAGCGCTGATATTTCTTTGTGGCGGGTCAACGTCATTGCTTAAATTCAGCGCTTAAACCTGGCTTTTTAGGCCTGGCTTTTATGGTCTAGTCCGTTTAGTTTATGGGGTATAACTAATTTATATTCTATAAGCTAACGTGGAGTAGCAAGTCATGAGCGTATTAAGTGGGCGGTGTTATTGCGGCGATATTCACTACACCAGTGAAGGTGATGCGGCGATGAAGATTCAGTGCCATTGCAGAGAGTGCCAATACTTCACCGGCGGTAATACCGGTTTTACCATGGTGGTGCCTGACGCAGGTTTTCAATATACCAAAGGCTCCCCGAAAGCATTCTCACGTGATGATTTACCCACTGCAGTGACGCGAGAATTCTGTGGTAATTGCGGTACTCAACTCATCGCACGCGCCCAAAGCCTGGCCGATATGGTGATTTTAAAAGTAGGCACTTTGGATGATCCGTCCGTGTTTGAAAGCCCTAAAATGGCGATCTTCACCAAAGATAAGCAGTCATTCCATATGACTTGCGAAGGCATCCCTCAGTTCGAAACAGTGCCCAGTAGGAAATAAAAACAAGCATTTGTGTTGATGCCGTGCGGGCTGTTTTTAATACTCACACTGCACGGTATCGGACACGTATTCGGCTTTTTCTCTGGCGTGCTCAATACTATCCCCTAGCGCAAGCCCAACCCCCATGCGTCGCCTACCATTGACTTCAGGTTTGCCGAATAAGCGCAGTTGCGTGTCGGGTTTGTTTAAAGCCTGTTCTAAATTAGCAAATCCCAGTGAGGTGGACTGGCCTTCGGCTAATATGACCGACGATGCGGCAGGCCCGTATTGGCGGATATTAGGAATGGGTAAATTCAAAATGGCCAGGGTATGCAATGCAAACTCAGAAAGGTTTTGAGAGATCAGTGTTACCAGCCCTGTATCATGAGGGCGAGGAGATACCTCACTGAAATAGACTGCGTCACCTTTGATAAAAAACTCTACGCCAAATAAACCAAGGCCTCCTAGGGCCTCAGTGACTCGTTCTGCTATGTCTTGGGCTTTCTCTAAAACGCTGGGCTTCATCGCCTGAGGTTGCCAAGACTGGCGATAGTCGCCCTCTTCTTGGTAGTGCCCTATGGGCTCACAAAAACTAACACCGTCGCGATGACGTATGGTGAGTAAAGTGATTTCATAATCGAACGGTACAAAGCCCTCAATAATGACGCGGCCTTTGCCTGCGCGTCCACCGCTTTGAGCGTGATGCCAGGCAGGCTCGATATCCGGTCGAGCCCGCAATGTGGATTGTCCTTTACCTGAGGAGCTCATGACCGGTTTAACCACGCAAGGCAGGCCGATGACTTCAACGGCGGCCAAAAACTCATCATGGCTGTCGGCGAATTGATAGGCTGAGGTCGGGATGTCCAAGGTTTCTGCGGCCAGTCGACGAATGCCTTCGCGGTTCATCGTCAATTGTGTAGCGCGCGCGGAAGGCACCACTTCAAAGCCTTCTTGCTCTAAATCAAATAAGGTCTGCGTGGCGATGGCTTCTATTTCGGGCACGATTAAATCGGGTTGTTCAGTGCGAATGATGTCTTCTAAGGCTTTGCCATCGAGCATTGAGATAACGTGGCTGCGATCGGCCACCTGCATTGCGGGCGCATTGTCATAACGATCCACGGCGATCACTTCGACGCCAAAGCGCTGTAATTCTATAGCCACTTCTTTGCCTAATTCGCCGGCACCACAAAGTAAGACTTTTTTGGCCGTTGAAGAGAAGGGGGTACCAAGACTGACTTTATCAATGCGTTTCATAGCAGGGCTTGCTCCTGGAAATAACCGTGGGGTTTAATCTTATCAAGATATATAAAGTAGTTGAACCGTAACCGCTTTGCGTCTGAGCCAGGCGGATTGATTGGATTGCAGTGTATTAGATAGCCGGTGACGCTAAAATAGACGATAGATTATGGTGATGACCAGTAAGGCAATGGTCGTGTTCGCCATCAACAGATAAGCGTAGCTAAGAATGAATTGAGTCTTGGTTGCGTTTTTTTTAAAATCAAAATCATCATAAAGTGTTTCGTCATACCAATTAGGCTTGCGTTTAAATGCGATCAGGCGAGCGTAGTTGATCGCTCGCATCAGCGCGCTCACGAAAAAAACACCCTGTTCGAACATAAGTGCTCTTTCACCTAGAAGTTTATCGAAAGGACGAACGACGAACCAGTAGAGAATAGGGAAACTTAACATAAAACATGCAAGGACTATGCTTAATGGTCCGAATAAATAAAGCGGTACTTCACTAAGGTCTTTAAGAATAAGGCTCTCCCCTAGGTACGTTGGTATGGTGATTTTGTTGGCTAGCTGAACGAATCTATGAGATCAAAATAGACGATAGGGAAGCACGCAATAGACGCCACTAGTAACGCACATAACGGCCAGTATAAATAAAACGGCACCTCGCTTAATTTGCTAAGAATAATATGATCTCTATAGCCATCGATAAATCATTACAATGGTAGCAAGAGCGATCATAGAATTACACATCACCAAGTATGTATAACTCAACGCGAACTGTAACTTGCTGGCTTGTTCTTTAAAGTCGAAATCGCCGTAGAGCGAGTCGTCGTAGCTATTGGACTTGTTTTTAAATGCGATTTTTCGGGAGTAGTTCGCGGCTCTTAGTAAAGCGCTTACGAAAAAAACACCCTGCTCAAGGGTTACTGATCTTTTTTCCAGTAGCCGATCAAACGGACGTACAACGAACCAGTAGATAAGCGGAAGGCCCCCGAGAGTGCAAGCAACCGAAATTAGAAAGGGCCAATATAAGTAAATCGGTACTTCACTGAACTCAGCCAAAATAAGAGTTGCCTCTATGCTTTATGATCTCAAGGTTTTAATGTATTGCTGCGTGGTAAACCGAGCGTGTAAGGGCTTAGTATTGCTAAGGGGGAGATTGCTGGGTTGGCCTCCAGCATTAGGCTTTGCCAGTGCTTGCGTTGAGAGCCATCGGCGCCGTAATAACTGGCGATTACATTGTCGAGGGTTTGGAATTGGTTGGTAATGTATATTTGTGACATTCAATACAATCCTTGTAAAACAGTTGCCTAGCAAGCTCTCTGATGGAGGGTGGGCATGGTTGGTGCTTATGGTCCTGGTGTCAGGCTGATGACAGAGGACTAAGTCAAGAGGTCAGAGAGTATAGGGGCAACCAAGTTTGGATGAAAGTAACCTACGCTAGAGGTTGGCTTGAATTAGGGTGTTGTTATTCATACTTTAACGATTTGATAAGAAAGGCTAAGTGAATTAATTACTTGCTTTGGCTTGAGGCATTGAAATTGCAAAAAAGCATAATGCGGCGTTCCTTAATATCATATCGCCTTGAAGTAATTGTTACCGAGTTTAAATAACACCAATTACGCCGAATATAGTACGGGGCGAATGGATTAAGTCGAACCGTCCGCGCTTAGGTCAATCATATTGGACTAGAGTTATAGAAAGGATGAATCACCGATATCACTTTGGTCTGATCAAAGTGGATGCGTCGGCTGTTGTATTGGTAGGGATGACCCATTCAGTAGTGTTATGGGGTGGTAGTTTGAAAGAAGAAAATATTATAAAACCTGGGGCGGCCAGTGGGTTTAAGCATATCCCTGGGAGCTCGGGTCTTCCTCTGTTTGGTCATACTTTTCAGTTTATTTCTGACCCCATTAAAACCACGCTTAAGTTATATGAAAAGCACGGCCCCGTGTTTAGAACCAATGTGTTCTTTCTTGATGTAGTGAATGTGATCGGGCCGGAGGCCGTGAAGGCGGTATTGGCTGACCCTGATAAAAACTTTTCTTCTAAGTTGGCGATAGAGGCTTTTGTTAAGGATTTTATTGGTCGGGCAATTTTGGCGCGCGATTTTGAAGATCACCGTTATCATCGCCGTATCATGCAGTCAGCTTTTAAAAGTGGGCCGATGAAAACGTATCAAATTCGAATGACTCCGCACATTGCGCTGGGCTTGAGTCGTTGTGAAAAAGATCGTTATTTTTTATTCCATCCCTTTATTAAAAGATTAAGTTTGCGCTTGGCATCTGAAATATTTTTGGGCTTGGAGGAAGGGGGCGACTTAGATACGATTAATGCTGCCCTAGTGACGATGATGAATGGCGCGATTGCGCCGATTCGTTTGAAAATCCCAGGGCTTGCCTTTAATGAAGGGCTTGTTAAGCGCAAAGTAATTGCAGATTATATTAGTAAACTGATTGTTGAGCGACGGGCTAATCCATCAATGGATATGCTCAGTGAGTTTTGTAACGCGAAGTCAGAACAGGGGGAGCAATTTTCCGACAGTGATATTATTGACCATATGTTATTTATGTGGCTTGCAGCCCATGAGACTACCACTAGTCTTTTATGTCACGTGATGTATCGTATTTGTCAGTTTCCTGAATGGCAAAATCGTCTGCGTGAAGAATGCTGCGGGATTGGTAAGGCCGCTATAGATTATGAAGATCTGCCCAAATTGGAACAAATGGATTGGGTGATTAAGGAAACTTTACGGATGCATCCGCCTGCACCGTTGACGATGCGTACTGCGTTACGAGAGTGTGAGTTTTATGGTTACCATATCCCTGCCAATACCATGATTTCGATTGGACCGGGCGTGTCTCACTTCTTAAAAGAATTTTGGACCGAGCCTGAAAAGTTTGATCCGCAACGATTTTCATCGGAGCGTGCTGAGGACAAAAGCCACAGTCATGCGTATGTTCCCTTTGGCGGTGGTGCACACACCTGTATTGGAATGCATTTCGCTTCGATGGAAGCCAAGGCGATTTTATATCAGATGCTGTTGAATCATAGCTGGCAGACCCCTGAAGGCTACGATCCCAAATTTACCATGATGCCGATTCCCAAGCCTAAAGATAATTTGCCGATCTTAATGAAGGATCTTCCCAGGCGTTCACGTTTGCATTAATGAACGTTGTCAGCACGCCCTGGTTAAATTGCGTCGTTCTTAATTTTATTGTCGGTGCTGGCAGTTTGTGGCGAGGGCTTTTTGGGCTTTGCGAAATAACGGACTGTTTTGCGGGTTTGTGTTTCGAGCATTTCTGAAACGGGAATCAAGGTGATGCCCCGTTGTTTTAAAGTTGGAATAGCCTCCGCTAAATACGCCAGCGTCGACGGGTAAGGATGTCCTATTGCAATCGCGCTGCCGTCTCTACGAGCGACATCGATAAGTTTTAGGAAGGACTTATGAACTCCCCATAGGCTTGCGTCATTGTCGAGAAAAACGTCTCTGATTAAATAAGGGATGTTAAATTCCTCGGCGGTATGGGCGGCAATAGAACTAGGCGTAGTTCGGCTGTCTACAAAATACATATTGCGGTGCATTAGTTCTTCCATAAACCAACCCATGGGTTCTGAGTGCTGGGTCAGTAAGCTGCCCATGTGATTGTTGACTCCTGCGAGAAACGGAATTTGAGACAGGTTTTCGCGTAAGGTTTGTAGAAAGTTTTCTTCGGTCATTGCTAGCGTTAATCCGCCTTCGCCCAACCGCTTTTGGGTCAAGCTTTCCATTGGGGCGTGAAGCATGACTTCTTTGCCCAGGTAGTAGGCTTGTTTGGCGAGCCTAAATCCGTTGGGGGTGTGGGGCAATACGGAATAGGTGACAGGTCCGGGCAGGTTGATGGCTTGACTACCCAGGTAGGGGCTGTATCCAATATCATCAATAATGATGGCTATAAACGGGTATTTAAAGTCAGTCCGTGGTGGCGCCTCTTCCGCTTGCCTTTTAAGCTGCCTAGAGATTAGCGGTAACGCTTTTTGTCGAAGCGCGTTAAATTGAGATTTCGAGCTTTGTTTGATTTGAGGCTTTTTGTTTGGCTTAGGCTGATTGATTGCCTTGGGTGAGGCGCTTGCAATGGGCTTGATCGCTAAAGCAGGAGACGCGGGTTTAATAGATTGTTTCAGCGGCTGGGCGGTAATGCTGGGAGGCGCGTTAAGCGGAGTGAGCTTAGGGGGAATATTGTCGGGGGTGTCGGCAAAACCGGTATTAGCGATTAGGCAACAGGAACATAGGGAAACAGTAATAAAGGCAAAGAAGCGGTTTGCTTTCAATGCCCTTATTGATTTGCTTGGCGTAATCCGTGCCATGCTTGGTCATCCTTGACTAGACGTTCTCTCTAAGAGAAATTGTGATSGATCCRAGAGTTAGAACGTTTGGTGAATGTGAATCCCCTTCAGTAAATTAATCGCTTCTCTGAGTTGAAAGTCTTTTTCGAGAAAGGTGCGAAATTTCGCCGCGTCTTTCTCTTGTTTGGACATGCTCTTATCTTCTTTGGGGCCATTTGATTGTGCGTCGCCGCTTTGTTTTTCGTTGGTGAGATGGCCTTGCAAGTCCGATTCTTTAAACCCTTTACGCGTTTTAAGCTTAGTAACCTTTGACGCTTCTACCACTATATCGGGAATAATTCCCTGAGCCTGAATGGTACGTCCGCTGGGCGTGTAGTAGCGAGCGGTGGTGAGCTTTAAGGCGCGATTGTTATGCAGCGGTAAAATGGTTTGTACGGAGCCTTTACCGAAGGTATTGGTGCCCATAATAATGGCGCGTTTGCGATCTTGTAGAGCGCCAGCGACAATTTCTGAAGCCGAGGCTGAGCCGCCGTTGACCAAGACAACCACAGGTGTATCTTTCACGCGGGTTTCTTCGGTGGCGGTGAATTTTAGTTCTGAGTCTGCAATACGGCCTTTGGTATAAACGATCAAGCCGTCGTCTAGGAATGCGTTAGAAATATCCACGGCTGCGTCGAGTACGCCGCCCGGGTTGTTTCGCAAATCTAAAATAAGGCCTTTAAGAGGTGACTTGGCTTCCAGCTTGTCCAGCGCCTTGATGAAGTCTTCGCCCGTGTGGACTTGGAATTGTGATATTCGAACGTAGCCGTAGCCATCGTCTATTGGGTATCCGCGAACACTTTTGACTTGGATTACCGCGCGCGTGACGGTGATCTTTAGCGGCTCTACTTCGCCTTCACGAATAATGGTCAATATAATATCGGTGCCAGGCTTGCCGCGCATTATTTTTACGGCTTCGCCTAAGCTCAAGCCTTTGACTGCGTTGTCATCTAATTTAATGATTAAGTCACCGGCTTCGACGCCAGCCTGTTGGGCGGGTGTGTCGTCAATGGGCGTGACTACTTTGACGAAACCATTTTCCATGCCGACTTCAATGCCRAGGCCRCCRAATTCGCCCGAGGTGCTGACTTGAAGGTCTTTAAACGCGTCGGGTTGAAGAAAGGCAGAATGAGGATCTARTTCGGAAAGCATGCCTTTGATGGCGTTTTCAAGCAGTGTTTTGTCGTCAACTGATTCGACGTAAGCATTCTTAATTCGGTCTAATACTTCGGTAAAGGTGCGCAACTCATTGAGTGGCAGCTGGCCCTTAGGTGCTTCGGTTTGAGGTGTTGGGGTTTCAGGCTCTTTGGTCATCGCCTCTTCGGCGAAGGTTGTTTGACCGAGGCACATGCCGAGTAGTAGCGCGCCTGCGGCTAGTTTTCGGGATAAAGGTTTTTTAGATTGAGGCAGTGTGGAATGAAGCTGCTTTGAGCGAAGCGTTGAGGGCATGCAATTGACTCCCGAAAATGTACCTGGCGAAAACTGTTATCTCGCAGGGGGTCTAATAATCCTAGTGATTAATAGAAAGATTAACCCAGCTTTGATAATAAAAATATTGGCCGCCGTGAAAAAGCAATAAAGATCAGGTGTGGATAATAGCGAATATAATGCGTGTCGTCCTGCTGCGGGAGTAAAAAATGGGCGGTTCTCGCCAAAAAAAACGTTAATTAATGACCGCTTAGGAACAATTGAGGGTGTTGCTCGGGTTGAGTCGGGGCGTGCACACATTCTATGGGAATTAGCGCTATGGCTTGTCGTGATGAGTTTGACTAATGTGTTTTTTAGGCCGCGTTGGTATTTGGGTCAGCGCGTTAATCGGCCGTATTAGCGACGTCGCTTAGGTAGCCAGCGGGAAGGGTTGGTGGGCTTGCCATTTTTTCTTATTTCAAAGTAAAGGCCAGTTTCGTTTTGACCACCGCTATTACCGACGCTGCTTATTTGTTCGCCGGCATTGACCCAGTCCCCGGTTTCTTTGAGCAGGGATTGGTTGTGCCCGTACAAACTCATGTAGCGGTCACCATGATCAATGATGATGAGCAGTCCGTAGCCTCGCAGCCAATCAGAAAATATGATGCGGCCGCCATGAATCGCTTGAACTGGCGCGCCGGCTCGATTCTGAATAACAATGCCGTTCCATTTAAGTCGGCCTTGAGCGCGTCGTTGGCCGAAGCGATGCTTGACCGTGCCGGAGGTGGGCCAGAGTAGTTTGCCTTTGTGCTGTTTGAAGGCCACTTTGCCAATGCCTAAGGGCAGGTCAGCGAGTGCGTTTTGTACGGCGTTTAAGAGTTTTTGAAGGCGCTTTTGGTCGGCGTTAAGAGAACTTAAGGCTTGATCGGTATTTCTAATAGTTTGCTTGGCTTTCGCGAGGGTTTTCCTACGCTGCGCTTGAGCGGAATCAAGGCTGGTTTTTTGCTGTTCCAAGTCATTCTTGAGTTGCGCTAGGGTGCCTCGTTCTTGGTGCTGTGCGAGGCTGGTTTGTTGCAGTGCGTTGAGCGTTTGGTTGAACGACTGAATGCGTTCAAAGCGGGCGCTTTGGACGTAATCGTAATAACGCAATACTCTTGAGAGGCGTTCGGGTTGCTCTAGGTTCAACAGCATTTTTAAGTATTCTTTGCGTCCCTGGCTATAGGTCGCTTTGAGGTCGTTGGCGAGCTTGGTTTTTTGTAGGGCGCGGGCTTGCGTTAGCTGTTGATGCTTTGCGTCTAGTTCAGCGAGTTTGTTCTCACTGGTGCGCAGTTGATGGTTGATGCGGGTCAGCTTTTTGAATAGTACGCCCATCTTTGATTCGATGGTTTGTAACTCTGACTCGGCCTTGGTTTTTTGGTCTTTATTT
This sequence comes from Gammaproteobacteria bacterium, assembly GCA_002402085.1. GTDB lineage: Bacteria > Pseudomonadota > Gammaproteobacteria > Pseudomonadales > UBA3067. The sequence continues at coordinate 34,902 of NVVB01000026.1, forward strand.
TTACGCAGCTTTTTTTGTAGGGCGTTGATGCGTTGTTTGACTTGTTTGAGCGCTTTTGTGGTGGTGCCCGGGGTTTGTGCTTGGTTTGGGACGCCAAAGCTGGGGTTGGGTAATATGGGCATTAACAATAAAACGCACAGCAGGCCAATATACACAGAGGGCCTAATGCATAGGCGTCTAGGCCCAGGCTGGGTCGATCTAAGCCATGACCTATTTAAAGGCGAAGGCGTATTTGTTGAGGGCTGGCGACTGATGGTGATAACGCTCAATTATAAAGTGAATCCATTAGGGCATTGTTAGCCAATGATCTAGCGATGCTTATTTGATGCTTGATCGTAAGGGGCTTAGGCCATTACGTGAACATTAAGGCTGACATTTTAAACGATATTTAAAATGTCAGTTTAATTCGCAGCCCCTTATTTCGCGGGCCGCTAGGGTAATAGAGCCTTGTGGCGCGCGATTGTTGCTTTTATTGGTCTRTATCGAGCAAGTTATGACCGGTCATTTCAGAAGGCTGATCGATGCCCATTAGGCTTAATAGCGTCGGGGCTACATCTGACAGCGCTGCTTCAGTGTCAGCCATTTTAGCGTCTCGGCCGATGAATATTAACGGTACTGGCTCACAAGTATGCGCAGTATGGGGCTGGCCCGTTGAGGGGTCTGACATTTGTTCGGCATTGCCATGGTCGGCGGTAATCAAGCATTCTCCTCCTGCCTCAGTCACGGCCTGAACTACTTTTTCGATGCATTGATCAAGGGTTTCAATGGCCTTAACTGCAGCATCAAAATTACCGGTGTGGCCTACCATATCGCCATTGGCATAGTTGCATACAATGAGATCAAAGTTTTTAGAATGAATCGCTGCCACTAACTTTTGAGTGAGTTCCGGGGCGCTCATCTCTGGTTGTAAGTCGTAGGTGGCAACATCAGGAGAGGGGATTAACGTGCGCTCCTCGCCTGGGTAGCAGTCCTCTTTGCCGCCACTAAAAAAGAAGGTTACGTGGGCGTATTTCTCGGTTTCTGCCATTCTCAGTTGAGTTTTACCCAGCGAAGATAGGTACTCCCCTAAACTATTCTTGAGTGTTTGAGGCGGGAATGCGCAGGAGGTTTTAAGGCTTTCAGCATACTGGGTCAGCATGACGTAGTCGGCTAATGCTGGGGTTTTGTCTCGAACAAAGCCGTCGAAATCAGGGTCAATAAAGGCTTGGGTGATTTGGCGCGCACGATCGGCTCTGAAGTTCATGAATATGACGCCATCTTGGGCGTTGATCGCAGCGTTGGCCTGGGTGTCGGAGCCAATGACCGTGGCTTGTAGGAATTCGTCGCCTTCATCTCTTTGGTAGGACTGCTGTAGTCCTTCAATGGCGCTGTCGGCTTGGTATTGGCCTTTAGATTGGGTTAATAAATCGTAGGCCAGTTGAATGCGGTCCCAGCGGTTGTCTCTGTCCATGGCGTAGTAGCGACCAATCAAGCTGGCAATACGTCCGCAGTTTAAGCGTTCAAAAAGCGAAGCGATTTTTTCTATTGAGGCTTCTGCACTGCGAGGGGGCGTGTCTCTACCATCGAGGAAGGCGTGTAGATAAATGGTTTGAGCGCCTTGTTGGTGGGCCATTTCAATCATTGCCGCGATGTGATCTTCATGGCTGTGCACGCCGCCAGGGGATAAGAGGCCGATTATGTGCAGTGCAGATTTATTTTGTACTACCTTTTCAATGGCTTGGCATAGTGCCGGTGTTTGGGGGAACTCTTTGTCGGCAATGGATTTAGAGATTCGGGTGAAGTCTTGGTAGACCACGCGGCCGGCGCCTAGATTCATATGCCCTACTTCGGAGTTGCCCATTTGTCCGTCGGGTAGTCCCACGGCTTTGCCTGAGGTGGCAATTAGGCGATTCGGGCAGGTTTCACGGAGTTTATCGAGCACGGGTGTTTTTGCTGCAAGTACCGCATTGGACTGTGATTCTATACGATGGCCGAAACCGTCTAAGATGATCAATACGTGAGGTTTTTTAGCGCCCGATGGTGCCGAGGGGTTCGATCTAGACATGGAAAATAACGACTCTCTGGAAATACAAAGCTAAGGTTTATAGAATTGGCAAGTTTAGCTTTTCTATGGCTTAAAGGCCATGTTCTCTCCGTGGGTGACGTAGAGATGTCAGGAGGGTCGGTGTATACTCAGCCTCCCAAAATCACCCTCTATTTGAATTAGACTTGGATTAAATTAAAAAATGGATCAATTAATAGTATTCCTTGATGCTCACTGGATCCTAGTGACGGCCTTTTTAGTGGTTTTGAGTGTTGCTGTACGTTATGAAATTAGTCGTGGCGGTACCGGTATTAGTTCCCAGCAATTGACGAATATGGTCAATAACGAGGAAGCGCTAGTATTGGATGTGCGGGACGAGAAAGATTACAAGGCCGGACATATTACTCATTCGGTTAATATTCCTAATGCGAAGTTAGTGGACCGCATTACCGAATTGGATAAGTACAAAGGCAAACCAATTATCATTACCTGTGCGGTCGGGCAGCATTCTGGTTCTGCTGGACGACAGTTGCGTGCGGCTGGCCATGAAAAGTTGTATCGCTTGGAAGGTGGAATTTCCTCTTGGAGCGGAGATAGCTTGCCCTTAGTAAAATAAGCCCCCTGAACCTGTACCGAACACACCTACCCTAAAATCGCTTATAGAGTACCGCTGAGATTAACGCGCTGAAGTTAGGCTGTTGACGTTAGGCGGTTAAAATAGCGCAGTTGCGACCCTAAGAGGTCGATATGTTTAGCGCATTTGCTTGTAGGTATTGAGAATTAAACTGAGCGTCTAGAGTTGTAATGAATCCAAAGATAGTAATGTACAGCACTCCTTATTGTCCTTTCTGTGTTAGAGCTAAGCAGTTGCTCGAAGAAAAGCAGTTGGACTTTAGAAATATCGATGTGCAACAGAGCCCTAAGTTAAGGAAAAAAATGCAGCAGATGAGCGGCAGAACCAGTGTGCCGCAAATATGGTGTGGGGACGTTCACATTGGTGGTTGGACTGATCTGGCTGCATTGGAACGGTCTGGAGAGTTTGATCGTATGTTAGAGGCCGGTGCTTGAGGCGAAGACTCTGGGCGCAAGCGCTCGGGGCAAATGCTTAAAATTGATAATCACAGATTTACACTTTAATTAAAGAGAAACAACCATGAGCGATCAGAAGGCGAATAAACCTGCGGCGACCAACGCTGACCAAAAAGGTCAGTTCTCCCTACAGCGTATTTACATTAAAGACCTTTCTTTTGAGTCTCCGGGTTCCCCTGATACATTCCGCAAAGAATGGAAGCCGGAAATCAATCTGGATCTCAACAGCCAGAACGTTAAGGTTCAAGATGATATTTACGAAGTCGTCTTGTCTGTGACTGTCACGGCTAAGAATGATAATGACGTGGCATTTTTGGTTGAGGTTCAGCAAGCAGGCTTGTTTCAAATCACCGGTATGCCTGAAGCGCAAATGAAGCAGCTGCTAGGGGCTTATTGCCCTAACATATTATTTCCATACGCTAGAGAAACAGTGTCTGACGTGATTACTCGGGGTAGTTTTCCTCAGTTGCTTCTGGCRCCTGTTAATTTTGATGCGCTTTATGCGGATGCACTTCAGCGTCAGGCTGGTGGTAGCGCGGCGTCGTAGGCGTTTTTGGTGCGTTAGATTCAGTACGCTACGCGCCTGTGGTGATGCTCGGTTAAGCTGAGCTTACAAATATTAGGCCTGTATTCACTGGATCGATTGATCTGGTGTAGGTCAGCTGAAAGGCGAGCAATGATTGTTGCTCGCCTTTTTTATTGCCTCGAAGAAAGTGCCGATTGGCTGCTTTACGGCTGAAGTATATTGTTATGGCTTCGGGTTTCGGGGCGGGGGCGCTATTGGCCGCCGTTGAAGCCTAATTGTCGCCAAGCCTCATAACTAATGATGGCCGCAGCGTTAGAAAGATTTAGGCTTCGGCTGTTGGATTGCATGGGGATTCTGATTCTTTCTTGGGTGCTGGGGTGGTTGAGAATGTGGTCAGGTAGGCCGCGGGTTTCAGGGCCGAACACCAGTGCATCCTGAGGCTGGTATACCACCTCTGCATAACTGCGCGCGCCTTTTGTGGTGCAGGCCAGTACACGCTGGGGGGTGACCTGTTCTTGAAAGGCTTGCCAGTCTTGGTGAATCTGCACTTTAGCCCATTCTTCGTAATCCAGGCCTGCTCGCCGTAAGCGTTTATCATCCATCACAAAGCCTAGTGGCTCTATTAGGTGAAGTGAAAAACCGGTATTGGCGCAAAGGCGAATGATATTGCCTGTATTGGGCGGGATTTCTGGCTCGAATAAAACAATGTGAATCATAGTTTAGTGCCTGGGTTGGCAAATAAGGTTTTGGTTTGGGAGCGGTTGGCTTTATGGCAGGTAGTCTAACGCGTGTTCTCACGTTATTTTAGTCCTTAATTTTAGTTTGTCGGCAGATTTTCGTGGGGGTGGGGTGTCTGGAGTGATACCGGGCGGGGAGTGTTTGTGGTGAGGCTGGGGTGGCGGTCGATTTTTAACGATTAGATCTGCCCGACTGAATGAGTGTGATGGTTTGGCTTGAATTTAAAACCGGAATTACTTCATAAATTTAAATTTAAATTTGAACTTTATACGCTTTAGTGGGTACAAAGATTGTAGAGGAAACATATTCAAACAAATTTTGCCTTGTTTTCGTTGGCATTTTTAAGGAAAGTAGATTGGTGTTTTGGGGCGGCGGTTGAGATTTGTTGTCGGCTTGAGTGATTTGTTTTTGTTGAATGTCTCTGAGGGTGTTTGGTTCGCGTGAATATTTTTGTTGTACGTTGACGAAAACAGACGTTGGAGGGGACATTTTCTACGCGATGGGTCGGGTGTGTAATCAAGTAAAAAACCTGTTAATTGTTCACATTGCCATACTGAATGTCGCGCGTAATAATGGCCTGCTTAATGGGAGTGGGTTAGACTGTTTACTTTTTAACCGCACCCATTGCGGCACTGTTCTGTTATCTAGACGTTGCTATCTAGGCGTCGTTAGATAGCGTGTTGTAAAGGCTGATTAGTGGGTGTGTCAGCTGTAATGCATAGTTCATAGGGATGATGATTTTGCTGTAGTTCCCCGGTAGTGTTTGCCGCTTGAAAGCTCACTAGCCAAAAAATCTTCTCATAAGTCATGATAATTTAAAAATTTCCTGTTTTAGCGGAAAGTAGAGTAAGCGTATTTCAATGTCAGAAGAAGATAAAACCCCGTCAGAAGAAAATGATTTGGAGTCCGACAATACGGGCGCTAAAAAGATTGCTACGGAAAGCACTGAAGGACGTGCGAGTTTGTTTTCGGTGCCTGAAGATGAGGATGCAACGATTATTTTTTGGGCGGGCAGGGATGACGCGCTAGATAAGAATGAATCTGTCCAGAGCGAGGCTGTCCAGAAAGAGACTGGGGAGTCGGATGCTGAAGTCGGGTCACTGGATGACGATAGTCAACCTGATGCAGTGCAAGTAAAATTGCCTGAAGAAGATGGTGAGAATGAAGGGGCTGACTGGGTTCAAGCTTCTATAGAGCGTGTGGCTAAGGAAGCGTTGGGTTCGGGTGATGTGAGTTCGGGTGAGTTGAGCTTAGATGCGTTGCCTGTGTCGGCCGCTGAGCTGGATTCAGCATTAGATGTTGAGCCAATAGTTGAGCCGGCGCATAAGACTGAATCGGCAAGTGCGACTGAGCCTGAGTTAGAGCCGGACGACGATAGAACGATTATAGTCAGGCCTGAGGCTGTTATAACTCAGGCAGGTCTGGGTGAGGATCTAGGTGGGTCTTCGAGTGACGCAGTGCCAGCCGAAGTCAGCGAGCAATCGGAGCCAGAGATTGAGGATGATCGCACTCGTATAGTAAGGCCCGTGACATCTACTACCGCGCCTGAAGTAAGTGAAAGTCCGAGTGGCTTTCAGCAAGTGAGCCCGCTCGATAGTCAGTTGAATTATATCTACGATACGACGGGCAATAATGCGATTACGGGGGGTAATTTTGGCGCGGGCGCTAATGCCAACACCTCGGCCGATAAAAATATAATTAACAATCGCTTTGAGTTGCAAGAAATACTGGGTTCCGGTGGAATGGGAACCGTGTATAAGGCAGTGGACCGGCGTAAGGTGGAGGCTCAGGAGCGAGACCCCTATGTAGCGGTCAAAGTATTAAACGACGATTTTAAGAATCACCCACTTGCGTTCATCTCGCTACAGCGTGAAACGCGTAAGACCCAAACGCTAGCGCACCCGAACATTGTTAATGTGCACGATTTTGATCGTGATCAAGATCGGGTCTTTATGACCATGGAATATCTTGAAGGCGACGCTCTCGACAAAGTGCTGGCTGATAACCGCGTTATGGGCTTGGAGCAGACGGTCGCTGTTTCCATTCTCAAGAGTATGTGTGGCGCTTTGATTTATGCGCATTCTCATAATATTGCCCACTCTGACTTTAAACCGGGCAATGTCTTTATTACTAACCAGGGCGAGAATAAAGTCTTCGATTTTGGTATTGCTCGGGCTGTATCGCAGGTGGAGGAATCTGAGCAGGGCGCGCCTAGTGAGCATGAGCTTACTAAATTTGATCCAGGGAATTTAGGTGCGTTGACGCCGGCCTATGCAAGTTTAGAAATGCTAGAAGGGCAGGTGCCTGACATTCGTGATGATATTTATGCGTTAGGCTGTGTCGCGTATGAGTTGTTCACTGGAGGGCATCCGTTTGCCAAGGTGCCCGCTAATGAGGCGGCAGCAAAGGGCCTTAAGCCCGTCCGGATCAAAAAATTACCCCGTCGCCAGTGGCGTGTCATTGAGCGGTCTTTGGCGTTTACCCGTGATCAACGAATTCCTTCAGTGGAGGAGTTTTGGCAGGCCTTTGAGCCGCGCTCTTCTGTGCCCTGGTGGACTGGCGGTATCGCAGCAGTGGCTATTTTGGCAGTAGGTTTTTTATYGTTGGACCGGGGCCCTGAAATTGATGAGCAGGAATTAAGAAAAGGCATACGAAGCGATGTGGCKACSGAAGTTGAGGCTGAGGTAAAGCTCAACATTGCACGGACAGCGCTTGAAACCTTGTTGCAGAACGTAGAGCTTAATGAGGTCTGGGAGCAGCAGGTAGAGACGGCATTTAAAGATTACCGGGTGGTTGCAGGTAATAATGCGCCGTGGTTGGCGCGGGAGTTGCAAAAAGTGTCGGTCGCCTATTTGGTCTACTCTGGCGAGTTGGTGCAGGAAGGAAAATTACCTGAGGCAGAGCGTGCGCTAGCGAAAGCAGATGCTTGGACCGTTGAGATTAGGAATTTAGAGCAAGCGCCGTTGGCGATTGTGTCTGCACTGAGCAGTGATAGAGAAGCATTGATGGCGGAGTTTTTAAATCACCGCCAACAGTTGGAGGCACAGCAACAGGAAATAACGCGGCTGGAAGAAGAGCTTGTGGCGACGCAGCTAGCCAAGAAAGCGGCTGAGCGGAAACGTATTGCCAAGGCAAAAGCTGTTAAACGATACAATAAAKCGCTTGCTGATTTAAATAGCTCGGCCGAGTGTAAGGGCGGGATTGATTTCGCTGTTATCAGAACGAAACTGAAAGCGTATAAACGCTTGGCGGGGCGGCGCTACAGCAAACAGCAAACGATTATTGCGAACGGGTTGGCATCTTGTTTGAATCGGGTTGCGCAGCAAAGCCCATCAACGGCTGAAAGGATGAAAGTCGCAGCAGTTAACTTATTTCCTAAAAATAAACTAATTGAATCTGTGAAAATTGATTATTGCGTCACAGTAAAACCGACCAGCGGTAGTTCCAGTAGCGGTGTCTGTCAGGATAGAATGCGGGGCGGCGGTTCAGCTCCGAAATTAGTGGTGGTGCCTGGGCCGAATGGCGACAAAATTGCGGTTGGAAAATTCGAAATATCCATTGCAGAAATGAATGAATTTTGCGAAGCCTCGCGTAGTTGTCCGGTGGTGTTGAGCCGAGCCGGAGATTTGCCCGCAAGTAATTTTAGTTTTAAGCGCGCTGAACAATACATCGATTGGTTAACACTTGAGACCGGGTTTGATTATCGAATCCCTTCGTTAAGGGAATGGAGACACTTTGCTAGCGCTGCCGGCAAGGCAGATGATCCAAACCGAAACTGTACCCTAAGCGTGCGAGGTATTGTGCGTGGCTTAGAGCCTGTAAACGTGACATCCGGGAAGCCAAACTCCTGGGGATTAATTAATCACGTAGGCAACGTCCAGGAGTGGGCGACCAAAAGAGGCGATATTTTTGCCTTAGGCGGAAATCATACTGACCCAATTAGCGCGTGTAATGTCCGTGCGAGTAGGCGTCACAAAGGCAAGGCGGACGTTTTGACAGGCCTTCGAGTGRTTCGAACTATWTAGTCATCACCTAYTTGAATGACGTTCCATTAGCTTAGRAATAAGCTTTTTGAGCATGTTTAATGGTATGAATAAAGACGAGGTCGTTGTAAATTTTACAGGGCTTGTAATTTAAAGTTTTATGGACGAACGTGCTCAATTTGCGGTAACTCGCTAGGCCACGTCTTGTGGATGCTTCAAGGTAAGTTTAGTGACTTATCTTGAGTGCTCAAATAAGATGTTCGATTGCTTTCTGTTGCTATTCAGCTGCTGTTTAAATATATAACTTCCTTCTACTGCAAGCTCTAACTCCGTTAAAGGAATACGTGCCCCTGTGTAAAAGCACTGGGCGTGTTAAGCCTTGTTGGCGGGTGTGTGGGCGTTGAAAAAATACGAAGTGAATGAGTAGGTTTAAATATGTGGGTAGTTAGCCAGTTTGTTCGGCGCAAGATTGTATTGTTGACTCAGGGCTTGATAGGCCTGTTAGTTTACTTGTGTTTGTTTTTCTCAATTGAACTCGCCGCCGAAGAATTCCAGTTTGATCTACAAGATGATCACATTCAGGAAGAGTTTGAATTCAGGACAGAGGAAATTGTTCTGCCCACAACAAGCGGTGATATCCCRAGTCAAAATAATCGATCGGAAGGGCCTCGGATTCTGATTAATCAGATCCGTTTTGCGCGCTTACCTGAATTCCCGGAATTAGGCATTACTCGAGAATCTGTGGCCAGGATGGTTGAGACTCAACGCCAGCAATTAATGTTACAGGACCTTTTGTTCGAAAATGGCTTTACGCCGGAAGAGCTTGAGCAAGTCGGCGATTTCCTAGAGCCTCATATCGATGGCGAAGACAATGCCGCTGAACTTAATTTAAAAACGGTTCGAGGCTTGGTTCGATTGTTACGACGTCAGCGGTCGGTGCGAGGCTTGACGTTTAATGATATCGAAGCCATTGCATCTCAAGTAACAAACTTATATCGAAAAAAGGGCATGTTTTTAGCAAAAGCCTACGTGCCGGCACAGGAAGTAGAGGACGGTGTTGTATTTTTAAGTGTTTATGAAGGCCGTCTAGGAAAAATACTGACCGATAAAAAGGAAATTGAAGCAGGYGGCTATAACGCGGAACTCATTACTGCGTCATTGAATAAGCTCGTCGGTAAAGTCGTGACCAGTGAAGAGATAGAGAGGGAGATATACCTCCTGAATGACTATGCGGGTGTCTCGGCGTTTGGCTTTTTCTCTCGGGGAGATGCGTTAGGTGAAACTAATTTAAAGATCCGCTTTCGTGAACAAGAAAAATGGGCCTTATCAACTCGGGTTGATAATCACGGCACGAAATTCAGTGGTGATCGCAGGCTATTYACTGTGTTTGATTGGCACAGTCCYCTGGGGCGGGGCGATGAAWTATCSTTAGGSTAYTTRAAGTCWRYTTCGNTTGWTNTCKGATYTAAATATMGGGRMTTCYGAYGTWGGRYTGTTTTCTTATAGCCTGCCACTTACGCCRCGGACGGGTGTGAARATATCSRCYGAATTTAATGARTTYRATTTRARTYTAAAYCCNGRAKGGRANYGCMGASGCTTTNNAGAAKACNNYGGKMTMGMWRRGTTTRTRGGRWCRAATCAGTCNWKTGGGCNTGAGTTTTTGGCATAAATTGTCGAGAAGTCGAACACGAAATATTACTCTGGGCGTAGAAGCGAGTGAAAAACAGACGCTTCCGGAATCCAATTTGAGTGGGTTTGATACTCATACACAAGGCATAGAGATTTCCGTTAATAGTGATTTTTTAAGCGAGGACCCGAAGGTTCTTAATATATTTAACGCCAGATTGAAGTACGGTTTGCTGATTAGTGACGTTATGGATAATAGGCAGTTAAACCTTTATTCATTGCGCCTTGATGCAAGCTCCTTGCTCTTTCTCTCGACACCTTTTTTAGATTATGAAACGCGCTTGTTGTTAAACTCCCGAGTGTTATACAGTGAATCCTCCTTGCCAGGCTTTGATCGGTTATCACTGGGGGGCAGTACCGCAGTGAGAGGATTTACGACTGCCGACTTTTCCGCGGATAAGGCTTTGTTTACGAGTGTGGAGTGGTATTTGCCATTGCCGGAACGATTTAATTTTAATGTATTCGGCCAGCCCGCCAATAATATATTACAGCTCGGTTTGTTCTATGATTTTGCCGTTGGCCAACAAAACTCTGTTAGAGACGGTAGAGAAAGTATAGACGCCAAGCTTGGCGGCGGCGGGCTGCTTGTTAAGCTGGCTTGGCATGACCGGTTTAGTACTCAGATTAGTTTTTCAAAGCCCACCACTGGGAAAGTCGACGGAGAACTCCAGCTTGATGAGCGATCCGTACGAACGTACATAGATTTCAGTTATAAATATAAATAGATCGTTATAAGCGAATAGTTTGCTCTGATTTATTGTTAGTTAAAAGCATTAGGAATTGCCTGACAAAATAGGCGTTCTCCAAAAAGTACAAAGGTGAGATATGAATACCCGAAGCACGGAAAGCAAACAAATCAGTTGGGTTTTTAAGCTGAAAAATATTGTTGGCGTGAAGGCGTATACACCATTCCAGTTGGGTGTGTTTTTGGCTGGGTTTTGTTTTTTGTCCGATAGTATTGCTGGGCCTTCTGGTGAAGAGGTTGTTGGTGGTGCTGCTATTATTACACGGCCTACTTTAGCCGATACTCTCATAACGGAGACGGGTGAATTCGTTCCAGGAAGTACATTAATTATCGATTGGGAAAGTTTTAATGTGGGTGCTGGAGAGCAAGTCACATTTGATCAGCTCTCATCAGACTCCTTTGCTCTTAATCGCGTGACTGATGGCAATTTAAGTACCATCGCGGGTAGGATTACCTCAAACGGAAATATATTCTTAATTAACCCGGCAGGCTTGTTGTTTGCTGAAGGCTCGATAATTAATGTGGGCGGGATTATAGCCAGTGGCATACAGCTGGATAGCATGAGTTTTGATGATCTAGAGCACACTTTTGGGTTTCGTGATGGAGTGATTCAAGGAAGCGTTATAAACAGGGGGGGTATCACAGCTGAAGGGGATGGAGCCTCGTTTGTAGGCTTGATCGGGAGTGCGGTGCGTAATACAGGTTCAATCACTGCCAATGTAGTCTCGTTAAATGCTGGAAGTGACCTGTTCGTTACGATTGATGCAGGTGGATTTTTTGGTGTTGAAGTTATGCAAGGGATTAGCTCCCTTCCTGATGATTTTGCGGCGGCGGTAGAAAATAGCGCAGGCGCTTCGATCGTGGCTGATAGTGTCAACTTGTCGACTCTCGTTATCGATGACGCGTTTACTCAAGCGGTTAATAATTCAGGAACAATTCAAGCGACAGGAATTGTCACCGACGGTAATAGCATTCGCCTTGTGGGTACTGGGGGAGGTGTTGTTAATAACGGCTCTCTCATCTTAGGGGATGCCTCGACTACTGAAGGCACAGCATTCAGCGTTGGCATTGTCGGGGATGAAGTTGTTCTCGGTGAAAGCTCTAATATTGCTATTTCAAATTCTGTAGCTGTTCAACGCACGGTAGATATCAATATTGATGCGGTTAGCGATATTAATGTTTTATCTGGTGGCGTTCTCCAGTCGAATGGCGGCACGATCGAAATAAATACAAATAATTTAAATAACGCCTCTACTATTGATAGTCGCACCAGTGGTGTAGACGGCGGAGATATCAATATTTCCGTAGGCCTTGGAAATGCTGGGAGTACAAATACACTAGGCTCGTTAGTATCGGGTGATGGTGCTATCTCAGTAACGGGTGGTAACGGCGATGATTCGTTTCAGTTAGGCACGCTAGCGATTGGTGAATCAATTCTAGTGGATGGTGGTTTAGGTGTTGATTCGATTACAGGGAGTGATGGAGCTGATAACTTTCGCTTAGGTACGATTGTGACAACGGGCGATGATGTTGTGATCAATGCCATTGAATTTGTATCCGGTGGAGAAGGCTTAGACAGCCTGATTGGTAGCGTTGAAAACGACACCTTTACTCTGGGTTCCGCTGCGCTCACTGCTGATGATTTAGTCATTAGCGATATTGAATTTGTATCCGGTGGAGAAGGTCTAGATAAC
>NVVB01000027.1 GCA_002402085.1 Gammaproteobacteria bacterium
ATCGTCAGTTCAGAAACACCCAAGCAAAAAAGCGAAACACAGCGCCCCCGCCAATACGCCCGTAATTCAATCCAACACCACTAGCCCCAAGGCACAAACGCACAACCCGCAGGCAATGCGATCCAAACCACGAAGCAAGCCCAAACGCTCAATATCAAACACCCCAAACCACAAGTTCATCCAACGCAAATCAAGGCAAGTCGCCTCGGTATTGCATAAGCAAGGCGTCAAAGCAGAGCTTGCCGCGTATTTACTACAAACACGCTACGATATCGACCTAGCGCATTGCGCACAATTACTACGCTATGTCGGTTATCAGGATAACAAGGTATACAGCGCGTTGTTTAACACCTACTCCCCCAAAAGTAGTGAATTAATTAACGGGTTTATTGCCGCAGGGTATCGGGTCGATCAAGTATTGCCGTTTTTAATCAAAAACTTCTCACTCTCCAATGAGCGTTTATCACAGCAACTACAAACGGCCGGATACACCTCACTGGTGGTCAACCGTGCACTTAAAAAGGCACACTTCCCCCTCGTTGCCAAACGCGCCGTAAGTAACCCAACAATTAAAAGATCTCGGCGATAACCCGTTGATGATGGATCGGTACGGTGACAGGCCTGTTTCGATTAAACTCACGGACGGCTAAATAATCCAAAAACAATCGAATTGCCCCTCGGGTATTTTGCCCTTCCCCAAACTGCGCCAAAAGATAGGTTTCAATAAACTCATAAACCCCCTCATCATCAAGGACATGACGTTTCACATCACCGTAAGAAAAGACATCCCTTAGTTTAAATAATAATTGAACAATTTCGTCACCGCTCAAGGCCGCCAACGCTAATACCGGCCCTGAAAAATCTTGCCAACCTGACTCCACAAAGGGATTCGGCGAGAGTCGGCTGTATAACGCGCTATGACTTGGAACACCTCTTTTGGGGTCGTTCATTAAAGACGGAGTGGCATACAAAATAATCGCTAAACCCTCGCAACTGCCTTGCATTAAATCATTTAAGATAAATAGCAGTTGCTCGTACTCTTTATTACGAGCCGGCGCGGGTAGCTGAGTGATTAAAGCGGTTTCATCAATATTAAGTAACAGGCCTTTATAACCGGCCAGGCGTATAAAATGCGCCAACATTTTAATCACATCAAAATAGTTTTTATCATCCACCACTGAACGCACATTCAAACACTTCTTGGCATCACTCAAACGACTGAATTTCGCCTGCAACCACGCTAAGGCGTCCTGCTTGAGCGTTTCATTAGCCGATTCCAAGCCTTGCCAATAACTGCGAATCACCTCAATAAAATCAAAGCCCCCCGTCAACTCCTCGAAATCTCTTAGCTGCTCCTCAATCACCTCAGTAGGCGAACAAGCGCGCTCATGGGCCAAACGAATCGCCGAAAAAACGAATCGTTCMACAATATTACTTAACGCCAAACCACCCGATCGCGTACGGGTCGATAGATTCCGAACCATCTCACGGTATAAATCCCGACTCTGCCCTTTGCCTCCGGCCAGACGCAATCGGGGGTTCAAGTCCACGGTACTCACCACCAGGCCTTGAAGCCGCGCCTGGCTACTAATGGATTGACCGATAAAGGTTTTCCCCGACCCCACCGCGCCACTCACTATTCGAAAACTCACCCCGCCCTGAGCCACCTTAGTAATATCGTGGCTCAAACTGCGCATCTCTTCACCTCGGCCGACCTGGAAGTGTTCCAAGCCCACACGCGGCACAACACCCGCTCGCAGGGGCACAATGATCTCATCGCGCTGGCGCTCCGAAAGTACATCCTCGCCGACCTCATCCATGATGAACGCTCCGTTATTCCACGCAGGCAACGTGACCACCCCACCTGCTTTCTGGGTACATAAGGCAACTTTAGACTACTCTATGAATACAAGCACTATTCATCCCTGTGCGTTTCCGAGAAGAACTTTCGTCATGGCTGAAGCACCCTCTGCGTCCCCTAAACCTCACGACAATCAACAAACGAGTACCCAACAGAATTCCCCTGAAGCAGCCAACGAGGCAAAAGTTTTTCAACCCCAGCTGCCCATAGGCCGCAAAGTCTTGCTTATTGAAGACTCGGAATCGTTTGCTTTGGTGCTGAAAAGCCAAATAGAAACCAACTACGGCTATACCACGACCATTGCTGGCACCCTAAAAGAATGTAAAGAAATACTCGTCGAGCGAGCCGAAGAATTCTTTATCGCCGTAGTAGACCTCCACCTTCCAGACGCATTAGAAGGCGAAGCGCTTGACCTCGTGCTTGATTATGACATCGCCACCATTGTCTATACCGGCAAGTTTTCCGATGCACTGCGGGAAGACATACTCAATAAAGGCATTACCGATTACGTCCTTAAAACCGGACGTCATGGCATTGAATACGTCCCCTCGTTAGTCAATCGAATTTATTTAAACTTCAGTACTAAAGTGCTGGTAGTCGACGACTCGCGTATTGCACGCCGTGCCATGTGTCGATTACTGAAAACCCAACGCTTTCTTGTCCTGCAAGCCTCAAGCGGGCCAGAGGCATTGGAAATACTTAAAGACAATCCCGACATCCGCATCGCCCTGCTGGACTGTTACATGGAACCCATGGACGGATTCAGTCTTGCCAGTAACATTCGGCAGACCCACAGCAAAGAAGAGCTTTCTATTATTGGCGTGTCTTCTCAAGGCAGCCAGGCATTGTCCGCGAAATTTATAAAAAGCGGCGCCAATGACTTTTTAGTGAAGCCCTTCATGTCGGAAGAATTTAATTGCCGAATAAATCAAAGCGCTAATTTTGTTGATCAATTCCATGCCTTACGCAAATCCAACGAACTCAAAAACGCCTGGCTTGGCATCGCCGCCCACGATATCAGAGGTCCTTTGGGCATCATACAAAGTGTCTCCGAATTATTATTAAAAAAAGACCTCGCGCCTGGACGTCGTAATCAGATCTACGAAATGATCAACGAAAACTCCGTTCACATGCTTGACCTATTGAACAACCTATTAGAAATATCCGCGATTGAAAGCGGCAAATTCACCATCAAAAAATCCACGCACAATCTCACCGACTTAATTAATCAACGTGTCACGCTCTATGACAATCTCGCTGAGGAAAAAGACCAACACTTAGTCTGCCATCTCGATGACTGCCCCAGCTTTAGCTTTGACGCAGTGCGAGTCAGCCAGGCGCTTGATAATCTAATTACCAACGCCATTAAATATTCACCCAAGAACGCGAAAGTCACCATTCAGCTCAAGGTTAAAGAACGCTCAGTGGATATCAATGTRCTGGATCAAGGYCCGGGCGTRAATAAAGACGAAGTCAGTTTATTATTTGGCACCTTTCAACGTACCAGCAACGAAACCACTGGCGGAGAAAAAAGCACAGGCTTAGGACTGGCTATTTGTAAAAGTATCATCGAAGGGCACGGCGGCTCAGTCAACTATAAACCCAACCCCGACGAGACAGGCAGCTGTTTCACCTTGACGCTGCCCACCGAAGAATAAGCCGCAAATAGAACCCATAAAAGCCAGTAAAGGTGCGACTAGAAATCAAAACTTAATTGACTGTCACTCTCGCCATCAGTCTCACTCGCGGGGGGGCGAAACCGAACCCCAAGCCCCAACAAACGCACGGGGCGATTGCCTCTTAAAAATGCTTCTTCGCACAAATTAATAAAAAACGCTTCYGTAGGTTCTTCAACACTGCGCTCTAACGTAGTTTGCACAAAATCAGAAAACTTAATCTTCACCACGCCTTTATGCACTTCATACTCGGCACTGACTTTACTCATGCGCGCAGTAAAGTCCTCCATCAGCGCCGGAATCTTTGCCAAGCACGCCTCAACATCGGGCAAATCAACTGCGTAGGTATGCTCTACACTGAGTGAYTTACGCCGAGAATGCGTGCTGACCGGGCGCTCATCTCGCCCCCAACTGAGATTCCACAATCGCTCACCAAAACTACCAAAGGACTCCGTTAATTGCTCTCGTGGAATTTTACGTAAATCACCGCAGGTATAAATCTTCATGTGATTCATTTTCTTCGCGGTCACCTTGCCGACACCGAACAACTTCTTCACCGGCAAGGTTTCTAAAAAAGATTCCACTTGATGGGGCAACACTACAAATTGACCATCCGGCTTATTCCAATCGGACGCAATTTTGGCAAGGAACTTATTAGGCGCAATGCCCGCAGACAAGGTGATATTTAATTCTTCTCGTACTTGAGCGCGAATCGCTTCAGCGATGCGCGTGGCACTGCCTTGAAATAAATCACTGTCACTCACATCCAAATACGCTTCATCTAAAGAAAGCGGCTCAATAAGAGACGTATATTCCCCAAAAATAGCACGGATTTTCTGGGACACCGCGCGGTACTCATTCATTCGCGGGCGAACAAAAACAATGTCCGGACACAACTTTTTCGCGTAGGCCGACGCCATCGCTGAATGCACGCCAAATTGCCGCGCCTCATAATTACAGGTCGCCACCACCCCCCGTCGATCCGCATCACCGCCCACGGCCAGAGGACGGCCACGCAACGCGGGGTTATCGCGCATCTCCACAGAGGCATAAAAACAATCGCAATCACAATGGATTATTTTCCGCTGCCCTATGACCGGGGGGACAATAGTCACACACCACTCATCGAAGCATCCATACGCAACAAGAGCTGCTTATTCGTGTGACGAATCCACCCCCACGCCACACAACCCGCCAACACATTGGCCAGCGCACAGCCCATATACAAGCCTTCAATGCCGTTCCACTGACTGCCCCAATACGCAAACGGAATATAAAGAACAAACAACCGCCCGCCATTCAATAACAGCCCCTTATTGGGCATACGCAACCCATTAAACTGCGCGCCGCCCAACAACACCCAGGCCAAAAAGCCATAACTTAATGGCAAAATAGAGAGAAATAAACGAATGATTTCGATCGCCTGCTCCGCCTGTCCAAACAGCCCGGCGATCCAAGGTGCCGCAAGATAAAGTACCAACGCCAAGCCTCCTTGCCAGACTAATGCAAACCGTAAACTCAAACGCATGGCTTGGTTAATCCGCTCAAGACGACCCGCCCCTAGATTTTGCCCCACAAAAGGCGGGATACACGTCGCCAAGCCCATCACCGCAATAATTAAAATCGGCTCCAAACGCATGCCGACCCCAGTAGCCGCCACCGCCGCCACACCAAATTGCGCCACTAAGGCCGTCACCACCCCCAACGCCAGCGGGTTCAACATATTACTGCCCACAATAGGCAGCGCAATTTTAATCAAACGACGCCAGCAGTCAGTCACGACCGCATAACTAGGCCGCGATAAATCCAGAATCTGCTTACGATGAATGGTTATTAGTGCCACAGCACCGGCAATCCACCAAGATAATACCGAAGACAAGGCCGCGCCCTGCATCTCCATACGCGGAAAAGGACCGATGCCAAAAATTAGAAACGGGTCCAAAATGCCATTAATCAACGCCGACATTGCCATGATAATGCTCGGCGTGCGCGTATCGCCACTGGCCCGCATTGCGCTATTACACAGCATGGGTACCGTCAGCACCCCAACACCCAAATACCAAATATCCAGATAATCGTGAATCAACACCAAGCCCGTACTGTCAGCCCCCAACAAGCGAAACATCGGGTCAATGACAGCAATGCCCACGCCGGCGGCACAAAACACCAACACCACCGCAATAACAATGCTGTAAGTCGCCATCTGTCGGGCTTCGCGCTCTCGCCCGGCACCCAGCTCAATGGCCACCAAGGTACTATTGGCCGTGCCCAAGCCCAAATTAAGGCTCATTAAGGCAAAGGTCGCGGGGAAGGTAAAACTAATCGCGGCTAAATATTCGGTGCCTAATAAACTCACGTAATAGGCATCAACAAAGTTAAATACCAAAATCGCCACAATACCCATCACCATGGGTAAAGACATTCGATAGAGAGTGGGGCCGATGGGGCCCTCAGTTAAATTGGCTCTGGACAAATCTAAAGTGTTCCTTAAGGCTAATGCTACACTGCGCTATCATTTTATCAGCGATCACTAGCGATAACCCACCTCACTAGAGGAAATAGCAAAAAAAGCGTCGTTTACAAACCATCGCTCAACGCACACCGGGAACATCCGCCATGCCTGAAGAAAAAACCCCACCGACATCCCCCAAGCCTGAATCAAGCACCACTCCCGACTCGACCCCCTACCCTGCACTCGACTCCGATCAGCTCACGCATTTAGTCAACGCCACCATTGCCTCCTACGAAGGCCGAGCAGAACAGTTTTGGCAAGGCACCAAGGACCACGACGTGTCTCAAAATAGACAATCGTTACTCAGCGCCTTGCCGGTCGAAAAATCGGCCACGTTATTGGACTTCGGCTGCGGACCCGGGCGAGACCTGCACTACTTTCGCTCCCTGGGCCATACCGCCATTGGCCTCGACGCCTGCGCCACATTTTGCCAAAAAGCCCGTGATTACGCCCAATGCGACGTCTGGCAGCAGAACTTTCTCGACCTCAACTTACCGTCTGAACACTTCCACGGCATCTTCGCCAATGCGTCCTTATTTCATGTGCCTCAGCAGGAATTAGCGCAGGTTTTAAACCACTTACATGACGCCCTGATTCCGGGAGGCGTATTATTCTGCTCCAACCCGCGCGGCCCCAACATCGAAGGCTGGAATGGCGACCGATACTGCGCACATACCAGCTTCGAACACTGGTGCGACACCCTACAACAAGCTCGCTTCAGCCTGCTCGATCACTATTACCGCCCCCCGGGCAAACCTCGAGACGAGCAACCTTGGCTGGTCACCCTCTGGCGCAAATCCAAGGTATAATGCCAGCGATCTACCGTACAAGCGCTTCAAGCCTTACCATTCACCCCTGACACGAGAGTCATCATGCTTGCAGTCATTTCCCCCGCAAAAACACTCGACTTCGAAACCAAACCGCAAACCAAAAAGTTTACCCAAGGGGAATTTTTGGAMGACTCGCAAGACCTTATCAACGTCATGCGYGACTACTCCCCGCAGCAAATTGCCAAGCTAATGTCCATCAGCGACCCSYTATCCRCYTTAAACTACGGTCGTTTTCAAGACTGGGCCACGCCCTTTAGCCTCGACAATGCCAAGCAAGCYGTGCTCGCCTTCAAAGGGGATGTCTACACCGGCTTAGACGCGGCGTCCTTAAACAGCAAACAGCTTCAGTTCGCCCAGAAACATCTACGCATACTCTCAGGACTCTACGGCTTATTGCGCCCGCTGGATTTGATACAACCGTACCGATTAGAAATGGGCATCAAACTTGAAAACCAACACGGTAAAAACCTATACCAATTTTGGGGCGATAAAATTACCGACGAGTTGAATCTACAACTYAAAAAACAAAAATCSTCCACACTGATCAACCTCGCGTCGAACGAGTACTTTAAATCAGTCCAGRAAAAGAAACTCGACGCAGACATTATCGTGCCCGCCTTTAAAGACTTTAAAAACGGCAACTACAAAATAATCAGTTTTTTCGCTAAGAAAGCACGCGGCGCAATGTGTCGATACATTATCGACGAGAACATTACCCAGGCAGAACACATTAAAGGATTCACCTGGCAGGGATACGGCTTCAATCAATCCTTAACCAAAGGCAATGATTGGGTCTTTACCCGTAAAGAAGAATGAATGTAATTACTGCATGACTAACTTTATACAACATTAACCTTATACAGCATTAACCTCATACAACACTAACCTTCTACAGATTAGAAAGAACCAGCGAGAGAGCAATGACCACCGAAAGTAAGCCCCCACTAGAAATGTCCCCCTTGTGCCAAACATTAGAAAGCAACGGTAAGTCTGTGGCCGTTAAGATATACAGCAGCGATCACGGCCAATGGATTCTTGAAGTCGTGGACGAATTTGATACCTCCACAGTATGGGAAGACCCGTTTAAAACCGATCAAGCCGCACTTGAAGAAGTACTCGATACCATTAAAACAGAAGGCATCGAATGCCTTATTGGCCAAGTGCCGCAATAAATTTAGAACAATAAACTTAGATCAATGAATAATGGCAATACTGAATCACTCAAAAAACGAAGCCTTCACCAAAGAGTCTTTCAGTGATCCATAGTATATTCCACAAAAGAATCGCATTAGTAGCCCTCGTTGGAATAGGGCTACTAATGCTAGCGTTCTACACAAACCACCCCGCTGGCTGGTGGGCCGGAACCCGCCACAGCCACGACGCAGTCACATTGAACTCCAGGGCACGACTTAAACCCGCAACGCAACGAGACGAATTTACAAACAATCATTATTTATTACTCGTCAGCGAAGAGCGCGGCCACGCATTATTGATTGGCTATATACTGGCCGTGATCATAATGGCATTCTACTGGGAATATTACTTTTCACCCATACTACGGCTTTAAAGCACCGCTTAAATTAACTCAAAAGGAAACGCACTCATGGCACTTGAAGTGATAGGCGCAGGGTTTGGCAGAACAGGCACGGAATCCATGAAGCATGCCTTGGAACTATTAGGCTTTGGCCCCTGCCATCACATGATTGAAGTCATCAGCCACCCCGAGCAAGAACAACACTGGCGCAAAGCGGTGGCAAGCCAACGCTTTGATTGGGATTACGCCTTCCAAAACTACCGTGCCTCCGTGGATTGGCCCAGCGCTTTTTATTGGCGCGAGCTCAGTGAATTCTACCCTGATGCCAAGATACTGCTAACCGTCCGCCCGGCTGAACAATGGTATGAAAGCTTTAGCAAAACAATATTAGAAGTAATCAAACGTAGCCCCGATCCAGAAACCCTGGGCAAATTACTCATTGCATCCCAGGTGTTTCATGGCAAACACGAAGACCGTGACTACGCCATCAGCGTCTACGAACAAAACATACGCGACGTACAAGCAACCATCCCCAAAGAACGTTTACTCACGTATCACCTGGGCAGTGGCTGGGAACCATTATGTGAATTCTTAGAAGTAGACATTCCCGATCAACCGTATCCAAACACCAACAAATCAGAAGACTTTATCAAGAAACTAAAGCGATTAAGAAGCGAAGCCAAAACGGATTAATTCACGCCTCCACACCCCGCTCCCGAAGGTTAAGTCGTCAGGAAGCAGCCACCTAATCAGTGGCTGCGTTTATCTGCATCCAGCTAGGCAGTGCAACCTTCCGCTAATATTAACTGACTTGTGGTCGACGCTTTGCGCAATGTAAATAGACCCTGCGCCTCCGGGTCGTCTAAAAAATCTTTCGCCTTCGCAGTCGTTGGAAACTCTAAAACTACCAACCGATCTGGCAACCACTCGCCTTCCACCTTTTCTGGCACGACGCCTTGAACAAGGTATCGTCCACCGTGCTTGGCAATAAACGCAGGAATCTTATCGGCGTACTCCAGAAACCCATTTAATTCTGTAATAGAGAGATCTAACACCAAATACCCTTTCATTTTCACGCAACTCCTTTTTCATTATAACTATCAGCCTAATCCCACACAGTAAATTAAATCATGAGGGGTTTCAAACAGGACCATTAACAGGCCGGCTAAAGGAATTCTAGGGGGCAAGACGATTGAAATTAGGAAGTACGGAAAGATAGATCAGCTCTTGATCCACAATAGACCCGGCACAAGGATAAGCAACCAAGAAAGAGCACAAAAGAAAAACAGAAAAAAAATATGAGCCCCAGCCACATGACTGTAACCGAGATAAAAGGAAAGCATCCATTCTCTGAAAAACTCAAGATGAGCCCAAGACTATATTTTAAACCCGATAACGAAAGAAAAACTTATCGGTGATCGCGAGGGACTTGCACGCCCCTCGCGAAAGCGCTCACTTATTAACTTTCACATCAAAGCCAGGCTCAAGCCAACAAATAGGAAACCAACACTAAATTCGAGTGAACGTGACTTCAAAATCCAATTCACTAGGCCTTGAGTCAAAGTCCACTAGCACACCAAAATTAAATGTATCACCATCTATTCTGATGATATCAAGAAACTCAAAATCATCGCCTTCGAATTCTATTAGAAAATCGATTTCCAAGGCGTTCAATCCAGAATCTGTAACTAACGCATCCCCCGCAGTGAAAGACCCGTTGATAGGAATCGTAGCCAACACCTCACTACAACTAGGATCATCAAATACCTCTGATACAGCACTAAACAACTTTCCAGAAACGAAAAAAGTATCTATAACATATAGATCATCCAGCAAGTAACAGTTCGACCTCCAACTCCCATTAAACCCCTGCAATTCAACAGACTCAGAGACTCCAGAGCTATCACTGCTATTACCACCGCAGGCAGCCAAAAACAAAGTCAAACCTAACACCTTTACTACTTTCAAAAACATACCGACCTCTTCATATAACATTCAAACATTATTGCCAATAACGACTCGTTATTCTTGCGGCATTTATACACTTATGCCAAGCGAGCCACAAGTCCACTGCACTTAATGACTATTTGTTATATCAGCTAAAAAAACTAACGAACGAAGGCAACAACAAAAAAACGTTACAATTCTAAACAGACCGCAACACCCCCAACAAACAAGCACAATACCATCAAAAATACCCCCAAAAAAGCCATAGAAAACAGCATGTGAGCACCGCAGGACAGACAAAGCGATATTAGTGAATGTATATTG
Organism: Gammaproteobacteria bacterium; assembly: GCA_002402085.1. Classification (GTDB taxonomy): domain Bacteria; phylum Pseudomonadota; class Gammaproteobacteria; order Pseudomonadales; family UBA3067. Next base: position 10,685 of record NVVB01000027.1, read on the forward strand.
ATGAAGGCATTCTTTTTTAACTTAACTTCGAGATCGAATTATTTTTTTAATATTCAAAGACCTGCCATCGATGAGTAAACCACCGACAATCCAATCGACCGAAAATCGTCAGAGCTCATGCCAAAACTCAAGAAACAGGCAAAAACACCCACATCAAGCCAATCAACAAACCGCTTAAAACCAAACTCAAATGGTGCCCGCCTTTTGATGGCATTCCCCACTTCACTCATTAAATCACTTATTTTTAACGTCTACTTGCAGACTTATTTGATCCGCCAACGCCTGCGAACACGCATCATCACGGGACATTAACCCGTCAATCATTCCCATCTGATCTGACACTGGACGATTTTGTCCCAGCTTCCATTTACCGACCAGCTTAGCAATGGGGATTTCTATCCCTACAATCGCGCCAAGCAATTTCTCTATGTATTGTTCAGGCGCATCAGCCACCGACCAAGGCACAGCTTGCCGGCTCTCGTGGCGACTTGTAAGTTCATTCACGTGCTGCAACAAGTAATCTGGGTCGTCTATGACTTTCGGCATACCGTGCGCGTGTACCACCACATAATTCCAAGTAGGCACGGCCTTTCCATGTGGATGCTTGCTGGGATACCAAGAAGGAGAGATATAAGCTTGATCACCCTGAAAAACCACCACCGACTCAACGTCTACACCAATATCCTGCCAGATAGAATTAGATCGAGCCACATGGCCCACCAACGTACCCAATTCACCTCGATGTTGATGCAGTAGAAAAGGGATGTGATTAATCGTAATCTCGCCCTTCACAASAGTCGTCCACGTSCCCAATGGTTTTTCATTGATCAGTGCATGYAATTTMGARCGYTGTTTCTCTTCCGTAAATTTTGGAATATACAACATGACCTCCTAGGTACTAAACCAAGACACCACTACAAAACTGATTGATCAATGACAGCGTATCATTGATACCCTATAGAAAGAACGGCGCAAGGAATGCTGCGGTCACAGCGATAAAAAATAGACATTGGATCAATTTAACCTTCGCGATCCACGTCAACTGACTCACTAAGCCCGAAGTACACTCGGTATAGCGTTAGAGAATCCGCCCCGTATAAGACGCCATTATTAAACCGTCTGCGTTTTTTTCTTCGGTGATGTCAATCTCATGAGAATCACCAGCACCATTACCATCCAGAAAGGTAAACATATCAAAGATCCTGCTGCCACCGCCGACATCCTGAAGCGTGTGAATGTTAGCTGACTTCAACGGCACACCGATTGACTCCCCTGGACTGAGTATCTGCTCACCGGCATCGCTAAGTAACAGCTCATTCTCATCAATCGATTCTAGATTGTAAGATTTGACCAATAGCTGCCCTTCGAGGACCAAGACCAAGCCAATATAACCGCGATGATCATGGGTAGGCAGCGCAGCGCCAGCGGTTAGATTTAACTGAATGCCGTAGAGAGGCATTGCATCCACAACAGTCGACCAAGTCCAGCTAGCGCCACCATTTTTAAGGGTGTCACTTTCTGCACGTTGCTTCGGTATATCTACAACGGTACGGAGCGATGCTTGCAATTTTTGAAGGTATGCAATGTCATCGGGAGCCGAACTGTTTATCAGCTGTTCCGCCAATTCTCCAGCGTGAGACACAAATGAGTCGAATTTCATAAATTTAATTCCCTAGCGGTAGACCACCTATAAAGAGTAACACCAAGCCTTGCTTTTCTCATCGCATTAAAATCGGCATTCCAACCACTACTGCGAATAATGACTGACCCGATCGAATCGATCATATCGCTGAACAAAGGGTTTGCCATAAGGTAGCTCAGCATCAGCGCTTTCATTTCGCGATTAACTCGGCCAATCAATAACCATTGGGTATAACACTCGCTTTTTTACCGCCAACTCACCTACTTCACCCCGCCCTACAGGGTTATTTGCTCTAAACTTTCAGTGTATAGCAAAACAAAGCAGTGCAAGCCTCAAACGACCCGGCGTGCAATATTAGCCCCTCTCTTGCGAGCGCTGTTTGCATGGGATGTTAGCGCTCTACCGCTGAATCRARYMCCCTGCGCTAACGAAGACTTTCATCACCCCTTATTTTGTAGGTTTTCTAATTTGAAAAAGGCCCGCCAGACATGAAGAAATTAACCCTCCTTACTTTCTTTTTAGCGGTTGCTCTGCTGGCTTGTTCCAAGTCAATCAGCCCGCCATTAGAAGTGGTCATTATGATGGGCAGTGAGGGATCAGATAAAGGCCAATTTCGATACGTTGAAGATTTCGCATTTGATAGCAAAGGCCACTTATTAGCCACCGATGCGTTGAACTCGACCGTATCAGTGTTCACTACTGAGGGGCTTTTCATTAGTACCTTCGCCGGTAAAGGCGATGGTGTCGGCCATATGGAAAAGCCCGAAGGCATCGCTGTTGCATCGGATGGAACTATTTTTGTCGCCGATTATTTGTCGGGCTATGTTAAAAAGTTTGATGCCAATTACAACCATCTTTTAACGTTCTCTGGATTAGGAGAAAAGCCAGGCCAAACAGCCGAGTCAGAGTTTATGGACTTCTGCAAAGATGGCTTGCTCTATATGGCTGAAGCAGGCAACCATCGCGTCAGTGTCTTCGATATTGACGGTAAATTTATACGCTGGTTCGGTGGCTACGGAACCAAGGAAGGCGAACTGAATAGACCCGAGGCCGCGAAGTGTGACAGCGAAGGCAATGTCTATGTCGCTGACCTTGCCAATCATCGGGTTCAGGTATTCACCCCCGAAGGGAAATTCCTACGAGGGTGGGGTAAAGAAGGCTCTGCCAATGGCGAGATGCGTAAACCCGCTGGCCTCGCGATCGATACGCATGACGATGTCTATATCACTGAGATTGGCAATAATCGAATCCAGAAATTCGATAAATTTGGTAAATTTATTTTTGTCTATGGCAGAGAGGGTTCGCAACCCGGTGAGTTCGGAAACCCTCACGGCATTGCCATCGATCAATCCGGATTTCTTTATGTGGCAGACACGGCCAAYAACCGCATCCAGAAATTACGYCTTAAAACACCCTAATTACCTTCATGATTAAGCGCCAAGAAAAATGCCGGAAGTAATTAAAAAGCGTAGCTCAGTAATCAAACGCCTCAATTGGAGCGTTGTAATCAACATCGGCTTGATCATTACTTTGTCGGCGTTTTTTATTGGCGCGTTTCAAATAATCGAATCCCATCGAAATACGCTATATCGTTACACCATCGAAGAAAGAACCCTCGATCAACTGGACTCCTTGGTTTCTGAAGTMGGTGAAAACCTKCTCTATATTTTAGCTATCGATAACGATAACAGTCACAGCGCCTCACAAATACTGATAATCAGCGAGAAACTACAAGTCGCATTTGACTCCCACTACGCAGCCACCACCCAATACCGAGGCATTGGTCAGCAGTCCTATACCCGAGAAATCGAACCTGTCATTACCGCCCTTAGATCTGACATTGTTAAAACCGTAACATTGCACTTAAGTGATGATTCCATTGCTGCCATGGCTCATTACTCAGAAATCCTTTCAAAAAGAACACAACAGATTAAACGTTTCACCGTTGATGAATTACGATCCATTGATCGTTTAATCGCCGAAGAAAAACAAACACTGAAACAAATTCAAATCTACGCATTGATTGCCGTGCTCCTGTTCGTACTGGTCATCACAACGCTGACCTTGGTATTTAACAGAAATATCACTCGTTCGATTACCAGACCACTCAATGAGTTAACCCTCACTATCGCGGCCTTAGCCAACGGCGACTTCAAACAACAATCACGCATTTTTCATAACAATGAGTTTGGCGATTTATCCAACACCCTCAATATGATGGCAACGCAAATCCAGCAATCACAGGAGTCCTTAGCCAGCATAAATCATACCCTCGAAGAAAAAGTGAACGCAAGAACCAAAGACCTCGAGGAGGCGAAAGATGGCGCGTTAGCCGCAAGTGCTGCCAAATCGGATTTCCTTGCCAGCATGAGTCATGAGATTCGCACCCCCATGAATGGCGTAATAGGCATGCTGGGGCTACTGCTAAAAACCGACCAAACAGAAGATCAACGTCGAAAGGCATTGATCGCACAATCCAGCGCAGAACAGCTACTCACCATCATCAATGACATCCTTGATTTCTCAAAGATTGAAGCCGGTAAATTAAAAATTGAAACCTTAGACTTTGATTTGCGAAGTTACATCGGCGATTTCGCCAAATCAATGGCCCTGCGTACTCAGAAAAAGAACCTAGAACTTATTTTAGACCTGACCAAAATTGAAACCTCGATGGTAAGAGGCGACCCAGGTCGGCTAGGGCAAATTTTGAATAATTTAGTAGGCAACGCCATTAAGTTTACAGAGTCCGGAGAAATCGTTATTTCAGCCGGCATAAACGCTGGAGAACTAGGTCTGGTATTCAGCTGCTCGGTCACAGATACCGGCATAGGCATTTCGCCTCGCCAACARATMGCAATGTTTCAATCCTTCACGCAAGCCGATACCTCTACGACGCGGCAATACGGTGGCACAGGCTTAGGACTCGCCATCGTTAAACAACTCTGCGAATTGATGGGCGGCTGCGTGATCGTGAATAGTGTCTTAGGAAAAGGCAGTTGTTTTACCTTTAATTTAGTCCTGCAAGAAAGCCATCAATCGCAAGCGGTACTGCCTACCGCCAACATCCGCAATGCCCCGATATTAATCGTCGATGACAATGAAACCAATCGTACGGTGCTAAGAGAACAATTAGAACATTGGGGCGCGATTGTCACCCAAGCCTCCAGCGGCGCGGATGCATTACAAATCCTTAACCAGAGTGCTTCAGCCGCGGGCGTAAACCAAAGTGTGCCGCCCCCAGTAAATGCAGACACCTCCATCGACGCCAAGAATGCCTGCGGGACCGACCCAACACAACAGATCCCCCCAGCCTTCAGCGTTATATTACTCGACATGCAAATGCCAGATATGGATGGAGAAATGCTTGGCAAGCGGATACGGGAGGATTCAAGGTTTAACGATATCCACCTAATAATGATGACGTCGATGGCATCCTTTAGTGATCCTGAACATTACACAGCGCTTGGATTCTCCGGGTACTTTACTAAACCCACAACCACCCATGATTTATTCGGTGCGCTGTCCATAACGCTGACCAGTGAACATCCACTGGAACGAACCGATCCACTCATTACCCACGACTATCTAGACACGCTTGACTCAGACCTTATCACTGGCGCACATGTGTTATTGGTCGAAGACAACGCAATCAATCAAGAAGTAATCTTAGGGCTCCTCAACATAATCGGCATTAATGCCGACGTCGCCTCCAATGGCTTAGAAGCCATCAGTGCACTCAAACAACGACAAACCATTGAACCCTACCAATTAGTTTTAATGGATTGTCAGATGCCCGAGATGGACGGTTATGAAGCCACCACTGCGATCCGTCAAGGCAAAGCGGGCGGTCTTTTTTACCAGATACCGATCATTGCCATCACCGCCAATGCGTTATCAGGTGATAAGGAAAAATGCTTAGCGGCGGGCATGAATGATTATCTTACTAAACCCATTAATGCCAGTGAATTAGAAAATATRATTCGTAAGTGGTTGGGGGACGAAAGCAAGGGCGTTCKTCAAAAGGAAGCYAACGAGAACTTTATAGCCAGGCTTTAACCGCCTATAATCCGCCTATACCCCCCCGTCTATAAAACGCCTTATAAAACCACCCATACAATCATAAAAAATACCGCTGGGACTACGATTAGAACTGCGAGTATAACTACGAATACAACTACGACTCATACACCGGATTGAATAAACGTAGTCCCGTTTAATACAAAAAGTCCGTTAGTTACAATCCTTACAAGGCCACCCACGTAGTTTTTAATTGGCTGTATTTATCCAACGCGTGCAATGATCGATCGCGACCAAAACCCGACTGTTTAAAACCACCAAAAGGCACCGTAATATCCCCGCCTTCAAAGGTATTGATTTGCACAGAGCCCGAGCGAATGGCTGCAGCAACGCGATGTGCCTTACTTATATCCTGACTCCACACCGCCGCAGATAAACCGTAAATCGAATCATTGGCAATCTGCACCGCTTGTTGTTCGGTTTCGAAACTAATAACCGACAATACCGGACCGAATATTTCCTCCTGGGCGATGGTCATCGCATTACTGACACCATCAAAGATAGTCGGCTCGACATAGTAGCCTCCCGTTTCTTTCAAGACCTGCTGCCCGCCCACAATAATATTGGCACCTTCATCAGTGCCCTTTTGAATGTAGGCCAACACACGCTCCATTTGCACCTTATCCACCAGCGGCCCTAATTGACTGCTTACCAACAAAGGGTCTTGCGCAGGCATGTTTTTTGTCAGGGTAATGATCTTTTCCATCAACTGATCCTTAACCGACGCCTCCACGACCAAGCGAGACACCGCGGAGCACACTTGCCCAGAATTATAAAAAATCCCACTCACCGATTCTYGCGCAACCCGATCCAAATCCRCCGCATCCGCAAACACTAAGTTGGGYGATTTCCCSCCRCACTCCAGAGACACCGATTTCATATTGGATTGACCGGAGTATTGTAGGAATAATTTACCGACCTCGGTGGAGCCGGTAAATGCAACGCTGTCCACGTCACAATGCAACCCCAAGGCCTTGCCGGTCACCTCACCTAAACCCGGCAACACGCTGAACACGCCTTCGGGAATATCCGCCATGGCGGCTAATTCCGCCACACGAATCGCACTCAACGGCGCTTGTTCCGCAGGCTTTAATATCACACTGTTGCCCGCGGCCAATGCCGGTGCAAATTTCCAAGATGCCATCAACAACGGGAAATTCCACGGCACCACTACGGCCACCACCCCCACCGGTTCGCGCGTAATCATGGCAAATGCATTGCTTTTCTTCGGCGCTATTTCGTCGTAGACCTTGTCGATTGCTTCGGCATACCAACGTATCGTATCCACCACTCCAGGGATATCTGCTTCGTGGCTTAGGGTAATGGGTTTCCCCATGTCCACGGTTTCCAATAACGCCAATTCTTGTTGATGGGACAAAACCAGCTCGGCAAATTTAAGTAACTTTCGTTTACGCTCACTTGCAGGCGCTTGGGACCATGACCCTCGACCAAAGGCCTGACGCGCTTCAGCAACCGCACGATCCACATCCTCTTGCTGACAGGCAGTGACTGTCGCAAACTCTTTGCCATCGATAGGGCTCACACACGCAAAACCTTGCTCGGACAACGCCGAACAATAAGCACCGCCGATAAATGCCTGACCATTAAATTTAAGCGACGCACGTCTTGCGTGCCAATCAATTGATTCAAATTCAGATTGCATGTATTTCTCCACCTATGAATTTCTCCATCTATAGTATTCCTCCACCCATGCCCGCGTTGCACCAGCGGTGTAATTTACTTTCCAACSCCTTAAGTCAAAACAGGTCATGCTCAACGGTAGTTGCCAACCCCACCCCTGTCAGACAAATCACTTATAGCATTCATTAATACGCTATAAATCCGCAACAGGCCACTACGCGCTTACACGCGATGGCCCAACCACGTTTGAGCAATAGCGTCGCCCTTCGTTGCTAACATTCTCATAACAATTAACCGCTTTACACCAGGCCCACTGACCAAGAAGGTATATACTAAAAAGAGCCACAGTAGGGGATTTATATGCACGATCAACGGGGCAAATTTTTTGTCCTACTAACAGCCTTGCTTACACTCATTACCAATACCGGTACTGGCGTTGCTGCAAACTGTGACATCGACGGCGCCACTATTTCTGGGGGCACCACCTACCCGCCCTTGAGCTGGCAGGTCGACAATCAGTTAATCGGCACCAGCATAGAGCTAGTCACGCTGTTATTATCAGAGGTGGGCGTTAAGGCCAAAGCCGATGCAGGCGGCCCCTGGAAACGAGTATTGCACCGCGCCAAACATGGCCAGGTGGATATTTTGGTGGGCGTTCGCCGCAATAAAGAACGCGAAAAATACCTCACCTACGTCACCCCTGCAATCACGCCTTCCGTTCAATCCGTATTTGTTAAGCGAGGTAATAATTTCGATTTCCCCGGCTGGGAAGCACTGACGGGGAAAATAGGCGGCATCACTTTGGGCACCAGCTTTGGCCCCGAGTTTGATCAATTCTCCGCCAACAATCTTTCACTTCACTCGGTCCGCACTACTGAGCAGAATTTTAAAAAGCTGCGCCTAGGCCGGATCGACTACATGCTTGGGCCGCTACTGCCGACACTGCTCTATTCTGACCTATCAGGCGACCGTCCTTTCTTAGAGTTTCTAGAGCCGCCTTTAATTATTCTTGAAGAGTTTATTGCCTTTTCAAACCAATCAGACTGCAAGAAGCATTTAGCGCACTTCAATCGGCGCATTTCCGAAGTAGTCGACGATGGCACCATGGATGTACTCTTGGAAAAATATTTCGAGATATGGCATAACGCTAAAACGCCCCCCTAAATATCGATCCGATTAATAACACGCTGCGGTGCTTGCGCTTTTTCTATTCGTACGATCTTATTAATTATTTTATTATCGCGATATCACAAGCCAGCGTTCGTAAATAAGCCTTTCCCGTTTAAACCAACCGCTCTACAGTGATACAACGTTACTCGTTAATACGCAGTCGATGCTTGTACTTCGTAAGCATGCCTTCAATATCCTGGCGACTGACAGGTTTAGACAAATAGTCATCCATGCCTGTTAATGCGGCGCGCTCTTTTTCTAAGGTTAACGCGTGAGCGCTTAAGGCAATAATTAGCACCTTGGTGACTAACACTTTTTGAGAGTCTAACAATCGAATTTGCCGAGTTGCTTCCCAACCGTCCATCTCGGGCATTTCACAATCCATAAAAATCAAATCAAACTCTGGGTCGGCCTTTTGAAACATATCAACCGCAATCTTTCCATTTTCTGCGATGACAGGTTTAATAGAAAGCTTATTCAGCAGGCCTTTGACCACCATTTGATTGACTTTATTATCCTCGACCACGAGTACACGCAAATGACTGTAGTCTTCTTTCTCTTCCCTATAGACCTGCTCACCCACGTGCTCAGGATCGCCCCCAAAGACACTTCTAAAAGCATCACGAAGCCCACCTCGCGTCATTGGTTTTTCCAAGTAAGCATCGATGGACGTGCCCGAGGCTTCTTCAGTGGTGGGCATATCACGGACCGTACTGGTGATAAGAATCTTTAATATATCAGGGTGCTTAAGTTTGTCTTTGGCTCGTGCCACTAACTCCATCGCAGTAATATCATCAAGCAGGCAATCCACCATAAAGACATCAAATAACCGCCCCAATTGCTCGGCTTTCTCGAGCTCAACAATGGCCGCCTCGGGAGACGCTACGACTTTAGGCCGCATACCCCAAACCACCAGGGTTTGCACTACCATTTCTCGAAACGTCTCATGAGAATCAAGGATCAATATGGATTTATCTTTAAACTCTTTTGGAATGACTTCCGCGACTAGGCCGTGCTCATCCTCACAGGCATGATCTTTCACGGTAAACCAAAATGTAGAGCCTTCATTCGCAGCGCTGACAACCCCTATATCACCCAACATTAAACCGGCCAACTGTTTACAAATGGCCAGGCCTAACCCTGTACCACCGTACTTACGGGTACTGGACGAGTCCGCTTGAGAGAATGATTTAAATAATTTAGTTTGTTGATCCGGCGTTAATCCGATGCCTGAATCGGACACTTCAAAACGGATATTAGCCTGCCCCGTTTGCTCATCTTCCACCGAGAAGGCGCGCAATACAATTTCACCCCCATCGGTAAATTTAAAGGCGTTACTGAGTAGGTTCATTAATATTTGACGCACTCGAGTCGGATCATTATGAATAATGAACGGCGTGCCGACCCGTACATAGGATACAAATTCAGTTTTATTTTCATACGCTTTAATCGAGAAAATCGCACTGCAATCATCGATAAGATCCAGCAGGTTAAAAGGGATTACTTCTATATCAAGTTTACCTGCTTCAATTTTCGAATAATCTAACACATCACCAATGACACTAATCAACGCTTCCCCAGAGCTCTGAATAGTTTTGACGTAGCGACGCTGTTTATTATCCAATTTCGAATCGATCAATAATTCAGTCATGCCCAACACCCCATTCATCGGGGTGCGAATTTCATGGCTCATATTGGCAAGAAATTCACTTTTCGCTTTCGAGGCCTGGGCCAACTTACGCGTTCGTTCTTCAACTTTGGTTTCTAGTTCTTTTTGATATTCATTGAGTTCTCTATTTTTTTCTCGCAAAGATAATTTCACCTTCACAAAAGTTCTGACTAAGACACCTAACTCATCGGTACGTTGTGACAGCTCGGCGTTATTAGCGAGTTCATCCTCCCCGTCTAATTGCGGATTATTAGGGTCTAACTGATTCATCGCTCGGCTAATGACACTCAGCGGTCGCGCCACCAATCGACTTAAAATAATATAAAAAATAACCCACAGAAAAAACGTTTTAATCGCGGCATTCACCACGGTTATTAAAAACGTATACGAAGCACGTTTGAGCACAACACCAGAACTGGAATAAACCACGACATGGCCAACGACTTCTGCCTCACCCTTTTCTGGCTGGTATTTTACTTCACGCTTAAATTCATAAATGGTAGAAAATGCAGTTTGCGTTGAGTCGTCAAACGCATGCTCGCCATCTTCTTTGACAACGATGGTTTCCCCCTCCTTAGACTTTACTGTCCCGAAGGCCATCAATCGCTGATGATCAATTTCTGTTAATTTAACGCCCAGAATATAATTGTTCGTGAGCATGCCATGCATGGTTGAATTAAGCTGAAGTTCATCCAAATTCCAAAACCCTTGGGCCAAGATTGGCTCAAAGGTATCAATAATATGCTCCACCTCGGAGACTAAGCGATCTTTTTCATTTTGATACTCAAGGAATAATTGAACCCCGGTAAGGCTCATCGCCACCACGAAATAGATTTCCATCACCAAACGCAGTAATTTGGCGGCTAAAGAGGACGAAACCGTTTGATCTGAGGAACCACTAGACATCGACAGCGCGTCGTCCCGAGTGCTTCGCGATGATCTGGAATTAATGTTATCAGTCCGGGTCGATCTCAAATGTCTATCAACTCAATCAACTGCCTGCTCAAGCGTATGTACCTAACACAGTCTTGCCATCGTGCTCATAGATTAGTATAGACAAGCCCCCAGCGCTGCCGAACAAATATCCCCCGACAATTGCCTAAGCGGCTCTCTCAATCCAACCTTAAGCGGAATCAAAATGCGCAGCAATAACGCGATTTCACCTCTCCCGCGCGTTACGAAATACGCAAAGAGAGCACTAGGCCCCATGCTAGCCACTGGATTCCTTCCTGTTATCACAATAGTTTGGCTATAATCCTACAAAATCAGTTACTATGCAGATACCCAAAGGGGGCGAGAACACACAGGGGAAACCAGTGCGAAAGTCCACGAGAACTCGCAAACACTTCCCTCGCTCCTAATCACAAAACAGAGCAAGCAATGTCAAACAGCGATTCTGAACAAGAAAATAAAATACCTTTCCAAGACCTCCCATTACACGAGTCTCTACAAAAAGCACTCGCGACCCTCACATTTACTCATTGCACCCCCATCCAAGCGGCAATCTTGCCTCTCGCGCTGAATCGCGATGACATCATAGGCAAAGCACAGACCGGAACAGGTAAAACCGCCGCTTTTTTGGTCTCTATTATCAATCACCTTTTAATCAACCCGCTCCCCGACACGCAATACGCCGGCGAGCCACGCGCGCTGGTGATCGCTCCAACCCGTGAGCTGGCACTACAAATCCACAAAGACACCGAAGAGCTAACGCAACACAGCGATCTTAAAAGCATGTGTGTCGTTGGCGGCACGGATATCACCAAACAAGACCGGCACTTGCGCCATCACGCAATCGATATTTTAATCGCCACGCCCGGCCGGCTATTGGATTTATTGCAAAGAAAAACCATATTTCTCGATTTGATCGATATCCTGGTACTAGACGAAGCCGACCGCATGCTCGATATGGGTTTTATCCCCCAAATCAGAAAGATCATTCGTGAAGCCCCTCAGCGACAATATCGTCAGACCTTACTGTTTAGCGCCACGTTCAACGATGATGTACTCGAACTGGCTGCAAACTGGACAGTCGACCCGATTCGAATTGAAACCGAACCGGACTCGCTCGCCACCAAATCGGTCACACAGCTAATCTACATGGTCAACGCCAATCAAAAAAATGGCCTGCTATATAACCTAATCACCCAAGAGAAACTGCAACGGGTGATTATATTTCTAAACCGCCGAGATCAATGCAGAACACTTTATGACTGGTTGCGCGCCAAGCAAATACGCTGCGGCATACTCACTGGTGAGGTACCTCAGCCTAAGCGGATCAAGACATTAGAAGATTTTCGCGGTGGCACGACCAATATATTGATCGCCACCGACGTGGCTGGCAGGGGCATTCATATTGAAGGYGKGKSWMAYKWTGTCMNATKAMACCKTRNNAGWWKWMYMYGMYGWSTAYRWWCAYSGNTAYMGGTCGTACAGGTCGAGCGGGCGCTACCGGCACTGCCATTAGCTTTGCTTGCGAAGACGACGCCTTCCTAATCCCCGCCATTGAGGCGCATTTAGGTCAAGCCTTGTCCTGCACCTACCCGCCCGACGAGCTGCTAGCAGAACATAGCTAATAGCCAGATTACACAGGGATTGTTAAAACAAAGTACATTTTATCATTAAAAGGCCCAAGCTTTTTTCAGCCATTGTCTATACTGAAACAAACCTGGGCTAGTATTTTTGTGCAAAATTTTATATAGTTGCCCCCTCTACAGAAGAACGGACTTAGCGGCTATACTACAACCTGTATCATTTATAAGGCCTATTGCTAAGCGCTCGCTCACTTAAGTAATTGTATTTTAAGAAACCTTCCTTAATGAAAAGCACAACGGTTCTACTGTAGGCACCATTTAAGCCAATGACTCTATTATGCTACTCGATATCCGGGTTAGCTCGCTCATGGCATTTACAAACATTTGTCCCTCAAACAATGGCGGAAGAGGCTCCAACTTTGTTGCATTCAGAAAACATGATTAATAGTACATTACAAAAAAACTGTGAAACCAGCGGGTTTTCTAACATTAACCCAGAACTCCAAGCGATTATTCCGCAAATTGTTGACCGTAAAGACTTACTGATCGGATCAGGCAACCCGTGGGAACTAGCGGGAGCTTTAGTCACCGCCCAGCTTCAACAACTAATTGAAAACCCCACCGAAAACAGTAATGCACTGCGCACGCTGATCATTACGCCTAGTCGCGAGCGGGCCAGCTTCTTACGAGAGTGCATCAAGCAGTTAGTCAATGGACTAGAAATCAGATACGGGATTTTAGTCGGCGGTTCGCCTTACCCTCCGCAAATAAGAATGTTACGTCGCGCACCGGACATTTTGGTCGCCACGCCTGGACGTATGGCAGAGCATGTCGAAGCAGACCGAGTCAATTTCGACGCATTAGAAATGCTGGTCATCGACGACCTCGATAAAGCCCTCGATATGGGTTGCCTGACAGAGATACTGCAAATAGTCGACAGTACACCAAAAACACGTCAAACCATTGTCAGCGCATCAGCGTTTAACGACCTCGACGTACATACACTTGCAGCCCAACTTCAAAAAAGTGATTCAACTACTGTAGAGATTGCCAATCAATACGACCAATTTAATCATTTAGCGCACGCCGTATACATCGACAACACCAATAACAAAGGCGCTGCCCTTGAGCACTTGCCTGTTAATACTCAATTCGAGCCCACACTGATTATTGGCAACCAAGGCGACAAAGCGGATCTTTTTACCGCTCTGGAAAACCTAGGCATCCCTTATCAAGAGTGCACGCAACAAAGCACTGATGAAGCCCAGGAAAACGCTGAGTTCCAAGTCATCGCCAACATTAGTACCGCGGCCATTGATGACGAAATAACCGCCGTTGCCCACATTATTTTTTATAGCTTGAATCCCAATCCAGAAAACTACTTTCAGCGACTCAAGCAATACAGCACCCCCGTCTGCAAAGAGGTCATTAGCTTAATCACGCCTAGCGACAAAATTCTTCGCAACCAAATCCAACAAATGTCCWGCGGCAGCGTACTCGAAGAAAAGTTTCAGTCGCACAGCAAATCAAACACGAACAATTCACAAGGCGCGTCAAACAACGCCTCCAATGCCGACGCCCGCAGCCGATCCAGCGGCTTTATGCGCAGCAACACGCGTCGTAGTCAGGCAGGCCAGAACAAATCTTCAAAGCCTCAAGCTGACACAAGACAGTCTAATAACAGAAACAATCAAGATCGACATAACAACAACCACGAAAATCAGGCGCATCAAAAACAAGATAACGGCCTACAAACCCACCACACGCCTAAACCAAACGGTGGTCGCAACACAAAACAAAATCAGAACAACAATCAGCACAATAACCAACACAACAACCAACACAGAAAACAACACAACAAGTCGAACCAAAGACAGGCATCCAGCCAAAGACAGACATCGAACCAAAGACAGACATCCAACCACCAGTACATGACCAACCCGCAACAAACAACCAATCAACAGCAAGAACAACAGCACCAGCAACAACAGCAACAACAGCACCAGCAACAACAGCAACAAGAGCATCAGCAACACAATCAGTTTGGACAAAAAGCAAACAACAACGCGCGCTACAATCCGAACTTTGACCAACAGTCTAACGGTCATCAAAGACAGCAACATTCAAACAACAAYCAGAATTCCGGTAATAACCATAATTCTGGCAATAGTCACAACGGCGGCGGCAAYTACAACGCCGGSGGCNANNACAATGCCGGCAAYAATAATTCTGGCGGCCGATACAGCAACAATAATAACAACAACTACAACCCGAATTTCAACCAGCGACCCAACAATTACAGAAAACCCAAGCAGTCCCAGTACCAACCTGCGCAGCATTCTAACAATGCTTACCCCGAATACGCAGCCGCTGAGAAACCCAAAACAACAATAAAAACCAGCACTCGCAGCCGGTACACACTCGGCGAAGAGGAGCTACAAAAACTGCATCACGAATCACTCAATAGCCCTCGAATCAAAGGCAGACTATCCATCGACAAATTGTCGGAAGATGATCAGCCCAACGATCCTCAGCAAGCTGAAGACCATCAGCAACCCGAAGACCATCAAGCTGAGAGCCATAACTTTTAACGCAAGACGCTCAATTAAAGTCCGGCCCCAAAGGATTTCACTAAAGGCCTGCATCTCAGATGCGCGCCTTTAGAGAGAGCGAAAGTAAATAAAGATCACTTTCGCTCTCTGGCTGAACTCTCTAGGTTTAAAAACTAAATTTAGCCTGATAATATTTGCTAACTCTAYTCCTCCAATTGAGCCCTAAAAACAGGCTCCTCAGGGAAGGCAAACATAATGCTTGGGCTAAGCGGTAATCTAGAAGTAATTCACTCATTAACAAGCTGGCTGACTCAGGGTCGTCACGCTTGGCTCGCCACGGTATTAAAAACCTACGGCTCCTCCCCCAGGCCTCCCGGCTCACTAATGGCGCTCAACCAAGACGGGCTGCTGACGGGCTCTATTTCTGGCGGCTGCATCGAAGAACAATTACTCAACCAGCTGTCCCAGGGCAATCAAGCCACCCAGCCTACAATCATCGACTACGGCATTAACACCCACGACCAAATCCGCTTTAAACTTCCTTGCGGCGGCCACCTAAAGATACTCATAGAACCTCTCACCCCCAGGCACCAAGAGCACTTTAAATCCGTACAACACGCGCTCGATCAAGGCCACTCAATTACCCGCGAGATAAGCCCCCTAGACGGCTCACTAAGGCTTCACCCACCGGAACCCGCAACGCCGAATGATAAGCAGGGCATCTATCACACCCTGGGCCCTCAAGCACAACTGCTGCTTTTAGGGGCTGGACAAATCAGCCAAATCCTTGCCCGAATAGCCGCCAGCCTAGACTATCGCATTGCTGTCTGCGACCCCCGGCCACAATTCGCACAGAGCTGGCCTATAGACACCCTGCCCCATGTAGAATTCAGCACACTGTTACCCGACGATTTTATTCGCCACAATCAAGTCAATGCCAGCACCGCGATCGTTGCCCTCTCCCACGACCCAAGAGTGGACGACATGGCACTCATGGAGGCACTCAGCACTGACGCATTTTACATTGGCGCCATGGGCTCAAAGTCATCATCAGAAAACCGACGGCAACGACTCATCAGCCTGGACCTCAGCGCCGAACAAATCGACAAATTACACGCACCGGTAGGCCTAGACATTGCGAGCAAGACACCGGCAGAAATCGCCATCTCCATACTAGCCCACATGACCCAGATCAAAAACCAACAACAACTGTTTAAAAACCCTGTGCTATATGCCAAGCAATAAACAACAAATCATCGGCGCACTGGTCCTCGCCGGCGGTTTAAGTGAGCGCTTTAAAAGCAATAAGCTACTGCACCCGCTGCCCGATGGTACGCCACTAGTCCTTGAAACCCTGTCTCAACTAATCGGCGCCAAAATCCCTATTCACGTGATTACCCACCCAAGGCAAACCCTGCTCTGCAAACAGCTAGACACTCAACAAGTACCCCGCCAGCAACTCACCTATAGTTATACCGATTCAACACAGGTCGGCATCGGCTACAGCATCGCTCAAGGCGTGCAAGCAACGACTCACTGGCACGGCTGGTTGATCTGCCTTGCAGACATGCCTTACATACAATCAAGCACTTATCAGCAAATAGCTCAGCAACTCCAGCACTCGCCGCTAGTGAAGCCTTACTATCAAAAACAAGGCGGAAACCCGGTCGGGTTTGGCAGTCAGTATCGTGAGTTGCTCATGAATCTTCAAGGCGATCAGGGCGCGCGGAACATAATCCAGCAACATGAATATTTCCGATTAGACGTTGACGACCCTGGCATATTGATGGATATTGATCGCCCAGAAGACATACAGCACCCAGGCCTTTAGCACCTTAAATGCTAGCCTCCAAACCACACCATTGAACAAGTAGAAGCCTTATGCCAAAAGCCAGTGACCTTAAACGCGGTGATGTCGTTGAAATTAATGACGACGCATATTTAATTAAACAAATCGACGTTAGATCACCGTCCTCCCGTGGTGCCAGCACACTGTATAAAATGCGTTTCACTCACATTGAGAGCGGCCGTAAATGGGAGCAGACATTCAAAGGCGACGAATTTGTTAAGTCCACAGAACTGATTCGACGCTCGGCACAGTTTCTATATTTCGCCGAACCGTCCTATACCTTTATGGATCTCGAAGACTACACCCAGTACGATATCGGCGAAGACGACTTAGAGGGCCAAAGCCAATGGCTTACCGACGGYYTGGAAAACATCACGCTAATGATCATTGATGAGAAAGTAGTGGCYATYGAACTGCCAACCTCTGTTGCGCTAGAGATCGTAGAAACAGCGCCCGGCATCAAAGGTGCTTCAGCCGCAAGCAGAACCAAAACAGCACGCTTAAGCTCTGGCGCAGAAGTGCAAGTCCCCGAATACTTAGAGCAAGGCGAAGTAATCAAAATAAACACCGGCACTGGAAAATACATGTCCAGAGCCAATTAAACTAAGCGTACAAAGACAGCGCAAGCCAAGCACTAACCAAGTGCAGCGACCATCGGCTCCTCAACATCCGTTACGCAGGGTAAAGCGATTAAAAAGCTTGCCCCGTTGCCCGGTGAAGAGTCGATCGCAATACTGCCGCCACAGCCCTGAATAATGCCGTACGAAATAGACAAGCCAAGCCCAGTGCCACGATCTACAGGCTTGGTGGTAAAAAACGGATCAAATATTTTACTTTGAATGTCCAACGGAATGCCGCAGCCGTTATCTTTGATCTCTACAAATACGTGCTGGTCTCGCGAAAATGTTTTGATTTCCACCTCCCCCTGATCTTTAATCGCATGCCCAGCGTTAACCAACAAGTTCATAAAGACCTGACTCAGCTCTCCCGCCATGGCGCATACATTGGGCACATCCTCCTGAAAATCAGTCTTTACCTTAACGTGGTATTTCAGTTCATTCCACACCACTTTTAAGGTCGACGTCAGGCATTCATTCACATTCACCGATTTCTTTTCACCATCATCGGCTCGCGCGAACGATTTCAAATTATTAACAATGTCTTTTACGCGAATTAATCCCGACTTAGAATCCACCATCACCTGATCAATATCCTCAAGAATATAATCAACATCTTGATCTTTTTTCAGCTGAGATATTTTGTCCGAATCACCCCCAGCAATGGATTCATAGGAACCCAGCAAGCCCACCAACACCTCAATGTATTCAGTCAAGGTCTCCACATTGCTTAACACAAAGCCTACCGGGTTATTAATTTCGTGCGCAACCCCTGCGGCCAACTGGCCTAAACACGCCATTTTCTCGGAATGAACCAACTGAGWYWKCRWWGWYKTTMANTNRYCRYSKKCASTWYYTAANNRKYRATANWTTTTTTCTAARCGCTTTTGCGCATCCTGTCGYTCCAGCATCAAACTAATCTGCGATGCAACCGTGACTAATTGCGAAACCACTTCATCCGTCACCGGGCTTCCACTCACCAACACTTCGCACACCGCAACCGTAGCGCCATTACAACGTACCGGCAGAAATACTACTTGTAACTCACCATTGCCCAAACCCTTCATTTGCGAAACAACAGGAATTGATACGTTATAGCGATAACAAACCCCTTCATCAATACACTTTTTGGCGAACTCCTGATGCAAAGGCGTGTCGATGTGTGAAAGCACTTCCTGACACACGTTATCAGCCACCTGATTAACAATAAGATGCGGCTGATAGGCTCCTTCAGACTTAAATCCCACATCAGCTCGCCCAACTACCGCGCCAAGGAATTCAGCCACCGAACTAATATAAATATCAACCGCCGCATCAATAGAAAGCTGTAATTCAGCCACCTGCGCCACGGTCACCAACAGCTCTAATTCTTTCTTTCGTCGTTCGATGGAATTAAATTGATACTCTATCGTATTGAGCCCTGAACACACCTCTTTAGTCTTTTCATCCAACTCCTTTTCCGCGGCGATGCGCGCCTTTCGTTCTTTCAAAAAGGCYGATTCGTAACATACTTGTGGCGACATACACTACCTCTGAATTCAAGTCACAAAAATTAAACCGCGCAATCAATTGCTAAACTGACCCCCTACAAACACGCTACAGAACATTATTTTTATTAATCAGTGCGCTGCCCTTACGCCAACAATTGATCGATACGACTAAGCAGCTCTTTATTCTTAAAAGGCTTTTCCAAAAAGTCATCCGCGCCTTTTTCTACTGCGCGTTCCAACTCAGGTTTAGTCTGCCCCGAAACCACCAGTATTTTTATACTGTTTGACGTATTATTACGTTTCACTTCCTCAATCACTTCATGGCCATCGACCAACGGCATTTTCAAATCAAGGGTAATTAAATTCGGGGTAAATCGCTGCAGCTGCAGTCCCGCCTGAAATCCGTTATTTGCGGTCGCCACTTTATATCCAGATCGAATAAGCACGCGCTTTATTGCATTCGCCATTTCTGGTTCGTCATCAACCACCAATATTCTTTTTTGTTCTTTAGGCTTAATCATATCGCCGGGAATTGGAATATTGTTTTCTTTCAAAAAATTCAGCAGCCCGCCTTCTGTCACACGGTGATCCCCTCGACCTGGGATCTTATACCCTTTCATTATACCTTTATCGATCCAACGACTTACTGTTCGAAAGTTCACACCGACGATATTCGCCACTTCTCCCGTGGTATAAACCTTATTTTCGAGCATCGGCGCTTTCTTACCCATAACCTGCAGGCCTCATATTTAGTCTAATTACGATACATGATATCCATCAAATCTGAAAACATTTCCTTAGACTTAATTAATATTAGACAGGTATGACAGGTTAGACGTATTATTCTGGTTCGCTTCCATATCGTCTTATCCCAGCACTCGCACAAAGGTAACTACGAATGCAAAACGCTTATAGCAAATTATTATGTGTAGACGATGAACCTGAGATTTTAGTTTCGCTCAAACGTTTATTTCGAGGCATTGGAATACAGATAGATACTGCGGACGGAGGAAAGGAAGCGCTTGAAAAAATAGAGACCAGCGAATATGACGTAATTATTTCTGACATGCGAATGCCCAAGATGGATGGAGCCACCTTTCTACAGCACGCTCAAGAATCGCAGCCCGAAGCCAAACGAATTTTGTTAACCGGTTACTCCGACCAAGACTCAACAATAAGAGCCATTAATAATGGCAAAATATTTTCTTACGTAAACAAGCCTTGGTCCAACAATGATTTACGTGAAATAGTAATGAGCGCCATTGCAGAGAAGTATGCAGAAACAGAATTAAGCTTGGTTACAGAAAACTCCACGCAGGAAAAAACCCTGCTTGAATCAAAAAACATTCATCTTCTCAGCCAAATGGAACTCACCAATTCTGAGCTTGAACTTGCCAATCATGAAGCAGACCAAACAAAAAAGGAACTCACCAACAGCCACCACAACACCATCAAGACGTTATCTTCACTCACCAACAGCCGTGTCTCCGTCACCCAAAGTTTCAACGAGCAAGTAATCTTACAATCCGTGTTTCTTGGAAAAAAACTTGCCCTCAAAGAAAATACCATTCGCGACCTCCGTTACGCGGCCTACCTTTACCAAGTAGGAAAAATCACCTTACCCGAATCCGTCATTGATACACCCTATTACCAACTCGACGATCAAGCCCGTGACGTATATGAACAATACCCGAGTGCAGGTGCCGACATTTTGGAACCGCTGGGGTTCCTCCCCCAGGCCGCCGACATGATTCGCCAACATAGGCAGGACTACGCAAGCCAAGAGATCCCTCAGGATCAAAACATACACTCATTAATTCCAATCGGTGCACGTATCCTAAGAATCATCACTGATTACAACTGCCTTTTACACGGCATGTATTCTGAACTACGTTACAGTCAACAAAACGCCGTAAGCTACCTAAAGTCTTACGCAGGCAAGAAATACGATCCAGAAATAATGAAGCAATTTGAATTATTGTTACCTGAACTCGAACAACTGCAATCCAACATTAAAGAGCAACCACTCACGCTTCAAGAACTCACTGAAGGCATGGTCGCAAGTCGAGATATTTTTAGTGCCTGCGATGTTTTATTAGTGTCCAAAGGCACTCGCCTAACGCGTACGATTATCGAGACGATGGCGATCTATCAAAAGCGCTCGCCCAAGGCGTTAGCGATATTCGTGCTAAGACACCCCCCAGAAGCAGCCCATAACGACGAGTAAATGACAATACAGCGCGCCCAATTTTCACGCCATGATGTTGCGCTGGTTTAAGGACGCCTAGTCTTGCTAAAATGGCGCCCTTAATCCCTAGGCGAGCGCCAATGAACTATTCATTACGATTCCACACGTCCAATGACTGGACTGAAACAGTACTCAATAATTTTGATGCCTTTCTACTGGATCATGCCACCTGTGAAAAAAAAGCCTCCGGCATGGCCATGTCAATGGTCAGCCATTACCCTGACCGCTCAGAAATAGTCTCGCAAATGATCGACCTTGCCATCGAAGAACTACATCACTACAGAGAGGTGGTTAAACTGATGCGTGAACGCGGCCTTATTCTGGGTGCCGACCTCAAAGACCCTTACGTCAACGCATTTCGAAAGTCATTTCGCTCCGAAGCCCAAGAATACCTCCTTGACCGTCTACTCATTGGGTCCATTATCGAAGCGCGGGGGCACGAACGTTTCGGACTGATCGCCGAAGCGTTACCTGAAGGAAAGCTAAAAGAATTCTATCAAGCCATCACCCTTTCCGAAGGCCGCCATTTAGATTTATTCGTTAATTTAGCAGCACTCTATTTTCCGCAACAGGCAATAGATCATAGGCTCGATCAACTGCTCGACGTGGAAGCCGATATAATCAAATCCTTACCCTTTCGAGCCGCACTACACTAAACGGCTCTCAGTTAAGTAAAAGAATAAACTAGCCGACCTCGACCCCAGCGCTCGAGACTCAATCATCGTCACAACTCAATAGCTCATTCACATTAAATCAAATGCCCACTCGACATTCAGTTCTCGCGAAATATTTACTACGCTACGGTGAACCCGAAAGCCAACAGATCCCCAATACCGACCGACAATTTAAGTTTGCTTTAATCCTGCCTTGCTATGCAGAAGCTGCGTGTCTAACAGACAAAATCGAGGGCATTTTCAAACATCAAGAAAACACATTGATGATCATTGTGATCAATAACCCGCCCCTCATCGATGCACTTTCGAATAGCCCCTCAATCAATCACGCACTCGCCGCTCAACTTGAGTCGCTAGGCCAGATTGGAGCAGTAGCCCCGGCAAGCAAATGGATTCACTGCCCTCAAGGCAACAGTATTTTATGCATTGACCGATACCAAAACGGCCGGGAGATACCCACTAAACAAGGCGTGGGTTTAGCGCGTAAAATCGCCGCCGACATGGCTTGCCAGCTAATAGAGAATGGCACACTGCAATCACAATGGATCTACAGCACGGATGCCGACGCGGAATTGCCCGCTAACTACTTTCAAGCGTCTCAAGATGCCCTTGAACCGCAACCTATTAAGCAACAAGCTTTCAACTCACAATCCACCAAATCAAAGCCCCAAAAATCACAGTCCCACAAATCACGGCCAAGAAAACCCAGCGAGATTAGCGCAGCACTGGTGCCTTTTTCACACCCTACAGGCAACACCCTAGCTACGTTCARTACGGAAAATGACTCGGCATCCAATGCGACTGATACCGCCATGCGACTGTATGAATTTAGCATGCACTACTACGTCGCAGCACTCCAATGGTGTCAATCGCCTTACGCGTTCTACAGCATTGGCAGCACACTCATAATCAATAGCCATCACTACGCGCTAGCACGAGGCTTCCCAAAGAAGTCAGCCGGAGAAGACTTTTACCTGCTGAATAAACTCGCCAAGCTCGGTGTCATAGTGTCACTCTCTGAGCCAGTCATTCAATTAGAAGCCCGCACCTCCTCGCGAACGCCCTTTGGTACCGGCCGTGCCTTACAGACCATTTCAAGCCTGCCGAGCCCAGAAATAGACTATGTGTTTTATTCACCGCATTGTTTTTATTATCTAAGGCAATGGTTGGCAGTAATCCCACTCCTTTGGCAGTTTCGCGATCAACCCACACGTGGTGCGATTCAAGCAGGCCTAGACGCCAGCCACTACGATCCGAAGCATTTATCACCAGGCATATTGATCGACGCCTTAGCGCAGCAGAATATTCAAGCAGCACTGAGCCACGGGTTCAAACAGTGCGCCAGCCAAGAGCACTTTGTACGTCACATGCACGATTATTTCGACGGATTTAGAAGTCTCAAATTAATCCATAGGCTTAGAGACCAACACTTCGCGTCAATCAATCAATCTGCATTAATCACTGCATTGAACAACGAAACGTTCCTGCCTATTGCTACGCTTCTAGATAGGCCACGGCTCAATTCAAACAGCTCGCTTATTCCAAAAGCGGCCGGGCTTAGCACTATTACGCTCTAAAAAAGAGTTAGGGCAATCATCAAGAACAGCCACCCTACTGCCACGACAGCGACACTTTAAACTCAAAATGGGTGTTATAAACAAAATGAATTCAGATTAGTCCTCAAAACTGACTCAATTACGAATCACTCGAGTTGAAATTTCGCTAACATTGAACCAGTATACGCTCTATAAGAAAGAGGATTTAGACCCATGTTCGTTAGACTCAAGCGACCCGGAAGAGCATTACCGAAAATCATTGTATTTGCCCTGGTCGGCTTTGCCTTTGCCAACCTAGCCAACGGCTCATCGCTTTCCGACGCAGCCAGAGACGGTAGCTATTTGCGCCTGAAACAGTTGCTGGAACAAGGCGTTGACATCAATTTTACTGATGACCCTCACACGCCTACCGCCCTTGCGATTATTGTCTCTAAGGGCAATACCGACATGGCCAATTACCTTATTCAACACGGCGCCAACGCCAACGCATTAAACCCGGGTTCGGGCTGCAATTTGCTGCAACTCGCCGCGGGCGCATTTAATACCCCAGAAAGAATCCAAATGGTGGAGTTACTCACCGAAGCCGGTTCCGACATGAACTTTTTAAGTCGGCGCTGTGCCACCCCGCTTATCGAAGCAGCCATTGCCGGGCACTTCAATACCGTGGTCTACCTAACCAACAAAAAAGCCAACTTGGATCACCAATACCAAGGCAATAGCGCATTATTTGAAGCSGTSRTWAACGSWCAYYWCGAYATYGCRRMGCTRCTSATYGAKAAWGGSGCMRAYATSRAYCTACSCTCCAWCGAYGGYGCMACSGCSSTSCACSTYGCGGCMCAAYTTGCSCCCYMSMTKTACCATAAGATGGCCCAAGCCGGTGCTCAGCATTCGGTTGACAAAAACGGTCGGGGAGTTCTTGGCTACGCAATCGGCGGMAATAAAACTATACTTATCAAGCAATTACTGCAACAGCCCGTACAACAATCTGAATTAGACGATGCGCTTTACTTAGCCGTAGGCAAACTAGACATTACGCTCATCAATACCTTACTCGCACGCGGGGCCAATCCACTACTACGAGACCGATGGGGCGACAGCGCCATGACTTCAGCGCTCAAAATCAACAACCCAGAAATCAATCTACTACTGGGCATTCAGCTTCCTGAATGACCACGCAAACATTTCTCACTCACAAGCCAACTCAGAATCAATCAACACGGCTTTTGTGCATTGGCGGATGTAGTTTGTTATGGCTCACCAGCCCCTTCTGCTCTGCAACGGAGACGGTCACCCTCAGCACCGGCTACCACTTCATACAAGGCGACTATAATCGCCCCTCAGAAGCGTCAACGTATTACTTGCCCGTATCAATCAACTGGCGTCATTTCCCTTGGCAGCTCAAACTAACCGTTCCCTACATCAAGGTCCGGGCGGAAAATAACCTAGCCCTGGCAGAGGTTGAATCCACGCCATCATCCACAGACGCAGTCGCGTTTGATCGCAGCACAGATTCTGGCCTTGGGGATGTAGTGAGCCAACTCAGTTACAGTTATAACTGGTGGGTTACTGACCAAAAGGCACTTTATTTAGATTATTCAGCAAAAGTGAAATGGGCCACTGCGGAGAGTGGAGAAGGACTGGGCACAGGCAGTAACGATTACACCATTCGCATTAACGCTGCACAGGTTTGGCGTCAATGGCAGTATTTCGCTCACCTAGGCTATCAATACCGCAGCCAATCCGATCAAATTCGAGTTAAAAATGGCGTCAACGGCTCCATAGGCCTGTCGTATGTTTTGTCACCCAGACGGTCTGCGGGCCTTGTATTCGACCTTGCGCAAGCTCAATCAGAGTCAACACAAAACAGTAGTGAAGCCACACTTTTTGCCAGCTGGAAATTGACCTCGCACTGGAAAATAAGCGCGTATACGCTGTTTGGATTTTCCAGTGGTAGCCCAGACATCGGTTTAGGCGGGCAAATTAGTTATCGTTTCTTGCGCCCCGCCTAAYMATATTTTTCTGCGTCCCCYRCGCGCTTAACCGCGCACAAACATRTTATTRCGYTTCTCAAAACCAATCGTAGTCGCCGGTCCATGCCCGGTWATKACCGTGGTGTCATCATCCAAGGTATACAAACGGGTTTGTATCGACTTCTCGATTAACTTCGCGTCACCTCCGGGTAAATCAGTGCGCCCAACCGAGCCCTTAAAAAGCGTATCCCCTGCAATCAACACACCATGATCGGCAAACAAAAAACTCATGGATCCAGGCGTGTGYCCTGGCGTATGCATCGCAACCCCCGAGCAACAGGCCAATTCTTCATCATCCTTCAACCAATGATGAGGATCGGGCAAGGGCTGATAAGGCAAACCCATCATCTGACATTGCATCTCAGCCGTACTCCACAACGGCATGTCCTCTTTATTTAGATGAAGAGGCGCGCCAGTTAATTCATGAATTTCGGCCGACGCTAAAAAATGATCCAAGTGCGCGTGGGTATGAATAATCGCTTTAACCTTAAGCTTCATATCCGCCAGCTCAGCCATTATCTTTTGTGCATCCCCGCCTGGATCAATTAACAAGGCTTCCCCAGTAATCGGGTCACCAAGAATGGTGCAATTACACCCTAAAGGCCCTACAGGAAAGCTCTTTGCAATGGCCGTGGGCTGCTGATTATTACTCATCTTTTATACTCCACTCTGGGTCTTAAGATTGTTTGTTTAGGTGCATTACTTAATTGCACGTTAATATCACGCACTAAGCCGCGGCTCAATTACTCGATGAAATACACGACTGAACGCACGRRCTAGTGAACTATTAAATGAAGCATCCAATAGACTACCGAGACGGTGGAGTTTCAGGCATATCAGTAGTAAGGCCGTCCCCCATAATCTCTATACTTTCGGGTCGGGAAGGCCTTTCTGGCCGCTCTATCCGCTCTACTGACGGCGGGCGTTCAGGCCTAACCGGTCGCTCAACAGGGTTGGACTCGGATCGAACGCCCGTGCCGCCAATACCTCCACCTGGATCATCGTGAATCCCCGTACCTCCAAGACCGCCTTCGGCTCTCACAGACATACTCAGAACCAGCAGCAGYCCCACAATYAAACTCATTRATGCTGCCAAGCGTAATCCGGACAAGCTCATGGCTCGCTGAGTCTTTCGTCTAATCACGTTCATTAACCTATTTAAATTTAACAAATCAGCTTCAACTATTTTCATTGGAGGCAGGTATTTCATCTACCTTTGCACCATAGAAATAGGCCCCAAAATTAAATCGATAGGACTTATTAATTGAACTCTGGTTTTCACTCTGAAGCCTTAAAGCCAACTGATTAATATTTTTTAAAGCTTTCATAGTCTCTGTAGTCGCCTGAATATGTAATTCATCAACCGCCTGAGTACTCAAGCCATCGTAATAGACACAGCGCTCCAGCATGGCATTTTCTTCTGCTAGATTATGAACAATAACCGCCAAATGATCATGGATGTTTTTACCTAGAAAATAGGCTTTCTCATCCAGACCGCTTTGCGGTACAAAGGCATCCGAACACAAGTTGACTTGATTACTGGTATTAATTTCCACCACGCCAAGCCTTAGCCATTCATCCAAAACCACCCGAGAACGTATATCTTTACGGCTCACTGATTCAATCAATGACTCGAAGCTAGGCGCGCCAGAAGTACCGTCAGAGCCCGAGCTAACATTACGCATCAACGCCAGCGGCTGGCCGTTCGAATCAATATAATCAGGGTCAGAAACCCACTTCGCGACCACCAAGGCACCCAAGGAAATCACGTCGGGAACACTGTCTTCGGGCAACTGCTGATTACGCAGACGCCGCACATCTTTACGATGCACACCGGTTAACAGTGTTACTCGACTGTCTGTAGGGCGCTTWTCGTCTATTTTATATTCACTTTCAGCCACCTCAACGAATACCTCTTTAAGTAATTCGATAAGTGCCGAAATCGGGATACCAAAAGAAATCGACATACGCACTAACGGCTTGAATATCTTTCGAATAGCGATGAGTATCTTTCTAGGCGGTTGCCCTGGAACATCTACTGAATCTGTCATAGCCAACCATTGTAGCCAAGGCAATCCCTAAAGAACAAGCATCTGCTATCCAACTGGGTATTCCCGCGTCTAATTATAATTGCCATCGTTAGTCCAGCTCCATATAGCGCCGCATAATCCAAGCCAGCGTCTAAAGAGACCGCCAAAAAGCGAACAAATAACAACCAACTCGCACCTTACTGAACCCTACACTCAATCCAAGACGGGTGCCAACTCATTTACGGTTTCAACTAGCGCCCCTATCCAAGCGTATAATGCAAGGTACCCATGCTATGAGACTTACAGGTAAAATAAGCCAAGATAAAATTACATCTTCACTTTTTGGACTCTCTTATGGACGATATTTTTAAAGGCGCACGTTACTTACTACAAGGCTTAGCCCTGCTTAAGACGCCTGGCTTACGACGCTACGTCGCGATTCCTCTGATCATCAATAGTGTACTTTTTTCATTACTGATCTATTGGCTCAGTAGCTTTGCGTCCGATGCCGTCGAGTCCTTGGTTGATAAACTTCCTGACCTACTTTCATTCCTCTACTGGCTAATAATGCCGGCCTTTGTTTTTATATTATTTTTCTTATCTGCCTACGTCTTCAATATATTCGCCAATTTTATAGCAGCGCCCTTTAATGGCTTACTCGCTGAAAAAGTGGAATCTTTACGCACAGGGAAATCGCTGAGTGAGCCTTCGAGCTTCCGTGATTTCCTGAAAATAGTGCCTCATAGTTTAGCCCGCGAATTAGCCAAACTTAAATATTATCTGCCCAGAGTGCTAGCACTTGCTACGCTTACTTTGATCTCTGTAGTAATTTCTCTTATTCCGATAGTGGGCATCATTGGTCCAATAATAGGTCTAATTGCATCTACTGCATGGTTTTTTTGGGGCGCCTGGATGATGACCATCCAATACATGGATTATCCTATGGACAATCATCAGACCAACTTCGAACAACTTAAGGGCACCGTTTCACAGCGTCGCGCCCTAAGTTTCGGTTTTGGTTTCTCAATTGTCCTGACCCTCTCAATACCGATCATTAACTTTGTGGTAATGCCAGCAGCGGTGGCAGGGGCAACATTAATGTGGCTTGAAGAACATCAATAACCGCTCCTCACCGAGTGATCCATCGATGAACTCAAGCCGTTAACGCTAGCCTTTGATCGCATTATCCAAAACAACTGCCGGACTTAATATTCATAGCCTACATAGGCTCCCGGGAATTTTTGGTTTGTCATAATGCGATTTTTAAAGCCCGTCCAGCGCGTATTAACCTTTTGCCTCACAAGCCTTCTATTAACGTTTAGCCACACCGCTTGGTCGGCCACCAGCGTTTGGGGGTTTTTAACCAGCCCGTTAAAAAGTGGGCATCTCTACTTAGGAAGTGCCAGCGGCTCCCTGGATTGGGAGTTAGGCAGTGCGTTCAATACGTTCAGTGTAAACTCAGGCTACCAATGGCCTATCAAAAACCTCGGCAACCTGGCTGTCGAATTAAATTTCCACTCATCCATTACAGAAAGTAGTGTTAATCAATCCCCCAATGGAAACCCTTTACAAGGAAGCGCCCAGTTTCAATCATTCGGCATCGATAGCCTCTATCGTACCAAGGGAGCTTTCTATGGACTGGCAAAAGTCGGTTTCTATCAAACCRATACCGACTTCGATATTCCRGCKGTTGCCGACTTTCAATCAGCCATCGTCACCAGCCGTTTGGAACGTAGCTATAACGCTGGCCTTGGCGTTGGCTGGCGAGCTCGCGCCTCGTTCCCCATAGGCATTGAACTGACCTACTCAACGTTAACCCACGAATCAAACTTAGCCTCTTTGCGGTTGTTCTGGCATTTTCAACGTAAAAAACCCGCGCGCGCACCCTACTTCTCGACGAATCCAACACAAGCAGATCACGACAACCAGACAATCTCCTCTTCCTTGGCCAAGTCACAACGCTCTCAAGCGCAACAAGCTTCACCTCAAAAACGCTCTTTCAAAGATGACGGGATATTTGAACCGAACGCCCCCCTAGCCCAACCCGCTAACTTAGATGGCCAGTCGATAGCCCCTAAAGTAACCAATACCCCCTCCCAAGAAACGCCTTCTAACAATACAACCACATCAGCAGCGCCCCAAGAAACTGACGTTCAAGGCTTTGGTAAATCACTCTACAACGCTGAACGTACTGCAAAATCTATCGGTTGCCGAAGCCCAAAAGTATCGCTACTGCGCACTAGCTGGCCCAAAGAAACTTACCAAGCGGAATGCTCCACTGGTAAATACTACTTTATCGCCTGCGAATGGGGCAGCTGCCAAGTTCTAAATTAATTTCAAGGCCTTATAAATTCAATAGCTCAATTCACACTAAGAATCTAACGCCCTATCACCTACCCCCCTAACCTATAGAGACTCGCTACTGTCTCACATAGCCTCTGGGGCACTGATCTCGGCAGATTTGGCCATAGCAGGTATACTTTAAAGGAATAGCGGTTTTTGAACGCTTGCAAGGCAAAATTGATTGTTAGGGCCACTTAAGGATTGAACTCATTGCAGGAACAAATCTCTTCGGGCAATCACGGGATGCTACTCCCTCAGCCGTCACCGAAACGGTTTCAAAAATACGCAAATTTGCCGCTACTAAACGACGTCGATATTGCACAAATTAGCGATCAGCTTGAACGCTGCGAACAAATTCAGTTAGACCAAGGCGAATTATTACTAAGCCCTCAAAACCCCAATAACAAAATGTTTGTTATTCTGGAGGGTACCTTGTCTGTGCATATTTCGGTGGTGAAAAATGAACCCATTACACTTTTGAAATACGGCGAGTGCGTTGGGGAAATGTCTGTTTTCGATGGCAAAGAACCATCGGCGTATGTGGTTGCAGAAGAGCACAGCTGCCTGCTTTCCATTGACCGAGAAACTTTATGGTTAATGGTCGACGCATCGCACGCTATTGCTCGCAACTTACTTTACTTCCTATCCCATCGAATTCGATTTGGAAACGACGTCTACACCGACTCTCAGAAATCGGCTAAAGAACATCAAGCTCACGCAAATCATGACGCACTAACTGGGCTCTACAATCGCCGTTGGATTAATGAGAACTTTATTCTAGAAATTAATAAAGCAATATTTGACCAGTGCCCGCTTAGCTTAGTCATGATTGATATCGATCATTTTAAATTACTCAATGACCAATACGGACATCTTATCGGCGATGAGGTACTAAAACTGGTGTCTTCCAAAATGAAGGCATTATTGCGCCCTGGGGAAATGCTAGCGCGATACGGCGGAGAAGAATTCGCTATTCTTTTACCCAACACGTCCAGTGATACAGCGATAAGTATTGCTCAACGAGTTCGAACAGGCATACAAGAATGCCAACATACTGACCCGTCCAGTGGCGACCCGATTCATGTAACCATCTCTGCGGGTGTCGCGCAGCTATCCAAAAAAGATGACTTAGAATCACTCATCCAAACCGCTGATCAAGCATTGTATAAAGCCAAAAACACCGGCCGCAATAAAGTTTGTCACTAACCCAAACAATACTGCCGTAGTCTTTATTCCCCCGCCAATCTATGGGCTAACATTAAAGGTAGATCCCCGACCCAGGAGAACACACAGTGCCCAACCATCACTTTTTAGTCGTGGACGATGCGACCTTTATCAGGAATATGGTTATAAAGAGTGTGCTTGAACAATTCCCCGAATCGACCTTTTCAGAAGCACCCAACGGCGTCGACGCACAAGGTATTTTGGAACAAAGCAACGACATTGATCTTATTCTGTGCGATTGGGAAATGCCAGAAATGGACGGCAAGGAATTACTAGATTGGGTCAAAGGCAATGAAACCACCCAAGAAATCCCGTTCATTATGGTCACCAGCCGGGGGGATAAAAGCTTCATCATTGAAGCCGCTAAAGCAGGCGTAAGCAACTACCTAGTTAAACCATTTTCGAAAGATAAGTTAATAGGGAAAATTCAAACAGTACTTGATGGCAATAATGAACCGCCAGCGCTAACATCCATACCAAGCTCAGAAACAAACAGCCAAGCTCAAAAACCCACTTCAGGAGCAACTAACGCAGCGTTAACTCAGGGAACCTCAACACCGCCTAAAAAGGCTTCGTCCAAGAAAGGTTCGTTACAACCTTCTACAAAAAACAAGAAGCCCGCAAACAAGGGCAAGGCTTTCATTCGCTTCCAAGATGGGCGCAACGAAGCTTCGATTCGCGAATTAAGCCTCAAAGGAATATCCGCGGCAATGGACTTTACTGAAAAAATGCCGGGCATATTAGAAGCAGTTGTAGTGGATATTGAAGCGAATAAATCAGATAAAATTGCAGTTAGTATGAATGGATATATATTCTCATTGGAAGCTGCAGAATCAAAACCTGATGCAAAAATAATCAACCTTTCGATCATCTTTCTAGATAAAGACACCGGCAAGATGGATGCGTTATCGAAGCTAATTGCCCGCGGCAGTTCAGCCTAATGACACGAGATTAACGAACTATTGCTAAACCTACACCCCTAGGCGCGCAACTAGTTTAAAAGTGAATCTAAATACTCGTCACGCGTCCCTTTTGGCTGTTTGCTCAAGCGAATACATTCAGCCAAGAATCGTTCCATATCACTATCGACACGTTTATACAGAGCGATAAACGCTGGCACCTGACTTTCATAAGTAGCGACGGTATTAATCTTTGCGTTATTTAAATCGTCTTCCATCCAATGATCGTAACCATTGTAAGCGATCCTTAACTTGAATCGCTCATAATCTTCTAACATTTGATCATAGAGCTGAACTTTTTTCGTAGAGAAATCGTTATTGAGATCAATCTCTTGGTACTCCCTTTCTAAGGTCGCTTTCCATTTCAATACGAAAGCCACGAATTCGGAATTCAGTTGCTTTGACTTCCTATACTTCAACAACAAATTAGGTCGCCCCTGAGCAGCAACCCACTTTTCAAGGCCAATTTGCTCTACAGCGGTAGCAAAACTTTCATTAAACGTAGTATCCCCTTTGATATACAAAACTCGATGAGATAACTCATGAAAAATAAGTGCTGCAAGCTGAAAATCCTGTCGCTTTAAGAAGGTACTCAACACAGGGTCATCAAACCAACCTAATGTAGAATACGCCGATACTCCGCCAACAAAGACATCCAAACCAAGCTCACTTAATTCGTCCGCGTAACGGTCGGCGGACGCCAGATCGAAATAACCCCGATAAGAAACGCACCCCACTAACGGATAACACCAAAGCCGACTTTCAAAAGAGTCCGACCGACTTGCAAATACATTCCACACTACAAAAGGCCTGTCTAACGCCACGTAATCAGAATAGGAATTACCAGCAGGCAAACTCATTTCCTGCTCAGAAAAAGCAGTGATTTTCTGAACCAAATCTAGTTTTTCTTTTACATCCGGACTTATAGACCCGGAAGAAACCAATGTATCAATAGGCTGCCTTTTACTAAGTAGCTCTATATGGCCTTTTGATGCTTGTATGTAATATCCAAAATCAACGCACCCCGAAAGGAACAGCATTATTGATGACAAACCGACCACTCTAAAAAGCAAGAGACAACTCCTAACCCATGTCCGATTCATTATATATACGCATCAAAAAAGGTGTTTCTGAGTCGACAAAGGCATTCCTTCTCGAGATTAATGGCTACATTAAATTAAGCTTACGCCTGCACYAAAGCAATCTTATTAGTTTTTTCACACTGATCCGTGTACTTAATCCCCTTTTCTAATTCGATATCCGTAGCCTTTCGAATATGAATAACATTTATTAAAAAATTCAACCGAGCACCYGCCAACATAGAATTATAATCAATGACTATATGCTCTTCATTCACCTCCATAACCTTTAGGATTTCACTGCCAGCGTTTGTATCTACATAGAACTGGTCGCCAACTCGAACAGGCTCCGCGCCAAAGTAATCCTTGGGCAGCACCTGCACCTTCTTAGGGTCATGAAACCCATATGCTTGCTCAGGAGACAAGGTCACAGCAATCGTTGAATCAACACCAAACCCTAATACTGCCTCCTCTAAGCCTTTTAGTACGGCCCCTTGACTTACGACAAACGTCAAATTATTCCCAGACTCCTCTAACACCTTACCCTGATCATCTCTAAGGACATAGGTTAATGTAACCACACTATTTTTTTCAGCCAGCATATGAGTTCCAGAGAGCGYAWTTATTRTAGGYTTTATTATCTACGARCGTATTTATGTTAAAATAACRGTCACAATTGTAGTTAGAGGAGCGTAATCACTCCTCTCTCCATACAGTGAAAAGCCATTTATACTAAATCCAAGTAGGCGCCTTATGCAAGCAACAAACCACCCYAARCCCGGCATATAYGAACATTACAAAGGCGGCCRATACTTAGTATTAAGCACGGCAAAACACACAGAAACAGAAGAATATTTAGTGGTTTATAAAACACTCTACGGAGATCAAAGCCTATGGGTACGGCCTTTGTCTATGTTTATTGAGAAAATTGAAAAAGATGGGCAATGGGTTCAGCGTTTTAAACTAATAGAAGAACAAGACCCTATTATTTAAGTAAATTGACCGTCGCCAGAGATTAACGGGTGTTATTTGTAATAATCACTTCAAACCACCCCTAAAACTACAGCCTAGATGATAGCTCTTGTAAGGTAGACACACTAGGCCCACCCTGATCAGAATTAAACTGAGAAGTTAGGTGGTTAATCAACTTGTGGAAATTCTCATCAATTCGGGCCCCGTCAGTATAAAGGTTATTAATCCCTTCGATACCCTTCTTTAGAATCACCCCTAAAGTGTCTTCTTGCTCTTCAGTCAGGTCAAGAAACATAATGGTTTCTTCAAACCGAAGCGTTAAATCATCCATAAGCTCAGTAGACTGCTTCATCACCATCTGAAAGCTCTCATCCAAATTCTCCATAACCTCTTGCAAGCGACCCGTTAATTTACTCATGAAATCTCGCTCAATTTGCAATGATTTTTGAGCATCCAACGCTTTAACTCGTGAATCTGTACCTTGCACTAAAGTAATCAAATTATCTTTAATAGCGCCGTATTTCTTCTCGTCATCCACTGGCATATTTTTTATTAGCAGGGACACGGAGCCATAATTAATAACGCAACGCTCACCAAAATCGACATAGCGGCCTTTATCTTTAAGCTCTCTCAATAAACGGGATTCCAAGGCCTTTTCCAGGCCTGTCTCTTCCATATTTTTATCGCCGTAAATGCTACGCATTTGTATGCTGCAATGAACATTATAATTTTTTAAGCTTTGGAATAACATCTGACCTAACTCATCCAAATTATCGCAATAATTACTATTCAACAAAAACTGAATATTATTTCCTAAATCGCTACTGTCTGACATTGCAGAAAATGCCATTTCTCTAGCTTGGTCCGCACTACTTTTGAGTTGGCTTTGCGCAATTCTTTGGAATATCGCTTTATTAAGGCGAAGCGAAATATCAGAAAACGCCATGGAAAGATCGATAAGATCATCAAACCCCGATTCAAGCACTTTAAGGTAATCTAATTCATTATCTTGAGGAACAACGATCAGTATAGGAATACCTTGAATTACGCTAGATTGGCTTAACTCAGTCCCCAATTCAAATATCCCTCCTTCGCCACCACTAACGCATATTGCACTAAAATTAATAGCGTCGTTTTTAATAGCGCCAAGCATGTCGTTTTTTGAATCGAATTTAGTCATAACGAACTGACGTGGCTCAACCCCTACCAAAGTATCATAAGCCAAGCCCTTGCCATCAATCACCGCTATTTTGTCGATCCCCACTAGCTCGTCCTCTCTCGTACTTTCAATCATGCCTATCGACGCTTAAAAGTTATGGAGCCACCGCAACTCCCTTATTTAGGTTTAGACTAAATTGAGTTGATAGGCCAATGGTAATGAAGACGGAAGCGTATTCGAGCAGCGGGCTCAGAAAGGAGGATAAGGAAGGTTTAGACGTAAGCCGAGGCAATAGCAAGAGACCAACACAATCAGCCTAAGTGTAGAACCGCCGTCCATGCATCAAATGTTCAAATCCACTAAACTCTAGGCAAAAAAAACCCCCAGTTCATACGAACTGAGGGTTTTAAATTAAAAGCCTGACAATGTCCTACTCTCACATGGGGAATCCCCACACTACCATCGGCGATACATCGTTTCACTTCTGAGTTCGGGATGGGATCAGGTGGTACCAATGCTCTATTGTCGTCAGGCAAACTGTAACGTTAGTGATTAAAATCAACTCACTGACGTGTTAAACCTTGTGCTATTCCTAGCAAATTCTTGGATCTTCAACAAACATACAAGTCTTAGTACTTTATGGGTACCAATCATAATACAAGCAATTATTTTGAAAGTTACTTTGAACAATAACATCAAAACCATTTTGGTGTTATATGGTCAAGCCTCACGGGCAATTAGTACTGGTTAGCTCAACGCCTCACAGCGCTTACACATCCAGCCTATCAACCTCATAGTCTTTAAGGGCCCTTCAGGGAATTCTAGATTCCAGTGAGACCTCATCTCGAGGGAGGCTTCCCGCTTAGATGCTTTCAGCGGTTATCCCTTCCGAACATAGCTACCCGGCAATGCCACTGGCGTGACAACCGGAACACCAGAG
>NVVB01000028.1 GCA_002402085.1 Gammaproteobacteria bacterium
CCCAATTGCAGAGCCTTTACGCCTCAGCCAGGCCGACCATACCAACACGCAGCTCAAAGAGCAGCAAGAATAATTCAGAGAGCTACGCGCGCCTTAACAAGGCATTAAAACAACAACATTCGTACCACCCTGGCCACAAAATCTTACAGCCCCCTTCTGCGAAATCTCAACGCAGTGCTACTCTTTTAAAACGTAGAATCAACCTTAAAAGACCCGCTTCCTCAACACGACCACCCCATCATGGAAAGAGGTTCTCAGGGAAGGCATTCAGGCAGCGACAAATGATTAATCTAAACAAGCTAAAAAGCTACCTACTCAAACGGATCGCAGCACCACAAAAAACACGATATAAGTCACCGTCCAACATTAGTTCAAGCAAGACGACAAAATTTAAGCTCAACATGGTTAAGAATATATGGCTAGTCACAGGGCTATTCATGATTGCCGTGCCGCTAATTCAGTGGATCCTACCCGCATCAATGCTCGCAACATTTTTATCGTTTATGATTCTAGATGAAGCGCAGTAAGCAAGCCCACACACTACCGCCAAAAATAAAAAAGGTCGTTCCGTGCTTCCACAGAACGACCTTTTTAGCGAGTTCAACGCCATACTTGGCGACTTACGACTACAACTCAATCCCGCTTATGAGGCCGGAACTAAATCGTTTGCATACACATTGCATGCTCCGTCGATACAAACCATCACTTGATTAGTTTCAGCTAAATCCAGCAAGGTAATGGTCTTGGTATTTGCAACAACCGCACTCACAGCCCCTTCAGCAGCCAAACTCACCTTTGGCAAGCCGTCTGCACCCAACACCGCAACGGAGCCAGACTGGTCGATTTGCAGCACCAAAGGCAATCTTACTTCAGCCACGACAGGCTCAACCTTAACACCTTCAACCTTCGCTTCAGCAACCTCCCCACCCAACTCAGCGGCMACAGGTGATGCCACTCCATCAACAGCCTTCTCAGAAACGACTAACTCTTGTACAGCTGACGAATCACTGCACCCCCACGAAAAACCTACCGCCACAAAAACCAAAGCAGCCTTAGCAAAAAACCCAAACCGGCCTATATTCATTCTATTCCCCTTTTTTATTTCGTAATTTAACATCTAAAAACGTGCAAACAACCACCACCTGCAACAGAAGATCAGGCTGTCAAACTGGCTGCACGCAAGAATAGTAATAAGGTACGAGCTCTGCAACCGATTTATTGAATTAAACTAAAGCCAAACAGCAAGCCGAATTAATTTCAATTTCCGCCGCCAAAACCTCACGATTAACCATTCACCCACCCCAAAACCCGACATTAACGCAATATTACCTTCCCATACGGTTTTAATACCTATGCAAGCAGCATATACTTGCCCCACAATAACTACGCCCTACACAAGCACAGCAATCCCGTCGGGACATATTGACGCGTACCAATAGCGCGCCAATATGGCACATCAAGCTCAGGGCATTTACTGATCCACAATCCATTTGCATTACCTGTGTGTCAGCAATAAACCATCTACTAGTTAAGGGGCTATAAATTGAACAACCTCAAGAACGTTCCTATTTTTTCTGGTTTAAACGACCAGCAACTACTAGAAGTTAAAAAACATTGCTCGGTAAGGCCTTACCCAAAAAACACTGTAGTGATTTATGAAGGCGATGATACCGATTCGCTGTACATTATTGACTCAGGAAAAGTAAACGTATTCCTAAGTGATAAATCTGGCAAAGAAGTCATCATTAACAGCCAGGGGCCAGGCGAATACTTTGGCGAACTATCCGTTCTAACTGGACATAATCGCTCCGCCTCCGTCATTACTAAAGAAAAAAGTGTTTTCACCGTAATCTACCGACAAGGTTTTAAAACGCTTTTAGAAGACAATCCCAATATTGCTTACAACATCATGCAGAATCTTGCTATTCGTGTTCAAGACCTCACCGGCAACGTTAAAAGTTTGGCGTTACAAGATGTATACGGTCGCGTAGTGAAAGTACTCATGAGTCTCTCCGAGCCCGCTGAGCCGAGCGAAGCAAGCAAACGATTAATTAATCAAAAACTAACCCAACAAGAAATCGCCAATCGCGTAGGGTCATCGAGAGAAATGGTCGCTAGAATATTAAAAGCGCTCACAGTAGGCGGCTACATTAGCCACGAAAAAGAAAAGATTATCATCAACAGCAAACTTCCTGAACACTACTAAAAACCGCAAGTAAGGCGTCAATTGCCATTAGACGCCTTACAATAAGCGAACATTTGCTCAGTTCGCGAACCAAGATCAAACCGTCAAATAGAGCCTATCAATAGCAAAGATAACCTAAGCGTATAAAGCCCCGAACTCAGCAGCACCCTTTCTCCGATACTCACAATCAATTTTGCTCGCTAAACCCGCCCCTTTTGCAAAAAATATCACACCACCCAGCCAACGCCGTAATCGAATAAAAAACCTATAGGGCCAGAATAATAGTGGTCGTTTGTAGCCCAAAGCCATCAAATTACACTTGAACACCAGCCCTTACAAATTGACATGCATGTCAAAATTATGAGCTTACCCAAAGCTCGCACACTTTATTAGGAAGCCCGACAGATTATTGTTCTTTATCCTTCTCATTAAACGCTAATAAAGACGAGGCAAAGGCGTCAAAAGCAATTAATAAGCTGTTTTTAACAAGATTTTAGGGGGCTAAATAAATGACCTCACGTCACTCAAGCCAACTAAACAACGCTGCCAGTTAATCGCCCGAATTTTGGAATAGCCTCAGAAAATTCAACAAGATAAGCAATCAAAACTATTTTTCAATGAAAACCCCGACTTTCAAATAAAACGCTACAAACAAAAAAACAGTCGGCCCCTCCACTACATACAAAATATTCCACCCCGATCGAGATCCAACTCGTCGGCATTTGATTCGCTATATAACCTTAAAAAAACACTCTCATATAAACATGGGTTATATAGAGACATGCCGTCAAATTATTTCCAATCAACACCCCTCCCTCTCATCCTCGAACGTTCCGCCAATTAAATTACACTGAAAAATTCGCAGCATCTTCCGTTCATTTCGCCCCCCACAGTTAAAACAATTACCCGTGATTGCAAATAAACCGCAACCCAGTACTATTGATTTGAGACCAGCGAGATGAATCCAGCAAGCCAAGCGCAACTACGATTCACCTTCGTCATTCGTAGCACTCGATTAATTTAAATTTGTACTCGCTCTGCGAAGAGCTTGTGTAACGACCATAGACAGCCAACAAAAAAAACAAGAGTTCACCCATGATTAAGATCAATTCAAAACTACTATGCGGCTTCCTAGTTTTCCTATCGGCCAGCTTCACGTCCATTTATACGTGGGCAGAACAAACGAAATTTCTATCGCCACGCGCCAACACAAAAATCACTCAACAAACGTCAATTTCCGACTTTCAATCGGACATTGCCAATGACAACCCAAGCACCTCATCCGATTTAGGATTTGAATTTGCACACCAGCTACTAAACCACCAAGAGAACCCCTTACTCTCCAAGAGCCCTTCCAGCCTAAGTACCACTCAACCTCAGGGCATTACCGTCTCCGTTGCCACATTAATGAAACCTACAAATCTTCCTGGCCGCTACCTCGGAAATTCAAAAGTCACCTTAGTGCATTACTAGTCAAGCGCTTATACCGGCCTTGCGGCTAAATTTCAGCACGCCTATCCCGCCTATTAAACCGATCGTCAGTTAACTGCATCGCTCGTCTGAATCTATCTATAGCGATGCAAGTTTACTGACCTTTCAAAAATCCATGTCTATTATTAATCTGTAAGCGCACTTCTTTGTAATCGGTTTTCACCAGCACGAAGTCATCTTTGCCGACCCTCTGTGCATAAGCAAGAGCCTGACAAATTGACATTAAAATTCGTATCGATTAAATCAGAGCCTTACACAACCCTTCGCGATCAAACTCGCTCGCCAACGCCTAACTATTGGAACCGAAAACACAGCTTAGGAAACAAACAATGAAGTTTCGAAAGGCCTACCTATTAATTATTATTGGGTTGTTTGCTGCGATACATACGCCTCAAGTAATAAGTAA
Organism: Gammaproteobacteria bacterium; assembly: GCA_002402085.1. Taxonomy (GTDB): domain Bacteria; phylum Pseudomonadota; class Gammaproteobacteria; order Pseudomonadales; family UBA3067. The sequence continues at coordinate 4,083 of NVVB01000028.1, forward strand.
AAACTCTTTCTTAGTGGCTCCCGGTCGTGTCATGTTCGATTTATCAAGGCCAAAGACACAGTCGTTTATCATCACCAATAATGGCGATGAAGCGATCCGCTTAAACATCAAGGTCGTTTATTTCTCCGTTGACTCATCTTCATTAGGGATTGGATTCCCGCTTAACGAAGAAACTGCCAAAATTGAAGATTTAAAACCTTATCTACGAGTAAGCCCCCCTCGACTTTCATTAAAACCCGGCCAAAGGCGCGACATCCGAATCTCCATAAGACCTCCTAGCAGCTTAACCGAGGGGACCTACCGATCTCATTTGCTGGTCAGCATGATGGAAGTTGCAGAAACAATTACCGATCTCAATCCATCGGAGGGGTCCGGTGATGTAGGCATGCACTTGAGCTTAAAGATGGAAACCGCAGTAGCCATTTACGGTGAAAAAGGCCAAGGCCAGGCCGAACTACAAATAAGCTGTGTCATTGACGCGGAAACCGGAGACTTCAATTACAAGATAACTAACCCATCGCCATGGCGCTTTGATGGCTGGGTCAGAGCCTACAGTAACGAAGGCGACAAGAAGGTAATTCAAGAAGACCGTCTCACTATTATGCGCGAAAGCACACGGTCAATTATTAGCAAATCAAAACCCACCGCAGACTCGTTATTCCTACGTTGGTCCGATTTAAATACCGAAGAGTTAATCGGCAGTGCTAACTGCCCTATCGCTCAATAACACCTCCGCTGCTCGCCAGGCAACGCTGCGACTCCTCAGCCGGTGCGCCTTACCGTGTTCCTTAACATCGGCAACCAGCCTATCCTTAATCGCACTGCTTTTAGCACTAATGTCGCTGGCCACACCATCGCGGACTTACGCAGAACAAGCAGAAGACATGAGCTATTACGAGAGCTTTATCCTGCTACGCGTCGGTCGATTTCGCGGAGACTCATTCTATCGCGTCATGATGGATGATGACGAAACACCTTATTTAGACGTTGAAGATATTTTAGGCCACTGGCTGGACTTCAAAAAAGTCGAATGCAACCCAGACCGAATGTACTGCCAAGCGGTCATGTACCCAAGTAATCAAATATTCTGGCTCGACGGCCAAGAAATGCAACTCGGTGACTCGGGGCAAAACGCAAAACAAAAAACACTGTATAAAAAAGACTTCATTTTAAGGGAGGGCAAACTGTGGTTAAAACACGACGTATTTGAGAAATGGCTGCCACTGTATTCAGTCTGGAGTCTGAAATACTATTCCATTGCATTACAACCCTATTTTTTATCCGCAGAACAACGAAAGAAAGAAAGGGCAAGCAACCGCAAAAGAGAGCTTTTGCGCAAACAACAGGCAGAATTACTCGCGCGGGAATCCACATTTTTTCCCGACCAAAGCCCCTCGGTTGAGTCTAGGTATCAGTTCAATATAGAAAAGTCCTCCGACGACGAAGGTCAAAGCCTACAATCACAATTTGATCTCAGCGCCGATCTCTATCGAGGTAATTTCCTTCTTTCTGCCCAACTTGTAGAGTCTGAATCGACCTCTAGTTCAGAATTAAGTTTCTGGCGATACCAGAAGTTGAACGGCAAACACTATTACCTATTTGATGCGGGTTATACCAACAGCAACAGCGACTTATTAATTGGCTCATTCAACCTAAAAAATGGCCTTAGAATAGACCAGATAAAAAAACAAAAAGGCGCGGGAAATTTTGAATACACAGGCCACACCATCGCGGCCTCAGAGGTGGACGTCTATCACAATGGCTTCCTCATCCTCAGCACTGTGGCAGATGACTCCGGCAGTTACCACATCCCTGACACCTTTTCTGCCGGAGGTGACAGCTTCACTTTAAAATTTTTCCACCCCGACGGCTCCGAGACCAGTCAAACCATCCGAATTGCACCCGACAACTCAAAAATACTGGAACCTGGACAATGGGATCATCAATTAATAGCCGGCCAACTCAGCAAAAACCCACAGCAACATTACACACAATTCACGAGTCGCTACGGCTTTAATCAAGCCTTTTCACTGGGCGCCCACCTGGTAAGTTTACCGTTCCTAAGCAGTGCAGAAAACACCTCAGCCGGGAAGATAGACCTTGCTTGGCGAATACTCGATGGCATCAACCTACTCACGGAAGGCTACGTGCACGAAGAAGGCTTCGATTGGAGTTCACAAATGGATATTGTGATGTTCGATAGACACAATATGCAGGCGAACCTAAGTATATTCTCAGAACAATCGCCCTTACTACAACTGCCCGGAACCGCAGATAATAGTAAAACGCGGGGCTCCCTCACCCACTCCATGCAATTAGGCCGGTGGCGTACCCTGGAGAGAATCCGCAGCTCGGAATTAGAAACTGAACTAATCTGGAAGCTCGACCGTCGAATCAACCGGCTCATGAACATCTCATCTCAGACCAGCTACAGCCAAGCCGCCAATGGCAATAAGAGCCACAACATCACCCTGGAAAACACCACCGACTTTTCAGAGTCATTGAATCTCGCAGTCAAAGTAAACGCCAGCGACTCCAACTACCAACTCTCAGGAATCCTGAGAAAAAAGGCCACCCAAGGGAAGAAGACCAGCTTCGCACTGGGTTACTCCCTATCAAAAGTAGAAGACCCACTCTATAGCTTAAGTAGCACCTGGCGAATATCCAGACACCTGCTCGCTAGCTTGAGCGCTCTCAACGATAGCGCGGTCATAAATATCAGTTGGCGTGGCCTTTGGACCTCCAACGCAAAAAATAAGCCCTGGCAAGATTTTGCTACTGGCAGTGTCTCTGGCATTGTCATTTCTCCCAATGATGAAAACGGTGATAACCAACCTCTTGAGGAGGTTGCAGTCTGGGCCGGAAGTAAAAAAGCGTTGACCGATAAAAACGGCCGATTCCAGATTACCGGACTACCCACCAATCAGAGAATCCAGCTTAGAACCGACCCCAATACGCTCGATGCGACCATTGCCCCGCTAGAGAAATCCATACAAATTCGGCTTAGACCGGGTACCTCGTACAACTACTCCCCGGTACTAACCTGGACCGCAGGCATGGATGGCGTGGTATTTAATCGAAATAAACTATCACTAGAGGCTAAAATTCAAGTCCTTGACGAAAGTGGCGCGATCAATCAAATAGTGACTTTAGAAGACGATGGATTCTTTCTTGCCGAAAGCTTAACCCCCGGAAAATATACATTGGTCATTATCAACGGAGGAATCGACACACCGCCTTTAGAGGTCACCATCCCGGAAAACACCGATTGGTTACCCGCCGTAGAGTGGCATATCGATTAGCCCTAGCAATCCGTTGCGAGGGGGAATTTAAATTGGACAGTAATTCATTAACTAGGCAATGACGCGATTAGTTCATCCATGCCTTTTCGACGAATCAAATCCGAAAACTGACTGCGGTATGACTTAACCAAGCCCACGCCTTCGATCACAGCATCATAAACCATCCACTGAGAACCGTTAGAACGCAAACGATAATCAACGATAATAGGCGACGTCCCTTTAATACGGATCTCACTTCGAACAATGGCTTTCGTACCATCTTTATTAAATTTAGGTTTCAAAAACACAATTTCTTGGCCATCAAACGCTGCAAACGCATTGGCATAGGTTCGAATCAAAATCTTCTCAAAACCCACAGTGAATGCTTCTTGTTGACTAGGCGTGGCTTTTTTCCAATTTTTGGCCAACACTAATTTAGCCATGCGGTTAGTATCAAAGATTGGTAGCAATACTTCGGCTACTAATGCTTCAACATGCCCCGGGTTACTTTTAATTTCTTTCTTATCTTGAGTCAGGCGGCTAGTCAGTTCTGAGGCGGCCATTTGAGTCACATCTAACGGGTTTGATTCTGTCGCGGCACTCGCTACATTAGATATCAGGCTGATACCCACCAGCAAACTCAATAGAAATCCTGCATTTAACCATCCAGATCTATTGTATGTATTTTTAAACACCGTTGTAACTCCCCTTAATTAACGAATACAAATTCGGCGAAATGTTTCGTACACACCGCCGTACAACCCAATCGAACCACCCAAACGAATAAGATCGAYTATATAACACCCAAAAGCTAAAAAACCGATCAAATCGGCCTCATAAAAACCACTCTAATCAGCCCGAATAAGCCTACTACGTCCACTGCGATCCATCAACTAAGCCCACGTTCAAGGCCTCATGTCACCGCGCCTAAGTCACTGCACAAAAACGAGCCATCACCAACGATGGATAACGCCGCACTTAAGAGCTATCCCGCCTAATCAGCTGACCGCGGCCTTCTTCACTAGAGACCCGTCTTACAACCAAAGGTTCAGAGCAAAACCACCTAAATATCCCCGTAGGCCGCTACAACTTAGGATTATAGCTACAATAGTTCTACCCCCTGCAGAATGCGACGTTTACTCACGAGTAGTTTGCGACAGCCATACGGACAGGCAACCAGACAACTCAGCGTTAGCCAAAGCGCAAGGACACTCACTCATTACCGCGCAGCACGCAATGCATCTATGTCCAAAGACACTTACACCAGCTGGGGAAACTATCCCCCTCATCAGCAAGGGGGCGAACATTTACCAATCCACTGCCAAAATTACGTACAGAATACCCCCTCCAGCCTACTGCCCTTTGGCAATGGACGTAGCTACGGGGATGTATGCTTAAATCCAAACGGTAAAGTAATCGACAGTAATTTACATGATTGCTTCATGCAATTTTGCCCTGAGTCAGGAAAAATAGAGTGCCAAGGCGGAGTCTTACTAGCCAGCATACTCGACTTAGTCATCCCACACGGGTGGTTCTTAACCGTGACTCCTGGAACCCAGTACGTGACGCTCGGCGGAGCCATCGCCAATGACGTACACGGGAAAAATCATCATCGAGTCGGGAGCTTTGGAAATCACCTAATTGGCTTTAAATTACTGCGCAGTAACGGCGAAATATTAACTTGTAGCCCGCAAGAGAATAGCCCGCTCTTTTGCGCAACCATTGGAGGGCTGGGCCTAACAGGCGTTATATTATCAGCAGAGTTCCAGTTAACCCCCATCCATAATTCAGACATCATTCAACAATCGATTCGATTTAAAAACTTAAGCGAATTCTTTAGCCTCGCAAAAGAGTCTGACTCACACTATGAATACACCGTTGCGTGGGTTGATTGCCTGGCCACGGGCAAGCACACTGGACGCGGGATATTCCTGCGCGGCAACCACAGTGCAACGCCACAAACCTCGCAATCTTCTCGCAGTAAACCCGTATTACAGGTGCCTTTTACACCGCCTATTTCCTTGATTAATCGGTGGACCCTGAAAGCCTTTAATCAATTCTATTACCACAAGCAATCAAGCCAAAAGCCAATCCGCCAAGTCACCGCCAATGCGTTTTTCTACCCGCTGGATCGGATAAAGAAGTGGAATCGAATCTACGGTCCAAAAGGTTTTTTACAGCATCAGTGTGTCGTTCCTATGGAGAACGCCGAAACAGCCATCGCTGAGTTATTAAACACCATTAGCCGTCATCGCAGCGGATCGTTTTTAGCGGTACTAAAAACCTTCGGCACGATTCAATCCCGAGGCCTCTTATCATTTCCACGGCCAGGCACCACCCTCGCACTAGACTTCCCCTATCGTGGCAAAARCACTGAAAAACTGTTTGCCCAATTAAATCAAATYGTCRTCGACGCAGGCGGCGCGCTSTACCCTGCAAAAGACGCCACYATGAGCCCGGATCACTTTCAGCAGAGCTTTCCACGGCATGAAGAATTCAGTGGCTTTATCGACCCTCAGTTCGACTCCTCCTTTTGGCAGCGAGTCACGGCCAATAARARCACGTCAATTCACCCCAATTGTCAAAGAGCYCGATCTTGACGCAAGCAACTCATYYACAGGAACCGCTACTCTATGGCTAAGATCTTRATTTTAGGGGCCACATCGGCAATCGCGAAATCCGCGGCGCGCAGCTTCGCAGGCCGGGCGGACCAGATGTTTTTAGTCGCTAGAGACGCCACCCAGTTAGAAGTCATTAAGAAAGACATTTCGATACGGGGGGCTTCCAGTGTCGATTCACTCACCAGCGACCTAACCCATACCGAATTCCACCCAGACCTATTTCGTCAAGCCGCTAAAACCATGGGGGGGCTCGACACCGTACTCATTGCCCACGGCAATCTGCCCGACCAAGCCGATTGCCAATCCTCTTTTGAAAGCACCTTGCAGGCATTTGAAGTGAATTGCCTCAGCCACCTCTCCCTTCTCACAGCCGCCGCAAACCATTTTGAAACACGACAACAAGGCACTATTGTCGCCATTACTTCGGTCGCAGGTGATCGGGGGAGAAAATCCAACTACGTCTATGGCAGCGCAAAAGCGGCTGTAAACGCATTTTTAGAGGGTCTACGACACCGCCTTCACGGCAGCAACGTACACATCATCACCGTCAAGCCGGGGCTGGTGGATACCCCGATGACCGCAGGGTTCGAAAAAGGCTTRCTATGGGCTCAACCMGAYCGAATCGGCAAAGGCATCGTTAAGGCCATCGACCAACGAAAAGAAGTGGTTTATTTGCCAGGATTTTGGCGATTGATTATGTTGACGATCATGCTCTTACCGCGATCTATCTTTAAACGCCTTAATTTCTAAGCTCAACAATACTTTGGCCCTCACCAGGTTCCCAATTCGGGCGCTCATCCCTGCCCACCGCCCTGAACACGCATCGCTTGCGATACCCTAGATAAAGGCCCAGCTTCACCGCTGGTCCAGCTTATCTCTCCATCAAATCGAACTGTTATCGCTAGAACTAATAATTATCCGAGGTTAAGGTATACTCCATCGTCAGTATTTTATTGTGACGTTTAATACTTAACCACAACACCGGTTAGTCGCAGCAACACCAAACCACAGAACTATTCGAGAGCACGTTATGCCCAGGTATAGAAGCAAAACCACCACTGCAGGCCGCAACATGGCCGGAGCCCGCGCCTTGTGGCGTGCCACGGGAATGAAGGACGACGACTTCCAAAAACCCATTATCGCAGTAGTGAACTCCTTTACTCAGTTTGTCCCCGGTCATGTCCACCTGAAGGACATTGGTCAATTGGTAGCCCGAGAGATTGAAGCTGCGGGTGGCGTTGCCAAAGAATTTAATACCATTGCCGTGGACGATGGCATCGCCATGGGCCATGACGGCATGCTCTATAGCCTACCGTCTCGAGACATTATCGCCGACAGCGTTGAATACATGGTCAACGCGCATTGCGCGGACGCGATGATCTGCATCTCCAACTGCGACAAAATCACCCCGGGCATGCTCATGACCGCCCTGCGTCTCAATATACCCGCGGTATTCGTCTCCGGCGGGCCAATGGAGGCAGGTAAAACTAAATTATCGGTGAATAAACTGGATCTTGTGGACGCCATGATGATCGCAGTGGATGATTCCGCGACCGACGAAGAAGTTAAAGAATATGAACGCAGTGCCTGTCCGACCTGCGGCTCGTGCTCGGGAATGTTTACCGCCAATTCAATGAACTGTTTAACGGAAGCCTTAGGCCTCTCGCTTCCAGGCAATGGCTCTTTACTAGCCACCCATTCCGATCGTAAAGACCTGTTTTTACGGGCCGCTCGCAGTATTGTAGASATCACTAAACGGTACTATGAACAAGACGATGAATCGGTCTTGCCGCGTAATATTGCCAATAAAAAAGCCTTCGAAAACGCCATGACACTCGACATTGCCATGGGCGGATCAACCAATACTATTTTGCATCTATTGGCTGCCGCAGAAGAAGCTGAAATCGACTTCACAATGAAAGACATCGATCGGCTTTCCCGAAAAGTCCCTCAGCTTTGTAAGGTAGCGCCTAGTACGCCGAAGTACCATATGGAAGACGTCCATCGAGCGGGAGGGATTGTAAGCATCCTCGCCGAATTAGATCGCGCTGGCCTGATCCATTCTGATTGCACCACAGTACACAGCCCGACTCAGAAAGACTCTATCGCTCAATGGGATATCGTCGATAGCTCCAACGAAGAAACTAAACAATGGTACAAAGCAGGACCCGCAGGCATTCCGACTCAAACCGCGTTCAGCCAAAGCACTCGTTGGCCAACGCTCGATGACGACCGAGAGAACGGCTGCATTCGCTCGCGTGCCAACGCCTACAGCGAAGAAGGCGGTTTGGCTGTACTGTTTGGCAACCTGGCCGAAAACGGTTGCGTGGTCAAAACGGCTGGCGTAGATGACAGCATCTTAGTATTTAAAGGCCGTGCAGTCGTATTTGAGAGCCAAGACGCAGCGGTAGAAGGCATTCTTAACGCGAAAATTGTCGAAGGCGATGTAGTCATCATCCGTTATGAAGGCCCCCGTGGTGGCCCCGGCATGCAAGAAATGCTCTACCCTACCTCTTACTTAAAATCCAAAGGCCTAGGCAAAGCCTGCGCGCTACTCACTGATGGACGGTTTTCTGGAGGCACTTCAGGCTTATCCATCGGGCATGCATCCCCCGAGGCGGCTGCTGGCGGCGCAATTGGTTTAGTTAAAGATGGCGACACCATTCTTATCGATATTCCAAATCGCACTATAAACTTAGACCTTAGCGAGGCGGAACTGACTCAGCGACGTGCCGAGCAAGATAAATTAGGTTGGAAGCCTGCACAAAAAAGACCACGCAAGGTTTCGGCAGCACTAAAAGCCTACGCGATGTTTGCTACCAGTGCCGACAGAGGCGCGGTCAGGGATTTAAGTTTACTTGACGACTAATCGCTCTTTAGCCAAGTGCTAGCACTGATTTATTGAGCGCTGTCTGTAAAAGGCAGTGCTCAATCTATCTCGCATCATCGACGGCCCCTTCAACTCAACGCCTTTCACGCATTCTTCTTTCTATAAAAAGCGTTAACGCTATCTTTAACTCCCAGCCTTAAACGGGCGTTTTCCAAGTTTCAATTTTTTCGCGAATTACATTCCGAATATCAGCGACAGCACTTAAATTGTGTTCTGCCAAATAGAACTCCACAACAATATCATCCATAAAAAAATAGCTGTTACACATTACAAATCGTTCACTAAAAGGACCTACACTGCCTTGCTTTGAACAACGCGCCACCCAATATTGTTCCATCAGATCAGGTTGCGGTGCGCTTGCGCTTGGCTGCTGATTAAGCACCACCCAAGCACTGCGTTTATTCGTATCTCGAAACACACGATACAACTCTGAATCACTTTGCGCTTCGATGACCCGATTATGGTAACTGCCCTGGCCATACCAAAGGTCTCGATAACGTTCGGGCTTTTGGTATTGCTCAATACGCAACCTGCTCCAAACTCGAATAATGCCTTTTACATCGGACAGTCGCCCATCCTCTTGTACCTTATAGCCCGGCACTTGATCACGAAGTTCTGAGGCTGCAATCGAAAATACAACGGATTGATCCTTACCGCCTAAGCCGGTCAATTTGCGCAGTATTGGGTTACCCGCCCGTGCCACGGTTTCATGCTCAGGTATTTCAAATTGATAATCACCCAATGTGGCACTCACCTCACCTCGGCTTAGCAAGCTCAATACATCAGGTCCAAGCGTGGCCCCAAAGCTAACGAATATAAAAAAGGCGATGGATATTAGAATACTTTGCGTCTTAGACAGCATCTTACTTACTCACAACGTTAGGCGCTCAGCGTAGCTAATAGTTATTTTTTACTCACGCTGCTATTTAGGTTTTATTTTTATAATTTTTTGCTATCCAGCAAATAAACAGGACCGCGTAGCATTTGTATCAAAATAGCGCCTATCAAGCAAATCAATAATGAATCATACCGAAACGCGAGGTCAATGCCGTAATATTCACCCGACTGGATCATTCCTAGGGTATTCTGATATGCTGGGAATTGAATTTTCGATGGCTCGCAATGGCATACGCGAAGTAAGTTAAGGGCTTTTCGAGTTTGACTTACCAACGATAAATTCAACAATACAGAACCACGAAAAAGAACAATTAAAAACCATCAGAGCAACTCGCTCATTACCCGTTTAAGTAATCCAGTCCATAAGTTAAGGGTAAACACGCGCTTCAGTACGGTTTCAAACCTGCTCTGCCTGTAAATAGTGCTTAACCGAACCATCAACCTCTCTAAACAAGGAGATCCAAATGTACGATTTTCGTCAGTTTTACATCAACGGAAAATGGGTAGACCCAGTTGAGCCTCGCGACTTAGAGGTGATCAATCCGGCCACGGAACAATCCATTGGCACAATCAGCCTAGGCTCAGCAAGCGATGTTGATAAAGCAGTGGCCGCAGCCAAGAGTGCATTTCCAGCCTATTCACAAACTACAGTTGAAGAACGTGTCGCACTACTTCAAAAAGTAGTGGTTGGATATCAAAAGAAATTAAAAGAAATAGGCCAAGCCATTAGTGATGAAATGGGCGCGCCCCTAGGGCTTGCAAACGCGGCTCAAGCGCCTGCGGGTTTGGGTCACTTTATGAGTGCCATTGAAATTTTAAAAAAATACCCTTTCGAAGAAAAAAGAGGCTCCACAGGCCTACTTAAAGAACCCATCGGCGTGTGCGGACTCATCACACCGTGGAATTGGCCCATCAATCAAATCGCAGCCAAAGTGGCACCTGCTCTAGCCGTGGGTTGCACAGTAGTACTTAAACCCAGTGAAATCGCACCCATTAACGCCTGTATCCTTGCAGAAATTATCGCTGAAGCGGGCTTCCCAGAAGGTGTATTTAACTTGGTTAATGGGGACGGGCCTGGCGTCGGTGAGGCTTTAACCAGTCATCCCGATGTCGACATGGTTTCCTTTACCGGCAGTACTCGCGCAGGCATCTCCATCGCGAAAAATGCCGCCGATACAATCAAACGAGTGGCCCAAGAATTAGGCGGAAAGTCAGCCAATATAATCCTTCCCGAAGCSGAYCTGAAAGCAGCCGTGACCGGTGGCGTAAGAAGCATGTTCACCAACAGCGGGCAATCCTGTAACGCGCCTACACGCATGCTGGTCCATAAAGACCAACTTGCCGAAGCCGCAGCCATTGCCAAAGCCGCAGCGGAACAAGTTGTGGTCGGTGACCCCACAACGCAGGGCACGACCATGGGTCCTGTTGTGAGTGCAGTCCAATGGGATAAGATTCAAACCTTAATCCAAAAAGGCATCGACGAAGGCGCTGAACTAGTCATTGGCGGGGTAGGCAAACCCGACGGATTAGACAAAGGCTATTTTGTAAAACCCACCGTATTTTCCAACGTCACCAATGACATGAGCATTGCTCGGGAAGAAATCTTCGGCCCCGTATTATCTATACTTCCCTACGAAAATGAAGAGCAAGCCATTCAGATCGCAAACGATACTGTTTATGGATTATCCGGGTACGTAACCGGCGATGTGGAAAATGCCCGCCGAGTGGCTAAACAGTTAAGAACAGGGAATGTACACATTAACGGCGCGCCCCCTGATTTTGGCGGACCATTTGGTGGTTACAAACAATCAGGCAATGGACGTGAGTGGGGAATTCTAGGTTTTGAAGAATACTTAGAAATTAAAGCAATCATGGGCTACGCCTAGATTTAATTGCTTTTAAAAAAAAGGCCCTTCGGGGCCTTTTTTATTGCCTCAACAAACAACACAATGAACGCACAATGAACGCACAATGAACGCACGATAAAATTTATAAACTGAAAAAACAGACCTTAAACAAATGTCCTGAATTGCATAGTCGCAACTATTGCGCAGCAACTTTGCAATGGTTAGTCTTCGCCTACACTGACTGTAAAGTTGGCACTCTGCATAGATCGTTAGCTTGAGTTCCCAGCCTGCTGGGCTTGGCTTTTTATCTTCGCTGCAAAAGAAATACATACTAAAAAATACAATAATATTAGGTTAAGAATCATGTCACTCTACCCAATCTGGAAATACGGACGTTTTTTTATCGGTACTTTTTTTATCTTAGGCGCCATTCTATTAGAAATCATGGCCTCACCATGGCTAGGCACCTACGGAGGCATCGGGATTACTCTACTGCTTCTTGGCGACCTTTACTTGCCCAATAATGAAGAAACATACACCTACGACAACCCCAAAATATTTTACCCCTTACAATACGCCAGCCAAACCATCGATGTGTTTGCGGTCATTATGTTCGGTTGGATGTTAGGCGCCAGTTCGGGAGACTTCCTGGGCCTTTCTGCCGCGCTGGAATTTTTAACGGGGTACGACATGTTAGCGGCTCACACTGTAGGCGCCAACGCAGGTCAAGCGTCACTCTTCGCAGCCTTTGCTTTTGCCTCAGGTGCGGCGGCTCAAGCGAGCATTGCTGTAGGTCATGAACTAACACACCGTATTGACAACCGTGTCGCAGTATTCTTTGGACGCGTAGGCGAGGCATTTGGTATGCACACACGCTTTTCAATTCGTCACCCTTACGGCCACCATAACTGGGTTTGTACGGACAAAGATCCAGCGACAGCAAAACGCGGTGAACATTTTTATCCTTTTGTCATTCGTTCAATTGTGGGTCAAAACGTTCAAGTCTGGGAACTCGAAAAAGCGCGCTTAGAAAAAATGGGCCATTCAGCCTTTAGCTGGAGAAATTACGCCTTACGTGGTTGGGGAATGGAAGCGCTCATTATGATTGCCTTCTACTACGCAGCAGGTTGGGTTGGCGTACTAGGTTTCCTAGCGGTAGGAATTAGTGTGAATTTAATTTTAGAGTTTGCAAACTACATTGAACATTTTGGTTTGGTACGTATCCCTACGGAACCGCAACAAGTCAGACACGCTTGGAATGACAATCATATGGTTTCTTATTGGCTTACGTCTGCAATCTCTCGCCACGCCCACCACCACGCAAATGCCGATGTTGAGTTTTGGAATTTAGAACCCATGACCGAAGAAGCGCCCACCACTCCGGCGGGTTATCTGGGCACATTCTTATTGGCATTGGTCCCCAGCATATGGCACCAAATCATGAATACCAAACTGCTTGAATGGGATGAAAAATTTGCAACCGATGCTGAAAAACATCAAGCAGCGATTGAAAATCTTAATAGCAACCAAGCCGTTTTAATCGAAGCAGGAAGAGAGTATTTAAAAAACAGAACTTTCGCTGCATAACCACGCCTACCTAGCATTTAAAACAAACAACTCGCAATTCAATAACAGCGAGTTGTTTGCTTTTACTTTTCAGCAACCACCCTCCATATACGTTTACCGACTATGTATTTTATTCTTAGGCGCTTTAGCATGGCTGTTAGAACCTCAGCATAAGCATATGCGCATTCAAAATAAGCGAACGCGATAAGCGTTAACACTACGCAATACTTCTTAACAGTGCTGCCTTGCTAAATCTGTATAATGTTACCTTCAGCGGATAGGTAGAACACACCATGGGCATCGATTATTAGCACCKGCCCCATCGATCTAATTCTATCTACGCACTGCAACTATTGAATACAATTAGTCAGGAGTACCCATGGGGTCCAAATCAAACATCTCTTCTTTGATTGATATCTCAAGCCTCATTGAAAAAGCAAATCAAGGTGATGCCAAAGCCCAATGTCAATTAGGCATTGAATACCGCGATGGCGATCACGTCAGTAAAGATCACCAACAAGCCCTACTTTGGTTTGAAGCTGCAGCTAAACAAGACGACCCGGATGCCTATTATTTGTTAGCCAAATATTATGACGACGGTATTGCGGGCAGCCAAGACAGCGTACAAGCACTGCATTGGTTTCAACGTGCGGCGGAGGCAGATCATGCATTAGCCCAACTTTGTTTAGGCAACTTATACATGGAAGGACAATGGATTGCGAAAGATGCGGATCAAGCAATTCAGCAATGGAAAAATGCTGCAGAGAAACATATTTCTCAAGCCCAATACAACCTATTCGTCTGTTACACCAACGGCATTGGTGTAACCCCTCAAACTGAAACCGCTAATTTTTGGCTGGAAGCAGCAGCCGATCAAAACCATCCATTAGCGCAATTTCATTTAGGCCGTAATTTTTACGAAGGCAAGCACCGTAATAAAGACTTCAAAAAGGCCTTATTTTGGCTAACGCAAGCAGCAGGAAATAAAATAGTCGACGCACAAATGGACGCAGGCTTACTTTACTATACAGGCCAAGGAATCGATCAAAACATTCCGGAAGGATATGCCTGGATTAAAATTGCCGCAGATCAAGGCAATCAAAAGCACATTAAAGCATTTAACTTCATGAAAGAAGAATTAAAAGCACAACAGGAACTTCTGGATCTCGGCGAACAACGATACCACTCACTCAAAATACAATTAGGCAACTAAAGAAAAACCCAGGCTAATAAGCAACCCGTATTGCATTTCATAGTTGTGAGATAAAATTAATAGCGACACCTGAACACTACTTCTCTGCGACCGTTAAGCGAGCTTACGCCGTAGCTCCTTCAATAGTGCATTCACTGCCCCAATTTCGCTCCGACTGAGTTTAAGCTGCTCACACAATTGGTTTTTAATGACTTGGTAACCCCCCACCTTTGAATCTGCAGCGATCTGGAGCCAGACCACTGAATTAACCCGGTATTTCTCTTCAGAGGGCATCATCGAATACATCAAACCGAGGTCATGTTGCGCGTCGACAATTTTTTGTAGCGCAGCGACTTCCATCAACTTAAAYGCCCTATCAATATCCCGCGTTACATTTTCACCGTAATAATACTCACGCCCCAAATAAAAACACGCCAACGGATGCTCTTGCAGCGCCGCCTTTTCAAGCCAAAGCAGCGCATTATCAATGCCTTTCTCTATCCCCGCGCCGCCCTGATAATAAGCCACGCCCAAGTTAAACTGAGCTTGCGCATTGCCATTATTAGCCGCCTCAGTAAACCAGCTCAATGCTTGTTTATCGCTCTTACCAACCCCTTTACCTTCTTTGTACATAATCCCCAAATAGAGCTGAGCACCATCATGGGATTGTTTCGCGGCCTGTTTAAACCAGCGCACAGACTCCGACAAATTGCGTCGGCATAAAGCGCCTTCATCATACATACACGCCAATTGAAACTGTGCCGCCGCCTGCCCTCGTTTGGCCAGTTGCCTTTGCTCCTCTAAGATTAATTCCGTCAATCAAATAACCTCGACCGTTATCAAACATTAAAAGAAAGCGCATTAGCAATCACTCGCTAATGCGCTCAGCACAACACCTCAATAAACCGCTGATCAACATTTACGTCCATACGCTCAACATCGGTTACTAGCACGAGCAACAATGTAAATAAGAATACGTGGTAAATGCCCTCAGACAGTACCTTCAGACAATATCCTCAGACAATGTCCACAACTTCATCAACGACAATTTAAAGCTCTCTAGCCATTACCACCCGTAGTGGCCGTTAATGGCTCAACACAGCTCGCCATTAGGTCCATTAACTTACTCATGCCTTCAGCGGGCGGCTGCTGCTTTGCCACCACGCTGACATTATATTTCGCTGAATTATCCGTGGTCCTGGTATTCTCCTTGGAGGTCGATACGCTCCCGGTAAATTCAACACTTCCCCATCCCCAACCGCCTTTGGCTTTCACTTCCGCCGACGCATCAGTACTCGACTTCGAACTACTGGACGATTTCACTTCCATGGTAAAATCAACATTCACAGTTTCAATCAACAATGCAGGAATGGGTACCAATCCAAGTAACGGTGCTTCAATATGAATACTTTCTTTACTAATCGTTCCTGAACCATTATCCACAGGACGTTGTAGATCGAAATTTATGGTTCGCGTCTTATCCCCATCAAATCCGATATCACCTATAAACGCAGTCATATTTTTCGCCAATTCAAACTGCGCCATTGCAGCGGCATGTAGCGGTCCACCAATTAATTCGGACATGGGCAAACCGCGCATCTGATTCGCTATAGACATTTATGTAATCTCCAATATTTTTTTGATACTTAAAAGTAAGTAACCGATATTTAGCACTACACGCTTACTACGTAACAATTACTTATTCATTACGGTATAAGCTTAAGAATCCTGTCATTGACACGTACCATACCCTCGGGAGGGTCACCTCCTTTCATAGTCACCTTCACCTTAACGTTGTTTCGTTTGCCCATCCCACCAGAACCTTTCATGCCTAGCGCCATCTGCGTTTTTTTCTTTATCCCTTTAGCCCCTCCTTTATCAATGCCATCAAGAAAGGCTTCAAACTCCACACACACTTCATCAATTTTCAACGAATTCATAGGAACCAAACTTATTAAAGGGATTTCGATTGGTTCGTTTTTTGGATTATCCAAATCCATGGAAGGCACATAAATCTGAATAGTCTTGGCCACCAAATCATTGCCGTCACTGCCCTCTTTCTTTTCAAAATAATGATCAATCAAATCAAAATGCTGCCGCTCAGTGGCCTCCCGAGCCTGCACAACAGCATTCGTTATCGCTTCAATCAGATCGCCAAACGCATGTTCTGCCATCGCCCCCTCCTTAAATAAAATTACCATTCATAACTTTTAAATTATTTTCGTGATGCATTGAATGGCTTGTGAAGAGTTTAGAAGAGGCGTTACTCAAATCCAGAAAACGAGCCAATTGAATACAACAAATATTCACGTATTAGCGAAGAGAAATTAAAAGCAGAGCACGCATAAACATATCGAACAATAAGTAACCGGTCGATTTGTTTTCATTCGATTTAGGAAAACATATTTCGTGAGGATTAATTTGGAGTGCACACATCCAATTAAAACAAACAATGACCATCCATCAACCAGCTTGATCTTAAACCGCTTAACCATTAGGCAGTTTGAGACCCGGCTGCAACGAACATTTTCGGAACAATCAACTGCCAAGAACCATTGAAAGAGGAGGCCTAACATGACCATAATCACGCAGCACTAACGACACGAATAACCACATAAAAAGCAGGCTCTATCTTTTTCAGTAAGACGCGTCTAAACTTGGCCTGATATCAGAGGGATCATAACGACATAATAAAAATAGGAGATATTAGATGAGCAACTCCAACTATACCAACATGATACGTGAGATGTATCCTCAGGTGCCGTTCCAAAAACTACTGGGAGTAGRAATCCTAGACGCAAAGGACAATTACAGCAAAGTTCAAATTTCATTCAAGCAGGAGCTAGCAGGAGGAGGCAATGCGTATCATGGCGGTGTCATTAGCAGCCTTATAGATCTAACCGGTGCTTTATCCGCATGGATGGGCCACGACACCGAGAAAAAAGGCATTAAAGCCTCCACGGTATCCCTTAACGTGCAATTCCTTTCTGCTGGCTTGGGRGAAAATATTATTGCGGAAGGACACTGTATAAAACGAGGCAAAGAGTTGAATTTTTGCAATATCGAAGTGCACGGCGCTGAAACAAATAAGCTCATCGCTACAGGGTCAATCGTTTACCGAATTGTTAAGTAACGTTGATGCTTGGGTAATATCATTCGCCGTCTAGTTCTACCCAATATTCGAGGCGCTTTATAAACCGTCTGCTCATTCCCAGGTAGACCGAGCATCTAGCTCGATCTACCTGAACGTTCAAATAAGGCTACTGTTTCAGTTCTGAATCAAGCCTCTTCAAGCGCTGGTGTCGGTGACTCCGCCCCAATTTGTGGCGCATTATCAGGCACCTTACCATCGGGAGCCCAAGATTCAATACCCTCTTCCAGCTCAACCTCTAAGCTCAACAGCAACTGTGAAAAGGTTCTCCAGTTACAAATTGCGGCCACCACTTCAATCACTTGATCTTCACCGCCCACATGCGCTTTAACCAAACCCAGGGTCTGCGGCAAAATACGCCCGTGCTCCAACATATCGTCAGTAGCGGCAAGTACTGCACGGTCCGCATCATCAAAAAAGCCGCTCGACTTCCAATCCGTACGCAAGGCAAACAATTCTTCTTCGGTAGCGCCACACATGATGGCAATACGCCAGTGTTGAGTCCACTCGTAATTAGAGCCTGTTTGCCAGCCTATGCGCATGATAATTAATTCTCTTAAACGAGGCTTTAGTACATTCCCTTGACCTAACAGCATGGAAAGATTATCCGCTAACACTTTGGCCAGGGGTGGGTGATGCAGCAACACTCGAAATACATTAAGCTGGGAGAAATGCCCCGGCAGCCCTACTTCTTCACCTCGCTTCTTTGCCTCAACCATAGGCAAGGGTTGCACGCCGCCTTTAACACTATTTTTACTGTCACTCATACCCTGCTCCCTGAAGTGTTTTATTGTTGTGATAGCCGATATAGCTTTTTACAGAATACAGATTTCATTTATTTTTAATTTTCTAGACCTTAGCCTTTTTTGAATATAACCGTTATAGAGTCTAGCCGTTATAGAATATAGTCTTTACAAAAGAATAGCTTTTAAATTTTTGATCCATACAAAGCAATCAACGCGGACGCAATTAACTTACAATCAAATTTACCCGACAGGCAACGCTATACATTAATAATTTTTACTCTTATGATAAAGCGTCCTAGCCAAGAATAATAACTATCTAATATGGCCGGACAAAAAAGAAGAAGTCTCTATCCGTTTACATGGACACAAAGGAATGGGGCAATTTAAAATCAGCAACTCCATTGCCAAATAACAATCAGCTTCTTAGCACACGATATATGTAAGCCATTTTTTAATCCTTTATACACAATAAAACAGGACGATTATGACTTTACCCAAAAAAACCTTAGCGATGGTTCAAACCGGCCCATTCAAGCTCGAACCTCAAGAACTTGAAATTCCACAAATTGACGCCAATTCGGCCATATTAAAAATAGAAGCCTGCGGCATTTGCGGCAGTGACTACGAACAATATGAAGGCAAGCTGGCCACGCCAATGCCGGCAGTGCCCGGCCATGAACCCTTAGGGACCATCGCTGCGATTGGCGACAATGCCGCCAAACGCTGGGGAGTGGATGTCGGCGATCGTGTCGCTGTAGAAACCATGATTGCCTGTCATTGCTGCTCCATCTGTTTAAAGGGCAGTTATCATCTTTGTAGCTCACGACGGATTTACTCCTACATTCCTCTGAAAGAACAACATGGCATGTGGGGCGCTTACGCTCAATATATGTTTTTGGACCCCAACGCTGTTTTGCACAAAATCAGCAAAGACATCCCGCCTGAAATCGCCGTAATCTTCAACCCCCTAGGCGCAGGATTCCGCTGGGCTGTAGAGATCCCTGAAACCAAACCCGGCGACACCGTGGTCATCATGGGGCCCGGTCAGCGTGGCTTATCCAGCGTTATCGCGTGCAAAGCGGCGGGAGCCAAAACCATTATCGTCACAGGATTAGAAGCTGACGCGAAGAAACTAGAAGTCGCGAAGATATTTGGCGCGCACCACACCATCGACGTCGAAAACGAAAACGCCACATCAAAAATCCAACAATATTCCGACGGTGGCGCAGACGTTGTCATCGATGTCACCTCCTATGCCACCGAACCGGTTCGAGAGGCCTTGGGTTACGTACGCCCCGGCGGCACAATCGTACTCGCAGGCGTCAAAGGCTTTAAGCCCGTCGAAGGTTTTATTTCGGATTGGATTGTCCTGAAAGAAATCACCATCAAAGGCGCCATAGGAGTGACCACTTCTGGCTATAAAAATGCAATCGATTTGATCGAAAAAGGCGAAGTGCCGTTACACGAGATGCACACACACAATTTCAAATTAATTGAAGCCGAACTTGCCATTAAAACATTAGCCCGACAAGTTGAGGGCGATGAATCCATCCACTCTTGCCTAATCCCTGAATTTTAGGCACTACACGCGGCCAAAAAGAAAGATCGCAAGGACTGCGTAAATATTTAGCATTTATAAGAATAGAAATTCATGCTGGATATTTACGCTTTATTAAAATTACAGAGGGGGATCAATTTAACGCCATTTAATAAAAACAAAAGCCGGACCAACGAAACTTTCGTGAAAGCAAGTGACTTCAATAAGACACCCAACAATTTTCTCGGAGCACGCCATGGCAGGTAAGCATACGTTCGTTAACGCGCTGGAAAAAAACTCAAAATATATCGGGGATCAACTCGCGGTTGTACAAGGGCAACGATCCCGAACCTTTAAAGCACTCGATGACMGRGCCAATCAACTCGGCCGAGTACTTGCCTCGCTCARCATTCAGCGAGAAGAACGCATCGCCTTAGGCCTTACCAATAGCATCGAATTTGTCGAATCCACCTACGGCGCTTGGAAGTGTGCATGCATTAGCGTACCGTTGAATTACCGTTTTATGGACGACGAACTAGTGCACGTGCTGACCAATTCAGACAGCGTAGCCGCCATCATTGAGCAGGAATATTTTGATACATTCCTACGTATTCAGTCCCGTGTGCCCCAACTTCGTTTTCTACTGGTGGTGGGCGATATACCCACCAACACGGCGCAAAACATCTATAACTATGAACAGTTAATCAACCTTCAATGCACTGAAAAACCTGCTCTTGGCTGGAAGGAACAAACCGATCAAGACATCGGTTACAACATCTACACCGGCGGCACCACCGGCATGCCGAAAGGGATTTCCTACAATGAAAAGGCCATGATCAAATCCACCATCGAAGCCTTTTCATCCGCCCTACCCAATCAACTTAAAGCACTCAGCAAGGCCTCACCCGAATCCTTAGGCTCGTCTAGGACCGGGAAATTACTAGCCTCACCGCTGGCGCGAAAACTACTGGGCGCACAACGTACCGCTCGCATTGCCCGCTGGGTCTTGGAGCGCATCCCGCTCAGTTACAACCGCTTCGCTGCTCAACAAGTCTCCGGCGCATTACGCGTGCTAGTGGTCAGCCCTATGATGCACTCTTTAGGATGGGTACTTAGTTTTAGCTTGCCCAAGTTAGGGGCCACCTTGTATCTATTAGAGTCCAACTCGTACGATTCACAAGAAGCATTAGCCGTCATGCAACGCCATAAGATCAACTTTTTGGGAGCCATTGGTGACGCCACGCTGAAACCGCTGTTAAACGAGCTAAATCGTAACCCATACGACTTAAGTGAACTAAGGGGCATCTTCGCCTCCGGCATGCCGACATCCGCCGCCGTTAAAGAAGCGCTGCTTAAAAAGCATATGCTCAACACACTCTTTATCGATTTCATCGGTGGCTCTGAATTAACCGGCATGGCATTTAAAATCTATACATCAAAGGACACGGAGTTCAACAAGGCCTCTTTCCCCGTCACCGACCGTATTATGATCGTCAACAGCCAAACCGGTAAACCGGTCGCCCCAGGCGAAATTGGCGAGCTAGCTCGCAGGACCGATAACCTACCCAATGGTTACTACAAAGACCAAGAAAAAACGGACCAACTCATTCAAACGTTTCAAGGACAAAGCTGGCTAATGAGCGGCGATCTGGCTCAACTCGATGAGCGCGGTTTTTTTCACTTTGTGGGGCGAGGCTCAGAGTGCATTAATACCGGCGGAGAAAAAGTCTATCCCGAAGAAGTAGAGAATCTGTTAAGGCAAATATCAGGCATTAAAGAGGTCGGACTGACTGCCACGCCAAGCAATCAATGGGGCGAATTGGTCACCGCAGTGGTGCAACTTCAAGACGCAAGCGAACTCACTGCGCAACAGATTATCGATTTCACTCAAGGAAAAATATCCGGCTATAAACGTCCGAAACGAGTCATTTTTACCGACCAGTTTCCTATCACGCTCATTGGAAAACCGCACTACCGAGCACTTCGAGAATTGGCAAAGAGCTCAATTGAAGATGATAAGGCTAGCCAAAAGAGCACTGATACTTCCACGGAACCCTAGATTTCTTGTTTTTAGTTTTTAGTTTTTAGTTTTTAGTTTCGAATTTTTAGCGTTCTGGGCATCTAGTGCTTTGATTCGTTCAACATCAAAGCACTAGAACAACCATTAGTTTTTATCTATAAACCAGTCAAGCGTAATTAATATTTAAAATTATCCACTACAGCCTGCTGATTTTCCACATGCTGACTTAAGTCCTCGCAGGCACCATTCGCTCGTTCGGTGGTCTGAACGGCCTTATCGGCAACATCCAAAATTTTATCTACATTGCCTTTTATATTCTCAATCACATAGTTCTGCTCAATCGCTGCCGAGGCAATATTGGCATTTATTTCATCCATCGACTCAATGAACTCAATAATGGTATTTAGCGAGTCCGAAGTCAGCAAGGATTGCTCTACGCTTTGAACCGCCTGGAATTTTCCTCGCTCCATTACTTCAACCGCCTTCCGCCCCCCGGATTGAATCCTATCAATAATCGCATGAATTTCTTCTATCGATTTCCCTGTCTTCTCCGCCAATGACCTTACTTCATCCGCCACCACTGCAAACCCCCGCCCCGCCTCACCAGCACGCGCAGCTTCTATGGCTGCATTCAATGCCAACAAATTAGTTTGATCCGCAATACTTTTAATAACTTCCAACACAGTCGTTATCTTATTAGTATCGTTGGCCAGGTCCGCAACCACTAACCTCGCCGCCTCTACTTCATCCGCAAGCGCAGAAATCGACGAGTGATTCTTACTAAGAATTTCGCGACTGGATTCAGATTTTCCCTTCGCATCAGATGCAACCGACGCCGCTTTCTGCGCATTATCAGTAATATCTTTCGCCGATAAGAACAATTCAGACAAGGCACTCACCGTCGAGTCTATTTCCGTTTTTTGCTCGTAACTGCCTTCTTTTGCATCGGATACTAAGCTTTGTACGTTGACMARRTTTTKSGTYACATTTTTMGTACTGTTWGCGACRACGCYAATCARRCYTCGCARRTGATAAACAAAGGCATTAAAATTTTCGGCAAGGTCCCCTATTTCATCATTACTGTGCTTTTGAATGGTAATGGTAAGATCACCATGGCCCTCCGCCATCTCTAATAAGGTATCAGCAACTCTTACTAAATCCTGTTTGATCAGCGCTACCGTGAAAAAGGAAATCACCCACAGTGAAACAATAATCACCCCGCCCAATAAAAAACCGTTTCGAGTGGCTTTACGACCGCTCTCATCGGTCTCCACCAGCAAGGTCGACATTTCAGAAAAGCTCGAGTCACGAAACGCCGTCAACATCTCATTGAGTTGTTTATATTTCTCATTGCCTTCGGTAATTTTCGCCGTCAACTCGTCAATATCAATACTTTGCGCATAATTCGATAAAAGTGATTCGCGAGCAATGGTGCTGTATTCCACAAACGCACTTTTTATTTCAAGCACCTGATCTGCTTTTTTAATATTTATTTCGGCCAGACGATCAAGATTAACTAAAAGGCTTGCCCCCTTCTCGGCAGCTTCTTCTAACCATATTTCCCCCATAAATTCATCATCTTCACTCCAGCCTAAAGCAAACGCCCCTTTTATCTCGGCCAACTCTGCTCGAACTCTGCCAACCCCATCGACAATTGGAAAAGCAGAATCCCGAATTTCGACGATATTACGACTGTTTGCCTGACTGGAAAAATAACTAAATAAAACATAGACGCCGACGCCGACGCTACCGATTAATGCCAGCGAAAATATTTTTGCGCTGAGCGTTAAATGGAACCCAGCCATAAATGAAGATGATTTTTTACTCACTCAAAACCCCAAACAATCTATTTAACACCTGGCCAACATAGTAGCGTCAGCCCTTCACCCATCCGTAGAACTTATTAGAAATGTTCGTAATTCAATGAATCATCGTAAACAACAAATTTAGCGCAACAAGCCAACGTTTCACTCAAGCAATAAGGGATTATCCCTAGTAATTCAAAACGATCCCCCCCTCTAACTCAGTTTAGTAGAAATTCCATTAACAATCGGGTTGAGCCTGTTGTTACAGTCATTAATTATTACCCGCGCCCTTATTGAAGCCTTCGGTAGCATCTCACCAGATCATTCTATTCAGGCCAGCCTCTTTTCCGGCAGATTGATTTTGCCACCCAACCTACGTACGATTCGAATTATCAATCACTTACGGAAACGTCTAACCATTTACTGTTAGTCTATGACCCAGAGACACCGACATGCCATTAACTCACAATACTGGATCAAGCGATTTACAGCCTAAAATCGGTCCAGAAAACTCATCCGAAGCATTCGCAGATCAATTTCTTTCCACGCCCTGGCCACAGAGACTTGGCGCAAAATTAACCCGTCTCTCCGACCAAGAAGTTCATCTTGAATTACCCTTCCAAAAACGTCTCACCAATCACGCAGGATTGGTTCACGGTGGCACCATTGCGTCAATGCTTCATGATGCGGGTTACCTGCTCGCCCAGCACTGCCTGCACGGAACAAACATCAGTACATTGGCCTCGACACAATTAGACGCGACAGAAGCGAATTTGGCCCAGCAAAATACTGAACGCCAAAACGTCGAAGAAGCAGGTACTGAAGACCATTGCGTTCAGCACGATAAAGCCCCCAGCGTCGAAACCATTGATTGCCAGATATTTTATTTAAATGCGGCCAAAAACACCCGCTTGCGATTTCACGCCACACTTCTAAAGCAATCCAAACGACTCGCATTCATAGAAGTCAGTGCTTTAGACGATGACAACAAACTCATTTGTAAATGCCAATGTAGTTTCGGTACCTGGGAGTCTTCTGCAAAGAATTCACACTGGCAAAGAGATAAGCTAAAGCCCCTTAACTTCGCTCCTGAATCCCACCCAACCAAACCATTTTGGGACTCAATGATTCACAAACCAAAAAAAGGCATGCACCTGGAGCAAATGGGCGAAGGCTACTGTAGAATCAAGGTCGAACCTCAACCACGTTTTTTGGACATTAACGGCGAGATTTCCCATGGCACACTCTTAAGCATCGCCGATAATGTGGGTACACTGGCCTCAACCAGCGTTTTAACCATGGCCTCAAATGGCTCAACAATTGACCTCAGCATGACCTTTTGCGACCGTATTGCCAATGAGAGCATTATTTGTTTTGGCGAGTTTACCTCTCAAAAAGGCTCTCAATTAAACTCCCACTTTTTTGTAGTGGGCGCAGAAAGTCACCAACTCAAAGCATTCGGCACCACCACCCTGTGGATAAAAATATAATGAGCACATTAAAATCACAAATACCGTCCCCCGAACAAGCGCTGCCCGGCCGCAGTACGCCTCTGCCATTAAAATCAACGCATTTCGTTAACGGCAATAGCGTGCTTCAGCCCTTCCCCGACAACAGCCAACAAGCCGCTTTTGGCTTAGGCTGCTTTTGGGGCGCAGAAAAACGCTTCTGGAGTTTGCCAGGGGTTTATTTTACGTCCGTCGGTTATGCCGCCGGTTCCACCCCAAACCCATCCTATGAAGAAGTTTGTAGCGGTAGAACAGGCCACAACGAAGTCGTGTTAGTTGTTTTTGACCCAACTAAAATCACTTACGAAGCGCTTTTGAAAGTGTTTTGGGAGAGTCATAACCCAACCCAAGGCATGCGCCAAGGCAATGACGCTGGCACCCAATATCGTTCAGGGGTCTATACCTACTCTGAGCAACAACAGGCACTCGCCGAAGAATCATTGCAGCGATTTGAAAGCTGCTTAAAATCAGAAAACTTTAACGCCATCACAACCGAGGTGTTACCCGTCCAAGAATTTTACTATGCAGAAGACTACCACCAACAATATTTAGCAAAAAACCCCAATGGATATTGTGGACTGGGCGGCACAGGAGTCTGTTACCAATNNAANAGCAGCRCATGAARAAGCCRGYTTAARCGTCACTAACCGGCTTTTTTATGCAACCATATTTTTAGCTTACGTTTAATGAGYTCCGCATCCACGGGCTTCTTAATATAATCATCCATCCCCACCCGCAGACAATGCTCTCGATCCTCTGACATAGCATTGGCAGTCACCGCAATAATCGGCACATGCGCATTCTCAGTCCCAGAGGCGCGTATTGCCTTCGTCGCTTCATAGCCATCCATCACCGGCATTTGAATGTCCATTAATATCGCCTGCACATTTTTATCACTTAAAAGCTCTACGGCAACCTTACCATTTTCAGCAAATAACGGCGCATAGCCAAGCTTTTTAAGCAGCGCTCCCAAGACCATTTGATTCACCTTATTATCTTCAACGATCAAAATGGGTCTTTCGGCCAAGGAATCACTGCCGTAATGTTCGTCATTACTTGAATCAATCTTATCAAGCGTCTCCAGCTCAACAATTTGTTCGTAAGCCGCGCGCTTAAACGGCGATTTTATCTCAACTACAACGCCCCCTTGGGTTCGATTATTAATGAGTATATTTCCGCCCATCAACGTCAAGATACAGCGCGCAACGGACAAGCCCATCCCTAGGCCTTCATACGATCGCGTCAGAGAATTATCTGCCTGACTAAAGTAATCAAACAAGGTCGCCTTCATTGCTTCATCAATGCCAATACCTGTATCCTCAACAAGGTACTGAATACCAATTTCACCGTCATTGTTCACCACATACTCGCTGATAGTTAACGTGACGGCGCCTTCATTACTGAATTTCACACCATTATCAACAATTTGCGCAAGCATATGCTCTAGCTTCTCTTCATCCCCATCAAGATACAAGTTTTCAGGCAGTGTGGATTTCAGAATAAATCTTAAACCCTTTAAATCACATTCATTATCGAAATCTTCGCATATTTTTTTAATGAATTGATTATGGCTAAACGTTTGATTGCATAGCTTCATTTTGCCCGAAACTGCCTCAGTATAATCCAGTAAATTATTGACTGTTCCGATCATACTGCGTGATGCCATCGTAGCTGCGAAGATATTTTCTTCGAACTCTTTTTTATCAGGCTTCGTTCTTAAGATATGCAATGCGCCCAAAACACCATTCATGGGCGTTCTCAACTCGTGACTTATTTTGGTAAGGAACTCATCCTTAATTTTATCGCTCTGCTTCATTGCCGAGACTGTTGAACGATGCAACATCGAGCGTTCTTTGATTGACAAATTCATGCGATCCGACAACGCCATCGAGAAAGTCACAGCAGTTAATGCAGGGCTGAAACTTATCGCGATATCGGTATAGGCGTTCGAGGGCATTATATTCATGACCTCTAAAAGACGAGAAGCAAGCGACACGAAGAAAATCGCCCAGCCCAAAAGAAAAAACCGCGCCTCTCGAAACCCTTTTATCCAGCAACGAACGCCTACCCAAATACTAAGCACGATCCAAAAAGCAATTACTGGCACTAAGATAAACACACGAAGCAAGACAACATCAATCAAAATGCAAACTGACGCGACACCAAGTGCAGGCAATAACGCAAGCAGCATTTTATCTTCAACAGCACAATTCTTCGCGGTGCATAAAAAATCGCGCACAAAAAGCACACCGCCCAAGGGCATCAACACCCCCACGACCAACGTCAGCATTTCGGCCCCGTGTGCTGAACCAAAGAGAAAATAGTGATAAAAGGAGCCTTGCGACGACATCACCATTAGCAAAATACTAAACGTTAATAGCCCTCCATACAGCATCAATGCTTTTCTAATCTGAATGAAGGAAATTAAGTAATAGATAAGCACCGAAAACAATATGCCACACACGGCGCCATGAACAATATTATTCGTTAATTGTTTTTTATAATAAGCAGTCGGAATCCACAGAGACATGGGGACTTTCATGTAAGTATTGGACTGAGCCCGTAACAACAACACATAGGTTGCGTTAGTTTGCAACGTAACAGGAATAAGAAGCGAGCTGCCTGACACGAAGTCAGCTCTCAATACTTGCTTCACAGATCCAACATCTATCTTTCCTGCCTCTACTCGGGCGTAATAAAATAATAAATCCCTAAGCCCTACATGTTTAATTTTTATCAGGCGTTCAATTGAGGTCTGTTGAGGCGCRTTCACTTTGAAATACGTTTTAATCCAATGAGGCGCATAATTCATGCCTCGATTAAATACCGGAGCGCTATTTTTTTTAAAAAACACGTCTCCCTGTGAACCTAACAACGTACTCGCACTATGCTGTGATTCAGAATCTTCAAGGTATTCAATAAAGGGTCCGAGTACAAAATGCGCGTCACTCTGCCCAATCTCTGCAACGTCACTTGCAGAAGCCTGTATTGAGATTAAAAAAAGCAGCTGTATTAAGGTACGAATTAGCATGAAACAAAAAATTCTAGCTGAGGTAAAAAATAAATCCGGAGCCTTTATCTATTCGATAAAAGAAAACTTCAATAGCGCGCCTAAAAAACAACCGTTTAATCAAGCTCAACAAGGCACGTGACGCCTATTACCAGCATAGACTACCTCCATTACCCGCCCGTTCTAGCCGCTTTAAGAACCAGAGATACTTAAAGACTCAATCTTTAGACGCCTTTCCTCATGCCTTACCCCAACACGGCACAATTAAGGACTAGGTGCTTTACCTAATCAATGAGATTTAACTGCCTTGGTATACAGGCAGCACTGGCCAGCGCTTAAACGGGCACACGCATCAACCCCAAAGTACTCCCACTGGATCTTATTTTAAAAAAACTATGCTACCATCCTCGAGATCAGCAGAATCATGCTGACTTTACCCTAATATAAAAATCTCAAATAAAAATGACTCATTAATAATAACTAAAGTAGGGAGCACACTATGTTCGGACCCCCAGTAGCGTCAATTAATCCCCCAGGCTTGCCCATCGAACGCGGAAAGATCCACGAATTCGCCTGCTCTATCTTCGATGACAACGTCTTGTACCATGACGAAGTAGCCGCTAAAGAAGCCGGCTTACCGTCTGTTGTTGCACCTCCCACGTACTCAGCAGTACAAGCACATTTCGCCAGCGCCGAAGGTATGTCTGGCTTTGGTGACTTAGGCATGGAATTGGACCTTCGATTCGTATTACACGGGGGTCAAGAATTCGAGTACATACGCCCCGTATTCGCCGGCGAAACATTGACCTCGCACCAAGGCGAAATTAAAACCTATGAGAAAGAAGGCCGTCGCGGCGGCTTGATGAAGTTTGCAGAAATTGAATCCTACTACACCGATGAGAAAGGCGAAGTAGTACTAAAAATAAAAAATATCCTTATTCAAACTGCAGGAGTGGTCAAAACATGAGCGATTCAGCCTTTGACAACATTAAGGAAGGTGATCAATTCGCCTTAGAGCACAATAATTTCACTCGCACCGACTTCGTTAAATACGCAGGCGGGGGCGGCGACTTCAACCCGATCCATCACGATGAGTCGTTTGCCAAAATGGCCGGAAATGAATCAATTTTTGGGATGGGCATGCTCACTGCAGGTATGTTGAGCAGCGTACCGTCCAAATGGTTTGGCGCGACATCCGTTAAAAAATACGGCGTTAAATTCAAGTCTAGATTGTGGCCTGGTGATAATGTGGTCTTCAAGGGCACTGTCACTAAAGTGTACACCGAGGACAATATCAAACACGTAGACATGGATCTATTTGCTACCAACCACAAAGAAGAAGTACTTATTCAAGGGTACGCAACTTGTCGTCCTTGGAGTCCGTAAAATTTGAATAGCATTCGACACCCGGTTATCTGAATTACAAGGCTTGCCCACACCCCACACTTGGCTAACCCCGAGCGCAGGGAATAAATTGTAATTCAGATAACCGGGTATCTTATGCGACATTTTGCCTTACCCCCCTGTCCTCACACCCCTCCTGCTCATTATTTAAACGTCCCCTCTAATTCCATTTCCGTATAATGAGATTATTAACCACGTTATAGCGCCTATCACCCTAGCAACCCAATCAAACAGACGATAAGGCCACATATGACATAGACAATAATATGGAATTGGGTCAAGTTAGGACTCTATAAAATGAACCGCATTCATAAATGTGACGCCTAAGTACCCGTTGCATCGAAGGAAAATAAATTAATCTGYAGGCTTAAACACATCGTTAAAAAACAAACAATCCAATACAATACAATTAAAGCCCCTTATTTGTGATACGAATCATAAGACCGCACAAAGTAAAGGCAACGCGATTAAAATAGCACCAAAGCCAACATTATTGAGTAATAATAAAGCCGAGCTGAATATAATAAATAAAATCGTACAAATAAAACCCAGCACTTAAACGGCATTACCGCTAACAGCAAYACTATTCACGGACGAATTAAAAAAGGAATRAAATAATTAAAACAAGCTAATCCAATCGCTATCTAACAACGAAAAAAATAATTACAATCGCCACAATGCATTAATAATAATTAGTACAAAAATCAGTCATAAAAATAAGGAGTACCTCCATGTCTGCCATACACCCCTCATCCGAGTTCAACCAAACCGCTGCTGCGCATGATCACGACGAAGAAATGCCCAAAGTACCGTGGGGCTACGTTTTTCTTGCGACCGCACTACTCGCAGTAGTCGCCGTAATTTATCGTTGGTATCAACAAAATTATTCTTTCACAGTAGGTCTTGACTATTTCGAACCCGAATTCCAAACCTATTGGATGAACCTGCTCTGGGCCCAGCTAGTGCTTATCACAGTAGTCGGTGCTATTGCCGTACCCGCCCTTTGGTTTACCCGCGACAAAAACATCCATTTAATCTCCCCACGCGAAGAACTCAACCGATACTATTGGATGTTAGGCCTAATGGCCGGAGGCAGCATATTAGTACTCATTGCCCTAGCAATTTTTACTGAAGCCGATGCGGCATGGCATCAAGTCACCATTCGCGATACTGACTTCACGCCCACTCACATTGCATTGTTTTACTTCTGGATACCGCTCTTAGCCGTGGGCCTAATACTCGGCTTTATTTGGATTCATACGCGCCTACCCGACTATAGCAATAGAATTTCCAGACCGATGGCTATTCTCGCTGCGGGACCGATTTTAATCATGCCTAACCTGGGCCTTAACGAATGGGGCCATACCTTCTTCTACGCCGAAGAACTGTTTGCAGCGCCGATTCACTGGGGCTTTGTAACACTGGCATGGGCTGTTTTTGCAATGGGCGGATTTCTCCTTCAATGCCTAAACAGAATCAGGACYTTATCAACTCTCCCAGCTGACGCRCCAGCAAAATAAAATATTAGTATTGCATTTTGTATATAGGTGTTGGRTTTAGCCKCGACTAAACCCAACAYCTANCCCCNCCTTCTKCGCCCNCCTCTCTGCCTACCTCACCCTACGCTAAACGTGAAAAATTACTCGCTATTACACACATCAGCTACGCTTAAAAATAACAGATGGATGCCTGATTGCCCCTCTTCTTAGATGGCACGTGTAACTCCTGCTGTTAGCTAAGTTATGAACTTTATTGAACAAATAATTGATGATCTAGACGAAGAGTTCCTGCAAGATTTCTTGGACTCTATCTATAACGAACAATCATCCATTGAACAATATCTGATGCACATTCATAAGGCGCCTAATCAGCAGGAGCGCCTAAAAAGCTTGTTCGGGCCTCTAGAAAAGTTAAAAATGGTCTGCCGCCTCGGTTTCTTAGACCCCCTGGTTTCTTACGTGCAAGTGGCTGAAGACCTAATCGATACCCTGCTTATCGAAAAAGCGGTTATCACCGAAGAATTAGCAGAATTTCTGCTACTAATTTTCGATGAACTTAGAGCCGCCTCCGAAGATTTAGTAGAACGACATACCTTAGACACCGTCTTATTAAGTAGCCTGCATGACAAAATTCGAGATTTAATCGATTCAGGCCCATCGAACCAAAATGAAGAAATTAAGTTTTTAATTGAGGAATTCACGCCAAGGGTTCACGCAGACCTGGTATTCAATGCGTTTGAGTCAACGCTTAAAGAAATCAAAAAGCCTGTCATTGAAATAGATGCCGACCTCGAAGTATTCAAGGGCCTAGCCGAATGCCTCGATCAACGCTGCCAGCATTGGGATAGAAGAACGGGCAAGTTGCTTCACATGGCATTATTGATTAATGAAGAACTCCCCAATAGTGTCGATAAGGCTCAAATGGCCGGGGCTGTGTACATGCATGACATTGCCATGGCTTTTTTACCCGACAGCCTACTGCACAAAACAGGTCGGTATGACGCCATTGACATAATGCTACTCCAACAGCACCCGATCCAAAGCTATGAAATATTACACCGCATGCAAGACTGGCAAGAAGCAGCCCTTATCGTCCATCAACATCATGAACGCCCCGACGGCAAGGGTTACCCTCACGGTCTAAAATCAAAAGACATTCATCTAGGCGCAAGCATACTAGCATTGGTCGACACGTATTTTTCTTTGACCACACAGCGTTCGGACCGTCAATATACCAAATCAGCACTACGCGCAATTTCTGAATTAAATCGAAACAATGGCACTCAATTCAACCCTTTGGTTATCAGCGCCTTTAACGGGCTATTTTCTGAATCCATGTTCGATCAAGACGAAGCGTAAGTCGCCTTATTTCACCTCGTCTAACTCAAACCCACCACGCCTGTTACAGCCATGCCCCTCGGCATACTAATCACTAATATTATTTTCTGGCTCAGGGTCGGCGATAGAACGCTCAAACAAATCATCCGTGCGAACATAATCAATTTCCAAATCAGCTTTATCCGTAAAATAACTGGGTAATTCAGCCTTAATCGCCGGCGCCAAGTTTTTAAACTCACCGACTTGCTTTACCAAGTTGCCTTTACCGCTAATTAATTGCCCTTCCGCTTTGGTGTACGCTTCAGTGGCTTTATCCAGGCTTTTCTTGACGCCCTCAAAGCTCGCTAAAAAGCCATTTAATTTCCTAAACACACTGTCGGCTTTTTGCGCCAATGCCGCAGTGTGTTTATTTTGATCTTCGTATCGCCACAACTGACGTACAATATTTAAGCTGGTTAATAATGTAGTCGGCGTCGCCACCAATACATTGTTTTCGATCGCTGACTGAAACAAAGTTTCATCCGCCTTCAAGGCCTCAACAAACGCCGACTCGATCGGCACAAACATAAACACCATTTCGGGCGAATTAAGTCCGGGGAGTTTGTAGTAATCCCGGTCGGCAAGCTCTTTAATACGATCCCCCATGGCCTTCACATGTTCCGCTAGTGCAGCGGCACGCTCAGTATCATCCTCACTATTGATATAGCGGGTATACGCATTCAAAGAGACTTTGGCATCAATAATTAAATGCTTATCTTGGGGCAAGTAAATCACTGCATCAGGACGCTGGCGACCCTCTTCTGTAGTGAACGACACTTCGCGYTTATAGTCCGTTCCTAATTGCAGCCCTGAACGATCCAAGACATTCTCCAATACCAGCTCGCCCCAATTCCCCTGTAATTTTTTCTGCCCGCGCAAGGCCGTAGACAACTCATGGGCTTCGGTGGTGATTTTTTGGTTGAGTTCTTTTAAGGACTCCAGCTCTTTCTTAAGTTCACCTCGTTGCGTGGTCTCGCGGTGATGAATCTCCTGCACCTCTTTCTTAAAGCCATCAATGGACTGCTGAAAAGGATTCATCACTGCTGTCATGCTTAATTTACTACTCTCCTGCAAAGCCTTGGTTTTACTATCGAGAATCTCATTGGCCAACACCTTGAACTGCTCACTAAGCGCTTGCTTCTGCTCTTCAAACAACGCCAGCTGCTTTGCATGACTATTCTCACGTTCCTCTAACACCGTTTTCAATGCCGTATGCTCAGACAAAAGGCTGTTGTACTGATTTTGCAGGCCGTCGTACTTGTTTTCTAAAGACTGCCTCAGTTGCTTGCTCTCAGTAAATTTATCCTGAACCTCTTCAGCCCGCACTTCAAATGACCTCGCGCGCTCGCCCGTCTCGGCCTGTCTTTTCTGCTGCTGCTCCTGAAGCGCGCGCGCAGCCCTTAACTCCTCGCCTGCTTGCAGTAATCGATCCGCGATCTCTTGCTGCTGCTTTCGCGACTCGTGCAATTCAGTGTGCATCGATTGGCTCAGTTTCTCCGCATCATGTTTACTTTGCACGGCTTGTTCAGATTTCCCCTCTAGCTGCTCAAGAAGTTGCTGTAACTCAAGCTTACGCTGCAACAAGGCGTCCTTCTCGGTGCTGACTTTCTGCTGCGTCAGCTCAAGCCCTCTAAACCGCTCAGCGAGCTCACCGTGCTCTTTACCTAACGCCGACACACGTATTTCGAGTTGTTGTTTTTCAGTCGTTACACCCACCAACACCCGTTCCGTCTCCGACAGCGCCTTCTTACCCCGCATTGCAGTGAATAGATACGTCATCAGAACCGCCAAAATAACGATAACAATGGCGCTTAACAGGAGTATATTGGGTGCGATCATAGAGACTGTTGGCCACTCGCGAAGAGCCGGCACTTCCTAGGGTAATCGATATTTTAGACACAGGTTTACGACTGCAGATTCTGATGGAATCCGCAGTATTGAGCAAGACAGCTCAGTAAGATAAGMGCACCAAGATAGATCAGCAAAAAACAYCTGAAATCAAATTGTTGCAGCAAGGCGYGCCGATTGGTCAATGGCTTGTTTAGCGTCCAACTCAGCCGCCACATCCGCGCCACCGATAAGATGCACCGAACAACCCGCCGCCTGCAAGGCCGGCAGCAACTCTCGCTGAGACTCTTGACCCGCACATAGAATCACCGTATCCACAGCAAGTACTTTCGCTTCCCCATCGATCATCACATGAAGCCCCTGATCATCGACTTTATGGTATTGAACGCCGTTTATCATGCGGATATTGCGCTTATTCAAACTCAAGCGGTGCGTCCAACCCGTGGTTTTACCCAGTCCTCGTCCCACCGCCGTGTCTTTACGTTGCAGTAAGTAAATCTCTCGATCTGCTAACGCCAACGCAGGCTTAACCCCCGCCACGCCGCCTCGCGGGTGATTCTCGAAATCAATGCCCCATTCACGTGCAAAGACCTGAATACTTTGCCCAGACGACTGGCCTTGATGACTGCATACTTCGGCCACATCAAAACCAATGCCCCCCGCACCAATAATCGCGACACGTTGACCAATCGCTTTACGGCCCAGAATCGCATCGGTATAGCCAATCACCTTGGCATGCTCCACCCCCGGAAACGCTGGCGTTCGCGGCGTCACCCCCGTCGCCAAAATAAGCTCATCATAACCACCGTCAATTAACTCCTGCGCGCTAACCCGGTGCGACAATTTCAGGCTTACCCCAGTCTTGCGAATCATCGCGGAATAATAGCGAATCGTTTCCACAAACTCTTCTTTACCGGGCACCTTACTGGCCAGCTTAAACTGACCACCCACCGAATCACTGCCCTCGAAAAGAGTAACGCGATGGCCTCGCTCCGCGGCATAGATAGCAAACGACAAACCCGCCGGCCCCGCACCCACAACAGCAATGCGTTTTACCTGCGTCGCAGGCTGGAAATTCAACTCGGTCTCATGACACGCGCGCGGATTCACCAAGCAAGAAGTCATACGCCCCGTGAACACATGATCCATGCACGCTTGATTACAAGCAATGCAGGTATTGATCTCCTCTTCGCGCCCTTCAAAGGCTTTATTCACGAGCTCTGGATCGGCCAACATGGGCCGCGCCATGGAAGTAATGTCAGCATCGCCATCAGCCAACACTTGCTCCACTACTTCAGGCATATTAATTCGATTACTGGTAATAAGCGGGACGCTCAGCTGTTTCCGTAACTTCCCCGTCACACTCGTAAACGCTCGCCGAGGCACCATCGTGGCTAACGTCGGCACGCGCGCTTCATGCCAGGTAAAATGAGTACTAATAAGAGTCACACCAACCTTCTCTATTTCCTTAGCCAGCAACACTACTTCGTCCCAAGAACTGCCACCGTCAAGCATCTCCATGGCCGCAATCCGATACACGACAATAAAGTCTGGCCCCACCGCGTCACGGACCGCTTTAATCACCGCAATTGAAAAGCGCATCCTATTCTCGTAGCACCCGCCCCATTGATCATCGCGCTGATTAGTAAACGCCAGTAAAAACGTACTTAATAGATACCCCGCCGACCCGATAATCTCAACGCCGTCGTAGCCCGCCTCCCTGGCCAGTACCGCACACCGTGCAAAATCAGCAATTTGTTTCTGAATGCCCTCCTCAGTAAGCTCATTGGGGGTAAAGGGATTAATTCTGGATTTAATCGCCGACGGCGCAACCGACTGCGGGTGATAACAATAACGCCCACTGTGTAAAATCTGCATGCAAATTTTACAATCCGGTGCGGCCTCATGCACCGCATCAGTAATGAGGCGATGTTGCTGGGCTTCCTCAAACGTGGACAACTTCGCCCCACCCCACATCCCCGAACCTTCCTCATTCGGCGAAATCCCTCCAGTCATAATCATGCCTACGCCTCCTCGGGCGCGCTCGGCATAATACACAGCCATTTTTTCGAAGCCTTGAGGTTGCTCCTCAAGCATGGTGTGCATTGACCCCATCAATACCCGGTTTTTTAACTGGGTATGGCCTAAATCAAGGGGACTAAACATTAAAGGGTATTTATCTTTCCCAGTCACCACAGGCGCAGAAGTCTTGGCCATAAAAGGCATCCTAATCAGTTAAAGAAACCTCAGAATCCACGAAGAGAGCATCTCTCAACCGGCATTTTTTATTGTTAGAAGCAACATGCGAACGAACACAACAGCCTAAGCAACTTACACTACCCCTCAACAACTTGCACCACCGCCTGCACTACACAGCAGAACGTTCCCGACACCCAAAACAACAGGCATTACGGCTAAGTAATCAACTTAAGCAATCCAATTAAGCAACCCAGTCGCTCGCGACCAACAACCGTCACGTCAGTGCGACCCCGCGGTCTACTCAGTACAAAAAGTAACAGTCCCCTTAGAATAAAAAGATATAATACCGTCCGCCTAATAAAATACCCCCTGGTCTGAGCAAGAGCGCAAACCACGGTACCCATTGCTTGTGTTACCTTGACCGCCTCGACCAAACGGCATAAACACAGCAAGAAATGAGAATTAAACCTATGAATAGCTTGAGAAAAACCACCCTAATCGCCTTATCCACATTGGCTATCTCGTGCGGCGGCGGGGGCGAAGGCAACGACTCAGAGGATACCCCATCGATCGTAAGAGGCTTCACCCTAGACCAGGTTCTATCACTAGATCCGGGTCCAACATACCAGGCGGGTGTTACTGGCTCCGATAGCGAAGGCAACACCTATGGCGGGTCTTATCGAGTGGTTAATGGGGCAATGGAGTCAGTGGATCAAATTCTGGTCACGCCTTCAAGACGCAATATAATCCTCAATCCAACTATATTTATCTCGGATCCAGAGCCAGAAACTATCGACCAAGGTGAAACTCGCTTTATTGACCGCGATGGCGATTTGATTTTGTTTTCTATAACGGAAGACGGAATAATAGAAACAAGTTGTGAGCCTGACTCACGGTACCGCATGCCAAACATAGTGAGCATCGGAGACTCTGAACAATACCCCGATTTACAATGCGACGATGACTCGATCATCATCCGTCGTTGGAACGTTGTAGACGCCGGCAATGGTAATGCCCAGTTAATCACTATCAGCGAAAGAAGCACCACCGGTGAAAGCAGCACTGAATCTCGCAACCTTATTTCACAAACCGTCGTACAATTCACGATTGATATCCGAGGTAATATTCTCGCATTCAGAACAACCCGACGCACCCCATCACCCGAATTTACACTCACGTATGGCAGTTAATTAACAACCCCCGCAACACCAGCCTTCAACGTTAAAGGCCTCGTTGAGAGATCAAACAGGCACTCTGCATCAAGTGAGTGCCTGTATTGGATTATTAACAAAGAGAGACCCAATAAAGCAAGACCTAAAGAACAGCCCTCAACAGAATAAAAATCATTCTAGGCCAACGCCTCGCACCAGCTTTTTACCCGAAGAAATATAATACACAAACGAAGTGAAGCGCTTCTTATCCTTAAAATAAAGCGAAATGTTTTTGATCCAATTCCTGGGGTTATTATAAGAAGCCAGTTCCGTCGCATGCGGAGACTTCTTGGGTACCGCCTTGACTAACTCCCAATAGCGACGAAACACACTCGCCTCCACAGGCAAAGCCGTCGCAGCCCGCGCGACCAACAAAAATCCAGGGATCACAATTAACGGCGTTAAGATAATACTGCGCAGCGGAATGCTGAGTTTAAARCCTCGCTTAGCCCTCGGTAACGTCGCGCCTTCTAGAAGCCTTTTTTGATGGGCAAGGTTTCGCTCGTAACGATTCTCGATTAACCAATAATCCATCGCCAAGTGCCGACGCTCATCTTGATCGATTTTCTTCCACACCGCATCATGTAGCGGTTCATTCATGCCCTTTCTCAAAGTCGGCATAACGATCCCGTCCAAGCCCAACTCCGCAAATAAAATCATCGTCGCGCCAAACCGATGAATGCCCGGGCCGTACTTACTCTTACGCAAGGCTTCCAAATCATCATTAACAAACTTAAACGCCAGCCGCGTAATCCATGGCAATTCATGCCACTGCATGCCTAACCGCTTGGCCATCTCTATTTCCGCATCCGCATGACGATCCTCATCAGCAGCAAACACATTAAATAATTCACTGGCCACAGGGTCATCAATGTAATCCGCGTGGATTCTAAAAAACTCAGCGCCAGCGCGCTCTACACCAGAAATAAACAACAAAACAAACGCCAAATTGCGCTGCTGCTTTTGACTCACGCCCTCCATGTCCACCGGAGTACTCCAGTCAAAATCAGCCACTGACCACTGCTGACGCTTGGAAGAATTTAAGATATTTTGAAGATCCATATCGTTCAGAGCCCCTCATTTAGGAATAAAACCAATCATCAGAAAGATCTGCAATCGGTCCTTTGATCGCCAGAGAAATGATTTTTATTAAATTAATTTTCTGAAATAAAAATTCTGAATGAATTTCAGCRTAGGATATCACTGGAAATTATTGGGCAGTAAACGTAACTGCATGCCCTTATAAAATACTCATGACTAAGCGCTTCGAATTTATTTCGCGACGTGACGCGCTTATCAATGCACTGACCACGTCCAATGAAAATTATTGTTATTACACAAAGCCTGTCAAGTACTCACTAGTTTTTGGCCCCGCAAGCACAGCAAAATTACCAGTGCGAAAACAAACACCCTCAATGCATGCTTCACTCTGCCAAAAACAACATTAAACACAAAGACAAAAAATAAAATCTAAATCGCTTAAATAGCAACCACAAGCCATGCCAAAGACTTCTTTTGTGTATTATGGGCCCACTCATTCTGACTCTATGGAAGCGTCTACTCTATGTTTGATATGCAATTCAATRCCGCTGAATACATCAGCTTCTCCACCCGCAAACGCGATGGCTCAACGGTCGAGACCCCAGTATGGTTCGCGCACGTAGAGGGGCGTATTTATATCTACAGTGAGGGCAATGCCGGCAAGGTCAAGCGCTTACGTAACTTCCCCGAATCCCAAATCGCCCCCTGTGGCGTTCGAGGCAAGCTCAAAGGGCCCTGGGTCATGACCTTCGGGCGGATCATCAGCGACGAAGCAGAGAAAAAAACCGCTTACAACGCACTCCGCAAGAAATACCGCTGGAAACTGGCCATTCTAGACAGCTTCGCGCGACTMGGAGGCAAGCTGACAAAGCGCGACTTTATGATCCTTGAGCCAAGCCGACAAACGGCATAACCCAAAAACAAAAAAGCACTTACGCGCGATCTTTACGTCCCCTTGGAATTGGGCCTCCAAGGGACCAGCAACCCAGAACAATCCTTCGATCAAGGCCCGACCGCCTCCTATCCTCTATAAGCAAACAACACAACCTCATGGATCTCATTCCATTTCTTTTGGCAGGATTAGCCCTACCACCAACAAAACTACCCAGTCACTGAAGCGCAACTCCAAAGGGTCAATAATAAAGAGGAAATAATGACAGCCGAAGCAAAACAAACACTTACTCGGTCACCGCCCCGCCAGCCGGCTTTAATTATCCCTATCGAGTCATTAACAGAAAAGTAGCGTTATGAAGCGCGCTGCCATAACCAATATTCAAAACAAAGAGTTACCTCGGAAGCACTGATAACGGCCTGTTTATTTTATGCGCAATAAATCCTGGAATTCCAGCACCGACATAAGCGTTAACGGATCGCAATGATCAATCAAATTTATNCCTCGWAGAAATACATAACAGACCCACGAACGCCTTAAGTAAAAGAAAAAAGACTAAACATCACTAATAGTTATYGTTACGCACTCGATTGAATAACTACGCCCTATAATCATCCAAGCTAAAGAAGCGTCAACTGCTTTTACACTTTGACCAAGAAGCTGCGGCATTCGMCCYCCTCTATCACCTCGAGTGATGGGCTAGACCRCTTAAATCCTATACGTCGATTTGAAAGAGACTCACTGACCAGACGCGCCCTAGCGCTTAAACGAAAATGCCTAAATGCCATAATTACCTTTAAAGTCAAGGTACTTTTAAAGGAAGCTCATGCGATTTAACTCCTTTTAGTCATCAAGCCCACCCAACACAGACGCCACAACGCCCAGAAATAAAAATAGTGACATCATTTCAACCAATCAACCCCCATCTCACACACTACTCAAGCCTAAGCATAACCACCTCAAATACCTCCGACTTAAAGCGAATAGGAATCACTCCCAACAACACCAGGAATCTCGTAAAACAAATGAATTCACACCTCGAAACTTAGCCGTAATTACATAAATAAACAGCCGTCTAACAAAAAACAAAACACGCAACAAAATTCGACACACTAAAAACACAAACCAGTGAACGACAAGTCACTTCTAAGCCTCTTTTACAGGCATAGCTCTCTCCGGTAAAAAGGTGGTTTTTGCTTATATAGCACTATATAAAGCCACTCAAGCCTATTTATATCACCCAAATAACCGGACACACTTTTTACACAAATCAAATATCAATCAAATAAATATACTGCTATGGAATGAAGTCTTTAACCGCAAATTCAAGCCGATAAATTGTTATTTGTTTGTATTTTTTACACATCGCTTATGTTCGTAAGCGACCAATTTTCTAAAACAATTCTATTTGTAGATTTTGGCTTTAATTACTGATATAAATCACGCTGAATGCGTCCAGCTAAATCAGGGGGCACTTCAATGAAAACCAAACTGGCTATTAATCAACAGCAGAGCGATTAGAGCCAAACAAAACAAAACAGGGATCAATATGATAAAACTTAAAAGCGGCGCGCTAGCCATGGGTTTGCTAGCACTGTCTGCCTTCAATGTCTCTAATGCGGCAGAGATCAATAACGGTCGCGCACTAGCAACACATACCAACCAAAACGAAATCAAAGATCTGTCTCTTACAGAACTTCGTAAAAGAGGCTTATTAGTCTTCACCACTCCATTCAATACAGCTGACGGTTTTGGCGACGGACCTATAGGCGAGACTCCTGCTGAACGTAGCACAATCGGTGGACGTCCTGGACTTCAAGGCAACAACACTTTTTCTCGTGTAAACGGTCTTGATGCTCAATCTTGTCTTGAGTGTCACGCTGTTTTAAGCCGTAACACTATCCCAATGACATTTGGTATTGGCGGAACTGGCGGCATCAACGATACCGTAATCGCTGGCGCAACTTTCGTAAACGCGAATCACGACGCAGACCAAATCAACTCCGACGGCCCAACCACAGGCAAAAACAACATCAATGGTCGGGCTATTAACCCTCCATTCGTTTTCGGTTCTGGTGGTGTTGAGCTAGTAGGAAACGAAATGACTGCCGACCTTCAAGCGAAGCTTGTCAGACTACAAGCTCGTGGACCTGGTTCATCGATCGCCCTAACAACAAAAGGCATCAGCTTTGGTGAACTAAGACTTACCGAAACTGGCGAACTTGATGCAAGCGACGTAACCGGTATCGACAACGACGTTGAATCCGAGACTTTCTTGGTTGTTCAACCATTTGGTCGTAAAGGTAACAACATTACGACTCGTCGATTCAACCAAGACGCGACTCGCTTCCATTTTGGTATGACTCCTGATGAAGTTCTATATGAACAACAAAATGGTTTCTTCCCTGATCCTTCACTAGACGGTCAGATCAGCATCGATGGCGACAATGACGGCGTAATCAATGAATTCCTAATTGGCGATTTATCAGTACTGAACATTTTCAGTGCAACACTTGATAAGCCAAGAGAAAATGGCAGAACTGACGCTTCTCGTCGCGGACTACAGAAGTTCAAAGACGTTGGTTGTGCTGACTGTCACACGCCTGTATTGAAAACAACGACTAAAACAATTGGCCTGCGTTACCCTGAAGTTCCACAGAACCCAAGTGAAAACGTCTACCTTTCTATCGACTTGACTGAAAAGCCTGGATTCAGATCTAA
Organism: Gammaproteobacteria bacterium; assembly: GCA_002402085.1. Lineage (GTDB taxonomy): Bacteria > Pseudomonadota > Gammaproteobacteria > Pseudomonadales > UBA3067. The sequence goes on from NVVB01000028.1 coordinate 46,346, forward strand.
CAGAGAAGGCGGAATCAACGTTCGCTTGTTTGCTGACCTTAAGATCCACAACATGGGTCCTGAGCTAGCAGAAGCAAATGGCGATGCCAACTTCACAACTGCCCGCCTTTGGGGAGTAGCTGATACTGCACCTTACCTACATGACGGACGTGCACTAACCATCGAAGAAGCTATCTTCATGCACGGTCAAGAAGGTTCTGACGCAGAAGAAGCAGTAACTTCTTTCGGAGAGTTATCTGAAGCAGAGCAAAGCGATGTTTACGCATTGTTCAGCACATTGAAGACTCCTAGAAAACCTGCTCGCGACCTTTTAAACAATCGTTAAAAGCGCACGTAAGTGGTAATTTTCTACTGAAGTAAAGGATATGCGATACGGCTCGACGGATTGAGCCACACTTTACAGCACCGCAAAGCGGTTTATATTGGCTAGACAGCCACCCAAGCCCTACCGAAACATATTCAGCAACCTAAGCACCCGCATCCACCGCTGCCCGTTCAGCAACATCAACCCATTGGTATTACACCCAACCCGATCACCCCACCCTAC
>NVVB01000029.1 GCA_002402085.1 Gammaproteobacteria bacterium
TATGTCAATGCCGCTGAAATTAATACTGACGGTATTGACATGACTTGGACTTGGGATATAGAAACTAATAACTTGGGTGGCTTTCGCTCTAAGTTGATCGCTACCTATATCAATAAATATGATTTTGTTGACCATAATGGGGTTAAAATTGACGCAGTCAATAGCTTTAACAGTACAAATTCAGCGCGACCAGTTCAGGATAAAAAGTTTAATTGGTCGCTAGATTGGTCAAGAGGTCAGCATACGGGGAACCTTACTTGGCACCATATTGGGAGTTATAAATCCGATGAAGGCGATCTTGCGACAATAAGTAGTCAAAATACCTTTGATGTTCAATATGCCTACACTTTTGTTGACGTAGACGCTACGTTAACGGTTGGTATTGCAAATCTTACAGATGAAGAACCGCCTACGGTTGAAACTGAATTTGGTTATGATAGCTTAACGCACGATCCTCGCGGCATGATTGCTTATTTACGAGGCAGAATAAACTTCTAGCATTGTCGGCAGTAGAAATTCGCCTTGGCACATCACTCTGGTGAGCTAAGGCGTCATTTTAATTTAAGGTAAGACAGGGCTTTGGTAGGGGCGTTTCATCTGAGCTCCATTTTCTATCTAAGTGCTACCCCTCTCACGTTCGCCAATAAAAGTATTGCGCATCATTGTTAGCGTCTCAATACACAATCTAATTAATAGAACCAAAAGTCATAGAACCAAAAGCAATGAGTTTCGATTCGTTTATGGATATTTAATGCTCCATGAAGCTGTTCGTGGTTTATATTTAAATAGAGGGTGTTTTATACCCAAATAAATCAAACCGAACAGTGTACTGTTGGGTTATGGGTTTGCCTAAAGGAGAGGGCTTCAATGGAAAATACGTCCCTATTCAAAAGCGTTGTTTATGTGATGTTTTTGGTGGCTGGAATTGTTTTGCCTGGTTTGTGTCATGCGGAAAAAATACAAGAGATATTTAAAGAAAGCAGTGCTGTAAATGCTTCGTCTAAAGCGTCTCAAGTAAAAATTAATGGCATTGTGACACAGATCGAATCACTTCTTGATCAATATAAGCGAATTAATAAGCAAGTTGAAGGGTTAAAGATATATAACAAACAGTTAAATAAACAGCTGTTTACTCAGGAAAAAGAAAAAATAAAAATAAAGCAATCCATCAGTGACGTTACCGTCATTGAGCGCCAAGTAATGCCGCTGATTATGAAGATGGTCTCAGGGCTGGAAATATTCATTGATTTAGATGTGCCTTTTCTATTGCAAGAGCGTAAAGATCGGATGGATGCGCTAAAGGTCTACATCGACCGAACGGATGTGAGTATGGCGAGCAAGTATCGCCGTACTTTGGAAGCCTTTCAAGTTGAAAACGAATATGGCCGGACTATAGAAAGTTATCGAGATTCTATATCCATATCAGGTAGCCCGAGGGAAGTCAGTATATTGCGTATCGGCCGAGTGGCGCTGTTATTTCAAACCTTGGATGGATCACTATCAGGTGCTTGGGATCGCGGTAATAATAAATGGGATGCACTGAAAGACCCAACCATGAATACCTATATTCGACGTGGATTAAAAATCGCAAGTAACCAAATGGCGCCGGACATTATGTTGTTGCCTATTAGCGTAAAGGATTAGCTATGTTTGATCGTATCACAAGGACAATGCTTGTAGGTGGCTGCTTGATGTGGGTTGCTATAGGGATGCAAGCGCGTGCAGTGTATGCGGAGTCTCCCGGTTCGCTGGACGAACTGCTCGAGTTTGTAAAGCATGGCAATATCAGTGAAAACAAAGAAAACAAAGCCAGAGAGAAGCGCTTTATTGAGTCAAAGAAGAATCAAAAACGAATTTTGATGAATGAGCGGCGAGCGCGTAAGAATGAAGAATCGTTAAGCTTAAAGCTCGAAGATGAGCACCGAAAGAATGACGTGGAGATAAAAGAGTTAACTGAAAAGCTCCGTTTACGCATGGGCAATTTGAAAGAGCTGTTTGGTGTGATTCAGCAGGTCGCCGGGGATACACGAGGCCTTTTTGAGGGCTCGATAATAAGCGCTGAGTTTCCTGGGCGAGAAAAGTTCCTTAATGAATTCATCGAAAAAATGACCTCAGACTCCGAACTCGCCTCTATTAATGATATGGAAAAACTTTGGTTTGAGTTGCAGCGTGAAATGACCGAGTCAGGCAAGGTCTCTCGATTTGATTCCAGTGTTATTTTTGCAAATGGGCATGAAGAAACACAGCAAGTCATTCGTGTTGGCTCATTTAATCTGATTGGCGACGGACAATATTTAAGTTTTTCGCCAGAGACTGGAAAAATTGTGGTATTGCCTCGTCAACCACGGTCAGAGTTCGTTAGAGCGGCACAGGCGTTCAGTAGCAGTACCGGGCATACCTTGTTTGGCTTAGATCCATCCAGGGGACAAATATTAAAGTTATTAATGCAATCGCCTAATCTAGAAGAGCGCATCAGACAAGGGGGGACGGTAGGGTACGCGATTCTTTGTTTAGGCGCGATTGCCTTTGTGATTACGTTGATCAAGCTTTCAGGCTTATTCTGGGTTAAAGCCAAACTCATGGCGCAGGTCAGGAAGGATAAGCCGTGTAGTGATAACCCGCTGGGGAGAGTGCTGCAGGTCTATGAAGATAATCCTAAGGTGGATTGTGAAACCTTGGAATTAAAACTCACCGAGGCCATATTGAAAGAACGTCCGAGCATAGAGCGATTCACTAATTTACTGAAAATAATTGCTGCTATAGCGCCGTTGATGGGCTTGTTAGGCACAGTTATAGGCATGATTAATACTTTTCAGGCGATTACGCTTTTTGGTACCGGGGATCCTAAGCTGATGGCCGGGGGGATCTCTCAAGCACTGGTAACCACCGTACTTGGACTGGTGGTCGCTATCCCAACGGTATTGCTACACTCTTTGGTCGCCGGTCAAAGTCGTTCGATAATGAATCTTTTGGAAATGGAGACAGCGGGTATCGTCGCCGAACATAGAGAGCAAGATCAAAATGTGGTGGCATGATATTTATCTGATTGTAAATGAGTTCCTCTATAAGGGGGGACCCGTGGTGTCCGTGATTGGCGTCACTTGTATTCTTATGTGGGCATTAATGCTCGAGCGCGTATGGTTTTACAGTTCAGAATTTCCTCGCTTGGAACGTGAAGTGCATGAAAAATGGCATTCAAGAAAAGATAAATCGTCTTGGAACGCTTATCACGTAAGAGAGTTTTTAATTTGGTCTGTGGCGATGAAGTTAAGGCAGTCGCTAGGCTTGATCAAGACCATGGTCATGATTTGTCCGTTGTTAGGGTTGCTAGGTACGGTCACGGGAATGATTGAGGTCTTTGAGGTGATTTCCTTTATGGGCTCCAGTAACGCTAGAGCAATGGCTGCGGGTATTTCAAAAGCCACGATCCCCACGATGGTCGGCATGTTCGTCGCCTTGACCGGCATTATTGGTAATAGCGTCTTGCAGCAATATGCGCGTAGACATGAGTTATCACTTATAAATACGCTGGAAATAGAACACATCACTTACAAATAACCAATAGCGAATAGAACTAGTTGTTAACGAAAAGGGTTTAATGAAATGAAACGTCTAGCACCAAGCCTCGATCAAAGTGACGATTCAGTGATCGATATGACGCCCATGTTGGACGTGGTGTTTATTCTGTTGATCTTCTTTATAGTCACGGCTTCCTTTGTAAAAGAGTCGGGCATTGAGGTGAATAAGCCCAGTGCTAAAACGGCGGTGGTTCAAGAACGCGCTACGATATTGGTGGCCATAGATAAGGATAATGATGTGTGGATTGATCGGCGTAAAGTCGATGTGCGTGCTGTACGTGCAAACATCGAGCGCTTGCATGCGGAGAATCCTTTAGGGACGCTGGTCATTCAAGCTGACAGCGATTCGACCAACGTTAGGTTAGTGCAAGTCATGGATGCCGCGCATCAAGCGGGTATTTACCAAATTGCCATTTCTACGAAGAACTAGAGTCATGATGTATTGCGTGCGCTTGAGTGTCAGTCTATTTCTCTCGGTAGCCTTTACGCTTGTTCTTTTTTACGCGATGCAGTCGTTGATTAATAAGGCGGGTATTCATCTTGATAAAATTGATGGCGGTTATGTCTTAGATTTTGTGCGCATTAAGGAAACAAAGCAGTTTGATGTTGACGAGAAGGTCGCAGCCCGTCTGCCTGCCGCTGATGCACCGCCCCCTATGCCTGATACGAGTAGTGATGATTTAGCGAAACCGGGTCAGATCCAGCTTAATATCGCCAACGTTAATATTAGTAATCATTTAGATATCAAGGGTGGCTTGGGTTTCGATCAAATTGATGGCGACTACCTGCCGTTGGTTAAAGTGGCGCCGGCCTATCCAAGACGAGCACTGAGGCGTGGCCTTGAGGGCTGGGTGATTGTTGAGTTTACGGTGGATAGTACTGGTAAAGTGGTTCAGCCGGTAGTGATTGAGTCTGAACCCAATAATGTATTCGATAACGCAGCCATTAAAGCCGTATTACGATTTAAGTATAAGCCTCGAGTGGTGAATGATAAGCCGGTCGAAGTGGCTGGTGTACAGCATAAAATATCATTTCAACTCCAAAAGTAACGAGTGAAAGTTGACTATAACGAATCTGATTTCAAAGGATAAACGATATTTTTTGACTTGGGCATTAACGTTGGTGTTAATGTTTTTAATGTTGCTTGCGCTTGGCTCGCAGGATCTATTGCTTGATTATAATGTGGTCTCTTCTGCGCATGCGGAGCAAAATTCTGAATCTAATGCAGCGTCCAGGAAGACACGAAAAACCCCAGCACTACGTCAAAATGTTTATAAGAAAATTTCTGAGGCACAAGAGTTTTCGGACGCCAAAGATTTTAATGGCGCCTTAGAGGTGCTGAATAAACTTGAAAAACGCCCTAAATTAAACGCCTACGAAAAAGCAATGGTTTACTATTTAAAAGGCTTTGCATTCTATTCTCAAGACAAGTATCCGGATTCCATCGAAGCATTTCGAAAGATCGTTGGCAATGAAAGTGTGCCGCTAGAGTTCGAAAACCGAGTGCTTGGAACGCTCGCTCAGCTCTATTTTGTGGTTGAAAATTATAAGGAAGTGATCAACGTATTAGTACGTTTGCACGGCCAGCAGGATAAACCCACTCACCAAAGTCTCTTTGCATTGGCTCAAGCCTATTATTTAGAAAAAGAATATGATCGAGCGATAGAGACCGTGGGGCGGGTTATGGCGATGGATCGTAAAGCCGGTGTTATTACGTCCGAGAATACCTTGCTTTTGTTACAGGGCTGTCACTTTGAGAAAAAAAATATCAAGCAGGTCGCAGGCATTCTTGAAACCCTTGTAGAGTTGTACCCCAAAAAGCAGTATTGGATTCAATTAAGTGCGGTGTATAGCCAGTTAGGGTTGGATGAAAAACAAATGTCGGCGATGGAGTTGGCCTACCGTCAAAACTACCTAAGCAAAAGTAAAGAGTTCGAAATGCTTGCCCAGCTCTATCTCTATCACGCGTTGCCTTACAAGGCGGCGCGTCTGCTTGAGAAAGCGCTGAAAAATAAGCAAATGGAGTCGAACAAGAAAAACTTAAAATTATTAGGCGATGCGTGGGTTCTGGCCAAGGAGGTGGATAAAGCCATCGTGGCACTGAAAAAAGCAGCGAAGTTATCTAAGCGCGGGGATATTTACGAGCGCTTAGTGGAGCTTTACTCGGAGAAAGAAAATTGGACCGAAGTAGTACGCAACAGTGAGGAAGCCGTTAAAAAGAAAGATTTAAACAACATCGGCAGGCTGTATTTATTAAAAGGCGTGGCGCATTTTAATTTGGAAGAATTTGAGAGTGCCAGGACAGCGCTGAAAAAGGCCAAGAAGAAGCCGAAAACGGCTCGATTTGCTAAGAGTTGGATGCGCTATGTCGATCGGGAAGAGCAGCGAGCGATGCTTGAGGAATCTATCGCTGAGCAATAAATACCCCAATAGTGGGTTCTATCGTACGCATTCACATGTCATGGGCCTATTTCTAGGCGGGATTGAACAATCGAGCACTACTAGATTAGATGCTACTTTCATTCGTTACGGCTGCTTCTGCAGTTTGGTTTTGAAAACGTGTGGCGGTGACCAATTTACTGCGTAGGTAGAGGTATTCAGATCTCTAAGGTTGGTCGCTACCTGATTTAAGTGCTATAAGTCAACAGACTGGGTGGGAAAATTGCCATAGAGAAGGCTTTTGTTAGACCGCTTTTTAAAATAAAATGGCCCCTTATGAAGATTATATGTATTTGATAGCTACCATGTTGCGGATTACCGAATGAATAAGAATGAGTTTAATGCAGGATTAATGGAGTTTCTGGACGCGTCTCCCTCGCCATTTCATGGGGTTTTCTCACTAATCGAGCGATTAAACCAGGCGGGATTTGTTGCCTTAGATGAAGCCGAGTCGTGGGACCTTCACACTGGCGGTCAGTATTACGTAATAAGGAATCATTCTTCAATTGTTGCGTTTCGCCTCGGTCAGGGCAATGTCGTCGAACATGGCTTTCGTATGGTGGGCGCGCATACGGATAGCCCCTGCCTAAAAGTTAAACCGGTGCCTGAGATTAACCGCCATAGTTACTTTCAAGTCGGAGTAGAGGTCTATGGTGGGGTGTTGCTTAATACCTGGTTCGACCGGGATCTGTCCTTAGCGGGGCGCATCACCTATCTAGACGCGGAAGGGGATGTTCATAATGCCTTAGTGGATTTCGCTCATCCTATTGCGGTGATCCCTAGTTTGGCTATCCACCTTAATAGGGAAGCCAATAAGAATAAGACCGTGAATCCCCAAAAAGAGTTGCCGCCCATCATGATGCAGGGTTTAGACCCAAGCTCAGGTGAAAGCGGGGGGGAATTTAAAATTCTGTTGGCTAAGCAAGCCCAGGTGCAAGGCATCTCAAACGTACATGAAATATTAGATTTTGAAATGTCGTTTTACGATTGTCAGAAGTCGGCTTTAGTTGGAATCGATGAGGATTTTATTGCCAGTGCGCGACTAGACAATTTGTTAAGTTGTTACGCTGGGATGAATGGGTTGATGCATTCCTGTGAAGGCGATGAAGACGTTAATGCCGTGCTGGTCTGTAGTGATCACGAAGAAGTGGGCAGCGTCTCGGCTGCGGGGGCTCAAGGGCCATTTTTGAAGTCGGTATTAGAACGAATTTGTGGCCATCAAGAGAATTTCAGTCGAGCGATGGCCCGTTCAATGATGATTTCCGTGGATAATGCCCATGGCATCCATCCTAACTATCCAGAAAAACATGATGCGCTTCATGGTCCGATACTGAATAAGGGCCCGGTTATTAAAGTCAATGCGAACCAACGTTACGCGACGAATAGCGAGACAAGTGGGATTTTCCGTAGCCTGTGCCGCCATGTTGATGTGCCTGTACAGTCTTTCGTGGTCCGTTCAGATATGGGCTGTGGAAGTACTATTGGCCCGATTACTGCGTCTGAATTAGGCGTTAAGACCATTGACGTCGGGGTGCCGACCTTTGCGATGCATTCAATTCGAGAGCTTGCCGGCGCGGATGATGCCTATGCGTTATCGAAAGTGCTCAAGGCTTTTTATGGCCAAGTAGACGAAGAATCTTAAATTTAAGCGACCATTGCCTTAGTTCTTGGTCGCGTATTTCGATTTGAACTTGGTGCTTGGGTCGCAAGCCATCAGTAATACCTGCAATCATCATCTGTAAACGTAATAAACGCTGGTTCGCAAGAGTAAGGTTAATGAGTAGTAATCCGCTTAAGCGAACGAGTGTTTTAAGCTTCCAGTAGCGGGGAGTGTGGTCTAGTTTATAGGTCAAAAGGCTGTTTCGAAACGTGTAATAGTTTCGGATTGGCTCATGAATTGGAAATATAATAGACCTGCCTAGCCACAGCTTAATGTGCCGTATGCCAATTTTATGGGCCATAAAGGTTTGGGGCAAACCCTTCAGGTGAAAGCCTTTCGCGATCGCTCGAAAGCACCATTCGGTATCAATGTGATCGATAAAATAGTCACTTTTAAAATCACCTATTTCCGTTAGCGCTTGTATTTTTATTAATGTCCCTGAAGAAAACAGGAATTCTACGTCGTACGCGCTTTTTGTAAGCTGTTGGTAATAACGTTTCTGGACGTTATTATGGTCTTGGTTACAGATAAAAAAGCCCGTGTCTATTTCATGGATATTCGGGGCGCTAAACGGCCCTGCTGCGGCTAGGTGGTTGTCTGTAGCGAATGCATTAAGAAGCGATTGCACCATGTTGCGCTGAGGTGTGCTGTCTTGATCCATTATCAGCAGGTAGGGGAATCCCTTTTGCTTGGCGCATTCGGCAGCAAAATTTAGCGCGTAACCCAGCCCCTTATTTTGGTCGAATTCAGTAATTTCATTTATAAGGATGGCGTGTTCATGGATGGCTTCTTTAACCCAGTGTGCGGCTGAATTATCGATTATATGCAAGTAGTCAACTTGGCTACGTAGCGCGTTTAAATTCTTCAATAATAATGTTAACTCGGGCTTATAGGTCACTACCACACAATAGCTTGTGTGCTTGAGTGGGCTTACTGATAACTGTTGTACTCGAGGCATTAATCGCGGGCCTGTAAAACTAAATTAATTCAACCAATAGAATTTCTGAACACTGAGTAATCGCTTGATCGACACAGGGATTACTTTTTCCAGCAAGCCTAAGCGAAACCCAATGTATTTAATTGCCGTACTGAGGATTACTCCAGGGGCAAGGTGACTACGTTTAATGCCCAATGACTTAAGCTGTCGAATCAAGAAGCGGACTCCTTCGCGATCTGTGGACCCGAACATATTGTTGATCCACTGCTCCCTATGATGAAAGACACCAATATCGAAGTAGCGCTGGAACAGCTCCTTAATACTGAAATTATGGGAGTGATGTACTTGTGCGCTGGCTTGGTAGCGTATGCGATAGTTTCTTTTGAGTAGCATTGCAGAGACAAACATGTCTTCGCTTACTAAGCTCTTTTTTGGAAAACCGCCAATCTCGACAACAGACGCGCGTCGATAGGCTGAAAATGAATTCGATAAAAAAGGCGTCTTTATGCCCAATCTAGTACGGTCTGCGAACGATTTGGTTTGTGATTGATTTGGGTAATTAAAATTACGGATTGCTGCGGCAGAGTATGAGGCGTTTTGTTTTGGAAGTTGCTTTCCGTAACTCGCCGCGACGAGTTCTTCTTTAAAGGGCGTTAGGAGTTCTTCGAATGCGCGCGGGTCGGTTAAAATCGCGTCTTGAGTCATATAGATTAGGAAATCCATGTCGTGCAAAATCTCCAGCCCTAATTGACGCGTGCCTCCGTGATTAAAGCTATGTCTTGGAATAAAACGTATTTCGAAATCTTCATCTTGGCTATTGTGTACGCTTCCGTCGTAAGACGACGAATCGATGATCAATATACGTTTGGGTTGAAGCGTTTGCTTCTTTAGACCCTCAATCCATTGTTGCCATTCAGTGCCTGGGTTAAGGGTGGGCACGAACAAGCCGATTTTATTTCGAATCCCTTCTAGCCATTCATCCATCCAATGGTTTTCCTATGTCGATGGATTATCTCAAGTTATAACTGCGAACACACAATTAATAGTGCCCACTTAAAGAATAGATTCTTGTTCGGAAATATCCACTGGCATTCATTCGAGGGTTTTAATTTGTGAAGCGGGTGTTTTTCTTGCCTGTTATACGTCGTATAACAGAATTATAGAGCCTAAGATGTGCTTGCTTTGGCTAGTCGCGCTTTTATACGTTGTTGCCAAGGTTTAGGGATAATCTTGGTTATTGGTCCCATTAGACGTAAACGCTTCAGATAGCGTAATGTGTTGAGCGCAGTCGCTGCCCAATGATCTGATGTGGATTGAATATGATGGTCGGAATAACGATGAAAAGAGGCGCTATGTTCGCGAATGTAGTCATAAGCGAGCGGTGTTCTTGAGGGAATTCCTTTTAGATAGCGTGATGGGTAAAAGCTAGGGGTTAATGTGCTTTGAATCCAAGTCCGTGCTGGCGCTGTGTTAGGCGGGGCTAAGGTCGGCGAGTCTGGGTTGAAGGAGTCAAGGTTGCAGGCGTCTAGGTTGCTTGAGTTTAAGCGCGATGAAGCGCTGTTGAACGATGCGGCCGGTTCAATTGATTTACGCCCTTCGTTGGATCGGGTTGTTGAGGGCGAGTGGTTTAGTTGTTTATCGTGAATATAGTTGAATATCGGCAGTATTTTTGTCGGACTGCTATGCCAGTCGTAGACCCAGCTTTGCGGTCTGCCTGATAATCGCTCCGGAAAGGCGCCGATATTGGGGGCAAGAATAGGCAAGCCTAACGCGAGAACGCTACTGAGTGTATAGCTGTAAGTTTCGGGCCAGAGTGCGGGAAACCAAATTAAATTTGGCTTTAACGCGGTTATTTTAGTGGCTAGTTCTTTGTCGTGGTACTTTCCTGTGACAGTGATTAAGTCGTCTAGTTGGCGGTAGGCGTATCCCACTAAGAAAAACTTTAGGTTGAGTGTGGCGTCATCTTCTTTTCCGCGTGCAGTCAATTCTTTGTGATACATCGCGGTGGCTTCTAACAAATCTGCGCCTTTCTCTTTGCTTAATGCGCCGATGACAATGACATTAAAGGGCGTTGATGGATTATAGGTTGAAGCTTGAGGATTGAACCTAGGGCTGGGGTATATCGTGTGGGGATCACTGTGTAATTCAGTAGTAATGTTGATGTTCTTACAAAACGAGTGATACAAAGCACTTGTTTGGTAAGAAGGTGAAATTATTCGTGATGCATTATTCAGTAAGGTGGCTCTTTTTTGTTTCCACTCAGGCACGCTCATATTAAAGGGCTGTGCCCGTAGGGATGTTGAGAGCTGGGACGTAAGATTTTGTTGGCGAGTATTCTTTTTGCCCAGGTAGCGCCCTTGATTATCAATAATGCACTGATTGCCTTCTAGCAAGTAATAATCATGTAGAGTAATGTCATACTCGCATTTTAATGCTGAAGGTAAATCAAGCACTTCGGCGGGTAAGCCTAAAAGATGATGCATGTGAATGTGATCGATTTTAATGACATTACATAAATCGATTAAGTGTTGAAGTTGACTCGGGATCTCAAATTTCAGCGTCTGATTGTAGCGACCAATATGGAGGGCGACTAAATTTTCTGAAAGCGGGTATAGTTCTATGTATTCAACACTGGTTTTATTTTGCTGTTTTAATAGATTGATATGTTTGAGCGTACCACCCCCCCAAGCGTGTCGTAATATCAGTACGTTTGGCACCTTATTGTTCGCTAATATTGCAAGCAATGCAGCCGTGCGCAATGGTGCGACAGGGTCACGGCTTATAAATTCCTGGATGGTACTGTGGTAGCTTGGGTGGAGTTGATTGAGTTGTTGCATGGCTTTTTCGATGAGTTGTTTCTTTTCATCACTAAAGCTGCGCCCACCGTGATGATGTACATAAGTGTCTGCGCATAATAAATTACTCCAATACTGTGCTTTTGCACGGAAACAGAAGTCATTCTCTTCTCCGTACCCTCTACCAAAGTGCTGCTCACTAAACGCACCAATTCGGTCGAGAATAGTGCGACGAATGTACATGCAAAACCCTACGCCGGTGGGGATTTCGAGAGACCTGCGAGCATTAACGATCGAGAATACACGGTCTATTTGTCGACTTTGAGAGGCCTTAAGATCACTGCAATGGTCCATATGAGGAAAACTGCATAAGGTCGCGTTGTTTGAAAATGGCGTTACTGTGGCTATTCGGGGTTTACTGTAGGCGCATGCACACAGGCGGTCCGCCCAATCGTTGTTTACTACGGTGTCCGAGTTCAGCAAGATTATATCGAGTGTTTGAGCGATTCCTATGCCTTCATTAACGGTATAAACAAAGCCTTTGTTGGACTTGTGGTATATTCCGCGAATATTGACGTGCATTTGAGCTAGGTTTTCTATGTAGGGGCGAACCTTGTCGTCCGTTGAGCAATCTTCGATGAGGTATATCTCTAATTGCTTTTTATTATTGCTATTTAATACAGAATCAATGCATTGTTTTGTTTCAGCGAGGGCATTATAGATTGGTATAATGACGGCAATTGTACTGGGCTGCTTGAGATGCATGCTCATCATTACGTTTATCCGCGTGCTTATTTATTTCATTGGGCGTGTTTGTGGTGTTCTCTGCGCCAACCGCGTGTTAATGGCGTGCTGTTTAGTTTGCTTTTTGGAGTAGGTTTTTAAATCGCCGAGGCAGCGGCCTTATAAAGTAATAAACCTCTCGAAACAACGACACAAAGTAATCGGTAATGATGACTATTTTTATATCACTGTGCATTGAGTATAAACGGTCGTTCAGCAGGTCGATTTGCGCGGACTGAGATTCGTTGTCTTGTTGCATTGATTGGTTGGTTTCTTGAAGTGTTAGGAGGCTTTCTTTTTGAATGATGAGGTTTTCTTCCAGTGCAACGTTTTTTTGTTCAATCGTTTGATTAATGACTTCAAATTCATCGTTGCTGGTTTGGATTGATTGGTTGATTACTTGGAATTCTTGGTTGCTGGCTTGCAATGTTTCAATAGCATCATTTTTAGTGGAAAGCTGCTCATCCCTTTCGCGCACAATATCTCGGGCATAAGACAATTCATCCCCGATTTCTATTAAGATCTTTCGTGAGTTAAGTGTGTTGTGTATTAGCTTTGAATTAAAGTGTTTGTAAAATTCAGCGTCAAGGAGTGATTCAGCGTAGTTGAGGCGGAGCAATATTTCTTTTAGTGTGYTTGAACTCAGGCTAACCTGACTAAGGCTCAATTCATATATTTCGACGAGCTTCGATTCAAATTCAGAATGAGTCATATCCATAGCGCTGTGGTGTTTTAAGCCCCTGTCAATTTCTGATTCTATTTCTGTCTGATCTTTATCTTCAAAGTTTGCCTGTAGTTCCGGAAGGTTGGTCGCGATTAATTCAGCGGTCAGTACTGGGTTACTGATTAAGGTGTTATAGGGCAATATTAAGTGCGGTGCATAGTTAAGTGCAGAAATAGCCGCTTGAAAATAACGCTTCCAGAGTAAATACGAGGTATCAATGGAAAAGCCTTCTCGTTTAAGCAACGACAGCGCGACTTCTCGAGGGTCTCTCGTCACCATAAAACAGTGGTGTTCCCAACCCAGCTCACTAATGACCTCATCCCATAAGGGATAGGTTAAACAAAGACGTGGGTCTTTGATCACGTAAAGATTATGTTCTTCGGAGACGAGTGATAATAAAATTGACTTCAGCTCAGGTTTTTTTTCTTGAATGAGCGGGCTGCGCCACCATTCTTTGGCTGGAGTAGAGTATACGTCGTACCAGGTTAAACCGAGTGATGCGAGTAATGACTCATTAAATGAAACTACCTCTTGGTATTCCCAGAAACCTTTGCTGTTAATTCCCTCTTTGGGGGGGATGATATTGTCTCCGAGGTGAGCACCCATTAAATTGAGCAGGCGAGTCATGGCCGAAGTGCCGCTCCGATGCATGCCCATCACTAAAAGGATTTTAATTGGTGTAGAGTTCATAGCTTGAATTACCTAATGTAGCACAAGGATTAACAAACAATTTTGTTTTTTCTGGTGTTGTCGAGTTGATCTTGATGATTGTCTCGCATAACTTGTCGAATGGCGCTGAGGTAATAGTCAATGACTTCTTTCGTGTCGCCTACTTTGACTATTTTTCCTTTCTCGATCCATAAGACTCGATCACAAAGATTCTGAATGACGTCGAGATTATGGGACACTAACACCACGGTTTTATTCGATTTAATCTTTTCTTCAATCAGCTCATAAGAAATTTTTCTGAATTGTTGGTCGCCAACACCGAGGATTTCGTCCACCAAAAATACATCTGGGTTGATTTGTATCGCTGTGGAGAAGCCTAACCTGGCTTTCATGCCTGTTGAGTAGTTGCCTACAGGTTGATCAAAGAAGTCACCTAACCCGGAAAGCGTTTCGATAGCATTTAATCGGCTCTCAATCTCAGTCTTTTTCATGCCTAATAATAGGCCGCTTAACACTGAGGATTCGCGTCCAGTCAAATTGGGGTTAAAACCTACGTTCAGGGCTAATAATGATGCGGTAAATTTACGGTAGCTTGTGATTGATCCGCTATCGGGTGCAATAATTCCGGAAATTAACTTCAATAACGTGCTTTTTCCTGACCCATTGTTACCAATTACACCTAACGTTTCTCCTCGCTTGAGCACAAAAGAGACGTCCTCTAGCGCCCAAAACTTAGGGGACCTAAAGGATAGCGATTTCTTTTGATAGAAAATTCCGACTTCGCAAAATTCTAGTATTGCCTGATTCATACCTAACTCACTATCTTTGCATAATTCCTGTCGTGTATATGCAGTTGATACAGTCCAATAAAGATGAGCCCAATAGATAAGCAAACGATGTACATTATATCCATAGGGTTTGGCCAATGATTTGAAATCAAAATGTCTCGATATAAAGTGATAAGTACCGCGGCGGGGTTGAGTTCCAGTAGCCACTGCAGCTCTTGAGGGGCGCTGTCGAGTTTAAAAAATATGCCGGACATAAAGAATAAAAGCGTCATGAAATTGTCGATTAAAATTTTGGTGTCAGGGATCAACGGAACAATGGCGCATAGCACGAGGCCACATCCTGTAATCAATAATGCTTGGGTTAGGATAATGATGGGTAGAGCGAAATAGGTTGGGTGGGGAGGCTGTTTTATAAATGTGTATAACAATATAAATAGAGTGAATACAATCGCGAATTTAATAGAATTACTGGCAATGCAAATAAGGGGGAATAGGTATTTGGGCACATACACTTGCTGAATCACGCCACGGTTCATTAGAATCGCCGTTGAGCAACCTCTAACAGAGCTGTCGAACCACTTCCAAACGATCAGGCCTATGAGCAAAAAACTAACAAATCCTGAATCCCCGCGACTTAATATCATTCCAAACACAAAGTAAAATACACCGAGATAGAGTAGCGGTTCGATTATCCACCACAAAAACCCGAGATAATGCCGTGCCACCTCAGATTTTAAATCCGCGTAGACTCGATAACGTAGGATATTGCGATAATTTTGAAAGATGAGTCCATTCCCTTAATTTAAACGCATAGTTAAAAGTTAGCAGCAGTTCAGCGGGATTCAACTAAAATAGACCCTAAGCCTGCTTAATAAATAGTCGTTAGGAGTCAAGGATGACAGCAAATACGTTAACCGTTGGTATTTTGGGAATGCATCGTAGCGGTACCAGCTGTTTGACGGGTTGCCTGCAGGAAGCAGGTTTATATTTAGGCAAACACCATCGTTGGAATCCTTATAACAGACGCGGCAATCGAGAGAACCAAGATTTTTGCGATCTTAATAATTCGGTGCTCGAAAGTAATTTCGCGAGTTGGAAGGAACCTGTCTCCGGCTGTCTATGGAGTGAAGCTCAAATTCTACAGGGGCAACGATTGGTAGAGGCTTACCAGTCGTTCCCTCAGTGGGGCTTTAAAGACCCTCGTACGTTGCTTACCTTGGAGGGGTGGTGCCGAATTATAAGTGATTTGCAGTTTGTCGGTGTATTTAGGCATCCATTGTGCGTAGCCGAATCACTCCATAAAAGAGATGGGTTACCCTATGACCAATGTTTCGCATTATGGCTTTTTTATAATAATCGACTTTTGCGTGTAAAACGCGAAGTCTATTTTCCTTTGCTAAATTTTGATTGGCCGAAGGCGCTTTTCGAGCAAAAAGTCCGAGGGCTAGCGGAGTCTTTCGGTCTTGAGGGGGAGCATAAAAACACCGAAGAATCATTTTATACCCCAAGCCTTAAGCATCAGTTGGCTGATGATTGGAGTGGTGTCCCCAAGTCTTGTCGGGCATTGTATTATGAGTTAGTGGCTGTCTCAGAAGAGCAGGTCTCCAATGTGGGCTAGACTTCGATCGCTAAATCTACGTGTGCCGAAGCTTTCGGTCATTGTGGTGGGCTATAAAATGCCTCGCCAGGTACTCAATACGCTCTTTACCCTGAGTGCTCGCTATCAAGAAGGTGTGCAAGAAAGCGATTATGAAGTGATTCTGGTGGAGAATGATTCTGACGTAATGGTAAGTCCGAACTCCCTAGCAGCATTGGGTGATAATTTTCGTTATTTCAGGCGGCAAGAAACGCACGCCAGTCCCGTGAATGCGGTTAATTTCGGTGTCTCAAAAGCCAGAGCAAAATATATTGCGATAATGATCGACGGCGCAAGGATGGTCACGCCCCGCGTAATTCAATACATGATCGATATTTCCCGTAATCAATCAGAGGCGGTTGTGAACGTCCCTGGCTATCATATCGGTAAAGACCTTCAGCAGGTGGCAGTTCAGGACGGTTATGATGAAGCGCAAGAAGCGCGACTACTTTCCAGTGTGCCTTGGGTGGATGATGGCTATACGCTCTTTAAAGTGGCCTGCTTTAGCGGGTCGAGTGCACGAGGCTATTTCAATGATTTTTCTGAAAGTAATTGTTTAGGCGTGTCTAAGAAACGCTATCTTGCAATAGGCGGAATGGACCCGCGCTTTAATACTCACGGCGGGGGCTACGCCAACTTAGATCTGTACRCGCGTCTCTTGTCTAGGCCGAAGAGCCGTTTGTTTTTGCTTTTTGGCGAAGGTTGCTTTCATCAGTTTCATGGCGGTGTGACAACRGGAGCCAGGGACACTGATCGACGTGAGACAATGCAGCTGATTGCTGGCCAGTATCAAGATATTAGAGGGCGAGCGTATGAGCCCTTAGAGAAACCGGCCCAATTCTATGGCCGTGTTGAGCCTAGCGTTTGGCCCTTTATAAAAGAGTCGATTGATAAAGTGTACTTGCCCGCTGCGCATAAAAAAGCATCTTAACCCCCGTCGGTTTGTTATCTGAATGTTGTTCATTCAATTAAATTAATTTATATCGATAGATTGAGCTGGGCCGAAGCGCAAGTGTCAACTGGCCGCTGCGGCGATGGGTTCTATCGTTGACGGGCTTGCCATAACCGGGAGTCGTACATTGGAGGGGGCGCTCGCCTGCTTGGTAATGCGAAGGCAAATAACCCATAGCCACGCCACCATAAATAATTTGCTGCTGGCTAGAAGGTAGGTCCAGCCGTGGTTGAAAATTGGCGCAGAAAACTTGAATTTCAAGGACATAAGTACCGTAATTATAATAAGTGATAATAACTTTATTTTGTTGGCTCTCCAGTCAAGGGAAGAGTGAGCAATACACGCCAATAGGGCCGGTAATACAAACACAAAGTGATGATCCCAAGTGAGCGGGGCAATCATCACCATGACCAATAAAATCGCGCCGTACTCCAATAGACTATTACTAACACTATTACGATACTGTTGCGTGTTCGCGCAGCGAAAATAATAGACGCTAGTGGCTAATATACCGACGCTAATAAAATATCCAAGCCCATTGAAAAAATGACTTAACCATTGATAAGAAAACCCGTTACGGCTAAGGAATGTGACGTTACGGTTCATCAGTGCGTTAATGTTCTGGTTCCATGGCACGTTGGCTGCGTTGAGGCCCTCTGGAATTCCTCCGTAGTGGCCGCGGGGCACTATTTCGCTGAGCCAAATTTGCCAAAGCCCTGCGGGTAGCACATAGGCACTTAACAGCATAAGCAGCATCAAAATCAGTATTGTCGTACACAATATTCGATATCGTTTTTGTGTGAGCAGTAGAATGAGTAGTAGTGCGGGGTAGGTTTTAAGCAGGATCGGTATAGCCAGCAGTAGTGCGCAGAGTGCCGGGTGACTGTTGGCTTGAAGAGCAAGAATAAATAGCGTTAGAAACAGCAAGACAATTAAATTGACCTGCCCTAGAGCAATTGTTCCGAACGCGGGCGCATACAATAAAAGTAAGTTAAGTATCATGCAGCACATGATTGCTTGATTTAGTTTTCCTGGGACCCATTTCTTTAGCGCCAAGGTTAAAGCGACCGCGATCACGGGTAACATTAAGTGATTTATTAATAGTAGGCTTAGGTGGGCCTGAGAGAAACTTAGGGAGCTTAAGGGGGATAACAATAGTAAGCTTGAGGGTGGGTAGAGATAAGGAAATACATGGCCGTCGGCTAAGTGTTGAAGATAGGTTACATCATAGGGTGAAGTGCTGTGAATGAAGCTAGCCTGGGCCGCCCAGTAAAATGATTTTAAATCGGGGGAGGCGTAGTGAAGTAGGATAAAGCTACGGTTCATTAAGTAAAAAACAAGGTGGCATATGGTTAGAGCCGCCAGTGTGATAAGGGCGTATCTCCTGATGTTAGCGGGTGTTCGCACGCGCATTAATCTGCCTTAGTGCGCGCGTTGCGCTAACGAACTGCCTAATTCCACTACGTGAAGGCCGTTGGGTGTGATGGGTTTGTTTTTTTTAAACCCGGGCTTCTCGTACACTTCCACAAGCCCCGCAAGAAGGTAGGCCTTTTGATAAAGTGATTCTAACCGGGGGTCTTGTTGCAATAATGCCGGCACTGAATCGGGAAGTTTTTTAGCAAGGTTCTTGTTAATCATGATGACGTCGGGATCAATACTAAACAAGTGATCAAGTACGCTTTTCTTTTGTGTGAGCAATGACTCGTTTGGTGACAGTCGCGACTTGGTGTGCGTGAATACTTTTTTGTAATTTGACAGTAAGATGCTGTGTTCCGCTCGATGTAGAAAATGGTAGTAACCCGTGGTTTTGTAAGTAAGCCCCCGACTATCGATATAATTTTTGTCAAGACCCGAATAAAATGGAGTTTTTCCCATCTGATCGTAGATTAGGGTGATGCCCTTGGGGTAGTTGGCATTAATGAATTCACCTACCAGACTTTGGTAACGTTTTTTATGGTGTGTTTTCTCAAAGTCAACTCGGTCGATATATGTCCGTGTCATCGGCTCTTTGAATTTATCTCGAAAACCATTGGTATAGAGGGCTGGGGCCTCGATGAACGCATTGAAGGCGGTTTTTAGAGGCAAAGGATTCGTGCGCGCGTGTAGGTCGTTGCTGCTTATATAATTATTGTTAATGAGTATGCAGGTAAATATAAGTAATAATGAAATGCTTGGGCTATAGCGACGATTGGCAAGTGGCAGTATAGAAAGGCCTTTTGCGACCAATAGGTAGAAAAGCACTAGCGCGGGCAGGAGGTGGCGTAGGTAGGGTTTTTGATCGCCCGCGATTACGCTCCAGTAGGMTAATAGAAGCGTAATTGAAACAATGGTAATTATCTGGGTGCTCCAGAATCGGCGTTGCAGAAACGCTGCCATCACTGGGACCGCCAATAAATAAAAATAAGGCCGATTCAGGAATTGTAATGTTGGCGTTAGTTTGTCGTTAAAATTAAAGCCCATTTTTAGGTAAAAAGGATGAGGCAAGTAATCCTTAAAATAATAAAGTCTTAGTAGCGTGAATACACAAAAACATAAGCCAATAAAAAGGGTCGAATAAAAAAAGTTTTTACCACCTTTTTGGGCTAAGAATATAAAGGGCAGTAGCGCGAACAATATAAAAAAACCTTCTGGGCGCGAGAGCAAGACCGCTATGGCGCCAATGCTCCAATAATTTGACCAGTTTCTATGGGTGCACAGCCAGACCAAAAGAAGGATGCTGGCAACATATAGAGGGGACTCTAATCCCCAATGAGAACATAGTACGAAGTTGGCGGTGCAGGCGGTCAATAAAAGGCTAGTCAGTGCGTATATCCGCTTGATGGACAAATTGTGACAAATCCCCCACATTAACAGCAAGCATAATATCCCCGATAAGTAGCCTACTATTTTGGTGATCGAAATAATATGCAAAGGCAAGGCATAAAGTACAGATAATATAAATAACCAGAAAGGGGAGCTGCCTGACTCAATTCGTTCTCCGTCGCGATTGAAAACGTAGCCATACCCGTCGGCAAGATTGGCAGCAAATTTAAAATAAATGAAGGCGTCTTCTTCGATTGCGCTAAACGTCAGAAAACACAAAAAACTGTAAATAAGCACTGCGCTTAATAGGTAGGGGAATGCGGTTAGTCGTTGCTTGCTGATTAGTTCGTTACTTAAGCTGAGCATTAAGATGTTTCCAGATTGAAGTCATCGATCCAAAGCTCTTCTTTTGCCTTCTGAAGCCTATCCGTTCGTTTTTGCGCGCAAGATGCTGAGTATTGTAGGTAGGGTAGAGCCGCAGCGGATACTTTTCCAAATAGGATGGGTTCGCGTCGCAATGCGTGGAATTTCTCTTCCCATATGTYGTCGAGTTGGGATTTTATTCTTTCTTTGAGGTTGTCCTCAAAATAGCTTTCCGAGGTGGTGACGCCGCCATGATACTGATGAAAGTTGCCTTCTCCCGGCAAGATATAGAGTTGGGAGTTGGGGATCATGCCTAAGCTCCGCCAGATATGGAGGTTGACTGNCCCCCCCCCTGGCAAATTAAAGCGAGTGTCGGCAAAGCCTATTTCTCGATAGAACTCCAGCGGAGCAACGATACAGTTGCTCTCCATTAACGGGTGAAGATATCCGAATCGATTTGCGTTACTTAAGCTGGCGATGTCAAACAGCTGATAGCCGTTCCGTGGCCAGTCAATCGAATCAAGCAGTTGTTTTTCGTGAACCAAGCAGTTTGCGGGGTTTTCTATTTGGTTGTGTTGAACTTCGCCGAGCTGATAGCCTGGAACGCCAATAATTGATCGATCGTTGATACGATAGATGTTCAATACATTGTTAACGAAGCCTGGGGTGATCATGCGTGCGCCATCAATTAAAAGGGCTACGTTTTTGGCCTGGCAATGCTGGAAGGCAAAGTTAATGCCGTTAACTGGGGAGACACCTTCTTCGGGATAAAGGAAATACCTTATGTTACTACCTAGTGATTCTAGGCTCTGGGGATTGATTAAATTGGACGATTGGTTTTCGACTACGATAATTTCGTAGTCTTGTTCGGCGGCATCAATTTGATAGCGCGAGCAAAGGCTGTAAACGGTGTTGTAGGCCTGTACAGGCATCCTGAAGGCAACTACGATAATTGATAAAGTGGGCGTGTGAATGGTCACCTTGCAAGGTACTCCCTCGGCCTTTAAATTCGACAATTGACCTTTAAAAACTATGCCAAATTGAACTAATTACAAGTTTCGATGACAAATCTGGCGATGACCGTTGATGTACCCTTTAAAGAAGGGGTTTTTGTGCGTTAAAGCTAATTCGTAGAACGAGGGACGGATTGTCTTCTACTAGCTTGTTTCGTTACAATGGGAGTCCTAATAATAACTTACAGAAAGCGAATGGGAGCAGGGAGATGAGTTCAAATGTAGTGTGGCATGACTATGGGCTTTCTAAGAAGAAGCGGGCCGATCATAAAGGGCAGAAGCCCTGTCTTATTTGGTTTACCGGCTTAAGTGGCTCGGGTAAATCTACCGTTGCCAATAAGTTGGAGGAACAGCTCTACAGTGCGGGTTATCACACCTACTTATTGGATGGGGATAACGTCCGTCATGGGCTGAATAAGGATTTGGGGTTTAGTGACGAGGACCGTGTTGAGAATATTCGACGAATCGGTGAAACCTCTAAACTGTTTGTGGATGCGGGCTTAATTGTCTTGAGTGCGTTTATTTCGCCGTTTAGTGCAGAGCGTAAAATGGTGCGCGAGCTGCTAGAACCTCATGAGTTCTTAGAGGTTTATGTAGATGCGCCGCTTAATATTTGCGAAGACAGAGATCCTAAGGGGCTCTATAAAAAAGCGCGCGCCGGGGAAATTAAAAATTTCACGGGYATTGATTCGAAGTACGAGGCTCCTGAGACGCCTGAAATAGTGGTTGAGACGGGTGATACCAGTGCAGAAAGCTGCGCCGAGCAGATTATTCATTACTTGAAAGAGCAAGGCTTCCTCAATAAGCCATAAACGACCCCCTGTGTCGATCATTTTATTTCTTAAATAAGCAAAAAATAACTTGATAAGTTATCAGTTAGTTAGCGATAATACGCCCCCTCAAGTCAACCGTATCTGCGCTTTTGGGGCGCTTGCTATAGAGATAGCATTATTTTTCGGTTGACTGTTGATGGTGACCCTATCGGTCCCCTCGCAACGACAAGTTGCAAACTCCGCCAGGCCCGGAAGGGAGCAACGGTAGCAATGTAGTCGTGTGCCGAGGTGTGGCTGGTGGGGTTGCCACCCTTAATCCACGTCGTTGGATTCCTCCCTTCCAAGTATCCGCTTGGTAAATACTCAAAAACTATTCGTATTACGCCACTAAGCTTTTCAAGAATCTTAGGGCTGGCCATCGCACGTTTATTTTTTCATCTCATTAATTGTAATCTACAATGATTTTGGTTCTCTTTCCTGTAAATTAGCAATCATTTCCGGTGGTGCGATATTGTTGCCGAGGATACAATGAAGGACTAAAAGGCTGACGCGAGACGGGTCGTTCAGTTGCTAGTCAGAGTCGGGAGTTAAATGTAAGCTATGGAATATCAGGTACTTGCCAGGAAGTGGCGCCCTAAGAACTTTCATCAAATGGTGGGCCAAGAGCACGTATTGCGGGCCTTAATTAATGCCCTGGATCAAGATCGAGTGCATCATGCCTATCTATTTACAGGCACTCGAGGCGTCGGGAAAACCACCATCGCGCGAATTTTTGCCAAATGCCTAAATTGTGAAAACGGCGTGACTTCTGAACCCTGTGGCACATGCGGCTCTTGTGTTGAGGTAGATGAAGGTCGTTTTATAGATTTGATTGAGGTGGATGCGGCCTCTAGAACTCGAGTGGAAGACACGCGCGAATTACTAGAGAATGTACAATATGCGCCTACGCGCGGTCGCTATAAAGTGTACTTAATCGATGAAGTACACATGCTGTCCACGCATAGCTTTAATGCGCTGCTAAAGACGCTTGAAGAACCGCCTCCTCATGTGAAGTTTTTGTTGGCTACAACCGACCCCCAAAAATTACCCGTAACAATACTCTCTCGCTGTCTTCAATTCAGCTTAAAGGCCCTGTCTGCACAACGTATATCCGAATATCTACAGTTCTTGCTTAAAGAAGAGCAGATCACTTCTGAAGAGCGTGCATTGGCTGAATTGGCGCGCGCGGCTAATGGCAGTATGCGTGACGCACTCAGTCTAACCGATCAAGCCATTGCTTTCGGTGGCGGTGCAGGCGTACTTAGTGCTGATGTCCAAGAGCTTCTTGGCAGTATCGATCGAGGGCTAGTATTCAGCCTTCTTAGTCGCCTGATTGAAAATGATGGCCGTGGGCTACTGCAAACGGCTAATCAGATGATTGATCAAGGTGCAGAAGCTACCGAGGTACTAGCCGAGTTGATCGAAGTGCTGCATTCCGTTGCACTTGCTCAGCAAGTTCCTGAGGCGATCGACAATAATCAAATAGATCGAGAGAAAGTTCTCCAGCTGGCGCAAGTAATTAGTTTTGAAGATGTTCAGTTGTATTATCAAATTGCGTTAATGGGCCGTAAGGACTTGCCTTTAGTGCCTAATCCTCGAAGCGGATTAGAAATGGTGTTGCTAAGGATGCTGAGCTTTAAGCCTTTGGGCGCGCCGCCCTCGGGAACCCAGGGCGTAAACCCAAGCACGTCAGGACAGCGTAGTCCTGCGGGACAAGGCTCAGCTAATGCCGCAGGTGCCGGGCCTGGCTCTCGAGCCCACATGCCTGGGCAGAGTCAGGTCAGTAACGTCCCGACTAATGGGGTAAGACCTACTTCTGTGTCACATAGCGCATCAGCAGATGCCTCTGGAGCTCTAACGGCAGAAAAGCCCCAGCAAAGACCTCAACCAGCAACGCCTTCGATACAAGCGGCTCCCCAGGCGCCTAGTCAGCAAAGCGCCCAACCCGTTAAGCCTACTCAAAATACAGTGCCAGCGAACCCGTCAGCTAATACGGGTGCGAACAACGCTATGAAGTCGAAGGAGCCGGCGGCGGAGGCGACA
Source organism: Gammaproteobacteria bacterium (assembly GCA_002402085.1). Taxonomy (GTDB): domain Bacteria; phylum Pseudomonadota; class Gammaproteobacteria; order Pseudomonadales; family UBA3067. The sequence continues at coordinate 23,995 of NVVB01000029.1, forward strand.
AGTAATTTCCAGCGCCGCTTACAAGCCGCCTCCGGCGGGGCTTCTCAGGGCTCGAACCCAAACGCTAATCCAAACCAAGGCTCAAGTCAGCATTCGATAGCGCCTGCCGGGGCTGAAGCTTCGTTACAGCAAGCACCGGAAGAGTTGAATTCGCAATACAGTGAATACTCAGAAAGTACTGTTTTACCGTTTCCCGCCGCGAAGCAGAACCCTCATAATGAAAACTCTTCCGCGGGGAGTTCGGCTGCCGAAAACGCATCGGTGCATAATTTGGCACCGAATACCGAGTCTCCAAAACGAGAATCCGGTAGCGTTCCCGTAGCGCCGGCTGTGCGAGAGCAATACACCAGTAATGCCCCGGAATCTCGAGCACCAGTGCCTGGGTCTGTAACCACTAATTCCCAGCTAGCGAGCCCTGAGCTGCCTGCTCAAGGGGGAGTAGCCGCAGTGTTACCCGCGAAGGAGCCGACTCCGACAGAATTAGACGCCAGTACAATCCATAGTATGGATTGGGCAGATATTATTGAGTTACTTGAGATAGACGGTGCGGCGCTTAATTTTGCTCGAAATATTTCATTAGAAACCAGAAGTCCAGGTGCTTGGGGATTTAAGCTGAAATCAAGCCATGAGGCGCTCTATCGCGAGCACCATGTTAAAGCGATCGAGGTGGCTGTTCAGGCTGCGAGCGAATCGATCATCACGCTTACTGTGAATGTTGGAGCTACTCAAATTCCAACGCCTGCTGAGCAGCGACTCGAAGAACGTCGCGCTAAACTTGAAGCGGCGGAGAAGAATCTTTATTCTGACCCAGTGGTAGATAGGTTGATCAAAGAATTCGGCGCCTCGATTGATAAAAACTCAATTCAGGCGTTAAAGTAGTTTCACTGGATCTGCCAGTAAATAATTGAAAATATGCACTATTGTTAGATATTGAGTTATAAAGAGGAGTACGGTTATGGCTAACGGCCCATTCGGAGACTTGTTTAAGCAGGCTCGTAAAGTTCAAGAGCAAGTTCAAGATCGCATGGATAAAGTCCAGCAAGAACTTAGCAATTTGAAAGTTAATGGCGAATCTGGAGCGGGGTTAGTAACCGTTCTAATGAATGGTCGTCACGATGTAAATAAAGTGACCATTGATCCGTCCCTTCTGACAGAAGATATTACTGTACTGGAAGACTTGATCGCTGCGGCGGTGAATGATGCGGTACGAAAAGTCGAAGAAGAAAACAAAAGCTCCTTGGCGGGTATGGCGTCTCAAGTGCCCATGCCAGATGGCTTTGGGTTTGGTAAGTAAGTCCCTAATAATCAATACACTTATGAGTAATTATGAAGTTTAGTCTAGCGTTGGGTGAGCTTGTTGAAGCGCTGCAGATTTTACCTGGCGTGGGCCCTAAATCAGCGCAAAGAATTGCCCTTAATTTGCTAGAGCGCAATAGAGACCAAGGTCTTTATTTGGCGAGTAAAATTGAATCTGCGATGACCCGGGTAACTCATTGTAGCCAGTGCCGTAACTACACCGAAGAAACACTTTGTGTTATTTGCGCGAGCAAAACTCGCAATGAGAGCCTTCTTTGCGTTGTTGAAACTCCTTCAGATGTAATGGCTATAGAGCAAACGGGCAGCTTTACTGGGCTTTACTTCGTGTTAATGGGGCACTTGTCTCCCTTGGATGGGGTGGGGCCAGAGCAATTGGGAATTAGCCAGTTGAAAGAAACGGTTGAGCAGCGGTCCGTTTCAGAAATCATTCTCGCTACCAATCCCACGGTAGAAGGTGAGGCTACTGCGCACTACATTGCCGAACAGTTATCGAGTCAGGATGGGCTTAAGTTAACTCGGATAGCCTATGGTGTCGCTATGGGAGGGGAGTTGGAGTATACCGATGACAACACCCTGGCTCGAGCATTAGAGGGGCGTCGCGCTCTATAGCAGTAAACGTCATCGATCGTTTAATGCAACGCTGCGGCTGTTGAAATTGGGCAAACGTTTCCTTCAGGACTGAGGGTGCTCGATTCTTTGGCTTGGTCTGTATAGGGGATGTTTGTGAGTTTTGGTGGCCCCCAAAATCAACCTCGGTCGATCATGAGTGCGCTCAATACCCCTTATGCTTTGGCTTAAGGGTAATAAAGCCAGTATAATCCTTATTCCTAATACCCCCTTGCGCAAGACCCCTTGTATGAGATGTTTTAAGGAATAACCAGTGAATGTAATAGGAGCATAGACTTGGGTTCATACCAAATCATTACAGATCCCGAGGTGCTTGAAGCGTTGTGCGTCGATTGGCGTAAATGCCCAACGCTGGCTGTTGATACTGAATTTATAAGAACAGATACCTTCTGGCCAAAAGTTGCGCTCATTCAGATTTCTGACGGCGTGCAAACCTACTTAGTTGACCCGCTTGCCTTAAGCGAAAGTGACTTACTGCCTCTAAAAGACGTGCTCTGCTCAAGTAATGGGCCGATTGTCATTATCCATGCTTGTTATGAGGACCTTGAGGTGTTCAAGCGTATGTGGGGCACTACCCCTCATACCATTTTTGACACTCAAATGTGTGCAGCCATACTAGGGTATGGGCTGCAAGTAGGCTATCAGCGGCTTGTAGCTGAGGTTTTGCAGAAGGAAGTGTCGAAAGGTGAGACACGCAGTAATTGGCTGCAGCGTCCGTTAACAGAATCGCAGTTAGATTATGCAGCGTTGGATGTGGCGTATCTTACTGAGATTTACCAGATTTTCTCAGACGTAATGGCAGAGAAAGGGCGTACAGACTGGTTGCAAGAAGATTGTCAGCGGATAAACAGCCAGTATCAAGTTGCTGATGACCCAAGTAACTATTATGTGAAATTTCGAAATGCATGGCGCTTTAAGCCAACTCAATTGCGCGCGCTGTACGCGTTAAGCAGTTGGAGAGAAGAAACCGCGCGTGAGCACGACTTGCCTCGTGGGTTTTTGTTAAAAGATCCAGTGCTGTTTAAATTAGCCGAAGAGCTTCCCGAGTCGCTTAATCAGTTATCGGGCGATTTCGAGATTCGCAAACACGTATTACGAAAAGACGGCGCTAAACTGATAGAAATAATCAATAGCGCTAGTGTAGATGAGAGTCTAAACCCCAGTTCAATCATCTCCCCGTTAAGCAAAGAATTAAAACCCCTTATGGTTGGCTTAAAAGCAGTCGCTAGAACAGCAGCCGAAAACCATGATGTACCAGCAGAACTACTGTTAAAAAAGCGAGACCTTGAACGCATTGTGCGTATCGCAATCCAGGTCAGCTCGGGTAGCGATGAGATTGACTTGTGTGCTGTGCTTGGCGAGTGGCGTTGTAGTTTGTTGAAAGAGGCCATACTTGATGTACTCAATCAACACCAGTCCTTGCTAGCCCGATTTCAGTAATAAACTGCGCTCGAAAGATAAAATTAAAGACCCAATTACAGGTAAATAACGTCGTGCCAAAAAAGATGTGCATCATTTATAAGTCGCCTAAAAAAGATTTAATGTATCTTTATGTCGATAAAACAGAGAAGCTAAAACGTGTCCCAGAACCATTACTGGCAAGATTTGGCGAACCTCAGTTAGTCATGGAAAAGCTACTATTAAAAAGTAAACCGTTGGCGAATGTTGATGTTGAAGAAGTGGCCAAAGCCATCGTTAGCCAGGGCTTTTATCTACAGATGCCTCCCGCGAAAGATGATTACATCATTGATACACCCGCACCTTTTTACACCAAAGAATAGATTTTAAAGTGACTAAAAAAATTCAAGATCGATTTTGGGAAAACATTCCTTTRGATCAAATGAGTCAATCTCAATGGGAATCTCTTTGCGATGGCTGTGGTCGTTGTTGCTTGCAAAAGCTTGAAGATGAATCCAATGGTGAGGTGTTCTACACGCAGCTGGTGTGCCATATCTACGATATGGAGAAAAACTGCTGTTCAGATTATCCCAATAGACATCAACGGGTACCGCAGTGCGTTAAGTTAACACCGGAGTTGATTAGTGAGTTCCATTGGTTGCCGTCAACGTGTACTTATAGGGTGCTTTCTGAGGGCAAGCCGATGCCTCAATGGCACCCGTTGATCTCGGATGATCCTCAAGACATCGCTAAAGCAGGTATTTCAATAACGGGTAAAGTCTTGSNTKWACAARNAKTWKCAGAWKNAYKWRTRSGAWGAASWCWYYAKKCWYWRRSTTRAWWAKGSWRAMTWWYWWSGYGMNAKAMWKYKAWMTCNATTGCTTGGTCTGTTTACTTGATTTCTGCAGGCGGCCTAATCGCTACCGCATGGACAATCGCTAAAACTTTTCAATCGAGTGATGCACGTCGTTTAATGCTGTCGCTGGTCAGTGTATTTATACTCATGCCTTGGTATGTGTCTGAAGGGCAATCCTATCTGGCACCGGCCTTTTTGGTGGCATTACTGGATGCCGTGACGGAAAGCGTGCAACAAGCCTCTCGTGCGGGCGTGCCTTTATTGGCTGGGCTGATTCTTTGTGTTTTTATAAACGTCTTAGCTTCCTGGCTATTGCGCTTGATCAATCCAGAAAAGAGCAGTGCTTCTAGCTAGACACTTGCTTATACCGATGATCTTCTTGGGTTAGCGTGATCTTTTTATCCTCATCCTTTGGCCGTATTTGTTGGTTCTTGCGTGACCGCTATGGTTAGCCGGTGGGGTGCAGGGGGATCTTATACCAATCAATGCGATAGAGGGGACAGTGATCGAGGAGAAAGTTTTTCCAAGATTGTTATTACGCCTATTTCTGCTATACCTAATAAACGAAAAAGATAGATTTTTATGTTGTCGATAAAAGAGGCCTGGACAGCTAGGATAGTTTTTAGAGCCTCTTTTTAGAAAGTTAGCCGAAACAAGAATTGAAGCAACACGGAATGTTGTGCAGGGCGTAATCACCTGTAGCTCTAAAGGATAAGAGGCTCGTTAATATGGCGAATCATATTTTTATATTGGCGGCAGTAATGTTGCTCGCTGGTGTGTTTGGTGGGTTGGTGAATTTTTACCTCAACTCCCAAACCGACCCTGATGCAACGAGCTTGCCTCGATGTATTGTTGTTGGTATCGGGGCTTCTTTTTTGGTGCCGGTTATTCTTGATGTGGTGTCGAGCGAGCTTATCATTGAGAGTCAGGCGGACCCTTCTAAGTTACTTATCTTTACTGGTTTTTGTTTGATCTCAGCGATAATCTCAAGGCTATTTATTTCAAACCTTTCTGAACGCATCCTGATTCAGGCCCAAAGCGCTCACCATAAGACCGATAATGTGCAGCACGATTTGAGAATGATTAAAGATGAGCTGGTTCCCCTGATTGAAACGGAAACTGAGCAAGACATTGAAACTGTATTCAGTGACGATGAAGTATTGTTGGCGCATAAAGAGTTAGACATCACCTCATCAAAAGTGTTGAAAACGCTGGGCACAGGGCGCTTTATCTTTCGGTCGGTCGTAGGGCTTTGCCGTGAAGCGAACGCAGATGAAAATACAATGTCTAGAACGCTTACGGTCTTGGTGGCTCGGGATTTAGCGGGCAAGGTCAGTGGTAAGAATGGCGTGCGCTGGTACATCACTGAAAAAGGTCGACGAGTATTAGAGACTATCTAAGGGTGATTTTTAGTCCAATAGAACACCTTCAGTGGAAAGGTTAAAACGAATTACTCTGAGAGCAAAGTTGAAGGAGTGATATGATTCTGAGACGTCTAACAGTTTTGAATCATCTTGCTCTGCCTGCAGTATTCTTCATGGCCCTTATTTTTGTGCCATGCTCTTTTCTTGCCGCAAAAGAACCTGCACCTGTAGCCGATATTCGGGTGGTTGTGGATATCTCTGGGAGCATGAAAAGAAATGACCCCAATAATCTACGCATTCCTGCGGTAGAGCTATTAATTGATTTGTTACCCAATAACAGCAGAGCTGGCGTATGGACTTTTGGGAAATACGTCAACATGTTGGTTAAGCATGATTATGTGTCTAATAGTTGGAAGCTCGGGTCTAAACTTCAACTTCAAGAAATTAATTCGATAGCGCTTTATACCAATATCGGTGAAGCAATTGAAACTGCCGCTGTGGGGTGGTTAGACCCAGATCCTCGCTATGATCGAAGTATTATCTTGCTCACTGATGGCAAGGTGGATATCTCAAAGTCAGATCAGCTCAATCGTAAAGAGCGTCAGCGTATACTTGACCACGTAATTCCTCGGCTGGCAAAATCTAAAGTAAAAGTGCATACCATCGCTTTATCCAAAAATTCTGATAAGGCGTTGTTAAAACGATTTGCACTGAATACCGGCGGTTCATTTTCAGAGGCAAATTCCGCGAATGATTTGATGCAGATATTTTTAAATGCATTCGATTCGGCAGTGCCTACTGTACAAGTTCCTATCGAAGGCAATAAATTTAATATCGATGCCGGCGTAAAAGAGTTTACGGTGCTTATTTTCCGTAAGCGGAACAGTACAGCCACTGAGCTTATTTCCCCTCAAGGAACAAGGCTGAGTAAAACGAGTCGTAATAATAATTTGAATTGGTTGAGTACCAATGCATACGATTTAGTTACTTTGACTAAGCCTACTCCCGGCAAGTGGGGTCTAAAGGCGGATATCGATCCGGATAATCGAGTCTCGATTGTGAGCGATTTAACCCTCGACGTCGATAAAATCCCCGTTAATGTAGCAATGGGTGAGAAGGTCGTTATTAACATTCGCTTGTTAGAAAAAGGACAGCCGATTACGGATCCAGGCTTTTTGAAATTGGTCGACATACAGGTCAGCCAGGCGCAAGAGGGGGGCAAAACTTGGTCCGCGGTATTGGGCGGCGCTAAAAAGAAAGGTGTGATTGGACCCGGTGCTTATACCGCCAAGTTTGGCAAGACGATAATCCCCGGAAATCATGAGTTCACCATTATTGCGGATGGGAAAACCTTTCAACGAAAAGTTTCTCAGAAGGTGACAGTGTATGAGGATTTGCTGCACATCGAGCAGTTGGAGTCAGGAAGTGCTGAGAACAAGCAGTTTTCGTTAAAGATTGTTCCTCAATCGGGCGTCCTAGACCTAGATCAAACCTCGGTAGTGGTTAGCATTCAATTGCCTGATCAAAATACGGAAGATAATGCGGTGCCTTTCATTAATGGTGAATATTGGGAGTATCAATTTCATCCTGAAGCCGGCCCCGGGGAATATAGCTTGACCGTGGTGATGGCGGGCAAGGCTAGCACGGGTCGATCCATCGCGTTGCACCGCGGGCCGTATACTTTTAATCACGAAGCTGAACTCATGCCGGCGATGGAAGAAGTGATGGCTGAGGCCCTTGATGTTGAAGTGGCGCAAGTAGACGAAGCATTAATGGTGGAGCCGGCTGAGCTCGCTGAAACGGTTGAGTCTGAGCCTTTACCCGAAGAAGCCATCGCTGATCCTGAGGACCAAGCGCTTGTTGATTCTAATGAGGAGGGGATTGATCTATTTGCCTTGATTGCGATACTTGTCGGAGGTAATGGGTTGTTAGGCGGTATTGGCTTTGGTATTTATAAATTCATTCAAAAACGCAAACAGTCGAAGGAGGGTGATCCGGACGCTGATCCTGAGGCAGCTGAACTGGATGTAGATACTGCGGAGAAAGATGCCCCCGAACCTGAAGCCCCCGAAGTAGATGAAACCGTTTTGGCGCCAGCTGCTGCTCCGCTAGAAGAGTCGATGAGCGCGACCCCTGAAAGTGATGATTTGTCTATGGGTGACGATCTATCCATGGGAGGCGACGATACCATGGAGGCTGACATTAACGATTCATTGCTTTCCTTAGGCGACGACGATGATGACGAAGAGGGTGGCGATGAAGCATTGGCCGCGTCGGTCGCAGATGAATTAATGGATTTAGACGCCGAACTTGGCGATATGGATCTAGGGGAGGATGACGGTTCTGATGATAATGACTCGATGGATGATGTGGATGATCTGTTGGATTTAGACGGCGATATGGATGACGATATGTAAGTATTTGACTCTGTTTTTATTGTCAGGTTTGTCGCGTTGGTTTAAACAAAAATATTATTACTCTGGAGTCTGAAAGGGGGGCGGGTATAATCACATGAAATTTGGTTGTGTGGAGGTGTTATGACAGCTTGTGTGTTTTGTGATGTGGTCGCCAAAGAAGCGCCTGCCAGTGTTGTCTATGAAGATTCTGAATGCATTGTAATCATGGATATTTTTCCCGTACGCGTAGGGCATACTCTGGTTATTTCCAAGCAGCACGCCCAGCATTTAAGAGAGTTAAGTCCTTTTCATCGCGAACACCTTTTTGATGTGGCTAACCGAGTCACTGTTGCTCAAAGTCGATGCGGCATTCCCTTCGATGCCTCTAATTTAATAGTGAATGATGGCAAAGCTGCGAATCAACACGTCCCTCATGTTCATATTCATTTAATTCCTCGAACCAAAAAAGACACATTAGCCTTCGTTAGTTCTTTTTTTACGCGAATGTTAAAAGTGTTTGGCGAAGAATCAAAACGAAAGCGTCTAGATCGCACCGCTCAACGAATCAAAAGACAACTTGAAATGGACTGGCAGGAAAAAAAGTCTAAGTTGTCGGTTGTAGACCCACTTAAAGCTTTAAAATAAACCCTCCTCCTTATAGGTGAGTGCTTCTATAGCGCAGAATTTCCTGTGTCTATAACGTACCATGGCACACTTTGGCCCTCGAAGTGTGCGCGAAGAGATCCAGTTATACTGGGTCCACACGCTTACTTTATTATAACGTTTGGTTGTTATTCTTATTATGTGTGAATTACTCGGTATGAGTGCAAATACTGCTACTGATATCTGCTTCAGTTTTACTGAATTGGTGTCCCGTGGTGGAGGCAGTGGTCCACATAGTGATGGTTGGGGGATATCTTTCTATGAAGGCAAGGCCTTTCGGGAGTTCAAGGATACCGCCGCCAGCGTTAATTCTGAGATTGCCAAATTCGTTGCTAATTACCCGATCAAAAGCCATATCGTAATCAGTCATATTCGACAGGCGAATTCAGGTCGAGTTTGCCTGGAAAATACCCACCCTTTTTCAAGAGAGCTTTGGGGGAGATCGTGGGTATTTGCCCACAATGGTCAATTAAAGGGCATTAAGAAAAAAGCCTTGCGGTACTACAGGCCCATAGGCAGTACTGACAGTGAGCATGCTTTTTGCTGGATGCTTGATCAAATAAGAATTAAGTACGCCTCCCTTCCTCCCACTGACTTTCAGTTATCGAAATTTATCGCAGGCTTAAGTGCAGAAATTGCCCCTCATGGCGTCTTTAACTTTTTACTAAGTGATGCTAAATCCCTCTACATTCATTGTTCGACTAAATTATGCTGGATTACTCGACAGGCGCCCTTTGGTAAAGCTCGGTTAGCAGATGCCGAGGTAGAAATAGATTTCAGTCAGCACACCACCTTGAATGACATTGTCACTGTTATTGCAACCACCCCCTTAACGGAGGATGAGTCCTGGACTTCGATGCTGCCGGGTGATTTTACTGTCTTTCAGGGAGGGCAGCGCACCTACTCATCGACTAGCCCGGCATAAGGCTAGGTATCACGAGTTTGGGGCGATTATGCGGTAGAGCACTAAGGGTGCTTGGTCGGGTTGTTTTAGTCGTGCGAGTTCTTATTCATTGCTTGAGAGGGCGGGAAAGCGCTGTTTAGCGCGCTTTTAACTTGCCATATTGCCCGGGGCCGATTAAATTACAGGTCGGTACTATTTTGACCTTCGTTTTAGTCAGTTCATTACGCTTTGACACGTTGAAATAGTGTGCGTTAACATGCATTTATGGTCAATTCGAACGGGTTGACGCATTAAGACAGGTTTATAACAAGGCTTTTTGTTCAGGAAGCTTTTTGTTGCTTACAGCTAGCTTACAGGGCTAGGTAAATAAGCAGTTACTATCCCTAACGGCATGTCGAGTTAGGGGGTCAAATTCTCGCCCTCAAATCATATTTGGGATATCCCAGTTTAAGAACCTATTGGTTTTAAATACTGAAATGAAGTCTAAGGTGGACTAACACTATGCAATTTAATGGTACAGAAGCTTACGTAGCAACTGAAGATTTAAAAACCGCGGTCAATGCAGCAATTACACTTGAACGACCCTTATTGATCAAAGGTGAGCCAGGAACAGGTAAAACCATGCTCGCCGAAGAAGTGGCGAAATCCTTAGGTGTTAAGTTGATTCAGTGGCATGTAAAATCCACCACTAAAGCCCATCAAGGCTTGTATGAATACGACGCTGTTTCTCGTTTACGTGATTCTCAATTAGGCGATGAGCGTGTACACGACATCTCTAATTACATTATCAAAGGCAAATTATGGGAAGCTTTTGAGTCGGAAGAACAATGCGTATTACTCATTGACGAAGTCGACAAGGCTGATATTGAATTCCCTAACGACTTGCTACTTGAGCTGGATAAAATGGAGTTTTATGTTTATGAAACTCAAAAGACCATCAAGGCAAAACGTCGCCCTATAATTTTCATTACCAGCAACAATGAAAAAGAACTGCCTGATGCATTTTTAAGACGTTGCTTCTTCCATTACATCAACTTCCCAGATGCAACGACGATGCGCGACATCGTGGGCGTTCATTACCCCGAYATTAAGCAAACACTTTTAAATGATGCAATGGAATCCTTTTTTGAATTGAGAAAGATTCCTGGCATCAAGAAAAAGCCTTCTACTTCAGAGTTAATTGATTGGCTGAAGTTGTTGCTTGCCGATGATATCCCCGAAGATATTCTTCAAAATAAAGACAGTAAATCCGCCATTCCCCCTTTATACGGTGCGCTGCTTAAAAACGAGCAAGATGTACAGCTGCTTGAACGACTCGCGTTCTTGAATCGACGTGAGCTCTAGTCAGTAAACATATTCCCCTTGAAATATTTGGGCTTAATAGGAACAGCAAAAGGCGTTTAAATGCTAATCAACTATTTTTTAGCACTTCGGGAAGCAAAAATCCCGGTGACCATCCGTGAGTTTATGGATGTCCTGGAAGGTTTAAGCCAGCGGTTAGTTCATGCGGATATGAATGAGTTTTATCATTTTAGTCGTACTTGTCTTGTAAAAGACGAAAAACACTACGATAAATTTGATCAGGCCTTTGCTAGCTATTTTGACGGGGTTAAATCCAGCGATGGACTTTTAAACGCTGAAATCCCAGAAGAGTGGTTGCGTAAACAGCTTGAACTTAACTTGTCTGAAGAAGAGAAGGCCGCTATCGAGGCCATGGGTGGCCTCGAAAAATTAATGGAAGAGTTCCAGAAAAAACTTACTGAGCAAGAAAAACGTCATCAAGGTGGCAATAAGATGATTGGTACCGCCGGACGATCTCCGTTTGGTGGGCATGGTCATAACCCCGAAGGCTTCCGCGTGACGGGTAAATCCCGAAATAAAAAAGCGGTCAAAGTGTGGGAACGTCGCCAATATCGGAATCTTGATGATTCTGTTCAGTTAGGGATTCGAAACATTAAAATGGCCCTAAGACGGCTGCGTCGATTTGCTCGTGATGGTGCTGCAGAAGAATTGGATATGGATGGCACCATAAAGTCTACAGCAGAGCACGCAGGCTTATTAGACATTAAGATGAGACCTGAGCGCCGTAACCGGGTGAAGGTGTTATTGTTTTTTGATGTGGGTGGGTCTATGGATCCACATGTCAAAGTGTGCGAAGAAATGTTCTCTGCTGCTCGTACTGAGTTTAAGCACATGGAGTATTACTATTTCCACAACTTCATTTATGAAGGCGTCTGGGATGATAATGTGCGTCGCTGGCACGACCGGATTTCGATCTGGGACATTATCCATCGCTTCGGTAGTGATTATCGCGTTATATTCATTGGTGACGCGACTATGTCGCCATTTGAAATTAATTCGGCGGGCGGAAGTGTTGAGCACCATAATGATGAAGCAGGAGCGGTTTGGATGAGCCGTTTGGTGAATCATTTTGAYAAAATAATTTGGTTGAACCCTGAACGGGAAGGCACTTGGCGAAATACATCCTCGACGATGTTGGTTAAACAAATGGTCGAGGATCATATGTACCCGCTAACAATCAAAGGCATCGAAGAATCAATGCGGTATCTATCGCGTTAATTCTTTCGCTATCGGCGGGCCGGCTGCCGATAGCATATAGAACGCCGCTTTTAGCTTAATGTAATGTTAGGCAATTGCGGCGCTTTTAGTTTTAATTTCTCTTGAGGTGCGATGACTTTCGCGTCTCCGCTTAAGACAACTTTTCCGTCCTGATTTTTTACTTTGCAGTCGATTACGACATGCTTATTCTTTTCGATTTTCTCATTGATTGTTAGGTTTACGGTGAGCGTGTCGCCTAATTTTACAGGTCGTTTAAAGCTTAGGTTTTGCCCTAAGTAAATCGACCCTGGGCCAGGCAGTTGTGTCGCTATAGCGGCCGATATTAACGATGCAGACCACATGCCGTGGGCAATTCTACCGTTAAATTGTGTGCCTTGGGCAAACTCTTCATCTAGGTGGATGGGGTTGATATCTCCAGAGACTGCTGCAAATAGGATTAAGTGTCGCTCCTGAAGGGTTTCAGAAAACTGCGCTGTTTGACCTATTTCAAGTTCGTCAAAAGTAAAGTTGGTGAGATATTCCATAGCAGRCTGCTCTTTGTTGGGCGAGTTTATTGTGAATGAGAAAATGACGTATTATAGGCGAGCTGATCTTCAGGTCTATGCCTGTTGCTAAGTATCTATGGGGTAGGGSKGGTAGGGCMGGCTTAAGYAGTCAGTCGCCTGAATTAACTAGATTCCCGCTGATGCAAAAATAAGTAAAGAAGGTTGCTAGAAAGGCTTTAAAGCTCAGGGCTCTTAACTCGCTACTTTGATGGAAGCGGGTATCGAGGGCGAAGATACCGCTATAAAGTACCTGCTTCGGTACGTTATAGCGTTGCTTTATATTTAGACCCTTGTAATCGAGCGGGTGCGTCCGTCGCTCACCGTTATTAATAGCGGACTGTTCGCCAAGCATCTAGGCCTTATATGGGTTAGTCATCGGCATCGCTAAAGAACTCTTTGGTGCCTCGGACTTTGATTACTTCCTCAATATGCCCTAGGGCTTTTGCATAAGCGGCGCTTCTAAAGCTTGTTTGATCGTTGCCTTTCTTGTAAAGCCACATTTCCTCAAAAGCATTTTCTAGGCGATCAAAAAGCCGTTGTTGAACTTCGTCCAGCGTCCAGGGGAAGCCTGCCCGATTTTGCACCCACTCGAAATAGCTTACTATTACTCCGCCAGCATTCGCTAAAACGTCCGGCACGATAACCACGCCGTTAGAAAATAGCTGTTCGTCCGCATCTTTAGAGATCGGCCCGTTAGCCACCTCGATAATGTACTTTGCGTTAATGGTGTCAACATTATCCATGGTAATAGCGTTTTCTAAGGCGGCTGGTACCAGGATGTCTACATCAAGCGCAAGTAACTCTTGGTGGCTTATTTCTTTATGGTCTTGGATTTCACAAACCGATCCATTGCAGTAGATGGCTCTTAATTTTTTGCTGGTTTGTTTTTCTTGCCAAATACTGGCGATGTCGAGTCCTTGCTCGGAATAAATAGCACCTTTGGAGTCGCTAATCGCCACAATTTTGTAACCGTTTTCCTGCATTAACTTAGCGATGTGGTAGCCTGCGTTTCCAAAGCCCTGTATTGCAACAGTGAGATCATTCGCTTGTTTCTGCTCTTTCTTTCTGAGGAATTCAAGGCAGTAGAATGCCCCTCGGCCCGTGGCTTCCTCTCGGCCTAAGCTACCGCCCATGTTCACAGGTTTACCGGTAATGACTGCGGGTTGTTTTTCGCGTTTAATCTCTTCAAATTCGTCCCGCATCCAACCCATTATTCTCGCGTTGGTATAAACGTCAGGGGCTGGGATGTCTTTGTTTGGACCGACAAAGTCTGCCATTGCACGCATATAGCCTCTCGACAGTCGTTCAAGCTCCATCCGGGACAGCGTTTTGGGGTCAACCTCGATGCCTCCTTTACCGCCACCCAGAGGTAAGCCGACAACGGCACATTTTATTGTCATCCACAGCGCGAGCGCCTGCACTTCATCCTGGTTAACGTTGGGGTGAAATCGAATGCCGCCTTTGCAGGGACCTAAGAGCGAGCTGTATTGGCAGCGATAGGCAGCGAAATATTGTGTTGAACCATCGTCCATACGGACCGGTATGGAGACGCTTAGCAATGCCTTGGGGCGTGACAAGCTGGCTAATACATTGCTGGAAATGTTTGCGTCGGAACCAAGCTTTTCTAAGCGTGTTACTGCGTCATCAAATACCGTTGTCATTCGCTACCACCTTTTTTATAGTTGGGTTTTAAGGTAAAAATGGATATTTAGTGTAAGTTTGCTCTATGGATAAGTTTGCCCCAATAGTGGCGCGCTGAGCGTTTAAGTCAAAATACTACTTTGGGTTATAAATCTATGGCAAAATAATWAWGYSTRYSAWMWRMRWYTAAATCAAAATAGCTTAATGTATCGCAGGTCCGTACCCAGCTAATCTCTCTGAAGGTTGATTAGTAGCGCGTAATACGCTTTATTACACTACTTCCGTCCTTATACGACACTTTCAGTGATTATTCTCTGGATAAGTTTTTCTTAATACTATCGCACTATGATTTATATATTAATAGCGGGTTTTACATTGTTTGTATTGTTGGGGCCTAGTATGTGGGCCAATTCAATCATTCGTAAGTTTCATAAAACTGACACTAGTTTACAAGGCACCGGCGGTGAATTAGTAGAGCATCTTATTGAACGCTTTCAGCTGGAAGGAGTCAGTCTTGAAGAAACTGAGTCGGGCGATCACTACGACCCCGAAAGCAAATGCGTCAGGCTCAGCAAAGAAAATTTAGAAGGCCGATCCATCACCTCCGTTGCCATCGCAGCTCACGAGGTGGGGCATGCGATTCAAGACTTCCAGTCTTATAAGCCGCTTCAAGCACGCAGTCAGTGGGTAAAAAAAGCGCAGGCTTTGGAGAAGTTGGGCTCAGCGACTGCGTTAATCGCGCCGTTTGTACTGATGCTAAGTAAATCGCCCATAATTATAGCACTCATGGCGGTATCGGCATTAAGCAGTATGTTGGTGTTAACCATCGTTCATTTAATAACCTTGCCGGTTGAATTTGACGCCTCGTTTGGAAAAGCGCTGCCGGTACTGGAGAAAGGCGAATACCTAACCCCCGATCAGTTAGAGAGCGCCAAGAAGATCCTGTTAGCCTGCGCACTGACGTACGTGGCGCAGTCTCTTGCTAGCCTGCTAAATATTGGTCGTTGGCTAGCAATCTTGAGGCGTTAGAGGTGCCTACTGGTTGTGTTCAAGCGTAGAGAGGGGCTTGGTCCGACTGCTTTTTCCTTTGGGTGGGAATTAAGCAGGAAGATGGAAGTGACTGAAAGTATTGGGTATCTAGCCAGTAAATGAAGCGTAATCCTAAAAGTACGCGCTAGTTGAGTCTGTAAGTCCTTTTTCGTCTGTGCTAGTCTTGATCGACTTAACGGCAGTTAAAACTGAGTTAATTGCTTTATTTCGAGCACCTGTGTTTAGTGTTTCGACTGTATCGCTGGGATGATCAAGCAGGAAGTTAATAGTAGGCTTAATACGTGGCTGGTGTGCACCTCAGTGACTGGTTTGTTTTAAAGTTTGACGGTTAGGTGTTGTTTATCGCTATTGCTCGAATAAAGACGTCAGTGAGACAAAAATAATAAATTTATTATACGGAATGGAGATAATTTAGACTCTGAATACTCAGCGGGGTGGAAAGACCATTAATCCCTTTATTTTTGAGTTTTATATTAGCGTTGTAAATGAATAATCCAATAAAATTAATACTGCTTGGGGGCTTGTTAGCCGCGACATTTATTCTTGTTGCAGCGTTTGCTCCGTACAACAATGCATTTGATGACCAGACAGCGTTAGTGGCGGGGTATGAACAAGAAACRCTTACGCATGAACAATTGGTTGTTAATAACGCCAATGATGAACTTGCGATAATCTATAAGGATTCAATGGCAGTTCAAGCCTTGCTTGAGGTAAGTAATCAGGTTGATTTTCTAGATATCCCCGAGTTCTATAAGCATAAGTTAATCAAACTACAACGCACCGCCATAAAAAYATTCGTAGAGCAAAAAAGTAATACAGGAACATTGAATCAAGTTGATCCTGCATTKAWAGCCCTAGCTGATCAAAACCCCACTCTTGCTGTTCAGCTGTTAGACCAAACACTTCAAAATGCTCCGCTTACTCCTTCGCAAGCGGGCGAGGTCTATCGCCAAAAAGGCGCTTTTTGGTTTATCAACGATCAGAAAAGGGCGCTAGTGGCGTTTGAAGCGTCTAGTCGTGTTGACCCAGATAATAAGCTGGGTCAAATCATATTGGCCTATCTCTATTACCTAAATGGATCTTTATTAGACGCAGAGAACGCGTATTTATCGCTATTAGATTTAGAGAATCTTGCTGTCGATCATCAAGCCATTGCTTATAGTGTTTTGGGGCTTGTGTATCAGTCGCGTGGTCAATTGTCGCGTGCGAAGCAATATTTTAATCAATCTTTAGACTCCTATAAACAACAGCAATACGGCGAGGGGATCGCGGATCAGTATGCTCACTTAGGGGATAACGCTAGTTTGGCTGAAGCGTATAATGAAGCGATTGGCTATTATAAAGAATCGCTATTAATTGAAGCGCAGCTGGATAGGACCCTAAGGACGGCGAAAACATACTTAAGTTTAGGGCAGGCATATCGGTCTTCGGGYCAACCTTTAGARGCCGATATTTATCAGAATAAATCATTTGAGCTTGAGGGAACTCATAAAAGTAACGATTTACTGGCAAGTACCTACAGTGATTTAGGGAAAGTTTCACACGCTCAAGGTGATCTTGATCGTGCCATAGACTTTCATCAGCACTCCCTAGAATTAGGGCAGTCATCTGGCAATCGAAAAACGCTTTCAAATAGTTTGTTTAATCTAGCCCTGTCTTTTAGTGATCAGGGTAGGGTGGAAGAAGCAAAGACGTATTTGGAGCGCTCAATACAAATTAAAGAAGCACTAGGCAAGCGAAATGACGCAGCTGAAGAGTACAGTAATCTCGGTCATGTTCATAAAAAGCTAGGCGGGTTAACGAAATCTATTGGCTATTATGAAAAAGCGTTACTCGCTAACAAACTAATAGGTAATAAGCATTTAGTAGCCCGAGGCTATCTTGATATTGGTCACGTTTATTTGGTGAGTGGCGAGCTTGATAAGGCGTTTGAAAGTTACCAGTCCGCCTTAGATATTAGTACTGATCTGGGCAGTCAAAAAGGGATCGCGACTGCTTATAGTAATCTAGGACGGATTGCTAATATTCAGGGTGACTTTGATCAGGCGTTGGAGCATTTCGAAACTGCATTAAAAATCGAACAATTTCGAGGTGACCGGGCCAGGATGGCTGACCAACTAGCCTATATCGGTTCCGTGTTTTATTCCCAGGGCGATTGGTATCGAGCACTCAATTTTCATGAGCGTTCTATCGAAATATTTCTAGAATTAAATGACGAACAGGGTTTAGCGCAAGGCTACGGAAATTTAGGTCTGCTCTACCGCTCTCTGGGTGACTTGGGGCAAGGGATTTGGTATACAAAAAAAGCCATTACATTGTATGAGATTCTGAAACAACAAAATGGCATTGCGGTGAATTACGGCAACTTAGGATTAATGCATCACAGTCAGGGCGACATTCAGCTCGCGGAGGAATACTACTTAAAATCTTTGGCAATCTGTGAGTCGCTGGGCAATGTGCAAGGGCAAGCGAGCGTGTACGGTAATTTAGGTCTATTGCATCAAAACCTTGGCAACGTGGACAAAGCCAAAAAATACATTACAAAATCGTTACGAATTAATGAAAAGTTAGGGCGTAAAACAGGAATCGCATTACAGTATGGGAACCTAGGAATTTCCTTTGAATTCGCAGGTGAATACGAACAAGCCGTTACCTATTACGAAAAGGCTTTGGCGATGAATGAATCGCTGGGTCGTAGAGAAGGCGTAGCGACTCAGTACGGTAATCTCGGCAACGTCTATCATTCTTTGGGTGACCGGCGAAAAGCGAATAAATACTGGAATAAATCACTAAGCCTGTATACCGATATGGGCGCGACCAGAGAAATACGAACCCTTAATCGCTGGATTCGAGACCAGGATGGCTAGAGGGTAAAGGGCTAAGGGGTTCTGTTTGGCGCTGATTCTTCTGTCGTATTCCTCCTAGCCCAGACGCACTGCATGGCTTTAATCGTTTGATTATCGACCAGTAAAGTCTCCGGGTCTTTTTTCGAAAAACGCATTAACGGCTTCGACATGATCTTCCGTGTGATGCGCGATACCTTGCATCGCGGCAGACATTTCTAATACGGTGTCGAGTTCATTGGTCTGTGCAGTGCGTAATAAGACCTTGGTCATTCTCAATACGTCTGGGGGTTGACGGGCGACACGACTGGCTAATTCTATGGCTTCGCCAATTAGTTGGTCTTGAGGTACGACACGTCCTACTAAGCCCCATTCCAATGCAGTTTGCGCATCGATTAAGTCACCGGTATAAAACATTTCGCTAGCGCGCGCCAAACCAATTACTTTTTGCAAATGAAAGGCGCCACCGTCTCCTGGGGTAAGCCCCRATTTTAAAAACGTCACTCCGAATTTGGCATTGTCTGCGGCAATTCGCATATCGCACAGGCAGGTGATGTCGCAGCCTAGACCCACTGCGGCCCCTTGTACTGCCGCGATCACGGGTAATTCTATACTCCGCACTGCACGAACGATTCGATGCACGCCCATTCGGTAACGTCGTCGCGCGGAGGCAGGAGAGTTTCCTCTGCTGCCTTTTGCGCCGCCTCGGTCGCCCATGGTTTTAACATTGCCCCCGGTAGAAAAATGTTTGCCTGCTCCGGTTAAAATAACGCAACGTACGTCTTGGTCAGAATTGATTTCGTCGGCCGCTTGCTGCCATAGTGGCAATACCCGTGGATCGCCCATTGGGTTTCGTAATTCAGGTTGGTTCATTGTCAGTGTTACGACATGGCCACTTTTCTCATAGAGCAGTGCATCCTCGATGACTTCAGTCATATTGTTCTCTTTTATTAATATTAATAATTAGAATGTAGAGCTACTCAATGACAGTAATAATAAAATTAATTGCATTCATTACGCAAGACTTCTCGAGTGATAGGGGGCAGTGTCACGCTGTTAGATGTGTCCATGCTTTGGGGAGTATGTTTTAATGTGAATGAAAATAATAAAGCGCACCCATGGGACAGGAGTGAATTATGGCTAAGGAAAAGCATTCGAAGGAATATTATCAGGACATTAAAGATAAGTTTGCTGAGCAACGAAATTTACGTTTGTACTTTCGACCCGAGGGAACTAAACAGTTTAATTCAGACCTGAAAGGTGACCTGGCACGGTACGAATCTGATCCTGGTAAAGCGCAGGCGGAACGAGATCCCATTAATGATACCGTCGATACTTTATTTATCGGTGGCGGTTTTTCTGCGTTACTAACCTCTGCGAGATTAAGGGAGAAGGGGGTTGAAAGTATCCGCATAGTCGAGCGTGGGGCCGACGTTGGAGGGACTTGGTATTGGAATCAATATCCTGGCGTTGCCTGTGACGTGGTGTCCTATGATTACTTGCCGTTATTAGATGAACTGGATTATGTGCCAAAAAAACATTACGCAGAAGGCCCCGAGATATACGCGCACTGCCAAGCGATTGCAAAAAAATATGATTTATACAAATTAGCTGTTTTTCAAACGACGGTCACCTCTACGGAATGGAATCAAGACGAGCAGTTATGGCACATTAAGACTGATCGTGGCGATTACATGCGCGCGAAATTTGTTATCTGCGCGAATGGACCAATGTGTAAGCCAAAGTTATCAAAGATAAAGGGGATTGAGTCTTATAAAGGCTATTCATTTCACACGTCTCGCTGGCCCTATGATTATACCAAGAAAGATTTGAGTGGCCTGAAAGATAAAGTGGTAGGGATCATTGGCACCGGCGCATCGGCGGTGCAAATTATCCCGGAAGTGGCAAAGTCAGCGAAAGCGCTTTATGTGTTTCAACGTACCCCTTCGTCCATAGATTATCGAGACGATTGGCCTACTGATCCGAACTGGGCCCGTAAACTCGGAACGGGCTGGCAAGGAAAACGTCGCGAACGGTTTTTGCAGTCTAGCGTAAAGTCAGRCGCGCAATTAAAGAAAGAAGCGACCATGACTAAAGAGGAAAAGCTCTTTAAGCAAGAAACTGGCAATATTGACCATATGATGCGCATCCACAAGCACATTGATAAAGTAGTCAGCGACCCGGTGACCGCTCAAGCATTAAAACCTTGGTATATGTTTATGTGCAAACGGCCCTGTTTTCATAACGATTATCTGCCGTCTTTTAATCGTTCGAATGTTCACTTAGTTGATACAGCCGGCGAAGGAATTACTGAAATTAAACCCGGGGGTCCCGTTTTTGAAGGCAAGACTTATGATGTTGATGTGCTGATCTACGCAACGGGTTTTGAAGTGCAAAAGACTGGTATATACAACACCATTCGAGGTCAAGAAGGACTTGAACTAACGGAAAAATATAAAGAAGGGATTCGTACTCTATTAGGAATACATACTCATGGTTTTCCCAATATGTTTATTATGGCCGGGTATCAGGCGTCGTTTCAGTTTAATTTGACTGACATCCTAAATGCCCAGGGAGAACATATTTCGGAATGCATTGCTTATGCGCGCGATAATAATTYAAACACATTAGATACCACCCATGAATCCGAAGAGTGGTGGGTCCAAGAGGTGATTAGTCATCGCGGCAAGACTACGTATAACGAGGATTGCACGCCCGGCTATTACAACTTTGAGGGGGAGTTTAATCGACGGCAGGATGGTAATTACAATGGCGGGTTTGGGCAATATATTGAACACATGGGCGAAGTGCGTAAAAAAATGACTGAGAATTTCATTCTTGATTAATGCGCTGCCTTCAGTTAATCCTACTTAATAAAGCGTGCTATTAATCATACACGCGTTATTGCGTGGGAATTAGCGGCATAAAAACACTGCTGCCTAATACATACCGATCCCCGGATTCCAGTTATTTAATGATTTCGTTCTCAAGCAATGCATCGATTTCAGATGGTTCGAAATTTAACTCTAACAGTACCTCTTTTGTGTGTTCACCTATACCTGGCGTGGGTCGTCTGATTTTGATAGCTTCGCCGTTAAATCTTATTGGCGAGGCAACACTGGTCATGGTTTTTTCTGAGGTGCTTGGATCTCCATTAGGGTCGTTGGTATAGGGAATTTCGACAAAACCTCCTGCTGCCCACGCTTGTGGGTCATCAACGACTTGAGAGGGGTGTTGTACCGGCCCCCAGACTAAATCAGCTTCATCTAAAGCTTGTGCCCATTCGTTCAAGGTGCGTTTCGCAAACGCTTGGTCGAAAAGTCCCACCATGATGGGCGCGTTTTCTTTTCGGTCAACTGGCGTTTTAAAGCGCACATCGTTAGGCATGCCTGGATAACCGACCACATTACAAATGGTTCTAAAGTCTTTTTTGTTTCCTCGGGGGATGAGCATTAGCCATTGATCGTCAGAAGTTTTATAGAAGTTACGAGTGGGTTCGATTGCGTCAGAGCGAGGCTGAGTTGACTGTAGTCGTCCAAAGTGAATCTGCGTGCCCATGTCAGAACCGAGCATAAACATCCCCGTGCGTAATAGGGATGCTTCGACGAGCTTGCCTTGGCCTGTTTTTTCTCGTTCATACAAAGCCGCCATTATTCCTGCGACTAGCGTAATGCCCGTCATATGATCTCCCATTGCTGCACGTACGGGAACAGGCTCCGAGCCTTTAGGCATCATCATTCGACAGAGTCCTGAGCGCGCCCAAAATGCCACGACGTCAAAGCCAGGACGGTCAGTTTCTTCGCCTTGCAGGCCGTAGCCTGTGACCGAAGCATAGATTAGGCGAGGATGTTTCTGTTTTAGTGTTTCGTAATCT